>NZ_JBSSHR010000001.1:0-616670 GCF_059089345.1 Micromonospora sp. BS32
CCGCACCGGTTCGCCGGCCCGCGCTCGAAAAGCGGATCTCCCGTGCCCGGGCGGACGGGCCTAGAGTGGTCACCACCACACGATCCGCGGGTCGGCCGGTGCGGCTTCCGCGTGCCCGCGCGCGCCCGCCCGCCCACCGGTTCCCTCCCGGGGCGACGAACTGGGGCGAAGCAGATGCAGATGCCGGACGGAACTCCCGCCGAGATCGACCTGAGCCGGCCGAGCGCGGCCCGGGTCTACGACTACTTCCTCGGCGGTGCGCACAACTTCGAGATCGACCGGCAGCTCGCCGAGCAGATCGCCAGCATGACGCCGAACCTGGCGGCCACCATGCGCTCCGGGCGGGAGTTCCTGCGCCGGGCGGTCCGCGTGCTGCTCGACGCCGGCATCGACCAGTTCCTCGACATCGGCTCCGGCATCCCCACCGTCGGCAACGTGCACGAGGTGGCCCAGGGCGCCAACCCGCAGGCCCGGATCGTCTACGTCGACATCGACCCGGTGGCCGTGGCGCACAGCCGGGAACTGCTGGCCGGCAACGACCGGGCCATCGCCATCCGGGCGGACCTGCGCGAGCCGAAGCTGATCCTCGACGAGGCCCGGTCCAGCGGCCTGATCGACTTCGACCGCCCGGTGGGCATCCTGCTCGCCGGGGTGGTGCACTTCATTCCGGACGTCGACCGGCCGGGCGACATCCTGGCCGCCCTGCGGGCCGCCGCCGTGCCGGGCAGCTTCCTGGTCATCTCGCACTCCACCTTCGAGGACCAGCCGCAGGAGATGCTCGACGCGCAGCGGCTGTCGGCGCGTACCGCCACCGAGATCACGCTGCGCTCGCGCGCGGAGATCACCGGCTTCTTCGGCGACTGGACGGTCCTGGAGCCCGGGGTGGTGCACATGCCGCTGTGGCGGCCCGACTCGCCGTCCGACGTGGACGAGCACCCCGAGCGGTTCGGGGCGTTCGGCGGCGTCGCCCGGTACGACCAGCCCGCCGGCTGAGTCGACATGTCCGCCGTCCCGGATCCCGGTGGAGACGACTTCAGCCGTCCGGGCGCCCAGGGGTACGCCGCGGAGTGGGCCCGCGCGGTGCGCCAGCTCGGTTTCGTCCCGCTCAGCGCGGACGAGACCGAGCGGCTGCTGCTCGTGCACACCGTCCGGCTGGCCCAGGCCCTGCTGGCCGAGGAGTTCTCCGCCGAGCCGGGGGACGACGTGGGTCGGGCGCTGGTGCAGGCTCACCTGACCGAGCCCGGGGTGCTGGACTGGTCGGTCCGCGCCCTCGGTGAGCGGTTCCTGGCCCGGGTGCTGCCCGCCCGGGCCGACCTGCCCGAGGCCGTCGACCGGGTCGCCGCGTTGCAGGGCACCCTCGCGTCCGGATTCTCCCGCGCCCTGCGGGACCGGACGTTCACTCAGCAGGAGCGGATCGCCCGGTCCGCCTGGCAGGCCCGGGACGCCGTCGAGCAGGCGCTGCGGGACAGCGAGGCCCGGTTCCGGGCCGTCTTCACCGGCGCGGCCATCGGCATCGGCATCGCCGGCATCGACGGGCAGATCATCGACGTCAACCAGGCCTTCGCCGACATGCTCGGGTACACGATCGAGGAGCTGCGGCAGACCAACGTTCCGGCGCTGTTCCACGCCGACGACGCCGCCGGCATGTGGGAGCTCTACCAGGAGCTGATCGAGGGCAAGCACGACGCCGCCCGGGTGGAGAAGCGCTACCACCGCAAGGACGGCAGCATCGTCTGGACCGACCTGGCGGTGTCGCTGATCCGGCACGACGACGGCCGACCCCGGTTCACCGTCGCGATGATCGAGGACATCACCGAGCGGTACGAGCTCCAGCAACGGCTGCGGTTCCAGGCGCTGCACGACCCGCTCACCGGCCTGCCCAACCGCACCCTGTTCTTCGAGACGCTGGGGCAGCTCTTCGAGAGCGCCGGCCCCGAGCAACGGATCGGCGTCTGCTTCCTGGATCTGGACGGTTTCAAGGCGGTCAACGACAGCTTCGGCCACGACCTCGGTGACCGGCTGCTGGTCACCATCGCGCGCCGGCTCGCCGACTGCGTGGCCGGGCAGGGTCACCTGGTGGCGCGGATGGGCGGCGACGAGTTCGTCATCCTGGTCCGGGGCGGGGAGAGCATCGACGACGCGGTGGGGGTCGCCGAGCTGGCCCTCGCCGCGGTCTCCGCCCCGGTGCTCGTCGGCGACCAGCAGCTCGCCGTGTCCGCCAGCGTCGGGGTGGTCGAGTGCCCCGCGGTGGAGACCAACGTCTCCGAGCTCATGAAGGCCGCCGACACCACCCTCTACTGGGCGAAGGCGGAGGGCCGTGGCCGGTGGGCGGTGTACGACCCGGAGCGCAGCGCCGCCGACATCGCCCGCTCGGCGCTCGCCGCCGGCCTGCCGGCCGCCCTGGACCGGGGCGAGTTCGTGGTGCACTACCAGCCGATCGTGTCGCTGCTGGACGGCTCGATGCTGGCCGTGGAGGCGCTGGTCCGCTGGTGCCATCCGGAGCTGGGCCTGATCGGGCCGGACCAGTTCATCGGGCTGGCCGAGGAGACCGGCCTGATCGTCCGGCTCGGCGAGTGGGTGCTCGGGCAGGCCTGCCGGGACGCCCGGGCCTGGCACCGCGAGTTCCCCGAGGCGCGGCTGGTGGTGAGCGTCAACCTGGCCGCCCGGCAGGCCGACGACCCGGCCATCGTGGACACCGTCGCGTCGGTGCTGAGCCGTACCGGCCTGCCGGCCGAGCTGGTGCAGCTGGAGCTGACCGAGAGCGCGGTGATGGGCAGCGCCGGGGAACCGTTGCGGTCGCTGCGGCGCCTCGCCGGGCTGGGCGTACGGCTGGCCATCGACGACTTCGGCACCGGGTACTCGAACCTGGCGTATCTGCGCCGGTTGCCGATCCACTGCCTGAAGCTGGCCGGCCCGTTCGTGGAGGGAATCCGCGCCGACGACTCCGACGCCCCGGCCGACCACCGGGACGAGCGGATCGTGGACGCGCTGGTGCGGCTGGCGCACGCGCTGGAGCTCTGGGTGACCGCCGAGGCGGTGGAGACGCAGGCGCAGGCCGAGCGGCTGCGGGCGCTGCGCTGCGACACCGGTCAGGGCCGCTGGTTCGGCGCGCCCGTCCCGGCGGAGGAGATCACCGGTCGGCTGCGCGGGGAGGTGGCGGTGTGAACGGCTCCCGGCCCGCCCGGCTGCGCCGGCGGCGACGAAGGGTGGCGGTGTGAGCCTGACGGACTCTCAGGCGGCGGTCTCGGTGGTCGCCGCGCTGGCCATCCTGGCCGGGCTGGCCGGGGTGGTGGTGCCGGGCCTGCCGGCGCTGCCGCTGTGCTGGGGCGGGGTGCTGGTCTGGGCGCTCTTCGGCGGCGCCGGCCCGGGCCGCTGGGCGGTGCTCGCGCTGGCCACCGTGGTCGCGGCCGGCGGCACGGTGGTCAAGTATCTCTGGCCGGGGCGGCACCTGAAGCGGACCGGGGTGCCCACGTCGTCCCTGCTCGCCGGCGGGGTGCTGGGCCTGGTCGGGTTCTTCGTGATCCCGGTGGTGGGACTGGTGCTGGGCTTCATCGGCGGGGTGTGGGGCGCGGAACGGCTGCGGCTGGGCAGCAACCAGCTCGCCTGGCCGGCGACCGTGCAGGCGCTCAAGGCGGCCGGCCTGTCGATGCTGGTGGAGTTCCTCGCCGGCCTGACCGTGGCCGCCCTCTGGGTGGCCGGCCTGCTGCTCACCTGACCGCCGGCTCCGCCGCCCCGAGGCTGCCGTGGTGCAGCCAGTGCCGCAGGTCCGCCGGGGCCAGGGCGGCCAGCCGCCGCTGGTAGTGGGCCTCGTCGGCCGGGGTCAGGAGCCGGCGCCACTGCCCAGAGGAGCCGCTGCGGAAGAACCGCTCGCGGTCGGCGAAGAGGCCGAGCCGTTCGTCCGGGACGAGCTGGGCGGCCCGGTCGCGCATCCCGCCGAAGGTGGCCGCCCGGACCAGACCGGGCCAGCGCGCCTCCGGTACCTCGATGCCGAGCCGGGCGGCGACCAGCCGCATCCGGCCGGCCAGGTCGCGGGAGAGGTCGGCGTAGTGCAGCAGCAGGACCTGCTCCTCGTGGCGCCGCGCCCAGGCGTCGGCCAGGTGCCAGACCGTGCCGGGCAGGTCCTCGTCGATCCACTCCAGCAGCCGCAGCCTCGGGTCGGTCGGGCGCGGCTGCCGGGGCCCGTCCGGCTCCGGTCCGGCCGCGGCGAAGAGCCGGGCGAGCACCACGCCGTCCAGGTTGGCCCGGTGGTGGCTCATCGACACGGCGACGTCGCGCGGGTCGCGCCCCACCACGAGGTACGTCACGCCGGGCGCGGCGGGCAGGCCGTCGAGCGGGGTGTGGGTCTTGATGATCCGGCGGTGGGTCTGCCGATCAAGGGCCCCCCGCACCTCCCGGGCCGGGCGCAGCCGCATGTCCAGCCAGGGGGAGAGGGCGCTGAGCGGGGCGGGCAGCTCGGCGGTGCCGTGCACCAGCAGCGCGCAGATCATCTGGGCCCAGGTGGTGCCGCACTTGGACGGGGTGCTCACCACGATGTCGTCGGGCCGGAACGCGAAGCCGTCCCACCAGCTGCTGTCGGTGAGTCCCGTGCGGTACCGGCGCAGGGGAGCGGTCATCGCCGCACATTAGCGGAGAGGCGGCGGCGTGGGGCGTCCGTCGGGTACGGCGGAGCACGCCGTACGTGAGAGAGAGGTGGACGCCCCGCGCCGCCGCGGACCGGGCGTTGCCGAGCGCCCGGTGGAGACCCGTCGCGATCGGGCCTGGTCACGGGCCAAAGCATGCGCCCACGGCGGATTGTCCGGCAACGCAATTTGCGAGTTCGGCCGCCACGGTGGATTGACCGGCGTGATCGACGGGACGAGACTCGGGCGCACTCGTACCGGGGACCACCTCCAGGAGGTGTGCAGTGGCCACGACGCCCGCGCCGACCGCCGAGCAACCGATGGACGACGACGCCCGACGGCTCGCCGAACTCGGTTACCAGCAGGAGTTGCACCGCAAGTGGAGCGGCTTCTCCAACTTCGCCATCTCGTTCTCCATCATCTCGATCCTGGCCGGCTGCTTCACCACCTTCGGCCAGGCCTGGAACAACGGCGGCCCGGTCGCCATCAGCTGGGGCTGGCCGCTGATCTCGCTGTTCATCCTGATCATCGGCTTCTGCCTGGCGGAGCTGGTCTCGGCATACCCGACCGCGGGCGGCATCTACTGGTGGGCGGCGAAGATGGGCCGCCCGGTGCACGGCTGGTTCACCGGCTGGCTCAACCTGATCGGGCTGGTCGCGGTGACCGCGTCGGTCGACTACGGCTGCGCGACCTTCCTCAACCTCACCCTGTCGGCGCTCTTCGACGGCTGGGCCGGGACGCTGCGCCAGGCCTTCGGACTCTTCGTGATCATCCTGGCGCTGCACGGGCTGATCAACATCTTCGGGCACCGGATCATCGACGTACTCCAGAACGTCTCGGTCTGGTGGCACGTGGCCGGCGCGGCCGCCGTGGTGGCCATCCTGCTCCTCGTCCCCGACGACCACCAGAGCTTCCGGTTCGTCTTCACCGAGCGGTTCAACAACTCCGGGTTCGGCGACGGCGACACCGGCGGGCTCACCTTCTGGTTCTACGTACTGCCGCTGGGCTTCCTGCTCACCCAGTACACGATCACCGGCTTCGACGCCTGTGCCCACGTCTCCGAGGAGACCCGGGGCGCCTCGAAGGCCGCCGCCCAGGGGCTCTGGCGGTCGATCTTCTACTCGGCGGTCGGCGGCTGGATCCTGCTGCTGGCCTTCCTCTTCGCCGCCACCGACGTGGAGGCGATCAACTCCGCCAGCGGGTTCTCCGGGGCGATCTTCGAGCCGGCGCTCACCCCGTTCTTCTTCAAGACCGTCATCATCATCTCCACCATCGGCCAGTTCTTCTGCGGGATGAGCTGCGTGACGTCGATGTCGCGGATGACGTACGCGTTCAGCCGGGACCGGGCCGTGCCGGGCTGGCGACTCTGGTCGAAGGTCGACCGCAACGGCACCCCGGCCAACGCCATCATCGGCGCCACCGTGGCGGGTCTGGTGCTCACCCTCCCGGCCCTCTACGAGAGCCCCTCCGGCATCCCGGTCGCCTTCTACGCGGTGGTCTCGGTGGCGGTGATCGGGCTCTACCTGTCCTTCGTCATCCCGATCGCGCTGCGGCTGCGGATGGGGAACCGGTTCCAGCCCGGGCCGTGGACGCTCGGCCCGAAGTACAAGGTGCTCGGCTGGATCGCGGTCGTCGAGATCGCCGTGATCTCGGTCTACTTCGTGCTGCCGATCGTCCCCGCGGGGGTGCCCGGGCACGCCGACTTCAGCTGGTCGGCGGTGAACTACGCGCCGCTCGCCGTCGGCGGGCTGCTGCTCGGTGTCGCCGTCTGGTGGTACGCCTCGGCCCGGAAGTGGTTCACCGGTCCCCGCCGTACCGTCGACCTGCCGGCGCAGCGCACCACGGACGCCGCACCGGCCGACGAGCCGGCCTGACCACGGCCCGCTGGCCCCGGGTTTGCCGGGGCCCGTCCGGCGGGCATTGACGGTGATCGGATCGACGAGTAGACCTTGGTGATGGAGGCGAGCCGATGAGGAAAGCTCCGCTCACGCTGGAACAACTCCGGGTCGCCGTCGCCGAGGGCGAGATCGACACGGTGGTGCTGGCTCTGGTCGACATGCAGGGCCGGTTGCAGGGCAAACGGTTCCACGCCCCCTTCTTCCTCGACCAGGTGGTCGCCGGCGGCAGCGAGGGGTGCAACTACCTGCTCGCCGTGGACGTCGACATGAACACCGTCGACGGGTACGCCATGTCGAGCTGGGAACGCGGCTACGGGGACTTCGCCATGGTCCCCGACCTCGACACCCTGCGCCGGGTGCCCTGGCAGCCGGGCAGCGCCCTGCTCATCGCCGACCTGGCCTGGCTGGACGACTCCGGCCCGGTGGTCGCCTCGCCCCGGCAGATCCTCCGTCGCCAGCTCGACCGGCTGGCCGCCCACGGGCTCACCGCGTACGCCGGCACCGAGCTGGAGTTCGTGCTCTTCCGCGACTCGTACGAGGAGGCCTGGCGGCGCGGCTACCGCGACCTCACCCCGGCCAACCAGTACAACGTGGACTACTCGCTGCTCGGCACGGCCCGGGTGGAGCCGCTGCTGCGCCGGATCCGCACCGAGATGGCCGGCGCGGGGCTGACCCCGGAGAGCGCCAAGGGGGAGTGCAACCTCGGCCAGCACGAGATCGCCTTCCGCTACGACGAGGCGGTGGCCTGCGCCGACCACCACGTCATCTACAAGAACGGGGCGAAGGAGATCGCCGCCCAGGAGGGCATGTCGATCACCTTCATGGCCAAGCCGAACGCCCGGGAAGGCAACTCCTGCCACATCCACTTCTCGCTGCGCGGCGCCGACGGCCGCTCGGCCATGCTCGGTGACGGGCCGGCGCACCTGAGCGCGATCGGGCAGCAGGTGCTGGCCGGGCTGCTCGACACCATGCGGGAGCTGAGCCTCTTCTTCGCCCCGAACGTCAACTCCTACAAGCGCTACCAGCCCGGCTCGTTCGCCCCGACCGCGCTGCGCTGGGGCACCGACAACCGCACCTGCGCGCTGCGGCTGGTCGGGCACGGGCAGGGCATGCGGGTGGAGAATCGGGTGCCCGGCGCCGACGTGAATCCCTACCTGGCGATCGCCGCCCTGGTGGCGGGGGCGGTGCACGGCATCGAACGCAAGCTGGAGCTGGGCGAGGAGTGCACCGGCAACGCGTACGACGACCGGCGTGCCGCCCGGGTGCCGGCCACCCTGCGTGACGCCCTCACCCTCTGGGAGTCCTCGGAGGTCGCCCGCGAGGCCTTCGGCGACGAGGTGCGGGCCCACTACGCCAACCAGGCCCGGGTCGAACTCACCGCCTTCGACGCCGCGGTGACCGACTGGGAGCTCGTGCGTGGCTTCGAACGCCTCTGACCCTCCGCGCCCCCTCGTCGCCGATCTTGCACTTTGCGCCCCTGGTCCATGCCGATGAGCCGCTCTTGTCGGGGCAGCAACTGCAAGATCGACGGGGGCTGCGGGTGGGGCGAGGGCGGGATGGGAGGGAGGGTGTTGTCTTGGGTGAGGTGATCAATCCGGCCACCGGGGCGGTGGTGGCGGAGGTGGCGGCCACGTCGGCGGGGGAGGCCGACGCGGCGATCTCCCGGGCGGCTGCTGCCTTCGAGACGTGGCGCGACGTGGCGCCGGGGGACCGGGCGCGGCTGCTGCGGCGGTTCGCCGGCGTGGTGGACGCGCACCTGGAGGAGTTGGCGCGGCTGGAGGTGCGCAACTCCGGACACACGATCGGCAACGCGCGCTGGGAGGCGGGCAACGTCCGGGACGTGCTCGACTACTACGCGGGCGCGCCGGAACGGCTGACCGGACGGCAGATCCCGGTGCCCGGCGGGCTGGACGTGACCTTCCACGAGCCGCTGGGCGTGGTCGGGGTGATCGTGCCGTGGAACTTCCCGATGCCCATTGCCGGCTGGGGCTTCGCCCCCGCCCTCGCCGCCGGCAACACCGTGGTGCTCAAGCCCGCCGAGCTGACCCCGCTCACCGCGCTGCGCCTGGCCGAGCTGGCCCTGGTGGCCGGGCTGCCGGAGGGCGTGTTCACCGTCCTGCCCGGCGCCGGCAGCGTGGTCGGCGAGCGGTTCGTCGCCCACCCGGCCGTCCGGAAGGTCTGCTTCACCGGCTCCACCGAGGTCGGCACCCGGATCATGGCCGGCTGCGCCGCCCAGGTGAAGCGGGTCACCCTGGAACTCGGCGGCAAGTCCGCCAACCTGGTCTTCGCCGACGCCGACCTGGAGAAGGCGGCCGCCACCGCGCCGTACGCGGTGTTCGACAACGCCGGCCAGGACTGCTGCGCCCGGTCCCGGATCCTGGTCCAGCGCCCGGTGTACGACCGCTTCCTGGAGCTGCTCGAACCGGCCGTGCGCGCCTTCCGGGTCGAGGACCCGGTCCGGGACACCGCCGAGATGGGCCCGCTCATCTCCGCCGCCCACCGCGACCGGGTCGGCGGCTACGTCGACGGCGCGAAGGTGGCCTTCACCGGCTCCCGCCCCGACGGCCCCGGCTTCTGGTACGCCCCGACCGTGCTGCTCGCCGACTCGCCGGCCGACCGGCACTGGCGGGAGGAGATCTTCGGCCCGGTCGTCTCGGTGCTCCCGTTCGACGACGAGGCCGACGCGGTCCGGCTCGCCAACGACACCGAGTACGGCCTCTCCGGCTCGATCTGGACCCGGGACGTCGGCCGGGCGTTGCGGATGGCGCGGGCCGTGGAGTCGGGCAACCTCAGCGTCAACTCGCACTCCTCCGTGCGCTACTGGACCCCGTTCGGCGGCATGAAGCGCTCCGGGCTGGGTCGGGAGCTGGGCCCGGACGCCCTGCACGCCTTCACCGATGTCAAGAACGTCTTCATCAGCACCGAGGAGTGAGCACCGTGCAGGGACGACTGACGGACCGGGTCGCCGTGGTGACCGGGGCGGGCAGCGGGATCGGGCTGGCCACCGTGCGGCGGTTCGCCGCCGAGGGGGCCCGGGTGGTCTGCGTCGACATCGACACCGAGGCCGGCCGGCGGGCCGCCGAGGAGGTGGGCGGGGAGTTCGTCCTCGCCGACGTGGCCGACGAGGCGGCCGTCCGGGAACTCTTCGACGGGGTGGTCGCCCGGCACGGACGGGTCGACGTGGCGTTCAACAACGCCGGCATCTCACCGCCGGACGACGACTCGATCCTGGAGACCGGGCTGGACGCCTGGGAGCGGGTGCTGCGGGTCAACACCACCAGCGTCTATCTCTGCTGCAAGCACGTCATCCCGCACATGCGGCGACAGGGCAAGGGGTCGATCATCAACACCGCCTCGTTCGTGGCGTTGATGGGGGCGGCCACCTCGCAGATCGCGTACACCGCGAGCAAGGGCGGGGTGCTGGCGATGACCCGGGAGCTGGGCGTGCAGTTCGCCCGCGAGGGCATCCGGGTCAACGCGCTCTGCCCCGGCCCGGTCGCCACCCCGCTGCTGCTGGAGCTGTTCGCGAAGGATCCGGAGCGGGCCGCCCGCCGGCTGGTGCACGTGCCGATGGGCCGGTTCGGCGCACCCGAGGAGATCGCCGCCGCGGTGGCCTTCCTGGCCAGCGACGACTCGTCGTTCATGACCGCCGCGCAGTTCGTGGTGGACGGCGGCATCACCGGCGCGTACGTCACTCCACTGTGAGCGCGAGGAGTGAGCCGGGTCTGCAAGCCCCGCAGTCGCGAACGGTGCCGGCCCGGTGAGCGTCGGCCCGGTGGGTCGTCCGCTGATCGGGATCACCTCGTACGTCGAACCGGCCGGCTGGGCCGTGTGGCGGGACGTGCCGGCCGCGCTGGTGCCGCAGGCGTACGTCCGGGCGGTCGCCGCGGCCGGCGGGCGGGCGGTGGTGCTGCCCCCGGACGACGTGGACGCCGACGTGGTCCGGGTGCTCGACGGGCTGGTCCTGGCCGGCGGTGCCGACGTCGGCCCGGAGCGGTACGACCGGCCGCCCGACCCGCGGACCGAGCCCCGGCCGGACCGGGACGCGGGTGAGCTGGCCCTGCTCACCGGCGCGCTCGCCGCCGACCTGCCGGTGCTGGGGATCTGTCGGGGCATGCAGCTGATGGTGGTCGCCCACGGCGGGGTGCTGCACCAGCACCTGCCGGACGTGGTCGGTCACGACCGGCACCGCCCGGCGCCGGGAAGGTACGGCGCGCACCCGGTCCGGTTCGCGTCGGGCAGCCTGGCGGGCGCGGTGATGGCCGGGGTGGACCGGGTCAACTCCTACCACCACCAGGGAGTGGCCGACGCGGGGCGGCTCACGGTCACCGGTTGGGCGGACGACGGGGTGGTCGAGGCGGTCGAGGATCCGCGGCGGCGTTTCCTGCTCGGCGTGCAGTGGCATCCGGAGAACGAGGCCGACCCCCGCCCGGTGACCGCCCTGGTCCGCGCGGCCCGCTCCAGATGATGGGAAGGGGTGTCCCACTTTACGGCTACCGGTGCGAGGATGTCCGCCATGGGGAAGGTCCATCCGGCCATCGACGGGCGGCTGCGCGACTTCATTGAGGCGCAACCGGTCTTCTTCGTGGCCTCCGCTCCCTCCGGGCCGGACGGGCACGTCAACGTCTCGCCGAAGGGGATGCGCGGCACCTTCCTCGTCCGCGGCCCGCTGACGGTGGCCTGGCTGGATTACCACGGTAGCGGCGCGGAGACGATCGCCCACCTGCGGGAGAACGGGCGGATCACCATCATGTTCTGTGCCTTCGCCGGCCCGCCCAAGATCGTCCGGCTGCATGGCCGGGGCGTCGCCACCCCGCTCACCGACCCGGGCTTCCCGGCGCTGCTCGCCGACTTCCCCGACCCGCCGGACTCACACGCCGTCCGGGCGGTGGTCACGGTCGAGGTCGACCGGGTCAGCGACTCCTGCGGCTACGCGGTGCCGCTGATGGACTACCGCGGCGAACGCGACCTGCTGATCGAGTGGGGCTCCCGACGCACCCCGGCGGACCTGGCGGCCTACCGGAGCAGGAAGAACGCCGCCAGCATCGACGGCCTGCCGGTCTTCTGAGCACGGCGCCGGACCGGCGCTGCCCCCTCCCCGACGAGCGATGTCCGGCCGATGACGGCAGGATGAGACCCGGGTTACCAGCGCCCGATCCGCAACATGCGTTACGTTGCTGATCCGTCGGGGTAGAAGGCGGGTCGCGGCCGGCGATCGCCGAGGCGTCGTGGCAACGGCCGGAGCGGGGAGGATTCATGAGCTCGGCCCAGGTGGGCGAGGACGGACGGGGTCGGTCCTCGCGTGCTGCGGACCGCGCCCTTCCGCCGCTGCTCGCCGCCGCCTTCGCCGCCGGCCGTGAGATGGGCCGGCGGCTGCGCGAATTCGACTGGACCGCCTCCCCGATCGGCACTCCCGACACCTGGCCGCCGGCGCTCTGCCACGCGGTCAGCATGGTGCTCGCCTCGCGCTCCCAGATGGTGCTGTTCTGGGGCGAGGACCAGCTGGCCATCTACAACGACGCCTACCGACCCACGATCGGCGACAAGCACCCCGACGTGATCGGCCAGCCCGCCCGGGAGCACTGGGTAGAGACCTGGGACGTGCTCCGCCCGCTGCTCGACGCCGTCCGGCTGACCGGCGAGCCGTACCGGGGCGAGAACCACCCGTTCCTGATCGAGCGGCAGGGCTTCCTGGAACAGGTCTACTTCGACGTCTCCTACGACCCGGTCCGGGGCGCCGACGGCACGGTCCACGGCGTGCTCTGCCTCGTCAACGAGACCACCGGCCGGGTGGTCGGCGAGCGCCGCCTGCGGGCCCTGGCCGAGCTGGGCAGCCGGCTGGTCGACGCGGGCAGCACGGCGGAGCTGGGCCGTACCGCGGCCGCGGTGCTGGACGGGCACCACGCCGACGTGCCGTTCGCCCTGATCCACCTCTACGACGACGACGGCCGGCTCCACCTTGCCGGGGCAAGCGGCGTCGACCCGGCGACCGTGCGCGCCGAGGCGCCGGCCATCCTCGACCGGGTCGCCGCCGGCGGGGGCGCCGACGACGTCGAGGTGACCGAACTCCTCGGCACGGTGCCGCCGGAGGCCGGCGGGCGGGCCCTGCTGCTGCCCCTCACCGCGACCAACGAGCCCGCCGGGGTGCTGGTGGTCGGCGTCTCCCGGCTGCTGCCGCTCGGCGCCGACTACCGCGACTTCCTCCACCTCGTCGCCGCGCAGATCTCCCGCGCGGTCGGCCAGCAGCAGGTGTACGAGCAGGAACGGGCCCGCGCCGCCGAGCTGGCCGCGCTGGACCGGGCCAAGACCAACTTCTTCGCCAACGTCAGCCACGAGTTCCGCACCCCGCTGACGCTGGTCCTCGGCCCGCTGGAGGACATGCTCGCCGACCCCCAGTTGCCGCCGGCGTACATCGACCGGTTGACCGTGATGCACCGCAACGCGCTGCGCCTGCTGAAGCTGGTCAACACCGTGCTGGATTTCTCCCGGCTGGAGTCGGGCCGGCTCGCCGCCCACTACGAGCCCACCGACCTGGCCGACTACACCGCCCGGCTGACCAGCACCTTCCGCTCGGCCATGGCACGGGCCGGGCTGCGCCTGGTGGTGGACTGCCCGCCGCTGCCCGCGCCGGTCTTCGTCGACCGGGACATGTGGGAGAAGATCGTCCTCAACCTGGTGTCCAACGCGCTGAAGTTCACCTTCGACGGTGAGATCCGGGTCCGGATCCGCGCGGTGGACGGGATGGCCCGGCTGGAGGTCACCGACACCGGCGTCGGCATCGTCCCCGAGGAGCTGCCGCACGTCTTCGAGCGGTTCCACCGGGTGCCGGGGGTGCGCTCCCGCACCCACGAGGGCACTGGCATCGGATTGGCGCTGGTCCGCGAGCTGGCCGAGATGCACGGCGGACGGGTGGAGGCGCACAGCCGGGTCGACGAGGGCAGCCTCTTCGCGGTGACCGTCCCGTTCGGCTCCGCGCACCTGCCGTCCGACCGGGTGGCGTCCGCCGGTCCGGTGCCGCCCCGGCCGCGACAGGCGTCGCTCTACATGGCCGAGACCGCGCTCTGGACCTCCGGCGGCGACCCGGACACCGCGCCGCAGGTGGAGGGCGCGGTCGAGGGGGCGGGTCGGATCCTGCTCGCCGACGACAACGCCGACCTGCGCGAACACGTCACCCGGCTGCTCGGCCCGTCGTACGAGGTGGTGGCGGTGCCGGACGGCGTCGCCGCCCTGGAACAGGCCGTCGACGCCCCGTTCGACCTGGTGCTGACCGACGTGATGATGCCCCGGCTGGACGGCTTCGGCCTGGTCACCGCGCTGCGGGCGAACCCGCGCACCCGGCACGTGCCGATCGTGCTGCTCTCCGCGCGGGCCGGCTCCGCCGAGGCGGTCGCCGGGCTCTCGGTCGGCGCGGACGACTACCTCACCAAGCCCTTCTCCGGTCAGGAGCTGATCGCCCGGGTCCGGGCCAACGTCGAGCTGGGCCAGCTGCGCGGGCAGATCATCCGCCGGCTGCGGGCGCTGGCCGACGCGGCGGTGGCGGTCAACACCGCCCGGTCCACCGCCGACGTGGTGCAGGTCGCCGCCCAGCACGCGCTCAGCCTCGCCGAGGCGGCCCGGGTGGTGGTCAGCACCACTGGCGCCTGCTACGAGGCGGACGGCGGTGGGACGACCGGGCCCGAGCCGACGCACGTCCTGCCCCTGACCGGCACCACCGGCACGCAGCTCGGCGAGCTGCGGGTCTGGCGTCACGACGGCGACGGCACCGAGCAGGCCGCGCTCACCCAACTCGCCCGCCTGATCGGGGTACGGCTGGAGAACGCCCAGCTCTACGAGGCCGAACACCGGATCGCCACCACCCTCCAGCACAGCCTGCTGCCGCGCTCGCTGCCCCAGCTGCCCGGCGCGGTGGTGGCCAGCCGCTACCTGCCCGGCAGCACCGACGTCGAGGTCGGCGGCGACTGGTACGACGTGATCGGCGTGGCCGACGACGAGGTGGTGCTCGTCATCGGCGACGTGGTCGGCAAGGGCGTCGGGGCGGCGGCGGCCATGGGCCAGCTGCGCAACGCGCTGCGGGCGTACCTGCTGGAGGGCTTCGACCCCGGCCAGTCGCTGACCCGGCTGAACCGGCTGGTCGGCTCGACCGAGCGCCAGTCGTACGCCACGGTGGTGTGCCTGGCGTACTCCCCGCGCACCGGCCGGCTGCGATACGCCAGCGCCGGGCACCCGTCCCCCCTGCTGATCCGAGGAGACGACGTGGCGTTCCTGCACGAGCGGGCGCTCGGGCCGCCCATCGGTGCGCTCAGCGGCACCAACTACCGCATCGTCGAGGGCGAGATCGCCCTCGGCTCCCGGCTGCTGCTCTACACCGACGGGCTGATCGAGGACCGGCACTCCGGCATCGACGCGGCACTGGCGCAGCTGCGGGCCGACGCGGGCACCGGGGGCGAGCACGTGGCCGACCTGATCGACGCGGTGGTCGAGCGGGTCGCCGAGCGGACCCGGCACGACGACGTGGCGGTGCTGGCGCTGGAGGCCGCCGAGCTGAACCGGTTCGCGCTGCGGCTGCCCGCCGACCCGACCCGGCTCAGCGTGCTGCGCAAGCGGCTGGAGGACTTCCTCGGCGCGCACGGCGTCGACGAGAACGACCTGTTCGACCTCACCGTGGCGGTCTCCGAGGCCGCCGCGAACGCCATCGAGCACCCGGTGTCACCGACCGAGCCGACCATCGGCGTGGAGGTGGTCATCGAGGACGGCACGGTGGTGGTGACGGTGCGCGACAGCGGGCAGTGGCGCGAGTCCACCGGGGCCGGCTTCCGGGGCCGGGGACTGTCGCTGATCCGGGCGCTGGGCGAGCTGACGGTGACGCGTACCTCGTCGGGGACGGACGTGACGCTGCGCCGGCGGCTGCGCGACTGAGCCCGCGGGCCCGACGCCCGGGCGGGCGGGGCGTGGTCAGTCGCGGTGCAGCCAGTCCTGCTCGGCCAGGCCGGAGATCTCCAGCACCCGGCTCACCTGGCGGGAGGGGAGCACGGTCAGCGTGGTCGGGAAACGCTGGGCGAGCTGGACCACGGCGTGGATCGCGGCCGAGTCGAAGAAGCTGACCGCGCGCAGGTCGAGGGTGACCTGGTCGGCCGGTTCGCGCAGCGCGGTGCGGAGCATCGTGTCGGCGGTGGCCATGTCGACCTCACCGGTGACCACGACGCGGAGGTGGCCTCCGTCGAGCTCGGAGCTCGCGGAGAAGACGGGAGGTGCGCCCCCTTGATCCACCAGGTCACAATGGCACAGCCCACTTGCCACGGCAACAACCGGGACGGCCGGGCCGTGGCGGGGGTCACCAGGGCGTCGGCGATAGGCTGTCCGCATGAACGTCCGTGCGCCGCTGACCCCTGGCACGCTCTCCCCGTGGCGGGCGGTCCCCGCCCACATCGCCCGACCGGAGTACGTGGGCAAGAAGCGCCCACAGGAGTGGCGCGGCTCGCACGTGCAGACTCCCGAGACCATCGAGAAGATGCGGGTCGCCGGCCGGCTGGCCGCCCAGGCGACCCAGCTGGCGGGTGAGCACTGCAAGCCCGGCGTGACGACCGACGAGATCGACCGGGTGGTGCACGAGTTCCTGGTCGACCACGGCGCCTACCCGTCGACGCTGGGCTACAAGGGCTTCCCCAAGTCCTGCTGCACCAGCCTCAACGAGGTGATCTGCCACGGCATCCCGGACACGACCGTGCTCCAGGACGGCGACATCATCAACGTCGACGTCACGGCGTACCTCGACGGGGTGCACGGCGACACCGACGCCACCTTCTGCGTCGGCGAGGTGGACGAGGAGGCGCGGCTGCTGGTCGAGCGCACCCACGAGGCGATGATGCGGGGCATCAAGGCGGTCAAGCCCGGCCGGCAGATCAACGTGATCGGGCGGGTCATCGAGTCGTACGCCAAGCGCTTCGGCTACGGGGTGGTCCGCGACTTCACCGGCCACGGCATCGGCGAGGCGTTCCACAGCGGTCTCTACGTGCCGCACTACGACAACCCGCGGCCGACGGAGGTGATGGAACCGGGGATGACCTTCACCATCGAGCCGATGATCACCCTCGGCACCTACCAGTACGACATGTGGGACGACGGCTGGACCGTGGTCACCAAGGACCGGAAGTGGACGGCCCAGTTCGAGCACACCATCGTCGTGACCGACGACGGCTACGAGATCCTCACCCTGCCGTGACCGAGACCCCGGCAGCGCTTCGCGAGGCGCACCACGCGGACGTGTCCGGCGGCTGGCTGCGGCCCGCCGTCTTCGGCGCGATGGACGGCCTGGTCACCAACATCGCCCTGATCGCCGGGGTCGGCGGCGGCGGGGTGTCGCCGCGCAGCATCGTCCTCACCGGCACCGCCGGCCTGGTCGCCGGTGCCATCTCGATGGGGCTGGGGGAGTACACCAGCGTCCGCTCGGCCAACGAGCAGGTTGCCGCCGAGGTGGCCAAGGAGCGGCGGGAGCTGGAACGCCACCCTGAGGCGGAGGCCCGCGAGCTGGCCGACGCCTGGGTGGCCCGGGGCCTGCCCCGCGACCTCGCCACCCAGGTCGCCGAGGCGGTCCGTCGCAACCCGGAGGAGGCGCTGCGGGTGCACGTGCGGGAGGAGCTGGGCGTCGACCCCGACGAGCAGCCGAGCCCGTGGGCAGCGGCGATCTCTTCGTTCCTCTGCTTCTCCATCGGGGCCCTGGTGCCCCTGGTGACCTACCTGCTCGGCTTCACCAGCCTCTGGCTGGCGCTCGGCCTGGGCGGGGTGGGGCTCTTCGTGGCCGGCGCGGTGGTCGCCCGGTTCACCTACCGCCCCTGGTGGACCAGCGGCCTGCGGCAGCTCCTGCTCGGCGCGGCCGCCGCCGCCGCCACCTACCTGGTAGGCGCCCTGATCGGCATCCAAGGCGGCATCGGCTGACCCGCCCCCTGTCGCAGTTTCACGCAAAAGAGTGGCCATTCCGCCTCGGATGGCCACTCTTTCCGTGCACGAGGGCGGTCAGCGGGGGATGAGGGCGGTCAGTGGGTGAGGAGGTCGTCGACGGTGCCGTCGACGGGGCGGCCGCGGGCGGTCAGCTCGTCGGCCTGCCGGGCCAGCACGGCGCCCACCTCGGTCATGTCCGCCCCGGCCAGCCCGGTACGCCGGACCGCGTCGCCCGGGTCCCGGAAGTAGGTGCGGGTGAGCAACCCGGTGACCGTGGCCGCCGCCAGCCGGGCCTCGCCGAGCATCAGCAGCGCCTGGTCCGTCTCGTACCACTCGGCCAGCCGGGCGGCCCGGGCGTGCGCCGCGCAGCCCCGGTACCAGGCCTGCCGGGCCGCGGTGCTGAACTCCGCCGGCCGGGCCCGGGCCAGCCGGCCGAGGTGCGCGTCGCGCAGGGTGCGCAGCCAGCCGGTCGGGTCGTACAGGGCGGTGGTGGTGACGTACCGGTCGGCGGTCAACGGCCACAGCGCGGTGAGCGCGCGGGCCTGCCGCAGGTAGTCCTCGGCGCCGGCCACGGTGAGGTCGACCAGCACCCCGTCCACCCGCCGGGTCGACGGCGCCGGCCCGCCGCCAAGACGGTAGGTGACCAGCAGCAGCCCGACCTCACCGTCGCCGCCGCCGTCGTCGTCGCCGTGCGCCAGCGGGCCGTGCACCGCGACCGCCAGGATGTCCGCCGGGAAGCGTTGCCGGGCCGCCTCGGCGACCCGCTCCGCGACCCGCCACCGGGGATCGCCGAGGTGCGGGTCGGTGCTCAGGTCCGTGCCGCTCCCGTCCACCGGGTACCACCCCTGTCCCGCGATCGCGTCGCCCGCCGGGCCGGGCCGCCCGTGGACGTCACCGCCCGCCACGCGTCGGCCGGGTCGCCGCCTCCCACCCTAGCCACGCCGGCCCGTTGGCCCGTCCCGCCGCGCCCGGCCGCCGGTCAGGAGCGGTCGGCGCCGGTGGGGACCAACCGGAAGATGCGGATCTCCCGGCCGCCGGCCCGCTCGACGTACGTCCGGTACGCCGGCCACTCGGTGACCAGCAGCTGCCACAGCCGCTCCCGTTCGGCGTCGGAGGCGACCTCGGCGCGGACCGGGATCCGCCGCCCCTTGACGGCCACCTCCGCCTCCGGCTTGGCCAGTAGGTTCATCGCCCAGCCCGGCTGGTGCTGCTGGCCCCAGTTCGACCCGATCACCACGTAACCGTCACCGTCGGGGACGTAGAGCAGCGGGTTGCTGCGCGGCTGGCCGGACCGGCGGCCGGTGGTGGTGATGACCAGCGACGGCACCAGACCGAACGCCACCACCCGGCCGCGGGTGAGCCGGCCGACCGCCCGGTCGGCCGGGACCAGCAGGCGCATGGTGGCGCCGAACCAGCCGTGGTGGCCGAGTCGGCGGGTGAGGGATCCCAGAACGGACACGCCGACAGTCTGCCAATTCGTCGCCCCGAGGGGGACCCCCGATCGGCTCTGGTCGATCGGGGCGCGGTGTGCTCAGTCGAGCCGGCGTTCCACCGCCAGCCGGGAACGGGTGAGCAGGCCGGCGCCGAGCATCGCCACCAGCGGCACCACCACCAGCACGCCGAGCGTCGTCCAGGGCACCACCACCGGGTACGGCGGCTCGACCGGCCAGCTGTCGGCGTACTGGCGGTTGACCGAGGTCAGGATGATCAGCGCGGAGGCCAGGCCGGCCACGATGCCCAGCACGGAGCCGAGCACCGCGATCACCCCGGACTGGCAGAGCGACAGCATCCGACGCAACCGGGGGCTGGCGCCGACGGCGGCCAACGTGGAGAGGTCCCGCCGGCCCTCGGCCGCGGCGAGGCCGGTGGCCACCCCGGCCGCCCCGAGGGTGATCAGGCCGGAGCCGATGGCGAGCAGGAGCAGCAGCGGGCGCCGGTCGCCGTCCGGTCCGTCCGGTCCGACCTCGACCATGAGCGGGGCGAGCGGGCGCAGCGCGGCCGCCAGCCGGGTCCGCTGGACGGGTCCGGGCGCGGCGGCGGTGTCGACGACGTACCCGGCCGGGTCGGCGACCAGGCCGAGCCGCGCGGCGGCGGCGGGGGAGAGCACCAGCCGGTCGACGGTGAGTCCGCCATGCAGCACGTGACCGGGGACGGTGATCGTGGTCGGTACCGGCGCGGACGATTCGCCGGCCCGCTCGGCGGTCAGGGTGATCCGGCCGTCGACGACGTAGCGCGGGTCGGTCACCACCGCCCCGCCGCCGCGCAGCACCGCCGCGGCCGACGCCGTCTCCGCCGGGGGAGCGCCGGTGAGCCCGGACAGGGCGGACCCGTCGTCGACCGTCGTCGCCAGGTACAGCCCGTCGGGGCTCGGGGTGGGACGCCGGCAGCGCGGATCGGCCAGCGCCCGACGCCGGACGGCGGCCGAACCGAACCTGTCCGGCGGGTACGGGCAGGCCCGCTCGGGCGGCAGCACCGGGGTGACCGAGCAGACGTCCTCCTCCCGGCGGGGCGGTGCGCAGGCCGGTACGTCGTACCGGGCGACGGCGTCCGTGGACAGCTCGGCGCGCACCCGCTCGGCGACCGCCGCCAGCGGAGGCAGCGGGCCGTGCCCGGGATCCCCGCGCAGCAGCAGGACGTGACCGGGGGGCAGTGCGGGCTGCCACTGCGCCTGGTTCCGGGCCTCGTCGCTGGCCACGTAGACCCCGACGGCCACGCTGCCGGCCACCGCCGCCATCACCGCCGAGATGGCCGGGGCGGCGGAGGACCGGTTGCGGCTGGCGTCGCGGACGGCGATCCTCGGCGCGAGCGGCAGCATCCGCCCGGCCCGGGCCAGCAGCCCCACCAGCGTGGGGGTGGTGAACACCAGGCCCAGCTCGCCGAGGACCAGCCCGGCCAGGATCACCACCGATCCGGTCCGCTGCGCCCCCACCGCGGCGGTCGCCGTGCCCAGCAGGGTGAGGGCGACCCCGGCGACCAGCCACCGGCGGCGGTGCGGCGGGGTCGTGCGCCGGCCGGCGAGCCCGGCCACCACGTCCTGCCGGGCGGCCGTCCAGGCCGGGGCGAGCGCGGCGAGCAGCCCGGCCAGCACGGCGACCGCCACGATCGCCGCCAGCGCCGCCGGGAAGAACCGGTACCCGCCCATCCGCGCGCCGATCACGTACTGCTCGACCAGCGGGCGGCCGGCGACGGCGGTGCCCACGCCGAGCAGCACGCCGAGCGCCGCGCCGGCGCCGCCCAGCACCAGCCCGTCGGCGAGCACGATCCGGCGCAGGTGCCCGGCGTCGCCACCGGCCACCGCGACCAGCGCCAGGTCCCGGCGCCGCCGGCGTACGCCGACGGCGAAGGCGGGCCCGACCAGCAGCACCACCTCCAGCAGCCCCAGCCCGCCCACCAGCACCGCCGTGCCGGTCTGCTCCGCGTCGGGGAGGGCGGAGGTCGGGCCGAGGTCGGCCCCGAGGCGGCTCGCGCCGGGCACCGGGGCGCGGGCGCTCACCGTGACGCCGTGCGCGTTGAGCCGCCCGACCAGCGCCTCGTCGGGCGGGCCCGGCAGGTCCACCAGCCAGCTCCGGTCCGACTCGACGACGGTGCGGGGTGCGGCGTCCGGGTGCAGCGCGACGGCGCCGCGCAGGTCGTCCGGGAACTCGAGCTCCCCGGACACGTTGTAGGTGCGGGAGCCGTCGGCGGTGCTCACCGTGCCGCCGATCCGGGCACCCGTCAGGTCCAGGGCGTGCCGGCTGAGCCCGATCTCGGTCGGGCCGGCCGGCACCCGGCCGGCCCGCAGTCGTACCAGCGAGCGGGGCAGCGACGCGGTCAGGTCCAACACCCGGCCGCTGAAGGATTCCACCCGGTCACCGACCCGCAGCTCGACGGGGACCCACCAGAGCACCGGCTCGATCCGGCTGCCCGGCGGCAGCAGCGCGGTGAGCTCCGCCGCGGTCGCCGGCCGGACCCGCCCGGCGAGCGCACCCCGGCGGGGGACCGCGTTCTCCCCCCAGGCGTCCTGGACGACCGCGTCCTCGGCCACCCAGCGCAGCTCGGCGTCGGCGTCGCCGAGCCGCTGGCCGACGCGTTCCGCCCGGGTCAGGTCGGACATGTCGTAACTGACCGCGACGAAGGACAGCGCCAGCACCGGCAGGGCGATCATCGCCAGCACCAACGCGGTACGCCCGCGCGCCCGGCGCGCCTCCCGGCGGGCGATCCGCAGCGCGGCCCGCCACGAGCCGAGTGTGGCGGCGAGCCGTCGGTTCACCGGCCGCTGCCGGAGAGCAACTGTTCGACGCCGGCCAGCGGCGCCGTCGAGTCCACCATGACCCCGTCGCGGAGGAAGACCACCCGGTCGGCCCAGCCGGCGTGCCGCGCCTCGTGGGTGACCAGCACCCCGGCGGCGCCGGCGTCGACCCGGCGGCGCAGCAGGTGCAGCACCGCCTCGCCGGTCTGCGAGTCCAGCGCCCCGGTCGGCTCGTCGGCCAGCACCAGCCGCCGCTCGCCGACCAGCGCCCGGGCGATCGCCACCCGCTGCTGCTGGCCGCCGGACATCTGGTCGGGGAAGCGCCCGCCCAGCCCGGTCAGCCCCACCTCGTCCAGCGCGGCGAGTGCCGCCCGCCGGGCCGGTCGTACCCGGACGCCGTCGAGTTCCAGCGGCAGTGCGACGTTCTCCGCCGCGGTGAGGCTGCCCAGCAGGTTGAGGTCCTGGAAGACGTAGCCGATCCGGCGGCGGCGCAGCCGGGCCAGCCCACGCCGGTCGAGCGAGCCGAGGGGCTCCCCCTCGACCAGCACCTCGCCGGCGGTCGGCCGGTCCAGCCCGCCGGCGAGCGTGAGCAGGGTGGACTTCCCCGAGCCGGAGGGGCCCATCACGGCCACCAGCTCGCCGGGGTGGACGGTGAGGCTCACCCCGCGCAGGGCGTGCACGGCGGCCGGTCCGCTGCCGTGGGTGCGGTGGACGTCGCGCAGGTCGAGCACCGCGTCCCCCGCTCCGGTCACCGGCGCGCTTCCTGGTCGGTCCGGGCCGCCGGGTCCGGCACGGCCGTCGGGTCCGGTCCCGCCCCGGGCGCCGGCGGGTCGGCCGGCCGGTGCCGGACCAGGGTGGTCTCGCAGTGGTCCAGCCACCGGATCTCCGCCTCGGTCTGGAAGAGCATCGCGTCCAGCACCAGCCGCCAGGGGAGGTCCTCCGGCCGGTCGCTGGCGTACTTCAATCGAGTCAACTCCTGCAGCGTGCGCATGGTCGCGCTGCGCTGGGTCTGCACCACGGCCCGGACGTCGACGCCCGGGGTGGTCAGCGCCAGGGCCAGCTTGATCGACAGCTCGTCCCGGGGCCGGTCGTTGCGGCTGATCGGGGTGGCGAACCAGAGCGTCAACTCCGCCCGCCCGGCGTCGGTGATCTCGTACGGCCGCTGGCCGCCCTCGTGCTCCGGCAGCGGACGGACCAGTCCGTCGCGTTCCAGCCGGTTGAGGGTGGTGTACACCTGCCCGATGTTCAGCGGCCAGGTCGAGCCGGTCGACTCCTCGAACGCGGCCCGCAACTGGTAGCCGTACATCTGGCCACGCTCGAGCAGGGCGAGCAGGCCGTGACGGATGGACATGGCATCGGAGTATGCATACCTGGTATGCGTACCGCAACCGGAGCGGGCCGGCGGGCGCTCAGCCCGGTCGGCCCGGGAAGGCCACCGTGATCGGAGTGACCCCGGCCGTCCGCCGCCACCGGGTCGCCCGAACGGCGCAGTCGGTCAGCGCGTTGAGCGCCCTGGTCCGGTCGGCGCCGGTGGTGGCCGGCAGCGCCGCCCGCCAGTACGCCGCCGTCCGCTCCTCGACCTGTACGGCCAGCCGCAGCGCGCTGGCCCGGTCGGTGACCGGGAAGGGCAGCGCGTAGCCGGCCCGGTCGGCGGGCACCTGGCCGCCGCCGGCGCTGAGCTGGAGCACCAGCGCGTCCCGCCGGGCCCGGTGCGCGGCCTCGGCGGCCCGGGCGGCCCGCCGGTCGTCGTCGGTCAGGCGTACCCCGATCGGGCCGTAGGCGTAGATCGCCGCGTACTCGGCGGAGAGCGCGGCGGCGAGGGCGTCGCCGGGCGCGGAGCGGGCCGTCACTTCAACGCCTCCAGATGGGTCGCCCGGGCGGCCGCGATCGAGCCGAGCAGGGCGGCGCGCTCCCCGGGAGCGGTGGCGCAGGCCCGCACGGCGCTGTCCCGGCCGCGCTGCTCCGCCGCGCGGAGATCGGCGAGCAGGGTGTCTGGGTCGGCGGCGGTCGTGCTGGGGGCCGGCGCGGCGGAACCCGACGGCGCCGGCCGGCCGATCAGCCGCCGCAGCTCGTCGGCGTGCGCGGCGTGCGCGTCGGCGATCGGGGTGAGCCGGTCGGCGAGGCCCGGGTCGGCGGCGACCGCCGCGCGGTGCCGGGCGGCCAGCTCGCCGGACTCGCCGGCCAGCGGCTCCAGCGGGTCGGGTGGCGGGGCCGGCTCGTCGCCGTCGAAAAGATCACAGCCGGTCAGCGGTACGGCGGCGCCGCCCACCGCCAGCAGCGCCCCCGCGCGCAGCACCGAACGCCTGGATCGTCCCGATCCGTCGGGGTGCCTCGTCGTTCTGCCCGTCGCCACCGGACAAGTCAACACCATCCACCCCGGTACGTGGGTCACCGCGTCGGTGCGCCGCCCGGGCCGCTGCCCCTGCGGCGCGTTACGCTCTGCGCAGCCACCGGCGGGTCCGCCCCGGTGGCGTGCCGGCGTGCAGGCTTCCAAGCCGTCGCCGATCCAGGAGAAGGGTGCGCAGATGACGCAGCGTGGCCGTGCCACCAGGCCGACGGGGCCGGCGGGTCGACCCCGTCGTACCGACGGCCCGCGGGGCGGGGACCGTGCGGGCGCACCCCGGGGCGACCTCGCCGCGCGGCGGAACCGGCTGCGCGAGGTCATCGAACCGGTGATCACCCAGGCGGGCTACGACCTGGAGGACCTCTCCGTCTCCCGTGCCGGCCGGCGGCACGTCGTACGCGTGATCGTCGACGCCGACGGTGGGATCAACCTGGACGCCGTCGCGGACGTCTCCCGGGCGGTCTCCGCGGCGCTGGACGCGGCGGAGGAGGCCGGCGGCGACCTCGTGGCCGGCGAGTATCAGCTCGAGGTCAGCTCGCCGGGTGTGGACCGGCCGCTGACCCTGCCCCGGCACTGGCGGCGCAACGTCGGCCGGCTGGTCAAGGTGACCGTCCGGGGCGGCGCCGGCCTGCCGGCGCAGCGCGACGCGCAGCCGACGGGCGACCGCCAGGTCACCGGCCGGATCATCGAGGCCGACGACGAACGCGTGGTGCTGGAGACCGATTCCGGCCGCGCAGAGCTTTCCCACGCCGAACTGGGCCCCGGTCGGGTTCAGGTCGAGTTCAGCCGCCTCGACGAGATCGACGAGGCGGACGAGTTCGACGGCGCGGACGAGGCCGGCGAAGCCGGCGATGACACCGACGACGACGAAGATGATGTGGAGGACGAGGAGAGGTGAACATCGACCTCGCGGCGCTGCGCGCACTCGAGCGCGAGCGGGAGATCCCGTTCGACACGATCCTCGCGGCGATCGAGACCGCGTTGCTGACCGCCTACCGGCACACCGACGGTGCCGAGCCGCACGCCCGGGTGGAGATCGACCGCAAGACCGGGGCCGCCCTGGTCTACGCGCAGGAACTGGACGACGACGGCACCGTGGTGCGGGAGTGGGACGACACCCCGCACGACTTCGGCCGGATCGCGGCGATGACCGCCAAGCAGGTGATCCTCCAGCGGCTGCGGGAGGCCACCGACGAGGTGCACTTCGGCGAGTACGTCGGCCGCGAGGGTGACCTGGTCACCGGCGTGGTGCAGGCGCACGAGGCGCGGGTCGAGAAGGGCATCGTCAGCGTCGACCTCGGCAAGCTGGAGGGCGTCCTGCCGCAGTCCGAGCAGGTGCCCGGCGAGCGGTACGCGCACGGCGAGCGGATCCGCTGCGTCGTGGTGCACGTGGCCAAGGGCATGCGCGGCCCGCAGATCACCCTGTCCCGGTCCCACCCGGCGCTGGTCAAGAAGCTCTTCGCGCTGGAGGTGCCGGAGATCGCCGACGGCACGGTCGAGATCGGCGCGATCGCGCGTGAGGCAGGTCACCGTACGAAGATCGCGGTGCGCTCCACCACCCAGGGCGTGAACGCCAAGGGCGCCTGCATCGGCCCGATGGGCCAGCGGGTCCGCGCGGTGATGAGCGAGCTGCACGGCGAGAAGATCGACATCATCGACTGGTCGGACGACCCGGCGACCTTCGTCGGCAACGCCCTCTCCCCGGCCAAGGCGCTGCGGGTCGAGGTGGTCGACCTGGCCAGCCGGACGGCCCGGGTGACCGTTCCGGACTTCCAGCTCTCGCTCGCCATCGGTCGGGAGGGGCAGAACGCCCGACTTGCTGCCCGCTTGACCGGTTGGCGAATCGACATCCGGTCGGACGCGGAGCAGGCGAGCACGGCCGGCCGGGGCGGAGCTGATCACGTCCCGGAGCCGGGCGGCGCGATCTCGGGCAGCTAGGGGTAGACTTTCTCCAGTGGTACGACGCGCGCAGCCGGAGCGCACCTGTGTGGGTTGCCGGCGACGTGCGCCGGCCAGCGAATTGTTGCGGGTCGTCGCGGTCGGTGAAGAGGCTGGTCACAGCCTCCGCCCCGATCCGACCCGCAGCCTGCCGGGTCGGGGAGCGAACATGCACCCGGATCCGGCCTGCTTCGCGCTGGCGGTTCGGCGTCGCGCCTTCGGGCGTGCGCTGCGCATCACCGGGGTCCCCGACCACGGCGCCGTCGCGGAGTACGTCGACGCGCCAACCACTACGTCCGGTCAACCCGACCGGGCGAGGGTCGCTAGCAGGGTAGGACGACCGACATGAGCACACGATGAAGTCCCTGAAATGACCAGGCTTCAAGTGCAGGAGTGAGGTCGCTGCGGGTACTGCCCGCACGACCTCGGAGTGAGGAGTGCAGTGGCAGGTAAGGCCCGCGTACACGAGCTTGCGAAAGAGCTCGGGGTCGAGAGCAAGACAGTGCTCGCCAAGCTGAAGGAAATGGGCGAGTTCGTGAAGTCCGCGTCCAGCACCGTCGAGGCGCCCGTCGCCCGACGTCTGCGTGGCGCTTTCGTCGCGTCCGCCGGTGGTTCCTCGGCACCGACCGCCCCTCCGGCGGCCGCCCCGAGCCCGGCACCGATCCCGACGCCGTCCCCGACCCCGGGTGCCCCCCGGGTCTCGGCGAAGCCGATGCCGCCCCGGCGGCCGACCGCGCCGACCCCTGGACCGAAGCCCAAGGGCCCGGTCCCCGGCCCGCCGCAGCCGGCGACTCCGGTCGCCAAGCCGGCGAGCGCGCACGACATCGAGGTGGCGGCGGCCGAGGCCCGCGCCGCCGCGCTGAAGGCTGAGCAGGAGGCCGCGGTCAAGGCCGCGCAGGCCGCCCGCCAGCAGCAGCGCGAGAACGTCCGCCGGGAGCCCCCGACCGAGGGCGGTCCCCGCCCCGGTCCGGCTCCGCGTCCCGGCCCGAACGCCGCCCCGGCCCGTCCGGGCCCGGCCGCCGGTCGTCCCGGTGGCCCGACCCCGGGTCCGGGTGCCCGGCCGGGCGGTCGTCCGCCGGCGCGCGGCGCCGGCAACAACCCGTTCGGTATCCAGGGCGGCCAGCAGCAGCGGCCCCCGGCCGCCGGTGCGGGCGGTCCGCGGCCCAGCCCGGCGGGTATGCCGCCGCGGCCGAGCCCGGCCTCCATGCCGCCGCGTCCCAGCCCGGCGTCCATGCCGAGCCAGCGGCCGACCACGGGTCGCCCCGGCGGCCCCGGTGGCGGTCGTGGTGGTCCCGGTGGCGGCGCCGGTCGTCCCGGTGGCGGCGGCGGTGGTTTCCGCGGCGGTGCCGGTGGCGGTGCCGGCGGTGGCGGTGGCTACCGCGGCGGTCCCGGTGGCGGTGCCGGCGGTGGCGGTGGCTACCGCGGTGGCCCCGGTGGCGGCGGTGGTGCTCCGGGTGCCGGGTTCCGTCCGGGTGCCCCGGCCGGTGGCGGTGGTCGTCCCGGTGGCGGCGGTCGTGGCCGTGGCGGTGGCGCGGCGGGTGCCTTCGGGCGTCCGGGTGGCCGGCCGACGCGCGGTCGCAAGTCCAAGAAGCAGCGCAGACAGGAGTTCGACAACCTGTCGGCTCCGACCATGAGCTCGGGTGCTCCCCGGGGTCAGGGTCAGGTCGTCCGGCTCTCCCGTGGCGCCTCGCTGTCGGACTTCGCCGACAAGATCAACGCCAACCCGGGTTCGCTGGTCCAGGAGATGTTCAACCTGGGCGAGATGGTCACCGCGACCCAGTCCTGCTCTGACGAGACCCTGCAGCTGCTGGGTGAGCACCTCGGTTTCGACGTGCAGATCGTCAGCCCGGAGGACGAGGACCGCGAGCTGCTCGCGCAGTTCAACATCGACCTCGACGCGGAGGTGGCCGAGGAGCGTCTGGTCAGCCGTGCGCCGGTGGTGACCGTCATGGGTCACGTCGACCACGGTAAGACCAAGCTGCTCGACGCCATCCGTAAGGCGAACGTGGTGGCCGGCGAGGCGGGTGGCATCACCCAGCACATCGGCGCCTACCAGGTCCACGTCCCGCACGAGGGCGAGGACCGGGCGGTCACCTTCATCGACACTCCGGGTCACGAGGCGTTCACCGCCATGCGTGCCCGTGGTGCCCAGGTCACGGACATCGTGATCCTGGTCGTCGCGGCCGACGACGGTGTCATGCCGCAGACGATCGAGGCGTTGAACCACGCCAAGGCGGCCGACGTGCCGATCGTGGTCGCGGTCAACAAGGTCGACAAGCCGGAGGCGAACCCGGACAAGGTCCGCCAGCAGCTGACCGAGTACGGCCTGGTCGCCGAGGAGTACGGCGGCGAGACCATGTTCGTCAACGTGGCAGCCAAGCCGGGTATCGGTATCGAGGAGCTCCTCGAGGCCGTCCTGCTGACCGCCGACGCGTCGCTGGAGCTGACCGCTCCGATCGACGGGCCGGCGCAGGGTGTGGCCATCGAGGCGCACCTGGACAAGGGTCGCGGTGCGGTGGCGACGGTGCTGGTCCAGAAGGGCACCCTGCGGGCGGGCGACTCGATCGTCGCCGGTGGGGCGCACGGACGGGTCCGGGCCATGCTCGACGAGAACGGCAACCAGCTCAGCGAGGCCGGTCCGGCGCGTCCGGTCATGGTGCTGGGTCTGACCGCGCCGCCCGGCGCGGGTGACACGTTCCTCGCCGCGGCGGACGACCGTACGGTGCGGCAGATCGCCGAGCAGCGCCAGGCACGGCGGCGGGCGGCGTCCTTCGCCAACTCCCGCGGTCGGGCCACCCTCGAGACGCTCATGGAGCAGCTCAAGGAGGGCGAGAAGACGTCGCTCAACCTCATCCTCAAGGGCGATGTCTCCGGTTCGGTGGAGGCACTCGAGGACGCGCTGTTCAACCTTGACATCCCCGAGGAGGTCCAGCTCAAGGTCCTCGACCGGGGCGTCGGCGCGATCACCGAGAGCAACGTCATGCTCGCGAGCGCGTCGTCCGAGCCGGTCACGATCATCGGCTTCAACGTGCGGGCCTCCAACAAGGTCCGCGAGATGGCCGACCGCGAGGGCGTGGAGATCCGGTACTACACCGTCATCTACCAGGCCATCGAGGAGATCGAGGCGGCGCTCAAGGGCCTGCTCAAGCCGGAGTACGAGGAGGTCGAGCTCGGCACCGCGGAGATCCGCGACGTGTTCCGCTCGTCCAAGATCGGCAACATCTCCGGTTGTATCGTCCGCTCGGGCATCATCCGCCGCAACGCCAAGGCGCGGCTGCTGCGGGACGGGACGGTCGTGGCGGACAACCTCACGATCAGCTCGCTCAAGCGGTTCAAGGACGATGCCACGGAGGTCCGCGAGGGCTTCGAGTGTGGTCTGACCCTGGCTGGTTACAACAACGTCCAGGCCGGCGACATCATCGAGACCTTCGAGATGCGGGAGAAGACGCGCGCCTGATCCTGTGGTGACACGCTGATCAAGGGGTTTACGCCGTTCGGCGTAAACCCCTTGATCATGTCCGGGGTTGTCCGTAACGTCCGGGGTGATGTTCACCGGAACCGCGGTCTTCGACCTGCTGCTGCCGGGCGACTCCCGGTCGCTCAAGGCCAAGAGATCATATGTACGGCCGATCGTGGCGGCGCTGCGCCGCTTCGAGGTGTCGGCCGCCGAGGTGGGAGCTCTCGACCTGCATGGTCGGGCCGAGATCGGGGTGGCCGTGGTGGCCGCCGAGGCGGCCCACGTCCGCGAGGTGCTCGATGCCTGCGAGCGCCTGGTGGCCGCCCGCCCCGAGGCCGAGCTGTTGTCGGTCCGCCGCCGGCTCCATGGCGAGGACGACTGAGGGACGTCGGCGGACACCGGCGACGGGTGGTGTCGGCCGCCACCCGGCGGCGACGCGCGACCCGCCAGGGCGCCCGGGTAATGTTCGAGTTGTTGGGCGGTCGGACCCGGCGGCGCCCCGCGCCCGCCGTTCCGGCCGGGAGCAGGATGCCCTGGAGGTGGGGGAGATGGATCCGGCCAAGGTACGCCGGCACGCGGAACGCATCCGTGAACTGGTTGCGTCGGTGGTGCGGAGCCAGATCAAGGACCCCCGGCTCGGGATGATCACCATCACCGACGCCCGGATCACGGCCGATCTGCGCGACGCCACGGTGTTCTACACGGTGCTCGGTGACGCGACCGCGCAGGCCAGCACCGCCGCCGCGCTGGAGAGCGCCAAGGGCATGCTGCGCAGCACGGTCGGCAAGGCCCTCGGGCTGCGCCACTCGCCCTCGCTGACCTTCGTCCTCGACGACGTCCAGGACCAGGTCAAGCAGATCGACGACCTGCTCGCTCAGGCCCGGCACGCCGACGCGGAGGTGCAGCGGCTGGCCGCCCAGGCCAAGTACGCGGGCGAGGCCCAGCCGTACAAGCTGGACGAGGACACCGAGGACACCGAGGACACCGAGGACGACACCGACACCGGCGAGGACGTCCCGCCCGCGACGGACCGGCGGTGACCGGCGCCCCGGGCGTTACCGGCGGGCTGCTCGACGGGTCGGCCCCGGCCGGCCCCACCGAGGCCGACTGGGCCGCTGCGGTCGCGGCGGTACGCGGGCTGCCCGCCGACGCCCGGGTGCTGCTGATCTGCCATGTCAACCCGGACGGCGACGCCCTGGGCAGCATGCTCGGCTTCGGCCTCGGCCTGCGCCGGCTCGGGATGCGACAGCTGCACGCCACCTTCCCGGGGCCGCCGGAGCTCCCGGAGAGCCTGAGCTGGCTGCCGGGGCTCGACCTGCTGGTGCCGGCGACCGTGGCGCACCCGGATCCGGACCTGGTGGTCTGCTTCGACGCGGCCAGCGAGTCCCGGCTGGGTGAGCTGGTCGACCGGCTGGACGCCGGCGTGCCGGTGCTGGTGCTCGACCACCACGCCTCGAACACCGGCTTCGGCGGCGTCCACCTGGTCGACCCGGCGGCCGCCGCGACCTCGGTGGTCGCCGAGGAGCTCCTCTCCCGGCTCGACGTGCCGCTGGACGCGGAGATCGCCACCTGCCTCTACGTCGCGTTGACCACCGACACCGGCTCGTTCCGGTTCGAGGCCACCACCCCGGCGGTGCACCAGCTCGCGGCGCGGCTGCTGGCCACCGGCATCCGGCCGGGCGACATCTCCCGCCGGGTCTTCGACACCCGGCCGTTCGGCGCGGTCCGGCTCTTCGGCGAGGTGCTGGGCCGGGCCACCCTGGAACCGGCGGCCGCCGCCGGGCACGGCCTGGTCTGGACGTACGCGACGCTGGACGACCTGGCCCGGCACGACCAGCGGCCGTACGTGCTGGAGGCGCTGATCGACTCGGTCCGGTGCACCGCCGAGGCGGACGTCGCCTGCGTGCTGAAGCAGGTCGCCGCCGACGAGTGGGCGGTCTCCATGCGCAGCAAGGGCGCGGTCGACGTCAGCCGGGTGGCGATGGCGCTGGGCGGCGGCGGGCACCGCTTCGCCGCCGGCTTCACCGGTCGGGGCGGCCGGGACGAGGTGGCCGGGCAGATCCGGGACGAGCTCGACGGCGCGCTGATCCGGGGCTGAGCCGGGCCCGGCGGGTGTGGGTCTTCCCGCGCCGGGTGGGCGCGGGCAGAATCGGAGGATGGAGCAGCCGCACGAGCTCGTCGTCGAGGCCCCACGGGCGTGGGACCGGCCGATCGTCACCGTGCCGGTGCTGGCCTGCCTCTCCCTGGTCGGCGGGCAGTTGCCGTCGTTCTCGGCGCAGGCGAACCTCTGGACGCTGGGCACCGGCGGGGCGCTGATCTGGCTCGGCTCCGGCAATTGGGTGCCCCGGCGGCCGCCGCCACGCCGGTTGAGCACGGGCGCGATCTGGTGGGTGCTCCCGGTGGCGGTCTTCGGCGTCCTCGAGGGCGCCACGTTCGTGCTCTCGGCGGGTGACGAGTTCCCGACCTTCTCCCGGCTGGTCGATCCGATGCTGGAGGACGAGCTGGTCCGCTCGGCGGCCTGGTTGGGCTGGCTGACCGCGTTCTGGGGGCTGGTACGCCGATGATGCGGGTCCTCGCCGTCGGCGGCTTCCTCACCGCACTGGCGCTCTTCGCGGCGGTCGAGTCGGCGTCCCGCCGTCCCGGCTCCCGGGTCCCGTCGCTCGGTGACGTCTGCGCCTACGTCATGCGCTACGAGGTCGGCCCGGTGCCGGTGGGGCGGATCGGGCTGTTCGGCTTCTGGTGGTGGCTGGGCTGGCACTTCCTGGCCCGCTGAACGCTCGTTCGCCCATATTTCGGGAACAGTGGGCAGCATGTGGAAAGTGAACGTTAACTTGGGAATCGGCCCGCGACGCGACGCGACGCAGGTCGTGGGCGGTGGTGCCACACCCGGTGCCGCCTCCCTCCAGGGTCAGACCGACCCGGGCTCACGCTGCCAGGCGAGCCGCTCCGGTAATCCCGGACCGCACGCCGGGCGCACAGCAGGACCGCCCGTAGGGCCACCGCTGACGGTGGCTCGCACCCTGGAAGGGACCGAAGATGGCGACCAAGCCCAAGACCGAGAGCACCGACGAGGCGCGCGAGCAGATGCGGCGCGCCCTGCAGACCTCGATGGACACCCGCCAGTGACGCTGGCCGACCGGCGGTGACGCCGCCGTCGTCCGCGTCGACGACGTCACCGCCCCTCGGATCGCACGACGCCGTCACCGCCCGACGACATCACCGCCCGCCGTCACCGCACGACGACGTCACCGCCTGACGGATCGCACCGCCGACCGGCCGGCCTCCCGCCGGGCGATTGGTGCCGCCGCCGACCGCTGACGTGTCGGGCCCGGGCTGCGGAAGGCCGGAGGAGCCGTATGACGCAGCGTCATGTCGCTCTCGGGGACTTCGCCCTCCGGCCGCGACCGTCCGAGCACCCAGGCAGGCGGGCGTTCCCGGTACCGTCGCCCGGTGCGCAGGGTCCTGATCGTCGGTAGCTCCGGCGCCGGCAAGAGCACGCTGGCCCGCGCCGTCGCCCGCCGGCTCGACCTCCCGCTGATCCACCTCGACCGGCACTACTGGCGGCCGGGCTGGGTGGCCCCCGACGAGGCGGACTTCCGGGCCGAGGTGGCCGCGCTCGCCGCCCGCCCGAGCTGGGTGATGGACGGCAACTACGGCGCCACCCTCGACCTGCGGCTGCCCCGGGCCGACCTGCTGGTGCTGGTGGACCTGCCCTGGCCGCTCTGTTTCGCCCGGGTGCTGCGGCGCCGGTGGGATCCACGCGCCGCCGGCCGCGACGACCTCCCCGACGGCTGCCCCGAGCGCCTCGACCTGGACTTCCTCCGGTACGTGCGGCGCTATCCCCGGGACTCCCGCCCCCGGGTCCTCGCGGCCCGCGCCGCGCACGCGCCACACCTGCCGCTGGTCCGGCTGCGCAGCCGCGCCGACGTCCACCGGTGGCCGCGCACGCTGTCGGCGCATTGAGCGCCGCCCCAGCCGCGCACCGCGCAGCCGCGGCGGGCGCGCACCGCGCAGCCGCTCCAGCCGCGCACCGCGCAGCCGCTCCAGCCGCGCACCGCGCAGCCGCTCCAGCCGCGCACCGCGCAGCCGCTCCAGCCGCGCACCGCGCAGCCGCAGCGGGCGCACGCCAGGGAGAGTGCGCCCCGGCGCGGCCCCCATCTCGGGCCGGTGCGCCTGCCGGCCTGGCATGCCGTCCTCTATGCCGACCGGTTGCCGGTGGTCTGCCGTTGCCGCGGGGACGGGACGCGTACCGAGGCCATGCCGGCGGCGGTGGCGGCCTGGATGCCGAGGTCGGCGTCCTCGAAGACCAGGCAGGACCGCGCCGGCACGTCGAGGAGCCGGGCCGCGAGCAGAAACGCCTCCGGATGTGGCTTGGCGCGCGCGTAGTCCTCCGCACAGACCAGCACGTCGAACCGGTCGAGCAGGCCGAGGGCGGTCAGGCAGGCGGTGACCGACGCCCGGGCGCCGCCGGAGACCACCGCGAAGGGCAGCCGGCCGTGGGCGTCCTCGATGTGCGCCAGTACCTCCGGCACGGCGGTGACCTGCGGCAGGAACTCCTGGAACAGCTCCTCCCGGCGGCGGTCGACCGTCGCGACCGGCATGGTCAGCCCGTGCCGCTCGTTGAGGGTGGCGATGATCTCGGCGGGGGGCCGGCCGCCCCAGGCGTAGAAGAGCTCCTCGGGCAGCTCGCAGCCCCACTCGCCGAGGGCCTGCTGCCAGGCGACGTGGTGCAGGGGCATCGAGTCGGCGATGGTGCCGTCGCAGTCGAAGAGGTAGGCCTGGAACTCGCCGTCGGGCAGGGGGAGGGTCACCGGCCCAGGGTACGACCGGGCGGTGCCGCCTCGCTGCCCCGAAGGTAAGCGCCCAAGGGTATTGCGATCCTTACCGGCACCGTGCCAGGATCGGCGGCGATGAGCCAGCCCGCCACCGCCGAAGCCACCGCGATCGCGCCACCGCGTCGGATCGCCGCCCTAGCCCTGCCCGCCCTCGTGGTGCTGGCCGCCGAACCGCTCTACGTGCTGGTCGACACCGCCGTGGTCGGGCACCTCGGCCGGGTGCCGCTCGCCGCGCTGGCCGTCGGCGGCACCGTGATGACCCTGACCGCCTGGCTGGGCACCGTCCTCGCGTACGGCATCACCGGGCGGGCCGCCCGGCGCTTCGGCTCCGGCGACCGGGCCGCGGCGGTGGCCGAGGGCGTCCAGGCGTCCTGGCTCGCCCTCGGCGCCGGGGTGCTGGTGGCGGTCGGCATGCAGCTCGGCGGCGGGGTGTTGGCGCGTACCCTCGCCGGTGGTGGCGACGACGTGGCCGGCGCCGCCGCGCAGTGGCTGCGGATCGCGGCCCTCGGCGCTCCCGGTCTGCTACTGGCCGCGGCCGGCAACGGCTGGCTGCGCGGCATCCAGGACACCCGCCGGCCGCTGGTCTTTGTGCTCGCGCCCAACCTGCTCTCCGCGCTGCTCTGCCCGCTGCTGGTCTATCCCGCCGGGCTCGGCCTGGTCGGCTCGGCGGTCGCCAACGCGGTCGCGCAGACCCTCTCCGGCGGGCTCTTCGCCGCCGCGCTGGTCCGCGAACGGGTCTCCCTGCGGCCCCGGCCGCGGCTGATCCGCCAGCAGCTCGTGCTCAGCCGGGACCTGCTCGTGCGCGGCGTCGCCTTCCAGGCCAGCTTCCTCTCCGCCACCGCGGTCGCCGCCCGCTTCGGCGCCGCCGCCGTCGGCGCCCACCAGATCGCCCTGCAACTGTGGTTCTTCACCGCCCTGGTGCTCGACGCCCTGGCCATCGCCGCGCAGGCGCTCATCGGCGCGGCGCTCGGCGCGGGCGACGACGCCAGCGCCCGCGCCCTGGCCCGCCGGTTCGCGCTGCTCGGCGGCGTCTGCGGGGTGGGCTTCGCGGTGCTGATCGCCGCCGGTGCGGGCGTGGTGCCGTCCTGGTTCAGCTCCGACCCGCAGGTCCGCGACCAGGCGATGATCGCCTGGCCCTGGTTCGTGGCGATGCAGCCGCTGGCCGGGGTGGTGTTCGCCCTCGACGGGGTGCTGATCGGCGCCGGCGACGTGCGCTACCTGCGCAACCTCACCATCGTCGCGGCGCTCGGCGGCTTCCTGCCGGCGGTCTGGCTGGCGTACGGGCTGGGCCTCGGGCTCGGCGGGATCTGGGCCGGGCTCACCCTGTTCATCGTGATCCGGCTGGTCGCCCTGCTGCTGCGGCTGCGCTCCGGCGGGTGGGCGGTGGTCGGCGCGGTCCGCTGACTCAGCAGGGCTTGAACGACCCCGAGCCGCCCATCCATGGCGCGACGGTGAGGAAGCCCTCCTTCAGCCGCGAGCAGTCCACGTTGCTCGTCGACGCCTGTGCAGACACCAGCCAGAGCCCTCGCTCGGTGGGGCGTACGGCGCCCGCCTGCGGTACGTGCCACACCACCCGGTCCCGGATCGCCGCCAGACCGGCCCGGTCCGGCGTCGTGCTCGGGACGTCGAACGGATAGATCCAGACGTACTCGGTGGTGATCTCCAGGATCGGGACACCGTTGTCGTTCGTCGTCGCCCGGTAGATGATCGTGCCCTTCGCCCTTGGCTCACCAGCGCGGAAACCTCGGGAGTCGATCCGGGTGGCGTAGTTGAGGAAGACGTAGCCGTCGAAGTCCGTGGTCAGGTCCCTACGGGCGTCCGGAGCGAGCAGGGCGAGGAACGGCTCCTGGTCACCCGACCGCATCGGGCCGGCGATGCGGGCCGCCACCAGGGCCTTTCGAACGCTGGTGAGTGAGTCGCGTACCTCGGTTGGGCTGAACGGCCCCTGCGCGGTGACCGTGGGCAGCACGAGCGCCGCCTCGCCGACCGAGAAGTCGGCGGCCACGCTTCCGGCGAAGAGGTCCCGAGGTTCCCCGATGTTGCTGGTGGGCACGGGCATGGCAGTGGGGTCGGTGCCGGCGCGGACGCCGTCCACGACGTACCGGCCGACCACCGCCGTCGCGCCGAGGAGGGCCAGCAGGACCAGGGCAACGAAACCGACGAGGAGCCGCCCCCGGTGCCGGGCCCAGCTGAGCCGGGCACGCTCGCCGCGGGTCAGGGGCTCAACCGCGTCGTCGCCGGTCATCCACCCCGGAAGCCGGACCGGTTCACCCCGTGAGGCGACGGTGTGCGGAACCGGGGCGTCCGGCCGGGTGTCGGGCTGCTTGTCGGTCATCTGGCGTCCCGGGAGGTATGGCGGAGGGCGGGCGCACGATCTTTGCATCCGGCGCGCCGTGGTGCCGTCCCTTTCCGGCCGGCTCAGATTTCGCGGTGCGAGATCCGGTAGAACAGGTAGAGGGTGCCGACGACAAGAACGGTGGCCGTCACCGCGACGAACACGAAGGACAAGATCGAGGAGAGCGCGGGGTGCCGCTCGCTGAACCGGGTGTGCGCCCGCCACCGCCACACCGCGCGCCGTGCCTCGCGCAGCACCGGCGTGTGGTCGACCAGCTCGGAGAGCAGCCGGCCCGGAGTGCGGCGGGGCGGCTCCGGGTTGCGCATCCACTCCGGCAGGTCGACCCGGGCGCGGTGCTCGTGAGACGGCGGATTGCTCATCGGGACTCCAGAGTCAGTGGGGGACGCGAGGGGCATTGTGCCGTGCGGTGAAGGCGCGGGCGACCCCGTCTGGCAGGCTTGGCGCACGTGAGCACTGACGGTCTGATCGTGGTGGACAAGCCCGGCGGCATGACGTCGCACGACGTGGTGGCGCGGATCCGCCGGCTGGCGAAGACCCGCCGGGTCGGCCACGGCGGCACCCTCGACCCGATGGCGACCGGCGTGCTGGTCATCGGCGTCGGCCGGGCCACCCGGCTGTTGACGTACGTGATCGGCGCCGGCAAGAGCTACACCGCCACCGTCCGGCTCGGGCAGGCCACCGTCACCGACGACGCCGAGGGCGACGTGATCGCCACCACTGCGGCCGGCACGGTCACCGACGAGTCGATCCACCGGGCGTTCGCCGCGCTGACCGGCGAGATCGACCAGGTGCCGAGCGCGGTCAGTGCCATCAAGGTCAACGGTGAGCGGGCGTACAAGCGGGTCCGCGAGGGGGAGAGCGTCGAGCTGCCCGCCCGGCGGGTCACCGTCTCCCGCCTCGACGTGCTGGCGATCCGGCGGGACCAGCCCGACGTGGTCGACGTCGACGTCGACGTGACCTGCTCGTCCGGGACGTACATCCGGGCGCTCGCGCGGGACGCGGGCCTGGCGCTCGGGGTGGGCGGGCACCTGACCGCGCTGCGGCGGACCGCGGTGGGCAACTTCACCCTCGGTGAGGCGGCCACCCTCGACGAGCTGGAACAGCGCGCGCCCGAGGTGGTCAACCTGCCGCTCGACGCGGCCGCCGACCGGTACTTCCCGCGCCGGGACGCCACCGCCGACGAGGCGAAGGTGCTCTCCCACGGCGGCCCGCTCGACCCGGCCGGCATCGCCGGGCCGTACGCCGTCTTCGGTCCGACCGGCGGTGTGATCGCTATCGTCAGCGAGCGGGACGGCCGGGCCCGCGCCGAGATCGTGCTCGCCCCGGCCTGACGGCGGGGCGGGATTCCGCCGGCCGCGCGGCCGGGTGGAGGAGCCCGCGGGCGACGCGGGAGAGCAGGGGAGGAGCGGCATGCAGCGGTGGCGGGGCTACGACGCGGCGCCCGGTGGCTGGGGGCGGTCGGTCGTCACCATCGGCGTCTTCGACGGCGTGCACAAGGGGCATCAGGCGACCATCGGGCACGCCGTGTCCCGGGCCCGGGAGCTGGGCGTGAAGTCGGTGGTGGTCACCTTCGACCCGCACCCGGCCGAGGTGGTCCGCCCCGGTTCGCACCCGGCCGTGCTCACCGAGCCGGCCCGCAAGGCCGAGCTGATCGAGGCGCTCGGCGTGGACGTGCTCTGCGTGGTGCCGTTCACCCCGGAGTTCTCCCGGCTGCCCGCCGAGGCGTTCGTGCACGACATCCTGGTCGAGCACCTGCACGCCACCCTGGTCGTGGTGGGGGACAACTTCCGCTTCGGGCACCGGGCGGCCGGGGACGTGGCCCTGCTGGAGCGGCTCGGCCGCACCTTCGGCTTCGGGGTGGAGGGCGCGCCGCTGGTCGCCGAGTCCGGCACGGTCTTCTCCTCCACGTACATCCGGTCCTGCGTCGACGCCGGGGACGTGGGCGCCGCGGCCGGCGCGCTGGGCCGCCCGCACCGGGTCGAAGGTGTCGTGGTCCGGGGCGACCAGCGCGGCCGTGAGCTGGGCTATCCCACCGCCAACCTGCTCTGCCACCGGTACGCGGCGGTCCCGGCCGACGGGGTGTACGCGGCCCGGCTGATCCGGCGTGGCCACCCGGCGCCGCTGGCCGCCGCGGTGTCGATCGGCACCAACCCCACCTTCTCCGGGCGGGAGCGCCGGGTGGAGGCGTACGCGCTGGACTTCACCGGCGACCTGTACGGCGAGCGGCTGGCCCTGGACTTCGTCGCGCACCTGCGGGAGCAGCGTCGCTACGACGCGATCGAGCCGTTGGTGGCGCAGATCGCCGAGGACGTGGAGCGGACCCGGCGCGCGGTCGGCTGAGCGCGGCACGGGCCGTATCGCCGCCCTTGACCGGGCGTACCGGTGTGGGCTGGTAGTCTGGCGGGGACGTCGGCTGACCGACGTGGGGCCTCGCGTGCCTGCACGACGCCGCGGGTGCGAGGTGCCGGTCCGTTCCGGTCTCCTGACCGGTCCGACGGACACCAGTGATCAACCCACCGAAACAGGGAGAACATGGCGCTCGATCAGGAAGCCAAGGCCAAGATCCGCACGGAGTACGCGACCGCCGAGGGCGACACCGGTTCGCCGGAGGTCCAGGTCGCGGTCCTCACCAAGCGGATCGCGGAGCTCACCGAGCACCTGAAGGTGCACAAGCACGACCACCACAGCCGCCGTGGGCTGCTGCTGCTGGTCGGCCGTCGCCGCCGGCTGCTCAACTACGTCCAGAAGAAGGACATCAACCGCTACCGGTCGCTCATCGAGCGGCTCGGCCTGCGCCGATGACGTGACGGGGGAGTGGCCGACCGGCCGCTCCCCCGCTTCGGTACCACAGAAGAACAGGGCCGCGCGACCACCCGAGAGGGAGCCGGTCAGCGTACCGGTCTCCGGTAGTGGCCCCCGGGAATCCCGGCCTCGTGCCGGTCACCCGGGCGCTTCGATCGAAGACCGGCCGTCTGAGCAGCTCCGGTGTCGTGGGCCCACGACGCGAAGGAGCACCACCGCACATGACCGAGACCAACCTCGGCACCGAATCCCGTACCGCTGTGATCGACAACGGGTCCTTCGGTACCCGTGAGATCACCTTCTCGACCGGTCGGCTGGCCCGCCAGGCCGCCGGTTCCGTCATCGCCCAGCTGGGCGAGACGGTGGTCCTATCCGCCACCACCGCCGGCAAGCAGCCGAAGGAGCAGTTCGACTTCTTCCCGCTGACCGTCGACGTCGAGGAGCGGATGTACGCCGCGGGCCGGATCCCCGGCTCGTTCTTCCGCCGCGAGGGTCGTCCCAGCGAGGACGCCATCCTCACCTGCCGGCTGATCGACCGGCCGCTGCGCCCGTCGTTCGTCAAGGGCCTGCGCAACGAGGTCCAGGTCGTCGAGACCGTCCTCGCGCTCGACCCGCAGCACCCGTACGACGTCGTGGCGATCAACGCCGCCTCGATGTCGACCAAGCTCTCCGGCCTGCCGTTCTCCGGCCCGATCGGGGCGACCCGGGTCGCGCACGTCGACGGCCAGTGGGTCGCCTTCCCGACCCTGGAGGAGCTGGCCCGGGCCACCTTCGACATGGTCGTGGCCGGCCGCACCCTGCCGGACGGCGACGTCGCGATCATGATGGTCGAGGCCGAGGCCACGCCGAACGCGGTCGCCCTGATCGCGGGCGGCGCCACCGCGCCGACCGAGGAGATCGTGGCCAGCGGCCTGGAGGCCGCGAAGCCGGCGATCCGTGAGCTGTGCCGCGCGCAGAGCGAGCTGGCCGAGGTGGCCGCGAAGCCGGTCACCGAGTTCCCGGTCTTCCTCGACTACCAGGACGACGTCTACCAGGCGGTGGCCGACCTGGTCCGCGCCGAGGTGGCCGAGGCCCTGCAGATCGCCGGCAAGGCGGACCGCGAGGAGGCCCTGGACCGGATCAAGGCCAAGGTCGCCGAGGAGCTCGGCGGCCGGTTCGAGGGCCGCGAGAAGGAGCTCAGCGCCGCCTTCCGGTCGCTGACCAAGTCCGAGGTCCGCAACCGGGTGCTGCGCGAGCAGGTCCGGATCGACGGCCGCGGCCCGCGGGACATCCGTCCGCTGACCGCCGAGGTCGGCGTGCTGCCGCGGGTGCACGGCTCGGCGCTGTTCGAGCGGGGCGAGACCCAGATCCTCGGCGTCACCACGCTGAACATGCTGCGCATGGAGCAGATGGTGGACACCCTCTCCCCGGAGAACCGCAAGCGCTACATGCACAACTACAACTTCCCGCCGTACTCGACCGGTGAGACCGGCCGGGTGGGCTCGCCGAAGCGGCGCGAGATCGGCCACGGCGCGCTCGCCGAGCGGGCCCTGATCCCGGTGCTGCCGTCGCGCGAGGAGTTCCCGTACGCGATCCGTCAGGTCTCCGAGGCGCTCGGCTCGAACGGCTCGACCTCGATGGGTTCGGTCTGCGCCTCGACCCTGGCCCTGCTCTCCGCCGGTGTGCCGCTCAAGGCGCCGGTGGCCGGCATCGCGATGGGGCTCATCTCCGACGAGGTGGACGGCAAGACCCAGTACGTGACGCTGACCGACATCCTCGGTGCCGAGGACGCGTTCGGTGACATGGACTTCAAGGTCGCCGGCACGCCGGAGTTCGTCACCGCGCTGCAGCTCGACACCAAGCTGAACGGCATCCCGTCGGACGTGCTCGCCGCCGCGCTCCAGCAGGCGAACGAGGCCCGGCAGACCATCCTCGGCGTCATGAAGCAGGCGATCGAGTCGCCGGCGGAGATGTCGGAGTACGCGCCGCGGGTCACCACCGTCAAGATCCCGGTGGACAAGATCGGCATGGTGATCGGCCCGAAGGGCCAGACCATCAACGCCATCCAGGACGAGACCGGCGCCGAGATCTCCATCGAGGACGACGGCACGATCTACGTCGGCGCCACCAACGGCCCCTCCGCCCAGGCGGCGGTGGACCGGATCAACGGCATCGCCAACCCGACCCTGCCGAAGCAGGGGGAGCGGTTCCTCGGCACGGTGGTCAAGACCGCCGCGTTCGGCGCGTTCATCTCGCTGCTGCCGGGCCGCGACGGCCTGCTGCACATCTCCAAGGTGGGCGACGGCAAGCGGGTCGAGAAGGTCGAGGACTTCCTCAACGTCGGCGACCGGGTCGAGGTGGAGATCGCGGACATCGACGCCCGCGGCAAGATCTACCTGGACAAGGTCCGGCCGGAGGGCGCCGAGGCGCCGGCCGCCGGTGAGGCCGCCGCCGAGGGCGGCGAGCGCCGGGGCGGCGACCGCGGTCCGCGTGACCGTGGTGACCGCGACCGCGGCGGCGACCGGGGCGGTCGTGGCCCGGGCGGCGGCGACCGCGCCCCGGGCGGCGGCGAGGGTGGCGAGGGCGGCGAGCGTCCGCGCCGCCGGACCCGACACAGCTGAGCAGCACCCGGCCGGGTGACGACGACGTCGTCACCCGGCCGGTTCGTCCCACCCCACCCCTCGTAGATGTGAGAGCAGGTTTCCGTGAGTCGGGCCCAGCGTTCGTCTTTCCCTGCGCGCCGACGGGGGGTGGCGTCGTCCGACGCCGTCCGGCACGCCACCGGGTCCACCCGGTCCGCCGGGGGCGCGGCCCGGGCGGTCACCCGCACGCTGAGTGACGACCCACTGGGCGGCACCGTCCGGCGTACCGTGCTGCCCAGCGGCCTGCGGGTGCTCACCGAGGCGATTCCGGCGATGCGCAGCGTCTCCTTCGGCATCTGGGTGGCGGTCGGCTCGCGGGACGAGACCGGCCCGCAGGCCGGCGCCGCGCACTTCCTGGAGCACCTGCTCTTCAAGGGCACCCACAAGCGTGGCGCGCTGGAGATCTCTTCCGAGATCGAGGCGGTGGGTGGCGAGACCAACGCCTTCACCACCAAGGAATACACCTGCTACTACGCCCGCGTGCTGGACGAGGACCTGCCGCTGGCCATCGACGTCATGTGCGACGCGGTCGCCGACTCGGTGCTCGAACCGGCCGACGTGGAGACCGAGCGCGGCGTCATCCTCGAAGAGATCGCGATGCACGACGACGAGCCCGGTGACGAGGTGCACGACCTCTTCGCCCGCGCCGTCTACGGCGACCACCCCCTGGGCCGGCTGATCTCCGGAACCGAGGAGACGGTCACCCCGATGACCCGGCGGCAGATCCAGAGCTTCTACCGCGGCCGCTACACCCCGCCGCAGATCGTCATCGCCGCCGCCGGCAACCTCGACCACGCCGCCGTGGTCAAGCTGGTCCGCCAGGCGCTGCGCGGCACCCCGCTGGACACCGACCCGGCCGCGCCGGGCACCCACCGGTCGGCCACCCCGGAGGTACGCACCAAGCCGGCGGCCGTCCTGGTCGAGCCGAAGGAGACCGAGCAGGCGCACGTCATCCTCGGCGGCCGCGGCATCGACCGCACCGACGAGCGGCGCTTCGCCCTCGGGGTGCTCAACAACGTCCTCGGCGGCGGCATGTCCAGCCGGCTGTTCCAGGAGATCCGCGAGCGGCGCGGCCTGGCCTACTCGGTCTACTCCTACGCCAGCCAGTACGCCGACAGCGGCCTCTTCGCCGTCTACGCCGGCTGTGCGCCGGGCAAGGTGGACGAGGTGCTGGCGCTGACCCGCGCCGAGCTGGCCCGGGTGGCCGCCGAGGGGCTCACCGAGGCCGAGGTGGCCCGGGGCAAGGGGATGAGCAAGGGCTCGTTCGTGCTGGGCCTGGAGGACACCGGCTCCCGGATGAGCCGGCTGGCCAAGGGGGAGCTGCTCTACGGCGACCTGATGCCCGTCGACGAGCTGCTGGCCCGGGTGGACGCGGTCACCGTGGCGGACGTCAACACCCTCGCCGCCGAGCTGCTCAGCCGTCCGATGTCCCTGGCCGTGGTCGGCCCGTTCGGCGAGAGCGACTTCTCCGTCTGACCGCTGCCCCGCAACGGGGACGGTGGGTGGTCCGCCCGGGTGACGGCGTCGGAGATTGGGATAGGTTGTGCTCCGTGACTGACGAGCAGGAGAAGGGCCCGGACGAGCCGATCCGGGTCGGCGTGCTGGGTGCCCGGGGCCGGATGGGCGCCGAGGTGTGCAAGGCGGTCGACACCGCCCCCGACATGGATCTGGTGGCCATGGTCGACCAGGGCGACTGGCTGTTCAACGCCTCCGACGCGGGCGCCGAGGTGGTCGTCGACTTCACCACGCCGGACGTCGTCATGGACAACCTGCACTGGTGCATCGACCAGGGCATCAACGCGGTGGTCGGCACCACCGGCTTCACCGAGCAGCGGCTCGACCGGGTGCGCGGCTGGCTGGAGCGCAAGCCGGGCGTCGGCGTGGTGATCGCCCCGAACTTCGGCATCGGCGCGGTGCTGATGATGCAGTTCGCCGCCCGGGCCGCCCGGCACTTCGAGTCCGTGGAGATCATCGAGCAGCACCACCCGCGCAAGCTGGACGCCCCCAGCGGCACCGCCACGCACACCGCGCGGCTGATCGCCCGGGCGCGCGCCGAGGCCGGTCTCGGCCCGGTGCCGGACGCCACCAAGGACGAGGTCGCCGGCGCCCGTGGCGCCGACATCGACGGGGTACGCGTGCACGCCGTCCGGGCCACCGGCCTGGTCGCCCACCAGGAGGTGCTCTTCGGCACCGTCGGGGAGACGCTGACCATCCGGCACGACTCGTACGACCGGGCCTCGTTCATGCCCGGCGTGCTGCTGGCGGTGCGCGCGGTGCGCACCCGGCCCGGCCTGACCATCGGCCTGGACGCCCTGCTCGACTGAGCTCCGCGCCGGCCCAGGACCCGGGCCGGTCACCGGAAGGTCCGCAACGGCGGTCAAGCGCCACCGACGTCCCCGGGTGCAGGCTGTTCCCATGACGACGACGGACGGCCTGACCAGCATCCTGCACTGGGTGCAGGCCGGGCTGGACGATCCCACCGCCAGCCCGGTCGACCTGGCGGCGCGGGCGCACCTGTCCCGGTTCCACTTCGACCGGTTGGTCGCCGCGGCCACCGGCGAGCCACCGGGCGCCCTGCGCCGTCGGCTGCTGCTGGAGCGCGCCGCGTACCGGCTCACCAGCACCGACCTCACGGTCCTCGACGTCGCCGTCGAGGCCGGCTACGGCTCGCACGAGGCGTTCACCCGCGCCTTCCTGCGCGCCTACGGCGTGCCGCCGACGGACGTCCGGCGTCGCAGGCCGCTCACCTTCCATGAGCTGGAGCTGCCCTGCCCCAGCGGCGTCCACTTCCAGCCGCCCGGTGGCCTGCGGCTGCCGGCATCCCGCGAGGAGACCGCGATGAACGTGCTGCAACATCTCGTCGACCACCACGTCGACACCCTGACCGCCATCATCGACCGCGCCGCCACCCTCGACGACGAGGCGCTCGACCGCCCCGTGACCGTCTCGGTGGAGACCATCGACGAGGGGCCGACCCTCCGCTCGCTGATCAACGCGATGGTCACCCAGGAGGAGCACTGGCTGTCCGCGCTGCGCGGCGGCGACTGGCCCGACGAGAGCGACCGGTCGGTCGCCGGTCTGGCCGCCCGCCACGCGGTGGCCGGCCGGGACTGGCGGGCCTTCGTGGCGCGGACCCTGGCCGCCGGCACGCTGGCCGACACCTTCGTCGACACCACCTGTTCGCCCCCGGCCACCCACACCCTGGGCGGGACGATCGGCCACGTGATCACCTTTGCCGCGGTGCGCCGGACGATGGCCATTGGCGCCCTGCGCACCGCCGGGATCACCGATCTCGGCGCCGGTGATCCACGGCCCTTCCTCGACGCCCGGGCGAGCTGAACCGGTCGAGTCCCGGCGGCGGTCGGTGGCGTTCGGCGCCCGGCAGCGTCCGGCGGGCGGTGGTGTCGGGCGGTGGGGCGGAATGTGGTCGCCGACGTTCGGGCCGCCGCCTAGGCTCGGCTCCATGATCGATTCTGGGTTGCGCGACCGGGCCGGCCGTCACGTCACCGTGCGCCCGGTCGACGACGACAACTGGCGCGCGGTTGCCGACGTCGCCCCCCGTGACGACCAGCGTGGCTGGGTTCCGGCCCTGGCGGCCCGGTACCTGGTGCTGACCATGCGCTCCGACGTCTGGACCTCGCTGGCGGTGTACGCCGACGAGACCGTGGTCGGGCACGTGATGTGGGGCGTGGACGACGACGGCTCCCGGTGGATCGGCGGCCTGGTGGTCGACGCCGACGAGCAGGACCGGGGGGTCGCCCGGGCCGCCGTCCGCACCCTCGCCGACTGGCTTGGGAGCCAGGACGGCGGCCACCCGGTCCGCCTCTCGTACCACCCGGACAACACCCCGGCCGCCCGCCTCTACACCTCCCTCGGCTTCACCCCCACCGGCGCGACGGAGGACGACGAACTCGTCGCCGAACTCCGCCCCTGACCGCGTTGATCATGAGGTTGACGGCACAAACCGCGATCAACTTCGCCGCCAACCTCATGATCAACGGGGTTCTGGTGCGGGGGTTTGGGCCGGGCGGCGGGGGGTGGGGATCGGTGGGGTGAGGTGGAGGGTGTCGGGGAGGCCGGTGATCGTGGGGGTGCCTTCGTGGTCGACGTGGACGTCGACGGGGGCGCCGGCGACGCGGAAGCCCCGGACAGTCAGCGCGCCGAACTCCGGGCCGGCCAGCGGGCGCAGCTCCACCCGGCCGTTCGGCACGTCGGGGTGCAGGCCCGCCCCGGCCTGGAGCAGTAGCACCGCGGCCGCCGCCGACCAGGCCTGCGGACGGCAGGCCGCTGGGTACGGGGTCGGCCGACCGAGCAGGCCCCGGTCGTCGCCGCTGTACAGCTCGGGGAGCCGGTAGTCGAACGCCTCGGCGGCGCCGAGCAGCCCCTCGGCCAGGCCGAGCGCCGCCTCGCGGAAGCCGGCCCGGGCCAGTCCGGCCAGCACGATCGCGGTGTCGTGCGCCCAGATCGACCCGCAGTGGTACGACAGCGGGCTGAACCCGGCGTCGTCGGTGGACATGGTGCGCAGCCCGAAGCCACCGGCGAGCGCGTCGGCGGTGAGCAGCGCGGCGACCCGGGCCTCCTCCTCGGCGGAAAGCAGGCCGGTTCCGAGCAGGTGGCCGATGTTGCTGGTCAGCGAGTCGACCGGCCGCTTGTCCCGGTCCAACGCGAGCGCCGGCCGGGGGCCGTCGGGGCCGCCGTCGACCCAGAACGAGGCCCGGAACCGCTCGGCCAGCCGGGCCGCGTACCCGCGCCAGCGGTCGGCGCCGGGCCGGCCGAACGCGTCCAGCAGGTCGGCGCCGTTCACCGCCGCCTGGTACGCGTACCCCTGCACCTCGGCCAGCACGATCGGTGCGGCGGCGAGCCGGCCGTCACGGAACCGGACGGCGTCACCGGAGTCCTTCCAACCCTGGTTGGCCAGGCCGTGCCCGGTGGTGTCGACGTACTCGACCAGGCCGTCGGAGTCGGCGTCGGCGTGGTCGCCGAGCCAGCCCAGCGCGGCCTCCAGGTGCGGCAGCAGCGGCTCGACCTGGTCGGCGGGCAGCCCCCAGCGCCAGGCGTCGTGCAGCAGCGCCACCCAGAGCATGGTGGCGTCGACCGTGCCGTAGTACGCCGGCGGTAGCCGCAGCCCGTCGTCGAGGGTGAACTCGTGCCGGCGCAGCTCGTGCAGGATCTTGCCGGGGGCCTCGCCGGTGGTCGGGTCGACCCGGGTGCCCTGCCGGCGGGCGAGCACCCGCAGCGTGCTGGCGGCCAGCCCGGTGCCGAGCGGCAGCATCATCCGGGCGGCCCAGAGGCTGTCCCGGCCGAAGAGGGTGAGGAACCAGGGCACCCCGGCGCCGAGGAAGACGTCCCCGGGGGTGGTGGCGTCGGTGAGCCGGAGCCCGCGCAGGTCGTCCAGGGAGCGGTCGAGCAGCCGGACCAGCCGGCGGTCGTCGGCGCGTACCTCGGGCCGGGACCAGTCCGGCTCGCCGGTCGGGGCGGCCACCGCGGCGCGGGGATCGTCCACCCGCAGCCGCCAGCGCAGCGTCACCGACTCGCGGGGTCCGAGCGCGACCGGCCAGGCGAGCCGGGGCGCGGTGGTGCGGTCGTCCTCGGCGTGCATCGCCGCGCCGTCGCCGGTGACGGTCACCGTGACGCCGTCGCCGGCCCAGCTGAGCTGGCCGGGCTGGCCGCACTTCGCCTCGACCGGCACGGTGGCGCCGCCGGACTTGACCACCTCGATCGGGGCCAGGTCGCAGCCCAGGTCGAAGGTGACGGTGGCCTGGACCGGCACGTCTGCGGTGGAGACGACGCGTACCTCCTCGTCGAGGCCGTGCGGGCCGATCCGGCGGGTGCGCTCGACCCGGACGGTGGGGTCGGGGCCGGGGTCGCCGAGCCAGCGGGCGAGGCCGAGGAAGCGGACGCCGTGCGGGCCGTCCGGGCCGTGGCTGAGCGCCTCGGGTTCCCGCTCGTCGATCCGCAGCTCGGCCCGGGAGAGCACCCGGGCGTCGGCGTGGAAGACGCCCTGGACGCCGGCCGGGCGGATCTGCCCGGCCCGGTCACCCAGCGCGCTGGTGGGGGCGAGGACCACCCCGACCAGATCGTGCAGCAGGGGTTGCAGGTGGCGTTCGATCACAGCTTCGGCTCCAGATCCTGTGGGGTGCGGACGACGTCTTGACAAGCCGTCCGGGGCGGTGCAAAGTGCGAAACATTCCAGAAACTTGAACGATCCAATCCTGCCCCATCCGAATTGGATCGTTCAAGATGTCGAGAGGGGTCAAGTGGCCGAAAAGGTGACCATCGCGACGGTGGCCCGGCACGCCCAGGTCAGCCGGCAGACGGTGTCCAATGTGATCAACGCGCCGCACATCGTGCGCGAGGACACCCGCCAGCGGGTGCAGGACGCCATCGTCGCCCTCGGCTACCGGGCCAACCAGGCCGCCCGCCAGATGCGCACCGGCCGCTCCCGGCTGATCGCCGTCCGGATCGAGCCCACCCGCGACGGGATCAACGGCTCGGTGCTCGACCGCTTCCTGCACGGCCTGACCGTCACCGCCGAGACGGCCGGCTACCGCACCCTGCTCTACACCGCCACCGACGCCGAGCGGGAGATCACCAGCTACGACGACCTGCTCGGCTCGTACGACCTCGACGGGTTCGTGCTCACCGGCACCGACCACGGCGACCCGCGCACCGCCTGGCTGGCCGAGCGGGGCGTGCCGTTCGTGACCTTCGGCCGGCCGTGGGACGACCTCGACGCGCACTGCTGGGTCGACGTGGACGGCGCCGCCGGCACCGCCCAGGCCACCCGGCACCTGCTGGCCGCCGGCCACCGCCGAATCGGCTGGATCGGCTGGCCGGCCGGCTCCGGCGTCGGCGACGACCGGCGCGCCGGCTGGCGGGAGACGCTGCACGAGGCCGCCGTGGACCCGACCGGGCTGGACCGGGAGACCGTGGACGGCATCGCGGAGGGGGAGCGGTGCGCCCACGAGCTGCTCGCCCTGCCGACGCCGCCGACCGCCCTGGTCTGCGCCAGCGACTCCCTCGCGCTGGGCGCCCTCCAGGCCGCCCGCGCCGCCGATCCGGCCGTGCCGGTGATCGGCTTCGACGACACCCCGGTTGCCGCCGCGATCGGCCTGACCAGCGTCAGTCAACCCCTCGGCGACGCCGCCGCCCGCTGCGTCGACCTGCTCACCGCGGTGCTCGACGGTCCGCGGCACACCCCCGTACCCGTGCTGCTCCAGCCCTCACTGGTGCGGCGCCACACCGCGTGACACCCGTTTCGCACCACTTCCCCCACCCAGGAGAAAAGATGGCACCTCGATCTCTCACCCGCGCGGCGGTGGCCGGCCTCGCCGCCGTCGCGCTCTTCGGCTCCGCCGCCTGCGGCAGCGGCTTCGACGACGACAAGTCGGACACCACGCAGTCCAGCGGCCCGGCCAACCTGCAGATCCTGATCGGCTCCTCCGGCGACGCCGAGACCAAGGCGGTGCAGGACGCGGCCGCGAAGTGGGCGAGCGGCTCGGGCAACCAGGCCACCGTCACCCCGGCCCAGGACCTCACCCAGCAACTCGGCCAGGCCCTCGCCGGCGGCACCCCGCCGGACGTCTTCTACGTCGACGCGGCCCGGTTCGCCGACTACGCCAGCGTCGGCGCCCTGGAGCCGTACGGCGACAAGATCAGCAACCCGGACGACTTCTACGAGAGCCTGCGCACCACGTTCACCTACGACGGCAAGTTCTACTGCGCGCCGAAGGACTTCTCCACCCTCGCCCTGCAGATCAACACCGACCTGTGGACCAAGGCCGGCCTGACCGACGCGGACGTGCCGACCAGCTGGGAGCAGCTCACCGCCACCGCCCGCAAGATCAAGGCCAAGGGCCAGGTGCCGCTGGCGCTCGGCGACACCCGGGACCGGATCGGCGCGTTCCTGGTGCAGAACGGCGGCTGGCTGATCAGCAAGGACGGCAAGCAGCCCACCGCCGACACCCCGGAGAACGAGGCCGCCCTCACGTACGTCAGGTCGCTGCTCACCGAGGGGCTGGCCCGCTACCCGAAGCAGCTCGACGCCGGCTGGTCCGGTGAGGCGTTCGGCAAGGGCAAGGCCGTGATGACCATCGAGGGCAACTGGATCAAGGGCGCCCTGCAGAACGACTTCCCCAACGTGAAGTACAAGGTCGTCGAGCTGCCCGCCGGGCCGAAGGGCAAGGGGACGCTCTCCTTCACCAACTGCTGGGGGATCGCGGCCAAGAGCAAGTTCAAGGACCAGGCGATCAAGTTCGTCGAGGCGATGACCGCCGGCGACCAGCAGATGACCTTCGCCAAGGCGTTCGGCGTGATGCCGTCCCGGCAGTCGGTGCGCGACCAGTACAGCAGCGAGTTCCCGGCGGACAAGCCGTTCATCGACGGCGCCGAGTACGCCCAGGGCCCGGTGAACGCCCCGAAGATGGACAGCGTCCTCGGTGACCTGGACACCGGCCTGCAGGGCCTGTCCAACGGCAACCCGAAGACCATCCTCGGCAACTTCGACAAGAACGCCAAGGCGGCGCTCGGCGGCTGACGTGACCGAAAGGGGGGCGTCGCCGACCGGCGGCGCCCCACCGGCCACGCGCGAGTCGAAGGAGGGGAGATGGCAACCGAAGCACTGGCGGCGCCGGCCACCGCGAGCGGCCGCCCGCCGCGCCGCACCGGACGCGGCATCCGGAGCAACGAGAACGTCGCCGGCTGGCTCTTCGTCGCCCCGGTGATCGTGATCCTCGGACTGTTCCTGCTGCTGCCGATCCTGATGGCGCTCTGGGTGAGCCTCACCGACTGGAACGGCCAGGGCAGCCCGTTCACCGCGGAGGTGCCGTTCGTCGGCGCCGACAACTACACGAAGCTGTTCAGCGAGGACGGGCTCGCCCGCCGCGACTTCATGACCAGCATCCGCAACAACATCTACTACGTGGCACTGGTCGTGCCGACGCAGACCGTGCTCGCCCTCGGCCTCGCGCTGATCGTCAACAACCGGATGCTCAAAGGGAAGGCGTTCTTCCGTAGCGCCTTCTACTTCCCCTCGGTGACCAGCTCGGTGGCGATCAGCGTGGTCTTCCTCTTCCTCTTCGCCAACTCCGGGGCGGTCAACCAGCTGCTCGGTGTCTTCGGCATCGACGGGCCGCAGTGGTTCGCCGACTCCCGTGGGGTGCTGCACCTGCTGCTCGGCGCGGTCGGGGTGGACACCGCGCCGGCCGGGCTCACCGACGGCGGGCCGTTCGGGCTGAGCTGGTGGGACTGGCTCTCCGGACCGAGCGTCGCGATGATCTCGATCATCGCGCTGGTCGTCTGGACCACCTCCGGCACCTTCATGCTGATGTTCCTGGCCGCGCTCCAGAGCGTCCCGGTGGCGCTGGACGAGGCGAGCACCCTCGACGGCGCGAGCCGCTGGCAGCGGCTCCGGTACGTCACCCTGCCGATGATCAAGCCGACCATGTTCCTGGTGGTCACCCTCGGCCTGATCGGCTCCTGGCAGGTCTTCGACCAGGTGTACGTGATGAGCCAGGGCGAGCCGGCCAAGACCACGCTCACCCCGGCGTACCTGTCGTACCGGACCGCGTTCCGGGACTTCGACTACGGCTCCGGGGCGGCCATCTCGTTCGTGCTGTTCCTCATCATCATCGTGTTCACCCTGGTGCAGCGCCGGGTGATGGCCGACCGGGACACCGACGCGCCCGCCACCGGTAACCGGTGGTGGCGTCGCCGGGTACGAGGGGGGTCGCCGTCATGACCGCACTCACCGACCGCCCGCCGGTGGCGGCGGCGCCCGCCCGCCGCGACCGCCGCGGCGCCCGCACCCTGGTCAGCCGGATCCTCGGGTACGCCGTGCTGATCTTCTTCGGGCTGGTCTTCCTCTACCCGTTCGTCATCCAGCTCGGCAACTCGCTGAAGACCGAGCCGGACGCGGCGGCGAACCCGCTGTCGCCGTTCCCGAACCCCGTCACCACCGCCGGCTTCGAGCGGATCTTCGAGGGCACCAACTTCCCGCTCTGGCTCGGCAACTCGCTGCTGGTCACCGTGCTGGTCACCCTCGGCCGGGTCTTCTTCGACTCGCTCGCCGGGTACGCCCTGGCCCGGCTGCGGTTCAAGGGCCGTTCCGGGCTCTTCGCCGCGGTCATCGCGGTGATGGCGGTGCCCGGCGTGGTGCTGCTGATCCCGAAGTTCCTGGTGCTCAACCAGCTCGGCATCTACAACAGCTACGCCGGGCTGGTCGTGCCGCTGCTCGCCGACGCGGCCGGGGTCTTCATCATGAAGCAGTTCTTCGAGTCCATCCCGGTGAGCATGGAGGAGGCGGCCCGGATCGACGGTGCCGGCGTCTTCCGCACCTACTGGTCGGTGGTGCTGCCGATGGCGAGGCCGGCGCTGATCACCCTGACCATCCTGTCGTTCCAGGGCTCCTGGAACGAGTTCCCGCACAGCCTCGTCTCGGTCCAGGACCCGGACCTGTTCACCCTGCCGCGCGGGCTGGCCGACCTGGTCAGCGGCTCGCTCGGCAAGGGCACCCAGTATCCGCTCAAGCTCGGTGCGGCGCTGCTGGCGACCATCCCGGTCGCGGTGCTCTTCGTGATCTTCCAGCGCTACTTCGTCCGCGGCGGCAACGAGGGCGCGGAGAAGGGCTGACCCGGCACGTGGCGGTTCCCGGGAGTCGTCGGGAACCGCCACGTGTCACTGCCGCGCGATGACCGACATGATGTTGCCGGCCGGGTCGGTGAACCAGGCGATCGTCGGCCCGTTGTCGCGCATGATCCCCTTCTCGTCCTGCGGCATCCCGTCGTAGCGCTCGAACCGCACCCCGCGCGCGGTCAGCTCGTCGACAGCCCGGTCGACGTCGTCCACCGGGAAGTTGAGCACCGTGAAGGACGCCGGGATGTGGTCCGCCTTGGGATAGACCACGACGTCCCGGTCGCCGGCGAGGTGCAGCGTGAGCAGCCCGCCCGGGCCGCCCTGCTGCGACACCCGCAGGCCGAGCGTCTCGGCGTAGAACCGCTGCGCGCGGTCGGTGTCGTCCACCGAGAACCCGCTGAACGCCGGAGTGTCCCTGAACATGGTGATCTCCTCACTCTCCTCGCCGTTGTCAGGGCGACGCGGGCGTCCGGAGCTCGTCGTGGCCGCACGGACCGAGCCGGGCCGGCAGGCCGAACAGGGGGAAGAGCCGGGGCTCGAGGAAGTGGGTGAGCCCGGTGATCCGGCCGCTGGCGATCGCCAGCAGCTGGATCGAGAACGGCCGGTGGCCGCCGGCCGGGTCCGGCCGGTACTGCGCCAGCGCCGGGCCGCCGTTGGCCGCCACCTCGACCAGCCGGGAACCCCGGCAGCCCGCGCCGGGCCCGGCCAGCCAGCGGCCGATGTCCGCCGCCCCGCGCAGCCACATCGGGTACGGCGGCATGCTGTGCACCGCGTCCTCCCGCAGCAGACCCACCAGGGCGTCGATGTCGTAGCGCTCGAAGACCCGCACGTAACGGTCGAGCAGGTCGCGGTGCTCCCGGTCCAGCGCCGGGCCGGGGGCGGTGGGGTCCCGGTCGCCCATCGTGGCCCGGGCCCGTTGCAGCGCGCTGTTGACCGCCGGCACGCTGCTGCCGAGCAGGATGGCGACCTCGTCGGCCCGCCAGCGCAGCACGTCCCGCAGGATCAGCACCGCCCGCTGCCGCGGCGGCAGGTGCTGCAACGCCGCCACGAAGGCCAGCCGGACCGACTCCCGGGTCACCGTCGCCTCGGCCGGGTCGCCCCCGCCGGGAAGCACCGCCGCGTCCGGCGCCGGCTCCAGCCACCCGTCGGCCGGCGACCCGAGTGCGGCCGGCTCCGGTGCGGATGGGGCGCCGAGATCCATCGGCAGGGCCCGCCGCCCACGCCCCCGGAGCTGGTCCAGGCAGACGTTGGTGGCGATCCGGTAGAGCCAGGTGCGCAGGCTGGACCGCCCGTCGAAGCCGTCGAGGCCGCGCCAGGCGCGCAGCAGGGTCTCCTGCACCGCGTCCTCGGCGTCGAAGATCGAGCCGAGCATCCGGTAGGCGTAGCCGGTCAGCTCGACCCGGAAACCCTCCAACCGGGCCGGGTCGCTCGTCACCACCGCCGCGTCGCGCGCAGTTGCCGCCGTCATGGAGCCACCGTAGGCCGGCCCCCCGACAACGCGCCCGGCGACGCGCGTACTCAGGGCTGCTCGACCGGCTCCGTGGGCACGGCGACGTGCAGGCGGACCTGGGGGACCAGCATGTCGTCGACGTCCAGGGCGCGGGCCGCCCCGTCCGGCTCCCAGCCGGTGCTGGTCAGGAATTTGCGGGTCGCCTCGTCGCCCTCGAACGCCCAGGCCACCGCTCGCCCGAAGCCGTCTTCCCGCCACAGGTCCACGGCGGCGGCGAGCAGCCGGCTGCCGTGCCCGCGCCGGCCCCAGCGCGGCTCCACCAGCAGGTCGGTCACCGCGGCCACGCCCTCGCCGAGCGCCTCGGCCGGCTCCTCGGGGGCGAGCGCCTCCGCGTCCGCCGGTCCGGAAGCCGCGAACCCCACCAGATAGGATTGCTCGGCCTGTTCGACGGCGACCAGCACGCGGTGGGCGCCGGAGGGCGGCTCCTGCACCGCCGCGCTCCACCGCCGGGCCAGCCATGCCTCGTCCAGGTTGTCGAGCACGTGCCGGGGCAGGATCCGGCGATAGGCGACCCGCCAGGTCGCGAGCTGGATGCGTGCGATCTCACCGGCGTCCTCGGGACGCGCCGGGCGGACGTACCCCATGGCCATGGCACGGAAGCCTACGCAGGGCGGGAGAGACGATGGTGGCGCAGGGTGCCAGGCGGACGGCGTGGCAGGTCACCGGGGTCGTCGCGCTCGCCGTCGCGGTGGCCGCCTTCCTCACGGTGGCGGCGGTGCGACACGGCTTCTTCGACCTGAAGGTCTACTACGGCGCGTTGAACTTCTGGGTCCACGACGGCGGCGAGATCTACGACTACCTCAAGCTCGGCACCCAGTACGGCTTCACCTACCCGCCCTTCGCCGCCCTGGTGATGCTGCCGATGGCGTACCTGCCGTGGCCGGCGGCGATCACCGTCAGCGTGGTCGCCAGCGTGGTGGTGAGCAGCGTGGCGATCTGGTGGTTGCTCGACCCGGTCGCCCGCCGCGCCGGCTGGACCCGCTGGTTCACCCTCGCGGTCGCGCTCTGCCTGGCCGCCGCCTTCGAGCCGATGCGCGAGACGATCAACTTCGGCCAGGTCAACATGCTGCTGCTCTTCCTGGTGGCACTGGACCTGCTCCGGCTGCTGCCGGCCGGCAACCGGTGGGCCGGGGTGGGCATCGGCCTGGCCACCGCGATCAAGCTGACCCCCGGCGTCTTCATCATCTACCTGCTGATCACCGGCCGCTGGCGGGCCGCGGTCACCGCCATGGCCGCCGCGGCCGCCGCCACGCTGGCCGCCGCCGCGCTCTTCCCGGACGCCTCCCGGGAGTTCTGGACCTCGGCGCTGTGGAACACCAACCGGGTCGGTGAGCTGGCGTTCGTCTCCAACCAGTCGCTGCGCGGGGTGGTGGCCCGGCTGCACCCGGAACACCCGAGCACCCTCGCCTGGCTGGTGCTGGTCCTGGCCACCCTGGCCGTCTGGGGCTGGCGGGCCCGGGCCGCCGTGGCGAACGGCGACGAGGCGACCGGGCTGGCGCTGACCGGCGCGATGATGTGCCTGGTCAGCCCGGTCACCTGGGTGCACCACCTGGTCTGGCTGATCCCGGCGCTGATCCTGCTGGTCGACAACGCGGTCGCCGCGCCCGCCCGCAGCCGACGCCGCCGCGCGCTGGTGGCCTTCGTGGTGATCGCGTACGGGCTGCTGATCAGCCGGATCGTCTGGGCCTGGGAGAAGGACTTCAGCGGCGTGGACGGCTTCCTGGGCAGCAACACCTACGTCTGGATCAGCCTCGCGCTGCTGCTCCTGCTGCCGATCCGGCACGGGGCCGCCCCGCTGCGCGGCGACGGCCCGGCCCGTGGCGGGCCCGGCGGGTCAGCCGTCGAGCCGGCCGGCGTACCGCAACTCGTCGAGGTGGACCGGGGGACGCCCACCGGCGAGCGGCACCGGGTAGGTGCACCGCTCACCGTCGGGTGACAGGCCGGCCCGCTCCCAGAAACGGCGGGCCCGGGCGTTCTCCGCGAGCACCCAGAGCCGGTACTCCCGCCAGCCCCGCGCCGCCAGGCCGTCCCGGGCGGCGGACAGCAGGGTTCGCGCGGTGCCGTCGCCCCAGTGCGCCGGCTCGACGTACACCGCCACCACCTCGCCGCGGGTCTCGTCCAGGTCGTCCCGGTCCTGGTTGTTGCGGTACGGCCCGAACGTGGTGAAGCCGGCCGGCACCCCGTCGACCTCGGCGAGCAGCGTGGTGAACGGGTGCTCCGGGTCGGCGGTGCCGAGGTCCCGGCGGCGCTGCGCCCAGGCCGCGGGGTTGAGCCGGCGCAGCACCTCGTCGGGCATGATCCCGGCATAGCCGGCCTGCCAGCCGTGGATGTGCACCCGGGCGATCGCCTCGGCGTCCTCGGGGTCCTCGCGACGGATGGTCAGCATGTGTCCGTTCTATGCCTCTACCGGCGGCCGGTCCAGCGTCCGCTCCGGTGTCGCAGGCGTGGATTAGGGTGCCGACGATGGCCGTACCGGAATCGCTCTCCCTCGCCCAGGCCCGGCGGGTGGCGCTGGCCGCCCAGGGCTTCGCCGACCCGGCGCCCACCGGCGTGCCCACCCGCCGCCATCTGCGGCGGGTGCTCGACCGGGTCGGCCTGATCCAGATGGACTCGGTCAACGTGCTGCAGCGGGCGCACTATCTGCCGCTCTACAGCCGGCTCGGGCCCTACCCGACCACCCTGCTGGACACCGCCGCCTACTGCCGCCCCCGGGAGCTCTTCGAGTACTGGGGCCACGAGGCGTCACTGGTGCCGGTGGCGCTGCACGCCGCGCTGCGCTGGCGGATGGCCAAGGCCCGGGACGACGCCTGGGGCGGGATGCGCCGCATTGCGCAGGAGCAGCCCGAACTGGTCGCCTGGGTCCGCGACGAGGTGGCCGCCCGGGGCCCGCTGACCGCCGCCGAGATCGAGCACGACGCGCCCCGGGAGACCGGCAACTGGGGGTGGAACTGGTCGGCGGTGAAGCGGGCGCTGGAGTTCCTCTTCTGGGCCGGCGAGGTCACCGCCGCCGAGCGCACCACCTCCTTCGCCCGCCGCTACGACCTCCCCGAGCGGGTGCTGCCGGCCGCCGCCCTGGACGCGCCCACGCCGACCGACGCCGAGGCGTACCGGACGCTGGTGGCGGTGGCCGCGCGGTCACTCGGGGTGGCCGCCGAGCCGGAGCTGCGCGACTACTTCCGGCTGCCGCTGGCCGGTGCCCGGCAGGCGATCGCCGAGCTGGTCGAGGCCGGCGAGCTGCTCCCGGTCGCCGTGCAGGGCTGGCGGCAGCCGGCCTGGCTGCACGCCGACGCCCGGCTGCCCCGCTGGGTCCGGGGCAACACCCTGGTCAGTCCGTTCGACCCGGTGGTCTGGGAGCGGGCCCGCACCGAGCGGCTCTTCGGCTTCAGCTACCGGATCGAGATCTACGTGCCGGCGCCGCAGCGGGTGCACGGCTACTACGTGCTGCCGTTCCTGCAGGGGGAGCGGTTCACCGCCCGGGTCGACCTGAAGGCCGACCGCAGGGCCGGGGTGCTGCTGGTGCCGGCGGCCTGGCGGGAGCCGGCCGCCGACCCGGGGGAGACCGCCGTGGCGCTCGCCGCCGAGCTGCACCGGCTCGCCGGCTGGCTCGGCCTGTCGGCCGTCGCCCCGCCCGCCGCCGGTGACCTGGCAGCGCCGCTGGCCGCCGCGCTGGCGGGCGTGGCCGGTGTACCGTGAGCGCGTGACGAGCGTGGACGGGCCGGCCGGTTCGGGCGTGCAGGGAATGGACGGCGCGGCGTACGGGCCCGGCGACGGGCCGTACCCGGGCGGCGACCCGGCGGCCCCGTGGCCGCCGGTGGCCTACCAACCGGTCGAGCCGGACCGCCTCACCCGACTCGTGCTCCGCGTGTACGACCGGTCCCCGCGCTGGGCCGTCCCGTTGGCCGCCGTCGGCTGCGTCGGCCTCGGCATGGCGTACGCGCTGGTCAGCGATCCCACCCGGAGCGACCCGGACGCCGCCCCGAGCTGCCTGCTCAAGCTCACCACCGGGCTGGACTGCCCGGGCTGCGGCGGCACCCGCGCCCTCTGGTACGTGCTGCACGGCGACATCCCCGCCGCCGCCCGGCACCACTTCCTCTTCGTCTTCGCGCTGCCCTTCCTGGCGTACCTCTTCGTGGCCTGGGCCGGTGAGCGGGCCTTCGGTTGGCGGCTGCCGCAGCTGCGGATCAGCTCGCCGGTGATCGCCGGGTTCCTCGTCGCCTGGCTGGCCTTCTCGGTGGTCCGCAACCTGCCCTGGGCCCCGTTCACCGCGCTCTACGTCTGACCGCCGCTCGGTGACCGGTAGCCCGAACTACTTCTCGTAGTGGTATCGGCAGCTGATCACCGTCAGCACGTCCTTGTCGTCCTTGCCGACGGTGGTCACGTAGACCAGCCGGTGTTCGTCCGTGATCCGGCGTGACCATGCCCCTGCCAGGTGGTACTTCAGTGGTTCCGGCTTGCCGATGCCCTGGTGGGGATCGCCCCGGCTGATGTTCTCGATCAGGCGGTTGATCTTTTTGACCACTGCGCGGTCGGTGTTCTGCCAGAACATGTAGTCGCGCCAGCCCGTGCTGACAAACATGATCTTCACGACAGGTCGAGCTCCCGCTCGACGGCTTCCCCGTCGCGGAGTTCGGCCATGCCCTGCGCCAGCCAGGCCGCATTGGCGGGTGACCGAAGCAGGTAGGCCGTTTCGGTCATGGAGTCCCAGTCTTCCTTGGACACCAGCATGGCGTTGCCGTGCTTGGAGACGATCTCGATCGGCGCGTGATCCTGGTTGACCTGTTCGATCAGCGGAAAGAGACGCTTGCGCGCTTCGGACGCGGAGATGGCGGTCATCGGCAGGCTCCCGGTCAGATCACGAGTGGTACAAGAAATGGTACCATTTTCGGTGGTGTCACCGTCGATCCCGATCGAGCGGCGGGCCTGGCCGGCGTGACCGGTGTGGCACCGGGCGAGCCGGGTTTGAGCGTGAGCAGCGCCGGCCACTACAGTCCCAGGAATGCCGGAGATGGTGCAGCCCCAGGTCAAGCTGATCGCGTGGACCCAGTTCCAGGCCCCGGACGACGTGCCGTGGTCGACCGACGCCGAGGGCGGCCAGGCACTGGCCGAGTTCGCCGGGCGGGCCTGCTACCAGAGCTGGAAGAAGCCGAACCCGGCGACCGCGACCAACGCCGGCTACCTGGCGCACATCCTCGAGGTCGGGCACCTGTCGGTGCTGGAGCACGGCTCGGTGAGCTTCTACTTCACCGGCGTCTCCCGCTCGTTCACCCACGAGCTGATCCGGCACCGGCACTTCTCGTACTCCCAGCTCTCCCAGCGGTACGTCCCCGAGCGGGACGCGGCCATGGTCGAGCCCTCGGTGATCGCCGAGGACCCTGAGCTGCACAAGAAGTTCGTCGAGGCCGCCGAGGCGAGCGTCCGGGCGTACACCGGGCTGCTGGAGGGGCTGGAGCAGCGCTTCTCCGACGAGCCCAACCCGACGCTGCGCCGCAAGCAGGCCCGGCAGGCGGCCCGCGCGGTGCTGCCCAACGCCACCGAGACCCGGATCGTGGTCACCGGCAACTACCGGGCCTGGCGGCACTTCATCGCGATGCGCGCCACCGAGCACGCCGACGTGGAGATCCGCGAGCTGGCCGTGGAGTGCCTCCGCCAGCTCCAGGGGGTCGCGCCGAACGTCTTCGCGGACTTCGTCATCGCCACGCTGCCGGACGGCACCGAGGTGGCGACCAGCCCGCACGGCGAGTGAGTCCTGGGCCCTTCCCCACCAGTCGTCCGGTGGCCGTCCGCTAGGTTGGGAGCATGACGCACGACCACCCTGCCGCCCCCGACCGGGGCGTGTCCCGCCCGTTCGGGCGACTACTCACGGCCATGGTGACCCCGTTCACCGCCGACGGCTCCCTCGACCTCGACGGCGCCGTACGGCTGGCGAACCACCTCGTCGACGAGCAGGGCAACGACGCGCTCGTGCTCAACGGCACCACCGGCGAGTCGCCCACCACCACGGACGCGGAGAAGGAGCGCCTGATCCGCGCGGTGGTCGAGGCGGTCGGCGACCGGGCCCGGATCGTCGCCGGAGTGGGCACCAACGACACCCGGCACACCATCGAACTGGCCGCGTCGGCCGAGAAGGCCGGCGCGCACGGTCTGCTGGTGGTGACCCCGTACTACAGCAAGCCGCCGCAGAGCGGCCTGCTGCGGCACTTCACCGCGGTCGCCGACGCCACCGGGCTGCCGGTGATGCTCTACGACATCCCGCACCGCGCCGGGGTGGCCATCGCCACCGACACGCTGGTGCGCCTCGCCGAGCACGGCCGGATCGTCGCGGTGAAGGACGCCAAGGGTGACCTGGCCGCCACCAGCTGGGTGACCAGCCGGAGCAACCTGGCGGTGTACAGCGGGGAGGACGCGCTCACCCTGCCCGGGCTCGCCGTCGGGGGGGTCGGCGTGGTGGGCACCTCGACGCACTTCACCGGCGCCCTGACCAAGCAGATGATCGAGGCATACGACGCCGGCGACAACCACACCGCGCTGGCCCTGCACCGGCGGCTCATGCCACTGTTCACCGGGATCTTCCGCACCCAGGGCGTGATCCTGGTGAAGGCGGGGCTGGCGGCCAAGGGCCTGCCGGCCGGCCCGGTGCGGCCCCCGCTGGTGGACGCGACCGACGACGAGATCGCCCAGCTGCGCGCGGACTGCGCCGCAGCGGGCCTGGAGCTGCCCGAATGATCGAACGACACGATGGACGCCGGGTTACGGCGTCGCAGAATGAGGTGGACGCGTGACCGAGGCGCACATGGAGGGCGAACTGCCCCCGCCGCTGCCGGAGGGCGGCCTTCGGATCATCCCGCTCGGCGGGCTCGGCGCCATCGGCCGGAACATGACCGTCTTCGAGTTCGACGGCAAGTTGCTGATCGTGGACTGCGGGGTGCTCTTCCCCGACGTCGAGCAGCCGGGCGTGGACCTGATCCTGCCCGACTTCGGCCCGATCCTGGACCGGCTCGCCGATGTCCAGGCGATCGTGCTGACCCACGGCCACGAGGACCACATCGGGGCGGTGCCGTACCTGCTCGCCCACAAGCCCGACATCCCGCTGGTCGGCTCCCAGTTCACCCTGGCGCTGGTCGAGGCGAAGCTGGCCGAGCGGCGGATCCAGCCGTACACGCTGACCGTGCGGGAGGGCGGCCGGGAGCGGCTCGGGCCGTTCGAGTGCGAGTTCTTCGCGGTCAACCACTCGATCCCGGACGCGCTCGCGGTGGCCATCCGCACCCCGGCCGGCCTGGTGCTGCACACCGGCGACTTCAAGATGGACCAGCTCCCGCTGGACGGCCGGATCACCGACCTGGCCGGCTTCGCCCGGCTCGGCGCCGAGGGTGTGGACCTGCTGCTGTCGGACTCCACCAACGCGGAGATCCCCGGCTTCGTCACCCCGGAGCGGGAGATCGGGCCGGTGCTCGACTCGATCTTCGTCAAGGCGAAGGGGCGGATCATCGTCGCCTCGTTCGCCTCGCACGTGCACCGGGTGCAGCAGGTCTTCGACTCGGCGGCCGAGCATGGCCGCAAGGTGGCGCTGATCGGCCGGTCGATGGTCCGCAACATGGGCATCGCCCGCGACCTGGGCCTGCTCAACATCCCGGCCGGCCTGGTGATCGGGATCGAGGAGGCCACCACCCTGCCGCCCGAGCAGATCGTGCTGATGTCCACCGGGTCGCAGGGCGAGCCGATGAGCGCACTGGGCCGGATGGCCAGCGGCGACCACCGGCACATCACCATCGCCCCCGGCGACACGGTGGTACTGGCCAGCTCGCTGGTGCCCGGCAACGAGACCTCGGTCTACCGGGTGATCAACCGGCTGGCCCGGGCCGGCGCGGTGGTCGTGCACAAGGACGTGGCGAAGGTGCACGTCTCCGGCCACGCCCCCGCCGGCGAGCTGCTCTACCTGCTCAACGTGACCCGTCCCAGCAACCTGATGCCGGTGCACGGCGAGTGGCGGCACCTGCGCGCGCACGCCCGGCTCGGCATCGAGTCCGGGGTCGCCCCGGACCGGGTGGTGCTCTGCGAGGACGGCGACGTGGTCGACCTGGTCGAGGGGCGGGCCAAGCTGGTCGGGCACGTGAAGAGCCGCTACGTCTACGTCGACGGCCTGGCCGTCGGTGACGTCAGCGAGTCGCTGCTCACCGAGCGGCGGATCCTCGGCGACGGCGGCTTCATCGCCACCACCGTGGTGGTCGACTCGGTCACCGGCAAGGTGGTCGCCGGCCCGACCCTGTCGGCGAAGGGCTTCTCCGAGGACCCGGAGGCGTTCAACCCGGTCGTCCCGCTGGTCACCGAGGCGCTCAACCGGGCCGCCGCGGACGGCATCACCGACCCGCACCAGCTCCAGCAGATCGTCCGGCGCACCGTCGGGCGCTGGGTCAACGACAAGTACCGCCGGCGTCCGATGATCGTCCCGACGGTCGTCGAGGTCTGACCCCACCGGCTCCGCACGCCGGTCCACCGTCCGCGGTGGACCGGCGTCGCCGTTCGGGGGTACGTCGACGGTAGGCGACCGTACGGACACGCTGCGGTGAAAGATCCGGATCGACCTCAACCGATCGGCGGTTCTCTCCGTACTCCGGTCCGGCAGGCGTACCCCGCGCCGGCCGGGAGGAGCATGGCGGATGGACCGCAGACGGATGACAGCCATCGGCGTGGTGCTGGCGGCGGCCGGCCTGACGGCGGCGGTGACCCTGCCGTCGTTCGCCGGGGAGAACGCCGCCCCACGGGCCGGTGGGCCGGCCGGCGCGACCGGGACGGGCGGCGCCGCCCCCGAGGTGCTGGACGCGATGAGCCGGGATCTCTCGCTCACCCGCGAGCAGGCGGCGAAGCGGCTGGCCAGCGAGCGGCGGGCCGCCGGCACGCTGGGCGGGCTGCGGACCCAGCTCGGCGACGCCTATGCCGGTAGCTGGCTCAGTGCCGACGGCGGCACGCTGACCGTCGCGGTGGCCGACCCGGCGCAGGCGGCCCGGGTACGCGCCGCCGGAGCGGTGCCGAAGCAGGTCGACCGGGGCGTCGACGAGCTGGACGCGGTGAAGACCCGGCTCGACTCGGCCGGTCGGCAGGCCACCCCGGACATCGCCGGCTGGTACGTCGACGTCAGCAGCAACACGGTGGTGGTGCTGGCGCGGCCGGGCGCCGAGGACTCCGGCCGCCGGTTCGCCGCGGCGACCGGGGTGCCGGCCGGCGCCGTCCGGGTGGAGGCCTCCGCCGAGACGCCGCGCCCGCTGTTCGACGTACGCGGCGGTGACGCGTACTTCATCAACAACGCGGGCCGCTGCTCGGTCGGCTTCGCCGTGGTGGGCGGGTTCGTCACCGCCGGGCACTGCGGCCAGGCGGGCGACCGCACCACCGGCGCGAACCGGGTCGCCCAGGGCACCTTCAAGGCCTCGTCGTTCCCCGGCGACGACTGGGCGTTCGTCGAGGTGAACGCCCAGTGGACGCCGCAGGGCGTGGTGAACGACTTCAACGGTGGCACGGTGCCGGTGAACGGCTCCGCCGAGGCCCCGGTCGGCGCCTCCATCTGCCGTTCCGGTTCCACCACCGGCACCCGCTGCGGGGTGATCCAGGCCAAGAACGCCACGGTGAACTACCCGGAGGGAACGGTCACCGGGCTGACCCGGACGAACGTCTGCGCCGAGCCGGGCGACTCCGGCGGTGCGTGGCTCTCCGGCGACCAGGCGCAGGGCGTCACCTCCGGCGGCTCCGGCGACTGCACCCAGGGCGGGGTGACCTTCTTCCAGCCGGTCACCGAGATCCTCCAGCGCAACAACCTGACCCTGGTGACCGCGAACGGCCAGTCGGCCCCGGCCGAGCCGCCGGCCGGCGGTGACGCCACCGCCCCGCCGGCCACGGTCGCCCCGACCGCCCCGCCCGCCGGTGGCGGGGAGGCGTCGGTGTGCACCGGTGCGGTCAGCCGTACCGGCGAGATCGCCGCAGGCCGGTCGCAGGCCCAGCCCGACGGCCGCTGGTTCGTCACCCAGGCGGGCGGGCAGAGCGCCTGCCTGGAGGCTTCCGACGGCGCGCAGCTGGTGCTGGAACTCCAGCGTTGGACGGGTACCGGCTTCCGCACGGTGGCCCAAGCCGGCACGCAGGACGGCATCGCGAAGCTCGAGGCCGACGGCGCCGCCGGCGCCTACCGCTACCGGGTCACCGCGCTGAGCGGGTCCGGCGAGTACACCCTGGCGTTCTCCGCCAGCTGATCCGGCGGCACACCGCGGGCCCCGCCCGCCGCTGTCGCGGACCGCGGCCCCTGACCACCACCGCCCGGTGGTCGGGGGCCGCGCCGCGTCAGGGCAGCGCGGCGACCGCCTCGGCGTACGCGACGCCGGTGGCCACCGCCGCGTCGACCAGGACGCCGAGCTGGGCGGGGGCGACCCCGTGCTCCAGGTCGGTGGTGACGTCCCCGGCCAGCACGAGCTCGTCGGAGTCCAGCTCGTGCACGTACGCCTTGGGCAGCAGCCGGTCGTGGTTCCAGGAGTTGCAGAACTCGTACGCCTCGGCGAGCCGGTGCGCCGGCAGCCGCCGGGCGGCCACCACCCGGGCGTGCAGGATCTCCCCGTGCCGGCCGATCTGACGGAACTGGATGACCGCCTCGTCCCAGCGGCCGACGACGACCCCGCCCGCGTCGACGGCGTACACGTCGCCCCGGCGGTCGAGCACCGAGGTGATCATCGACAGGGCGAGCGGCGCCGGCTCGTCGGCCGACGGCAGGAACGGCTCGTCCGCCGGGTCGTCGCCGGGCCGGTCGTCGGGGAGCGGCACGGGTGGGCCGAGGGGTCGTTCGGCCAGCCAGGAGGCGATCCGGCCGGACTGGTGGCCGGTGCCGTTGCGGGCGTCGAAGCTGCCGGCCAGCCGGGTGGCCAGGGCGAGCAGGTCGGCGCCGAGGGTCGCCACGTCCGGGTCGGCGGCGGGGCGGTCGCCGTACGCCGGTCTGCGCACCCGCCGCCCGCCCAGCCCCGCCTCGACGGCGAGGGCGCAGACCAGCGCCCCGGCGGCGGCGAACTCCATCGCGGACAAGTCGTCGTACGGGTGGTCCAGCCGGGGCAGCTGCTCGGTGAGCACGTCCAGCCCCCGGTCGAGGTGCCCGGCCAACGCGCAGAACCGCAGGTGGGTCGCGAGGTACGGGAAGGCGCCCCGCTCCCGCCGGTGCCGCCGGTACGCCCGTATGTGCGCCTGCCCGGCCCGCTCGGCCCGCCCGGTACGCAGCCACGGCAGCAGCGCCCCGGCCAGCGCGCGTTCCGGCTGGTCGGTGCAGTCCAGCACGCCGTCGAGCAGGGGGCGCAGCGCGTCCAGCGCCGCCGTGTCGTCGCCCCACCCGGCGAGCAGCTCGGCCTGGCGGGCCGGCAGGCAGCCCGGGCAGCCGGCCGTCGGGTCGGGGTCGGCGGCCGCCCAGTCGTCGTACCAGCGCCGGGCGGCCGGCTCGTCGCCGAGGTGGTCGGCGAGCCGGCAGCGCAGCTGGGCGACCAGCCCGCTCCGCTCGCCGGCCCGACGGGCCAGGTCGTCGAGGAGCGCCCGGGCCTGGTCCAGCCCGATCCGGGGCGTGCCGATCGCGGCCTCGACCGCGTACCGCTGGTGGCGGCGGAGCCGCTCGGCGTCGCCGGGTCGCTCGTCGAGCAGCCCGGGGAACCGGTCCACAGTGGTCAGGGCACGCCGCACCGGCTCGGCCACCCGCCAGCGCTCCCCGTCCGACAGGTACGCCTCGACCAGCGCGATCCGGGCGTCCAGTGCGGACCGCCCGTCACCGACCGCGTCGGCCCGGGCGGCGATGCGGTCCAGCTCGGCGAAGCGCGGCTCGCCGTCGGGCAGGTCGCCGGCGTCGGCGAGCGCGGCGACCAGCTCCGGGTCGGCTCCGCCCGGACCGGTCGACGGGTCGGGCCCGCCCCGGTCGGTCGACCGGTCCGGTCGTCCACCCTGGCCGGTCCAGCGGCGGCCCGGATGGGGGAGGGAGTCGCCGCCGGTCACGGGGTCGCCCCGCCGGGTAGCCGGCCGACGGCCTCGGCGAGCTGGCAGCCGGTCGAGATGGCGCAGTCGAGGAGCTGGTCGAGCTGGTGCGGAGTGACCCCGCGTTCCAGGTCGGTGATCACCTCGCCGCAGACCCGGGCCCGCCCGTCGTCGTCGACGTGGACGAACGCCTTCGGCCAGAGCCGGTCGTGGTTCCAGGAGTTGCAGAACGCGTAGAGCGCCGGCACGTACTCGATGCCGAAGGTCGGCGCGGCCAGGGTGCGGACCTGGAGCAGCTCCCCGGCGACGCCCGGGCGCAGGAACCAGATCAGGCTGTCGGCCCAACGGCCGACCAGATCACCGTCGTTGTCGGTGGAGTACGCGTAGCCCCGGTTCGTCAGCACCGCGGCGATCAGCGACCCGGTCAGCGGTCGTAGGGCCTGCGGGTGCCCGGTCAGGGGGTCCGGACCGTCCTCGAAAGCAGGCGACGCCATCGGGCATCCCTTCCTGAGGCAAATAACACGTCTGGAGGCGTGGTCCGCGTTGCGACGCGCGGACACGACCCGGAAAAGCGGCGATCTCCCGGGTCACGCCGTTACGGTGACTGTATGGCGGGCCGTACCTCTCAGGCGAGCCGGCGGCGCGGCGCGTCGCCGCGCGGCACCACGAACAGTCGTGCCCGCCAGCCGGCGAAGAAGACCACCCGGGCCCCGGCCCGGCGGCGAACCGCGGCCCGTCCCGGGCCCGCGGTCCTCGTCGGCCGGGCCGTCGGTGCACTGTGGTTGGGGCTGGCGCACGGCGTCGGCTGGGCGGTGCGCGGCGCCGGCCGGCAGGTCGCCTCCGCCCGCGACCTCGATCCCGAGCACCGCCGCGACGGCGGCGGCCTGCTGCTGTTCGGCCTCGCCATCCTCAGCGGGGTGGCCATCTGGTTCTCCGGCGCGGGTCCGCTGGGCGCCCGGCTGGCCGACACCGTGCGGCTCTTCCTCGGCGCGATCGCGATCGTCGTGCCGGTGCTGCTGATGATCGGCGCCTGGCGGCTGATGCGTACCCCGGCCGACCCGGCGCATCGCGGCCGTGGCCTGGTGGGCTGGGGTTCGATGCTGATCGCCACCGCGGCGATGCTGCACATCGGACAGGACCCGGTCGACCCGGTGCAGCGTGACTACGCCGGCGGCCTGGTCGGTGCCGGGGTGGGCGACCTGCTGAAGGCGGCGGTGACCGCCTGGGTGGCGGTGCCGCTGCTGATCCTGCTGCTGGTCTTCGGCCTGCTGGTGGTCACCGCCACCCCGATCAACAAGATCCCCGAGCGGCTGGGGCTGCTGGCCGGCACGCTGGTCGCCCCGCCCGGGGCGCGGGAGGAGGGGGAGGAGACGGCCGCGAAGCCGGCCCGCCGCCGCCCGGCGAAGAAGACCGCGCCGCCGCCGCTGGACCCGGACGACCTCGACGACTACGAGGGTGTCGACCTCCAGGACACCATCGTGCTGCCGCGCAAGCCTCCGGCCAAGGTACCGGCCAGCCGCAAGCCGGTCGAGCCGCCGGAGCACTCGCCGCCGCCGACTCGCGCCGAGCAGCTCGCGCTCAGCGCGATGGACGGCGACTACACCCTGCCCCCGGCCAACATGCTCAGCAGCGGCAGCGCGCCGAAGACCCGGAGCAAGGCCAACGATGAGGTGATCGCCGCGCTGACCGGCGTGTTCGACCAGTTCGACGTGGACGCCGCGGTCACCGGGTTCACCCGCGGCCCGACCGTCACCCGGTACGAGGTGGAACTCGGCCACGGCGTGAAGGTCGAGCGGATCACCCAGCTCTCCCGCAACATCGCGTACGCGGTGAAGTCACCCGACGTGCGGATCCTCAGCCCGATCCCGGGCAAGAGCGCGGTCGGCGTGGAGATCCCGAACACCGACCCGGAGAACGTCGCACTCGGCGACGTGCTGCGCTCGCGGGCGGCCACCAGCGACCACCACCCGATGGTGGTGGCGCTCGGCAAGGACATCGAGGGCGGCTTCGTGGTGGCCAACCTGGCCAAGATGCCGCACATCCTGATCGCCGGGGCGACCGGCGCCGGCAAGTCGTCCTGCCTGAACTCGCTGCTGGTGTCGGTCCTGACCCGGGCCACCCCGGACGAGGTCCGGCTGCTGCTGATCGACCCGAAGCGGGTCGAGATGACCGGCTACGAGGGGATCCCGCACCTGGTCACGCCGATCGTGACGAACGCGAAGAAGGCGGCCGACTCGCTGGAGTGGGTCGTCCGCGAGATGGACATGCGCTACGACGACCTCGCCGCCAACGGGGTCCGGCACATCGACGACTTCAACCGCAAGGTGCGCAACGGCGAGATCAAGGCCCCGCCGGGCAGCGAGCGGGAGATGCGGCCCTACCCGTACCTCCTGGTGATCGTGGACGAGTTGGCCGACCTGATGATGGTCGCCCCACGCGACGTGGAGGACTCGGTCGTCCGGATCACCCAGCTGGCCCGGGCCGCCGGCATCCACCTGGTGCTGGCCACCCAGCGCCCCTCGGTCGACGTGGTCACCGGCCTGATCAAGGCGAACGTGCCGTCCCGGCTGGCGTTCGCCACCTCCTCGCTGGCCGACTCCCGGGTCATCCTGGACCAGCCCGGCGCGGAGAAGCTGCTCGGCCGGGGTGACGGGCTCTTCCTGCCGATGGGCGCGTCCAAGCCGGTCCGGATCCAGGGCGCCTGGGTGACCGAGCGCGAGATCGCCGACGTGGTGAAGTTCTGCAAGGACCAGCGGGAGCCGGAGTTCCGCCCGGACGTGCTCGCCCCGGCGCAGGAGAGCAAGAAGAAGACCGACGAGGACATCGGCGACGACCTGGACCTGTTGGTGCAGGCGGTGGAGCTGGTGGTCACCTCGCAGTTCGGTTCGACCTCGATGCTCCAGCGCAAGCTGCGGGTCGGCTTCGCCAAGGCGGGGCGGCTGATGGACCTGATGGAGACCCGCGGCGTGGTCGGCCCCTCCGAGGGTTCCAAGGCCCGCGACGTGCTGGTCAAGCCGGACGAGCTGGAGGAGGTCCTGGTCGGCCTCCGCGGCGGCGGGGACTGACCGGCCGTTCCGCCGGCCGCGATCGACCGGCAGTCACTTCTCGTGTTCCTGCGACGGCAGTCGGCCACCTCCCTCGCACGCTTTGCTCTGCTGCACCCCACGCAACAGTCACTCAGCGTCCCGGTCTCGCGGCGAGAAGCGCGCCGTCCTTCCGGACGTCCCGCAGTTCAGCGCAGTGTTGCGGATAGGGCAGCAGAGCAAAGCCTCAAGAGGTGATGGTCGGTTTCGGGCCCGCGATGACGCTCAGTGGCGAAGCCGATGAGCAACGCAGCGTGATCCGACCCGATGATCCGGTCGCGCGTGGCGCAGCATGCCTGTGGCTCAGTGGAAGAGCTTGAGACCGATCACGCCGGCGACCACCAGGAGCAGGGACAACAGGCGCGGGAGACTGGCGGACTCGCCGAGGGCGAGCATGCCGACCAGCGCGGTGCCGACCGCGCCGATGCCCACCCAGACCGCGTAGCCGGTGCCGACCGGGATCTCCCGCAGCGCGTACGCCAGGCCGACCATGCTGAGCACCAGGGTCACCACGAAGACGACGGTGGGAAGTGGGCGGCTGAAGCCGGCACTGCGGTCGAGGGAGACCGCCCACGCGGTCTCCAGCAGTCCGGAGATCACCAGCGCGATCCAGGCCATCGGGCATCACCTCGTCCGGGACGGCTGGAGCCGCCACGGCCGACGCTAGCAGCGGGGGTGCGCGGGGGAGGGTGATCTCTCCCACCCTGGGTGGAACTGAAGTCAGCTTGAGGTTGCAGCATGGGCTCATGACCCTGCTTGTCACCGACCGGGAGGTCGCCGCCGCACTCGACGCCGCCACGACCGTCGAGGCGATGCGGGACGCGCTGCTGGCCGCGCACGCCGGGCGGCTCGTCGCCCCGCCCCGGGTGGCCGCCCCGCTCGGCGGCGGCCGGATGGTGCTCACCGCCGGCCACCACACCGGCGACTGGTACGGCTACCGCTCCTACGACACCTTCGGGCACCCGCAGGGCGAGCAGGTGGTGGTGCTGCACGACGGGCGTACCGGGGCGGTGCGGGCGGTGGCCGTCGGTGAGGAGCTGGGCTCCCGGCGTACCGGAGGGCTGGGCGGGGTGGCGGTCGACGCCCTCGCCCGGCCGGAGGCGGCCACCCTCGGGGTGATCGGCTCCGGCGGGCAGGCGTGGACCCAGGTCTGGGCCGCCGCCGCCGTCCGCCCGCTGCGCGAGGTGACCGTGCACAGCCGCTCCGCCGCCCGGCGGGAGGTGTTCGCCGCCCGGGTCCGCGCCGAGCTCGGCGTGCCGGCCCGCGCCGTGGGCAGCGCCCGGGAGGCGGTCCGCGACCGCGACGTGGTGGTGGTCGCCACCACCGCCACCAGCCCGGTGCTCGACGCCGCCGACCTCGCCCCGGGCACCCACGTCAACACCGTCGGCTTCAAGCAGGTCGACCGGCACGAGTTCGGCCTCGACCTGCTCGACGCCGCCGAGCTGCTGGTCACCGACTCACCTGCCCAGGCGGCCGGGTACGTCCCGCCGATGCTGGCGGCGCTCCCGCCGTACGCCGAACGGCTGCGCGACCTGGGCGCGGTGCTGGCCGGCGCGGTCCCGGGCCGGACCGGCGCGGACCAGATCTCGGTCTTCTGCTCCACCGGCCTGGCCGGCACCGAGGTCGCCCTGCTCGACCGGCTGGTCCGGGTCGGCGTGGCGGCCGTCTGAGGCTGCCCGTGGCGGCCGGCGCGGCCGGGCGGGGCGGCCCGGGGATGTGAGCCGGCCTATGCCGCGGCCCGCCGTTGCCGGCCCGGGCCGGCCGGCCCGGTACCCTCGGATGGTGTCTGCCACCTCCGCTTCCGCCGCCGCCGGCCGCCGTGTCGCCCTGCTGACCCTGGGCTGTGCCCGCAACGAGGTCGACTCGGAGGAGCTGGCCGCCCGGCTGCACGCCGACGGCTGGCAGGTCACCACCGACGGTGAGGGCGCCGACGTGGTGGTCGTCAACACCTGCGGCTTCGTCGAGAAGGCCAAGCAGGACTCCATCCAGACTCTGCTCGCGGCGGCCGACACCGGGGCGAAGGTGGTCGCCGCCGGCTGCATGGCCGAGCGGTACGGGCGTCAACTCGCCGACAGCCTCCCCGAGGCGCAGGCGGTGCTCAGCTTCGACGACTACCCGGACATCTCCGCCCGGCTCGACGCGGTCGTCGCCGGCGAGGCGGTCGTCGCGCACACCCCGCGGGACCGGCGCGAGCTGCTGCCGCTGACCCCGGTCTCGCGCCGCGACCAGGCGGTCTCGTTGCCCGGGCACGGCACCCCGACCCGGGGCACGGTGGAGACCGACGAGCACACCCCGGCCCACCTGCGCCAGGTGCTGCGCCGCCGGCTCGACACCGGTCCGGTCGCCTCGCTCAAGCTGGCCAGCGGCTGCGACCGCCGCTGCGCGTTCTGCGCCATCCCCGCCTTCCGCGGCGCCTTCGTCTCCCGTACGCCCGACGAGCTGCTCGCCGAGGCGGAGTGGCTGGCCAAGACCGGCGTCCGGGAGCTGGTGCTGGTCAGCGAGAACTCGACCTCCTACGGCAAGGACCTGGGCGACCCGCGGGCGCTGGAGAAGCTGCTGCCGCAGCTCGCCGCGATCGACGGCATCGTCCGGGTCCGGGCCAGCTACCTGCAGCCTGCCGAGACCCGGCCCGGCCTGGTCGAGGCGATCGCCACCACGCCGGGCGTGGCTCCCTACTTCGACCTGTCCTTCCAGCACTCCAGCGAGCCGGTCCTGCGCCGGATGCGCCGTTTCGGCTCGACCGACCGGTTCCTGGAGCTGCTGGCCGGTGCCCGCACCCTGGCCCCGCAGGCGGGCGCGCGGAGCAACTTCATCGTCGGTTTCCCCGGTGAGACCCGGGCGGACGTGGACGAGCTGGTCCGGTTCCTGACCGAGGCGCGGCTCGATGCGATCGGCATGTTCGACTACAGCGACGAGGACGGCACCGAGGCGGCCGGATTGCCCGGCAAGGTCTCCGCCGCCACCATCAAGCGCCGCTACGACAAGCTCAGCGCGCTCGCCGACGAGCTCTGCTCGCAGCGGGCCGAGGAGCGGCTGGGCTCGACGGTCGAGGTGCTGGTCGACACGGTCGACGGCGGCGTCGTCGAGGGGCGGGCGGCCCACCAGGCGCCCGAGGTCGACGGTTCGACCACCCTGGTCGCGCCGGTCGGCGGCGGGGTCGACCTGGCCGCGCTGCGCCCGGGCGACCTGGTGCGGGCCACGGTCACCGCGACCGAGGGTGTCGACCTGATCGCCGTGCCGGATGAGATGATCTCGGCGGCGCCCGGCGCGGAGCGGTGACGGCGGGTCCGGAGGGAACGAGGGAGCCACGTGGTGCGGTGTCAGGTACGCCACGACGGCCGGAACGGGGTGCGGCCGTGACCGGGGCGACGGAGTCGGCGCCGGTGGTCCCCCGGGTGCCGGTGCGCAACGCGGCCAACGCGCTGACCCTGCTGCGGCTGGTGCTGGTGCCGGTCTTCGCGGCGTCGGTGATCGTCTCCGGGATGATCCACGCCGGCTGGCAGCTCGCCGCCTGTCTGATCTTCGTGGTCGCCTCGGTGACCGACCTGGTGGACGGCTGGATCGCCCGCCGGTTCGGGCTGGTCACCTCGGTCGGCAAGGTCGCCGACCCGATCGCCGACAAGGCGCTCACCGGCGCCGCCCTGGTGCTGCTCTCCTGGTACGACCGGCTGCCCTGGTGGGTCACCGCGGTGATCGTCGCCCGTGAGCTGGGCATCACCGCGCTGCGGTTCTGGGTGATCCGGCACGGGGTGATCGCTGCCAGCCGCGGCGGCAAGATCAAGACTGCGCTCCAGATCCTGGCGATCACCTGGTACCTCTGGCCGATGCCGGCCGCCCTGGCCGTCGTCGGTCCCTGGATCATGGCCGCCGCCGTCATCGTCACGGTGGTCACCGGCTTCGACTACATCGCCCAGGCCCTCCGCCTCCGTCGCCCCCGCCCCTGACCCTCGGCCGCGTCCACCGTGTCGTCGGCTCGTTGATCACGAAGTTGCCGCCACCCGCTGCGCCGGGTCGGGAGGATCACCCCCATGATCGACCGATCCGGGCGCAGGATGACTAGGGCGGGGCGGGCGGGGAAGGGAAGCGGGGCATGGGAACGGACGCGAAGCACGAGCGGCCCGCCGGGAGCCCGGCCGCGGCGGTGGTGCACAGCCTGCACGAGCGGCACGAGACGCTGGCCACGGTCGAGTCGTTGACCGGCGGCCTCCTCTCGGCCTCGATCGTTGAGATCGCCGGGGTCAGCGGGGTCTACCGGGGTGGCCTGGTCACCTACGCCACCGAGCTGAAGTCGCAGCTGGCCGGCGTGCCGGCGGAGCTGCTGGCCGAGCGCGGGCCGGTCGACCCGGACGTGGCGGTGGCGCTCGCCGAGGGCGGCCGGCGGCGCTGCGGGGCCGACTGGGGGCTGGCCACCACGGGTGTGGCCGGGCCGGAACCGCAGGACGGCAAGCCGGTCGGCCTGGTCTACGTCGCCACGGCCGGCCCGACCGGCGCGGTGGTCCGCCGGCTCGACCTCGACGGTGGCCGGGACCACATCCGCGCCGCCGCGGTGATCGAGGCGCTGCGCCTGCTCGCCGAGCGGATCCACGCCGCCGACGAGGAGGCGCCGGCCGGTCCCGCCGCCGCTGCGGCGGTCAGCCGGTGACCGGGCCGACCGGATCCGACGGCCGGGGTGGGATGTCGCGGGGCCGGGCAACGGGTACGGTTGCGGGAAGGCTCCGGCGTTCGACGTCGGCGCCGGAGCGGATCCCCGCGTCCGGCGCGGGCGACCGGCCGCCGGCAGAGGTTTCCCGTCAGGGGGAGGTGCGATGGTCCTGCTACGCCGGGTGATCGGTGACGCACTACGGGCGCGCCGCCAGGGTCAGCACCGCACCCTGCGCGAGGTCTCCACCGCCGCCAACGTCAGCCTCGGCTACCTGTCCGAGATCGAGCGCGGCCAGAAGGAGCCCTCCAGCGAGCTGCTGGCCGCCATCTGCGACGCCCTGGGCGCCCGCCTCTCCGAGCTGCTGCGCGAGGTGAGCGACACCGTCGCCCTCGCCGAGCAGATGCCGGGCGTGCTGATGCCGATGCAGGACGAGCCAGCCGAGGCCACGCCGGTGCCGGCCGGGGCCGCGGTGCGCAAGGCCACCAACCGGGGCGTACGCCAGGTGACCTCCGACGGCAAGGTGGCCGTCTCGGTCCGCCAGGACTCGCCGCTGAAGGCCACCCTGCGCAGCACCCGGGTCCGCGCGGGCGAGCGGGACGTGGTCTGCGCCGCCTGACCGCGCAGGGGTTGCGGCCCATGGCCGGGGTGGCCCCCGCCGCGTAGGGTTGATCGCAGGCTGTGCGGAGGCACTCCCGTGGTACGGCTCGCCGCCCTGGCGTCCGGCTGCGACGATGGGAGCACGCTCCGCGCGGCCGACGGTTGGTCGAGGCGCAGCGACGCTACTGAGGGGATACTTCGGAGATGGCGAACCCGTTCGTCAAGGGCTGGCACTACCTGATGGCGCTCTTCGGTGCCAAGATCGACGAGCACGCCGATCCGAAGGTGCAGATTCAGCAGGCCATCGAGGAGGCGCAGCGCCAGCACCAGGCGCTGGTCCAGCAGGCGGCCGCCGTGATCGGCAACCAGCGCCAGCTGGAGATGAAGCTCTCTCGACAGATGTCGGAGGTCGAGCGGCTCCAGGGCAACGCCCGGCAGGCGCTGGTCCTCGCCGACCAGTCCCGGGCCCGCGGCGACGAGACCGAGGCCGGCCGCTACGAGCAGTCCGCCCAGGTGCTCGCCACCCAGCTGGTCTCCGCCGAGCAGGCCACCGAGGATCTCAAGACCCTGCACGACCAAGCGCTCGGCGCCGCCGCCCAGGCCCGCCGGGCGGTCGAGAACAACTCGATGATCCTCCAGCAGAAGCTCGCCGAGCGCACCAAGCTGCTCAGCCAGCTGGAGCAGGCCAAGATGCAGGAGAGCGTGGCCCGCTCGCTGGAGTCGATGTCCAGCCTCACCGCGTCCGGCAACACCCCGTCGCTGGACGAGGTCCGCGACCGGATCGAGCGCCGTTACGCCAACGCCATGGGCCGGGCCGAGCTGGCCGGCAACTCCGTCGAGGGGCGGATGCTGGAGATCCAGAAGTCGACCCTCGACAGCGCCGGGTCGTCCCGGCTGGAGCAGATCCGCGCGAGCATGGCCGGCGAGCAGCTCGCGGGCCCGCAGGAGCGACCGGCGGTGCAGCAGCAGCCGGCCAAGCAGGCGGCGCCGGCCGCCGACCCGGCCGCCACCGCGCGGTTGGACGAGATCCGGGCCAGCCTGACCCGGGACCGCGGCACGGGGGACACCACCGCCGCCGGTTGAGCGGACGGTTCGAGGAGGTACGCGGGTGGCGGACGAGCGAACACGACACTTCCGTCGGTTGCGACGGCTGCGGCGTTCCGCCCGACGGTGGAGCGTCCTGGCCGGTGGCCTGGGCGGGGCGGCCGCCGTGCTGACCCCGTACGCGGGGCTCGGTCTGCCCGACGCGGCCTGGGCGGGCGCCGCGGGCAGCGCGGTGGCCCTGGCCGCCTGGCGCTGGATCGACCTGCGGGCCCTCGCCGCCCGGCCGGCCCCACCGGCCCTCGACCCCGCGGAGGCCGCCGCCCGTTCCCGGGCCCGGCTGGTGGCCGCCGTCGAACGTCTCCCGGTCGGCCCGGGGGTGCTGGCCGAGGCGCGTCGGCTCCGGTCCCGGCTGGCCCTGCGCGGCACCACCGCCGCAGAGGCGTGGGCCCGGCTGGATCGGGCGGCGCTCACCCTGGCCGGGATGGCCGGGCGGCTCACCGGGCTGGCCGAGCCGGCGGTGCTGGAGGCCGCCGCCGCGGACCGTTCCCTGCGTGACCTGGCCGGCCGGGTGGCCAGCGTGGAACGCGCCGTCCGGCTCGCCCCGGCCGAGTCCCGGGCCCGGCTCGCCGAGGCGCACCGCGCCCTGCTCGACCAGCTGGAGACCGGGGTGACCGCCTACGAGGGGCTGGTCGTCGCGGCGGCCGGCTACGTCGCCGAGGACGCCCACCCGGGCAGCGCCGACCCGGCCGCCTCGCGGCTGACCGAGGCGACCGACCTGCTGCACGGGGTGGCCTCGGCGCTGGCCGAGCTGCGCGCCGTCGGCGACCCGCTGCGCACCCCGGCCCGCTGAACGTCCGCCCCCTCACGGGGTGGCGACCGGGACCTGCCCGCTCCACGGCGAGCTGCCCACCACGTTGAACGCGCGGACCCGGTAGTGGTAGGTCACGCCCCGGGCCAGCCCGGTGTTGGTGAAGCCCCGGCCGGTCACCGTGAAGGTGGCCGGCTCCCGGTGGAACGCCGGGTCCAGGGCCCGCTGGACGACGAATCCGGAACCCGGCCCGGTCGGCACGACCGCCGCCCAGCTCAGCACCACCGTCGCGGTGTCCGGACCGGCCGCGCTGGGGGCGGCGGAGATCGAGGTGGGGATGGCCGGCACCCGGGGCGTGGTCACCGTGGCCACCGTCGACCAGGGTGACGCCGCCCCCAGGTAGGTGGTGCGCACCCGGTAGTAGTACGTGGTGTCCGGGGCGACAGCCGGGTCCAGGTGGTTGTCCGCGACCCCGACCGCGGTGGTGCCCGGCCCGCTGGTGAAGGTCGGGTTGGTGGCCCGCTGCACGTCGATCCCGGTGGCGAAGGAACGGTTCACCCAGCGCAGCGCGACCCGCAGCGGGGCGGCCGGCGGGACCACCGCGGCGAGCCCGCTCGGCGCGGTCAGCCGGACCGACGCCGGGACGCTGTTCGACCAGGCCGAGCAGCTCACCGCGTTCTCCGCCCGGATCCGGTAGTGGTATGTCACGCCCGGGGTCACCGACGCGTCGGTGTACCGGGTCGCGGCGGCCGCCACGGTGATCGCGGTGACCCCCTGGGTGAACCCCGCGTCGGTGGCGCGCTGGAGCAGGTGACTGGTGGCCGGCGGGCGGGCGCCGTTGCCGGTCCAGGCCAGCGCGATCCCCGGCAGCGCGGTCGCCGAACCCGGCACCGGCGTAGCGGTCAGCCCGGTCGGCGCCTTCGGGGCGACCCGGACCACCAGCGGCCGGCTCATCCCCAGGTCGCGCAGGCCGGCCGCGCCGCTGGACCAGCGGTACTCCCAGCCGAGGTTGACCAGGTGGTTCACCACCGCCGCCGGGCGCCCGTCCAGCGGGCTGATCGGGGTGGAGCCCACCCGGACGCCGGCCGGCCGGGTCGGGTCGAGCAGCCGCACGCTGTCACCGATCTTGAAGGGCAGCGGCGGTACCACCGGCCGCAGCGCCACCACCACGTCCTCCGCCGGGTCGACCCGGACGGTCTCCTTCCACCCCAGCTCGCCGCCGTCCGGCCGCCGGACCGTCCCGTCCCAGCCCACCCGGTTGACCAGCTGCACGTCGCAGCCTTCGATCCGGACCGGGTGGCTCTGCCGGCCGGTCCCGCTGATCCGCCACAGCCGGGTGCCGTCCGCCGGCGCGCCCACCGGCACCGCCGGGTCGGTCGCCACCAGGATCTCCGTCGCCGGATCCGCCGGACCCAGCGGCAGCGAGGACGGGCCGAGCGGGCCCGCGTACGGATGGGCGACGCCGAGCCGCCCGGCCAGCCGCCCGTGCTCCGCTTCGAAGACCTGCCCGACCGTCTTCACCTCGATCGGCAGGGTCACCGAGGCGGCCGCCCCGATCGGGGTGAAGCTGACCGAGGTGGTGTGCGCCGAAACCACCGTCCGGCGCGCGGTGCGGGTGCCGAACGCCTCGTCGTACTCGGGCTGCGGCACGATCGGCGGGCGCTGGCTGGCCGCGTACGCGCCGGGCAGGCGCTCGGCCAGCCGGGCCAGGTCGTACGGCGGGGCGGGTGTGCCGGCCACCCGGATCTGGAGCAGAGTCCGGGTGTTCGGGCCGTACCCGGGGCGGCTGGCGGCCAGCCCGCCCTCGGCGGTGCGGTCCGGCGCGTCGCTGTGGTGGTCGTACCGGGGGTCGAAGCAGGGCAGCGGCGCCGGGCAGTCGTTGTAGAGGATCAGCACCGAGCCCGGCGGCACGGTGGAGAAGTCGACGACCACGTCGGCCCGTTCGCCGGGGGCGAGCAGCAGGGCGTGCCCGTCCACGTTGAGCACGGTGGGGTCGCGGCGGTCGTACCGGAAACCCACCGGCCGGTTGCGCACCACCACCGGCGCGGGAAGCAGCCCGCCGTCGTTGCCGATCCGGATCATGCGCGGCCCGGCGGCCCGCGGGTCCGGCACCCCGCCGTCGCGGCCGTCGACGGGCCAGTCGGCCGGCCGTCCCGGGGCGCGGACCGCCTCGACCATCGGCACCTCCCCGGCGCCGGCGTCGGCCAGGGCGCCGTCGGGGCGCCACATCGGACCGTCCGAGCGGGCCCGGTAGAGCTGGAGGTTGAGGCTGCGGTCCGCGCACGCGTTCAGGATCCGGAACCGGTACGCCTTCGGCGCCACCGTCAGGTACGGGTACGCGGTGCCGTTGACCAGCGGGGTGTCCCCGTACGCGTCGGGCACCGCGGCCGGGTGCGGCACGCCCGGGGTGTACGGCGGCTCCTCCGGCGTGGCCACCGGGTCGTGGTGCGGGTTCTCCACCGGGCCGGATCCGTCGGCGTCCCGCCCGGGCAGCCACGGACCGTAGTCCCAGCGGCCGGTGGGGTTGCGCCCCGACTCCCGGTACGGGTTCTGCCGGGGCTGGTAGACGTGCGGATGCCAGAGGTTGCCCCGGGCGCCCCACCGGACCCGGTCCCAGGTCGGGTCCTGGGCGGCGAGCTGGGCGTCGTCCGGGACGAACGTGCGGTCCTGGATCACCAGCGGGACCTGCTCGCTGGGAATCACCCCGTCGGCGGCGAGCCGTTCCTCGGCCGGGTCGGTGAGCAGGTAGGGGGCGAGCTGACCGGAGTAGACGGTCAGCCGGGACAGGCCGAGGGTGTTGTCGTGCAGCCACATCAGCCGGCCGCTCTGCTCGTTCGGGTAGTAGAGCGTGGTGGCCCCGGCGCCCGGGTGGGGCATGTCCGGCACGTGCTGCACCCCCACGCCCGTCGGGTACGGGGTGATCTCGCCGGCCGGTGTGATCCACTGCCACGGATTGCCGGCGCTGATCCAGCCGGTCTGCGCCCCGGCCAGGTGCAGCACGGCCCGGTTCTGCGGGTACGGCGCCGGCCCGTCCAGCGGGCCGATGCCCGCCCCGGCGACGGTGGGGTCGACCGGCAGGAAGAGCTCGCCGGCCCGGCCGGTGGGGAGCTGGTTGATGAACTTGATCCGGACCGGGCGGCCCCGACGCGCGACGATCATCGGCCCGAGGTGGTACGGCCGCTCCGGCGGGGCGACGGTGTTGTGCCCGTCCGGGTCGGTGCCGAGGTTGAGTTGCCGGTAGCCGCGCAGCCGGGTGGTCGGCAGGTCCCGGTGCAGCCGCTGGTGGTACTCGCGTACCCCGATCTCGTAGTAGTCGCAGCCCGGGTAGCTGATCGTGTCCGGGACGGCGATCGGCAGGTGGCCACCGAGCTGGTTGCGGCCCAGCGGGCCGGGCAGCGGTAGCGCGTCGACGAACTTGCGCAGCCCGCTGCCGGGGACGACCCGTCCGTGCACGTCGCGCACCGGCAGTGGGCTGCTGGCGAAGTTCGGCACCGGGCCGAAGCAGCGCGGCACGGCGGCCGGGTCCAGGCTCGCCGGGGTGGGGACGGTCACCTCGGCGGCCCGCGCCGCCGGGATGGTCGGTCCCTCGACGCGATCGGCGCGGACCGCGCGGTCCGCCCAGCTGGGGCGCAGTCTGCGGAACAGGGCCATGGCTCTCCCCGGGATCGGGGCACGACGACCACCACCCCGGCGTGGCGGGTGGTCGCGCCCGTCGGTGACGAACGGTGAGCACTCAACCGCAGCATGCGACCTGGAGCGATGGATGGGAATTACCCAATCGTCCGTATCTCCGGTGCCGTCCCGGCAGTCCGACGGCGGCGGGTCAGACCGGCGTCGTGGCTGGTGAGGACCGTTCGGGTTGGCACACCGGGCACCAGTAGGTGACCCGCTCGCCCAACTCCTCCTTGCGGATCGCCGTGCCGCAGCGGCGGCAGGGCTGGGCGCGCCGGCCGTACACGTAGCTGGTCTGCCCGCGGTGCAGCGAGCCGGTGGTGCTCTGCGTCCAGCGGCCCCGGTTGGCGGCGAGCAGCCGCTGTGCCAGGGCCACCGTGCCGGCGAGGTCGGGCACCGCGCCGACCGGTGTCCACGGCGAGACGCCGCGCAGGAAGAGCACCTCGCACTTGTAGAGGTTGCCCACCCCGGCCAGGTTGCGCTGGTCCAGCAGCGCCTCGCCGATGGTGGCCTCGGGGTGCGCGGCGAGCCGGCGGACCGCCTCGGCCAGGTCCCAGTCCGTACCGAGCAGGTCCGGGCCGATGTGGCCGACCAGGGACTCCTCCTCAGCGGTCGGCACCAGGGCCAGTTCGTGCAGGTGGTAGCCGACGGCGACCGCGCCGGCGCTGCGCAGCACCACCCGGATCAGGTGCGCCGGCCGGGCCGCCCAGCGTTCCCCCGGGGCGTACGCCCGCCAGGCGCCGTCCATCCGCAGGTGCGAGTGCAGCGTCCAGTGCCCGGTCACCGGTCCTTCGGGCGGCGCGGTCAGCCGGAGCAGCAGGTGTTTGCCGCGGCTGGCCGACTCGCGCACGGTCCAGCCGGTCAGGTCGGTCGTGGCGAGCTGTGGGACCCGGAAGTCGCTGCCGGTGAGCACGGCGCCGGCGAGCGCGCGGTGCAGGACGCGGGCGGTGTTCCAGACGGTGTCGCCTTCGGGCACCCCTCCATCCTCCCTCGTTCGGGCCGGATTCGCAGGTGTCGCTATTTGTGCCGAAGTTTCCCTGGATCTGCCGACAAACGCCGCATCGGTGGTCTCTGAGGAGAACGAGGTGACGGGTCCCGATCCAGTGTCACGTGCTCGGGCAGACGGTCACCGAGCCGTACCGCACCACGAACCGGCTGGACCGCAGCCAGTACGTCAGCCACCCCGCTCACCGCCGCGACGGCGGGTGCCTCAGGGTCGCTCGTGGGGGTGCGCCGGGCGCACCATCTCCTGGTAGCGGGGATGGCTGGCCCCGTAGACGGCGAAGTTCAGCCGCGCGTCGGAAAGACTCATGTCGCCGTTCGGGCCGCCCCGCACCACGTCGGCGTCGGCGTCGCCCTGCCCGTCGTCGGTCCAGAAGCAGACCGGACAGGTGCCCCCACCGGTCCGGGACGCGCAGCAGGGACAGACGACGGGAACCCAGACCTCACCCACCGCAGCAGCATTCCACACCCGACGGGTTCCGGCAGCTGCCGCTTTCACCGACCCCGGACGGTCACCGGGTCGCCGGGCGCCACGCCGAGCAGGTCCACCGCCCGGCCCCCGTTCACCGCGACCGCCAACAGGCCCGCGGAGTCGACGATGAGCACCAGCGCCCCGGCCGGGGCGTCGCCGAAGGTCAGCCCGCGGACGGCCGGACGCCCGGCCACCGTCAGCTCCCCGTCCAGCAGGTCCAGCAGCTCCGGACCGGCGGCGAGCTGGACGTTGCCGAAGTGGTCCACCGTGGACACCTGGGCGGTGAAGCCGCCTGCCTCCCGCAGCAGCACCGGGGGTGGCAGCGCGACCAGGTCGGCGGGGTCGACCGGCGGTCCCGCCTCGGCGGGCGGGGCGCCGAGGGCGAGCCGGGCCGCGACGGGGGCGAAGACGTCCCGGCCATGGAAGGTGCGGGACACGTCCGGCGCCCACCACTGCGGATTGTCCAGCGTGACCGCCGCGGTCACCCCGCCCAACGCGGCCGCGGCGGGCAGCAGCAGGCCGTTGTCCGGCCCCACCAGCAGCCCGCCCGGGCTGACTATCGCGATCCCGCGCCGTTCGGTGCCGACGCCCGGGTCGACCACGGCGACGTGCACCCCGTACGGCAGGTGCGGCACCGTCTGGGCGAGCACCGCGGCGCCCCGCCGCACGTCGGCCGGGGGCACCAGGTGGGTCACGTCGATGACCCGGACCGCCGGGGCGAACCGGGCGATCACCCCGTGGCAGGCGGCCACGAAACCGTCGGCGGGGCCGTAGTCGGTGGTCAGCGAGATCCAGGCGGTCGGGGCCATGCCGGAAGGCTAGCCGGCGTACCGCTACCGCTGACCGGGGATCGCGATCGACCGACCGGCCGGTGCCGCCACCGGAGCGGGTTCCGGCAGACTGCCGGGGTGACGACGAAACGCCTTCGTATCCGCGCGACCGCAGCCGCCGTTCTCATCGCTGCCGGGCTCTCCGGCTGCGGCAGCGATCCCGCCGACGAGAAGGACGGCGGAGCGTGGGCCGACGGCGGCCGGTCGAATGCCCCGGCCACCAGCGCGGCCGCCCCGCCCGAGGAGCCCGCCGCCGCCACCACCAGCGGCAGCGGCAAGCGGCCCACTCCGTCGGAGAGCCCGTCCACCCCGCCGTTCGTGATGCCCACCAAGGCCACCGGAACGCCCGCCGCGCAGAAGGTGGTCGACGCGTTCAAGGCCGCCGGTCTGAAGGTGCCGAACCTGCGCGACCGGTCCCGGGACTGCGGGCCGAACGGCCTCGGCGTCGGCTGCGCCCAGCTGCTGGTCACCGACGCCGTCTCGGTGTACGTCTTCCCGGACGAGGCCACCGCGACCAACCAGACCGACATCTGGGGCGCCGACGCGTACCGCAAGGGCGCCGTGGTGCTCAACTACCTGGGCACCCGGACGGCGGTCGCGGAGCAGAAGCGCTACAACGACGTCCTCGCCAAGCTGACCTGACCCGTCGGCCTGCGGGCCACGGAGGCGCTGGCCGGGGAAGCGGCTGCCCACCACCGGATCCGGCAGGTCCGGCGACCCGCCCGTCCCGGCGGTGGTCAGCCGCGCAGGCGCAGCCCGCGCGGGGTGGCCCGGAACCCGGCGGCGGTCAACGCGTCGCGCAGCGGTGAGGAGTGCACCGCCTCGCCGTCGGCCCGCTCCACCGAGATGGCACCCAGCGCACCGGAGTGGACCGCGTCGGCCAGCGCCTTGCCCGCCGCGGTGAGCGCGTCGCCGTCGTCGGTGAACGAGAGGATGGTCCGACCGCCCCGCTCGACGTAGAGCACCAGGTCGCCGCCGACCAGTACGACCAGCGCGCCGGCCTTGCGCCCGGCCCGGTGCCCGGTCGCCGGGGCGGCGCCGTCACCCGAGTCGACGACCCGTTCCGGCCAGGGCAGCGCCGCGCCGTACGGGTTCGCCGGATCGGTCGCCGCGAGCACCACCGTGGGGCCGCCCCGCCCGCGGGCACCGTCGGCGGGGTCGGCGAGAGCCCGGATCCGGTCCACGGCACCGGGCACGGCGAACTGGGCGGCCCCCAGCCCCTCCACGAAGTAGCCGCGCCGGGCGACACCGCGTTCCTCCAGCGCGGAGAGCACCGGGTAGACCGCGGCGAAACCACCGGTCACCTGCTCGCCGACGACCGCCCCCCGGGTCACCACCCCGTGCCGTTCCAGCAGCACGTCGGCGAGGGCGGCGGCCCTCCGGGTCGGGTCGGTGTCCCGCTCGGGGAGGCGGGACCAGCGCCCGGCCACGGTGGGCGGACCGCCCCGGGTCGGCAGCGCGACCCGGCCGGGCCGGCGGTAGCGGGTCCGGGGCGCGGTGGGCCGGGACCGGTGCGCCCCGCCACCGCCCAGCGCCGCGCGCAGCGGAGCGAGCGTGTCGTTGGTGAGCTGGCCGGCCCAGACCAGATCCCAGACCACCGCGCTCAGCGCGGCGTCGTCGGTCGAGCCGACCCGGTCGGCCAGGGAGCGGAAGAAGAGCGCCTGCCCCTCGCCGAGCGCGTCGAGGACCGCCTCGTGCAACGGGGTGAGGGCCAGCGCATCGTCCGGCGGGGGCAGCAGCAGCGGCGCGGCGTCCGCGTACGCCAGGGTGACCCAGCCGTCCCCGCCGGAGATCGCTCCCGAGCCGGCCCAGACCACCTCCCCGCTGGCGCAGAGCTCGTCGAGCTGGGCGGGGGAGTAGTCGGCCACCCGGGCGGGCAGGACCAGGCGTTCCAGCGCTGAAGCGGGCACCGCAGCGCCCTGGAGCTGCTCGATCGTCGCGGCGAGCGCCTCCACGCCCCGGGCCGACGAGCCGACCTGCTGCCAGCGGGGCAGGAACGCGGCGAGGGCCTTCGGCGGCACCGGCTCGATCTCCCGGCGCAGCGCGGCGAGCGAGCGGCGGCGCAGCAGCCGCAGCACCTCCGCGTCACACCACTGGCTGCCCACACTGTCCGGTGCGAACTCACCGGAGACGACCCGGCCGGTGGCGGCGAGCCGGCGCAACGCCTGCTCCACCACGAAGACGCCGAGCCCGAAGCGGGCCGCGCAGGTCGTCGCGGCGAACGGGCCGTGGGTGCGGGCGTACCGGGCGACCAGGTCGCCGAGCGGGTCGGCCACCGGCGTCAGGTACGCATCGGCCACCCCGACCGGCAGGGCCACGCCCAGCGCGTCGCGCAGCCGGCCGGCGTCCTCGACACCCACCCAGCGGTCCTCGCCGGCGATCCGGACCCGCAGCGCCCGGCGGGCGGCCGCCAGGTCGGTCAGCCAGTCCACCGGCGCGCCCCGCTCGGCCAGCTCCACCTCGGTGAGGTCGCCCACCACCCGGAGCAGCTCGACCACGTCCTCCGCGTCCCGCGGGCGGCGCTGCTCGGTGCGCCAGCGCAGTTGCCGCTCGGTCTCGGCGAGCACCGCCGGGTCGAGCAGCTCGCGCAGGTCAACCCGGCCGAGCAGCTCACCGAGCAGGGTGGAGTCCAGCGCCAGCGCGGCGGCCCGGCGCTCGGCCAGCGGGGCGTCCCCCTCGTAGAGGAACGCGCCGACGTACCCGAAGAGCAGCGAGCGGGCGAACGGCGAGGGGCGGTCGGTCTCCACCTCGACCAGGCGGACCTTGCGGCTGCCCAGGTCGCGCATCAGCTCGGCCAGCGCGGGCTGGTCGAAGACGTCCTGGAGGCACTCCCGGGCCGCCTCCAGGGTGACCGGGAAGTCGGCGTACTCCCGGGCGACGTCGAGCAGTTGGGCGGCGCGCTGCCGCTGCTGCCAGAGCGGCTGGCGGCGACGCGGGTCGCGGCGGGGCAGCAGCAGCGAGCGGGCGGCGCACTCGCGGAACCGGGAGGCGAAGAGCGCGGAGGTGCCCACCGACTCCTCGACCAGTTGGGCGATCTCGTCGGGTTCGAAGACCACCACGTCGGCGCCGGGCGGATCCTCCGCGATGTCCGGCAGCCGCACCACGATGCCGTCGTCGGAGGGCATGACCTGCGCGTCCACGCCGTACCGCTCGGCGAGCCGACGGCCGATCGCCAGCGCCCACGGCCCGTTGACGCGGGCGCCGAGCACGCTGTGCACGGCCATCCGCCAGTCGCCCAGCTCGTCGCGGAACCGCTCGACGAGCACGGTGCGGTCGTCCGGCAGGGAGCGGGTGGCGGTCTTCTGCTCGCGCAGGTAGGCCATCAGGTTGCCGGCGGCCCAGTCGTCCAGCCCGCCGGCGCGCAGCGCGGCGACGGCCGCCTCGTCGCTCTGCCGGATCAGGGTCCGGACCCGGGCGCCGATGGCCCGGCCCAGCTCGACCGGGCGGCCCAGCTGGTCGCCCTTCCAGAACGGCATCCGGGCGGCCTGACCGGGGGCGGGGGAGACCAGGACCCGGTCGGGGGTGATCTCCTCGATCCGCCAGGAGGAGGAGCCGAGCAGGAACACGTCGCCCACCCGGGACTCGTAGACCATCTCCTCGTCCAGCTCGCCGACCCGCGCGGCGCGTTCCGCGCCGGCCAGGAAGACGCCGAAGAGGCCCCGGTCCGGGATGGTGCCGCCGCTGGTCACCGCGAGACGCTGCGCGCCGGGCCGGCCGGTGAGCACGTCGGTGGCGCGGTCCCAGACCAGCCGGGGGCGCAGCTCGGCGAAGGCGGTGGACGGGTAGCGGCCGGAGAGCATGTCGAGCACCGCGTGCAGGGCGGACTCGGGCAGCTCGGCGAAGGGCGCGGCCCGGCGGACCAGCACGGCCAGGTCGCCGACCCGCCACGGCTCCAGGGCCACCATCGCGACGACCTGCTGGGCGAGCACGTCCAGCGGGTTGCGCGGGTAGTGCAGCTCCTCGATCGCGCCCTCGGCCATCCGTTCGGCGACCACCGTGCAGGAGAGCAGGTCGCCGCGGTGCTTGGGGAACACCACACCCCGGGAGACCGCGCCGACCTGGTGCCCGGCCCGGCCGACCCGCTGCAGGCCGGCCGCCACGCTGGGCGGCGCCTCGATCTGCACCACCAGGTCGACCGCGCCCATGTCGATGCCGAGCTCCAGGCTGGAGGTGGCCACCACGGCGGGGAGCTGTCCGGACTTGAGCGCCTCCTCGATGTGCTTGCGCTCCTCCCGGGAGACGCTGCCATGGTGGGCCCGGGCGATCACCGGCGCGGCGCCCGCCGCCGCGCCCGACTGAGCCATCACCTCGGCCGGCGGCCGGGGGGCCCGGACCGGACCGACCGGTCCACCCCAGGCGTCCGCGCCACGCCCGCCGTCGGGGCCGCCCGGTGGCGCGGTCGCGGCGGCCAGCTCCTCGGCGGCCAGCTCGTTGAGCCGGGCGCAGAGCCGTTCGGCGCTGCGCCGGGAGTTGGTGAAGACGATGGTCGAGCGGTGCGCCCTGATCAGCGAGAAGACCCGCTCCTCGACGGCCGGCCAGATCGACGCCCGGCGCGGGCCGGGGCCGCCGAGGTCGTCCTCCCGGGGCTGCTCCTGCTCGTCCAGGCGGGTCATGTCCTCCACCGGGACCTGGACGCTCACCTCGATCGTCTTGGGGGTGGCCGGCTGGACCACGTCCACCGGGCGGGCGCCGCCGAGGAAGCGTGCGCAGGCGTCGATCGGCCGGACTGTCGCGGAGAGGCCGATCCGCTGGGCGGGGGTGGTGAGCAGCTCGTCGAGCCGTTCCAGGGAGAGCGCCAGGTGGGCCCCGCGCTTCGTGCCGGCCACCGCGTGCACCTCGTCGAGGATCACCGTCTCGACGCCGCGCAGCGAATCCCGGGCGGCGGAGGTGAGCAGCAGGAACAGCGACTCCGGCGTGGTGATGAGGATGTCCGGCGGGGTGCGGGCGAACGCCCGGCGTTCGTCGGCGGGGGTGTCGCCGGTGCGCATCCCGACGGTGATGTCCGGCGGCGCGACGCCGAGCCGGGTGGCCGCCTGCCGGATGCCGGCGAGCGGGGCGCGCAGGTTGCGTTCGACGTCGACCGCCAGCGCCTTGAGCGGGCTGACGTAGAGCACCCGGCAGCGCTGGCGGGCCTCGGCCGGCGGCGGCTCCTTGGCCAGCCGGTCCAGCGACCAGAGGAACGCGGCGAGGGTCTTGCCGGAGCCGGTCGGGGCCACCACCAGCGCGTTGCGCCCGGCGGCGACGGACCGCCAGGCACCGGTCTGGGCGGCGGTGGGGGCGGCGAAGGCGGCACGGAACCACTCCCGGGTCGCCGCGCCGAAGCCGGCCATCACCTCGGCCGCCGCCGACCCGCTCGCCCGATCCGTCACCCCCCCATCCTGCCCCGTCGGTGTGACATCCGGTCGGGGGCGGAACGGGGTTCTGTCCGGATGCGGGTCTTACGCGGCTGGAAGTGGCACTTGACGTGTTAAGTCTTACTTAACTGCTTGCTTGTGCAGCGCAACATAAAGTAACTTCACTCGGAACGCAGCGTCGGGTGAAGGGGATCGGATGACCGTGGAGGAGCCCGGCTTCGCGCCCGCCACCGACGTGCTCATCCGCAAGGTCGACAGTCATCTCGCCGCGCTCCGGGCCAGTCTGCGCGGCCCCGAGCTGGAGCTGGCCGAGCAGCTCGCCGGCTGCCTGCGGGAGCTGGTCGTCTCCACCGCCCAGGCCAGCGCCGCCGACCGGGGGCAGGTGCGGGCCGCGGTGCACTACTTCGTGCTCCGCCGGGAGAGCCGGGGCAACCTGCTCTCGGTGCGCTCGCTCGCCGCCGCCCAACGGGTGGTCAACAAGGTCGCCCTCCAGCTCGGCCGCCCCGACCTGCAGGTCGAGACCCGCCGCGACCGCCCGGCCCGGGGGGCGGCGGTTCCCGCCGGCGACATCGCGCTGCGCTGACCCCGCTCGGCGGCCGTGCCCCACCCCGGCCTGACGAGGTGATTTCCGGAAAAGCACCCCTCGCGCGGCGATCTGGCGTGTGATCGGTGCTGACCGGGACATTCCACCCGGTCGCGCGCCGCCAGGTCGACCGGGGGAGGACGCGTGCTCGCCCTGCTGCTCCTCCACCTGTCGGCGGCGCTCGTCGCGCCCCTGCTGGTCCGGTGGTGGGGCCCGCGCGCCTGCTACCCGCTCGCCCTCGTGCCGGCCGCCGCGGTCGGCTGGGCGTTGGCGCGTACCCCGGCGGTCCGCGACGGCGGCGCGGTCGTCGAGACGTACGACTGGATCGGCCAACTGGACCTCGACGTGGCGCTGCGGATGACCACCCTGTCCTGGCTGATGACCCTGCTGGTCGGCGGCGTCGGGGCGTTGGTGCTCGTCTACTGCGGCCGGTACTTCCACCGCGGCGCCAGCGGGCTGGCCCGGTTCGTGGCGGTGCTGGTGGCCTTCGCCGGGGCCATGCTCGGCCTGGTCCTCGCCGACGACCTGCTGCTGCTCTACGTCTTCTGGGAACTCACCACGGTCTTCTCCTACCTGCTGATCGGGCACAGCACGGAGCGGCGCGCCAGCCGGTGGGCCGCCGCCCAGGCGCTCACCGTCACCACCCTGGGCGGGCTGGCGATGCTGCTCGGTTTCCTGATCCTCGGCGGGCACGCCGGGACGTACCGCTGGTCCGAGATCGCCGGTGCCCCGCTGCCCGGGGGCGGGGCGCTGGTCGCCGCGGTGCTGCTGATCCTGACCGGCGCGCTGGCCAAGTCGGCGATCGTGCCGTTCAACGCCTGGCTGCCGGTGGCGATGGCCGCGCCCACCCCGGTCAGCGCCTACCTGCACGCCGCCGCGATGGTGAAGGCGGGCGTCTACCTGATCGGGCTGCTCGCCCCGGTGCTCGCCGACACCACCGGCTGGCGGCCGGTGCTGCTCACCCTGGGCCTGATCACCATGCTCGCCGGCGGCTGGGCGGCGCTGCGCCAGTGCGACCTGAAGCTGCTGCTCGCGTACGGCACGGTGAGCCAGCTCGGCCTGCTCGCCGTGGTGCTCGGGGCCGGCACCGCCGACGCCGCGCTGGCCGGGGTGCTGATGCTCGCCGCACACGCCCTGTTCAAGGCGGCACTGTTCCTGGTCGTCGGCATCATCGACCACGACGTCGGCACCCGTGACCTGCGGGAACTCTCCGGGGTCGGGCGGCGTGCGCCGGTGCTGGCCGCGGTGGCCACCCTCGCCGCGGCGTCCATGGCGGGAGTGCCGCCCCTGCTCGGCTTCGTGGCCAAGGAGGCAGTCTTCGCCGCGTTGGCGTACCGGCCGCTGGTCCTGGCCGGGCTCGTCGCCGGCACCGCGCTCACCGTCGCGTACAGCATCCGGTTCCTCTGGGGCGCCTTCGGCACCCGGGCCGGGATGGCGCCCACCGAGGTGGAACCGGCGCCGCTGCCGATGCTCCTGCCGCCGACCCTGCTCGCCCTCGGCGGGCTGGCCGCCGGTCCCGCGGCGGCCGGGGTGGACGGACTGCTGCGCCCGTACGCCGAGCTCTTCGGCGCCCCGCACGAGAAGCTGGCGCTCTGGCACGGCGTCACCCCCGCGCTCGGCCTGTCGGCGCTGGCGCTCGCCGCCGGCTTCGTGCTGCACGCGGTGCGCGGCCCGCTCTCCCCGGCCCTGGCCCGGCTCCGCTCGCCGGTCGGCGGCAACCAGGGGTACGAGTGGGCGACCCACCAGTTCGACCGGATGGCGATCGAGGTCACCGGCGCCACCCAGCGCGGCTCGCTGCCGCAGTACCTCGGCACCGTACTGCTGGTCCTCGTGCTGGTGCCCGGCGCCGCGCTGCTCAGCACCCGGCCATGGCAGGCCCGGATCGCCCTCTGGGACACCCCGGTGCAGCTGGTGGTGGGCCTGGTGATCGCCGTGGCGGCGCTGCTCGCGCTCGGCGCCCGGCGGCGGCTGACGGCGATGCTGCTGGTCGGGGTGACCGGCTACGGCAGCGCGATGCTCTTCGTGCTGCACGGCGCGCCGGACCTGGCGCTGACCCAGTTCCTGGTGGAGACGGCCACCATCGCGGTCTTCGTGCTGGTGCTGCGACGGCTCCCGGAACGCTTCTCGGCCCGCCCGCTGCGCCGCAGCCGGTGGGTACGGCGGCTGATCGGCGCCGGCGTGGGCGTCGTCCTCGCCGGACTCGCCCTGGTCGCGGCTGACTCCCGCACCGCCGTGCCGATCTCCACCGCCTTCGCAGACCTCGCGGTCCTTCAGGGGTACGGCCGCAACGTGGTCAACGTGACCCTGGTGGACATCCGGGCCTGGGACACGATGGGCGAGATCTCGGTGCTGGTGGTGGCCGCCACCGGGGTGGCCAGCCTGATCTTCGAGCGGTCCCGGACCGGGCCCCGGCCGCGGCGGGCGGAGCCGCAGGCGGACCGGCCCGACGCCCGGCCGACCTGGCTGCGCGGCGGGGCGACCCTGAGCGAGCGGCGCCGTTCCATCGTCTTCGAGGTGGTCACCCGGCTGATCTTCCACACCGTCGTACTCTTCTCGCTCTTCCTCCTCTTCTCCGGCCACAACGCCCCCGGCGGCGGGTTCTCCGGCGGCCTGGTGGCCGGCCTCGCACTGGCCGTCCGCTACCTGGCCGGCGGCCGGTACGAGCTGGCCGAGTCCGCGCCCGTCGGCGCCGGCACGGTGCTCGGCGCCGGGCTGGCCGTCTCGGTCGGTTCCGCCGCGGTGGCCCTGCTGACCACCGGGACGGTGCTGGAGAGCACCCGGGTGAACCTGCCGCTGCCCGGCCTCGGCGAGCCGTACCTGGTGACGTCGCTCTTCTTCGACATCGGCGTGTACCTGATCGTGGTCGGGCTGGTGCTGGACATCCTGCGCAGTCTCGGCGCGGAGGTGGACCGGCACATCGAGGCGGCCGGCAGGTCCGAGCGGGGGCTGGTCGTCGACCGCGAGGAGGACCGGCGGTGAGGGCGGCCGGGGCGGGACCGACGCTGGTCCTGGTGGTCGTCATCGGCGTGCTCGCCGCGACCGGGGTCATCCTGCTGCTGGAGCGGAGCCTGACCCGGATCCTGCTCGGCGTGATCCTGCTCGGCAACGGGGTGAACCTGCTCATCCTGCTCGGCGGCCGGTCGGGCGGCGCGCCGGTGGTGGGGACCGGGCCGGTCGAGGACTTCAGCGACCCGTTGCCGCAGGCGATGGTGCTCACCGCCATCGTGATCACCTTCGGGATCACCGCGTTCCTGGCCGCCGTGGCGTACCGCAGCTGGCACCTGACCGGCGACGACGAGGTGCAGGACGACCTGGAGGACCGGCAGATCATCCGGCTGGCCGAGGAGAACGAGGTCGCCAGTCGGGACCTCGGCGGGGAGGGTCCGGACGGCGACCCGGAACAGGTCGATCCGGAGCCGGCGCGACGCCGGCTGCGCCGGCCCGGCGGTGAGCAGTGACCGAGCTCGTCGCGCTGCCGGTGGTGGTGCCGCTGCTCGGCGCCGCGCTGACCCTGCTCCTGGCCACCTGGCCCCGGGCGCAGCGGACGGTCAGCGTGGTCTGCCTCGCCGCGAACCTCCTCGTGGCGGTGCTGCTGCTGGTCGAGGCGTACCGGCACGGACCGGTGGTGGTGCAGGTGGGCGGCTGGCGGGCGCCGGTGGGGATCGTGCTCGTCGCCGACCAGCTCGCCGCGCTGATGCTGGTGGTCTCCTCGGCGGTGACCCTCTGCGTGCTGTTCTACTCCATCGGCCAGGGGCGCGGGGAGACCAGCGAGTCGGCCCCGGTGAGCATCTTCCACCCGACCTATCTGGTGCTGGTCGCCGGCATCACCAACGCCTTTCTGGCCGGGGACCTGTTCAACCTCTTCGTCGGCTTCGAGATCCTGCTCGCGGCGAGCTTCGTGCTGATCACCCTCGGCAGCACCGAGACGCGGATCCGCACCGGCTCGACGTACGTGGTGGTCAGCCTCCTCTCCTCGATGATCTTCCTGGCCGCGGTGGGGTTGGTGTACGCGGCCACCGGCACCCTCAACATGGCCCAGCTCGCCACCCGGCTCGACGCGCTCCCCGACGGGCTCCGCCTGGGCCTGCAGCTGATGCTGCTGCTCGCCTTCGGCGTGAAGGCGGCGGTCTTCCCGGTCTCCGCCTGGCTGCCGGACAGCTACCCGACCGCCCCCGCCCCGGTGACCGCCGTCTTCGCCGGCCTGCTCACCAAGGTCGGCGTGTACGCGATCATCCGGACCGAGACGCTGCTCTTCCCCGGCGGCCAGGTCTCCGGGCCGCTGATGGTGGTGGCCGGACTGACCATGCTGGTCGGGGTCCTCGGCGCGGTGGCCCAGTCCGACATGAAGCGGCTCTTCTCGTTCACCCTGGTCAGCCACATCGGCTACATGATCTTCGGGGTGGCGTTGAGCACCGCCGCCGGGCTCTCCGGCGCGATCTTCTACGTGGTGCACCACATCACCATCCAGACCACCCTCTTCCTCGTCGCCGGGCTGGTCGAGGAGCGGGCCGGCAGCACCGACCTGCGCCGGCTCGGCGGCCTGGCCCGGGTGGCCCCGCTGCTGGCGGTGCTCTTCTTCGTGCCCGCGATGAACCTGGCCGGAATCCCGCCCTTCTCCGGCTTCCTCGGCAAGCTCGGCCTGCTCCAGGCCGGGGTGGCCAGCGGCGGCGGGCTGCCCTGGGCGCTGGTGGTCGCCGGCACGGTGACCAGCCTGCTCACCCTCTACGCCGCCTCCCGGGTGTGGAACATCGCGTTCTGGCGGGCCCCGCGACTGGCCACCGCCGAACCGCTGGTCAGGCTGCCCGCGCTGATGGTGGGCGCCACCGCCGCCCTGGTGGTGCTCGGCCTGGCGCTCACCCTCGCCGCCGGGCCGCTGTTCCGGGTCACCGCCGACGCCGCGGCCGACCTGCGCCAGCGCACCCCGTACGTGCGGGCGGTCTTCCCGGACGGTGTGCCGTGACCGGGCCGGCACCCGGCCGCTTCGGGCGCTGGCGGGACCAGCTGATCGCGCTCGGCTGGCTGGTCGTCGTCTGGAACCTGCTCTGGGGGCGGTTCTCCTGGGGCAACCTGGTCGGCGGCGTGCTGGTCGGCTCGGCGGTGCTGCTGTTCTTCCCGCTGCCGCCGGTTTCCTTCGGCGGCCGGGTGCGCCCCCGCGCGCTGCTGGCGCTGGCCGGCAGCTTCGTCGTTGAGCTGGTCAGCGCCAGCATCCACGTCGCCGCGATCGCGGTACGCCCCGGCTGCCGGCCGCGCGGCGCGATCATCGCGGTGCCGATGCGGATCCGCACCGACCTCAACCTGGCGCTCACCGCCGAACTGCTCTCGCTGGTCCCGGGCACCCTGATCATCGAGGTGGACCGGGACGACGGCGTGCTCTACGTGCACGTGCTCGACGTCCGCCGGCCGGAGGACCTGACCGACAGCCGGGACCGGGTCCTCGCCGTGGAGGAACGGATCGTCCGCGCGGTCGGCTCCGCCGCCGAGCTGCGCCAGCTCACCGACCCACCCGCCGACCGGAGGTACCCGTGACCACCGCCCTCGCCGTCGTGCTGACCGTGCTCCTCTCGGTCACCGCGCTGCTCGCCCTGGCCCGGATCTACCGTGGCCCGTCGCTGCTCGACCGGGTGATCGCCGCCGACCTGCTGCTCGCCACCATGCTCGGCGCGGTCGGCGCGGAGGCCGCGGTGACCAGGTACGCCACCACGCTGCCCGTGCTGGTGGTGCTTTCCCTGCTCGGCTTCGTCGGCTCGGTGGCCCTGGTCCGCTTCGCCGTCCGGGAGGAGTCGTGAGCGCGGGCACGGTCGCCGACTGGCTGGGCGGGCTGGCACTGGTCGCCGGCGCGCTGCTCAGCCTCGCCGCCGGGATCGGGGTGCTGCGTTTCCCGGACGTGCTGGACCGGATGCACGCGGCCACCAAGCCGCAGGTGCTCGGGGTGCTGCTCCTGCTGCTCGGGCTGGCGCTGCGGCTGCGTACCCCGGCGGATCTCGGCATGATCGCGCTGGTCGGGATCTTTCAGCTCGCGACCGCCCCGGTCGCCGCGCAGATGATCGGCCGGGCCGCCTACCGCTCCGGCCGGGTCAACCGTGAGCTGCTCGATGTCGACCAGCTCGCCGATCCGCGCCGATAGGGGACGAGCAGGCCCTTTATCCCCACCTTCAGCGGGCGCTCAGTCAGCCCCGATACAATTGCCGCATGATCGACTCCTCTGCCCAGGAGGGCAGCAGTAGCCAGCCGGGTCGTGCCCGGCATCCCTTGGCCACGACGTCCCCGGGAGCCCTGAGCGACCCGTGTTGATCGTCGTCGGTCTCGTACTCATCATCGTTCTCACCGCCGCCACCGGCTACTTCGTGGCCCAGGAGTTCGGCTACGTCGCCGTGGACCGCGGCAAGCTCAAACAGCAGGCCGAGGCCGGTGACCAGGCGGCCGTCCGGGCCCTCGAGGTCACCGGCCGGCTGTCGTTCATGCTCTCCGGCGCGCAGCTCGGCATCACCGTGACCGCCCTGCTGGTCGGTTACGTCGCCGAGCCCTACCTGGGCGCCGGGCTCTCCGAACTGCTCGGCGGCGTGGGCGTCTCCACCGCCGTCAGCCTGCCGGTGTCGGTCGTTCTCGCCCTGGTCATCGCCACCGTGGTGCAGATGGTCCTCGGCGAACTGGCGCCCAAGAACCTGGCCATCGCCCGCGCCGAACCCCTGGCCCGGGCGCTGAGCCGGTCCACGCTGATCTACCTCCGGCTGGCCGGGCCGCTGATCACCCTCTTCGACCGGGCCGCCGTCCGGCTGCTGCGCCGGGTCGGCATCGAGCCGATCGAGGAGCTGCCCAGCGGCGCCACCCCGGAGGACCTCGAGCAGATCATCGCCGAGTCCCGCGAGGAGGGGCGCCTCGACGCCGAGATGTCCGACCTGCTCGACCGGGGGCTCGACTTCCGTGAGCTCACCGCCGGGGAGGCCATGGTGCCCCGGGTCGACGTGCACACCGTGCGGGCCCACGAGCCGGTCAGCCGGGTGGTCGAGCTGCTCGACACCGGCCACTCCCGCTTCCCGGTACGCGGCGCCGAGGGCGTCGACGACCTGATCGGCGTGGTCGGCATCTCCGACGTACTCGGCGTACCCCCGGCGGAGCGCGCGACCACCCCGGTCACCGCGGTGGCCGTACCCCCGTTGCTGGTGCCCGAGACGCTGCCGCTGCCGACGGTGCTGGACCGGCTCCGGTCCGGGCACCGGCAGCTGGCCTGCGTGGTCGACGAGTACGGCGGCTTCGCCGGCGTCATCACGCTGGAGGACATCGCCGAGGAACTGGTCGGCCCGATCCGCGACGAGGACGACCCGCCGGAGCGCGCCGCCGCCCGGCAGGAGGACGGCTCCTGGGTGGTGCCGGCCCGCTGGCGGATCGACGAGGTCGCCGACAGCACCGGCATCGAACTGCCCGAGGCCCCCGAGTACGACACCCTCTCCGGGCTGGTCATGCGGGAGCTGGGCCGGGTGCCGGAGATCGGTGACCGGTTGGAGATCAGCCTGACCGCCGACGGCGAGGAGCCCGACGACCGGCCGAAAGCCCTGGTCGAGGTGCTCGCGGTGGATCGGCACGTGGCCGACTCGGTGCGGCTCAGCATGGCCGGTGCCGCGCGGGACGGGAAGGACGCCGCATGAGCCCCCTGCTCGCCCTGCTGATCTCGGTGCTGCTCCTAGCCCTCAACGGCTTCTTCGTGGCCGCCGAGTTCGCCCTGGTGGCTTCCAAGCGCTACCGACTGGAGCACGCGGCGACCGGTGGCGGCCGGGCGGCCCGGGCCGCGCTGGACGGCGTCCGGGAACTTTCCCTGATGCTCGCCGGCGCGCAGCTCGGCATCACGCTGTGCACCCTGGGGCTCGGTGCGCTCGCCGAACCCGCGATCGAGCACCTGCTCAGCCCCCTGCTGAACGTGGTCGGGCTGCCGGACGCGGCCAGCCACCTCATCGCGCTGGTCTTCGCGCTGGCGCTGGTGACGTTCCTGCACCTGGTGGTCGGCGAGATGGCCCCGAAGTCGTGGGCGATCACCGACGCCGAGCGCTCGGCGACGCTGCTGGCCCTGCCGTTCCGGGCCTTCGCCCGGGTCGCCCGGCCCGTGCTGTCGGCGCTCAACGCGCTCGCCAACGGCATCCTGCGACTGGTCGGGGTGCAGCAGCAGGACCAGCTCGCCCAGGTGCACGGCCCCGACGAGCTGCGCATCCTGCTGGAGCAGTCCCGCGAGCACGGGCTGCTCGGGGCGGAGCAGCACGAGCTGCTGACCAGCATGCTGGAGTTGCAGGGCACCACGGTGGCCGACGTGATGGAACCGTTCGACCGGATCGTCACGGTCCATCGCGGCGACTCCGCCGAGCGGATCGAGCAGGTCAGCCGCGACAGCGGCCGGTCCCGGCTGGCGGTGGTCGACACCGGCGGTGAGGTCTGCGGGCTGGTGCACGTCCGCGAGGCGGTCCGCGCGGTCACCACCGGCCGGGCGGCGACCGCCGGTGACCTGATGACCCGGTCGTTCACCCTGCCCGGGACCTCGTCGGTCACCGAGGCGGTGGCCGCGATGCGGGCCGACCAGGCCCAGCTGGCGCTGGTACGCAACGGCGGCGGCCCCACCCGGCCGATCGGTTTCGTGGCGCTGGAGGACCTCCTCGAGGAGGTCATCGGCGAGTTCGACGACGAGACCGACCCGGTGCCCCGGGGGCGGCGCCTGCGCTGACGTAACCGTCCGTCCGACGGGTCCCCCACGACCCGGCGGCCGGTCCGTGTTCCCGGGGCTCGCCGGGGGAGGAGTGCCGGGGCGGTCGCCGGGAAAGCCGATCCCGACAGCCGACGGGACGGGGGCGGACGGATGCGGTTGACCGGGGTGTCGCGGGAGTCCGGCTGGACCGGGCTCTCGGTGAGCACCACGCTGACCAACCCGAGCACCCGTCCGGGTCTGCGCCTGCCGGGTCGGGTGACGCTCGCCGCCGGCCCGGACGACGTGCCGGTCCGGCACATCCGGCTCGGGCTGGTCGCCACCGCCGAACCGGAGGATCCGGGCAGTCCGCGTCGTCTGGTCCAGTACCACCAGGTGCCGATCGCGGGTCGGTTCGTCGTACCGGCCGGGCGGCGGCGGGCGGTCGACTTCGCCCTGCCGCTGCCCTGGGAGACCCCGGTGACGATCTTCGGCGGGGTGCCGTTGATGAGCCTGCGTACCGGGCTGCGGACCGAGGTGTCCGTGGATCCGGAGCTGGACCAGGGGGCGATGGTGCCGCTCTTCGTCCACCCGCTCCCCACCCAGCAGCACATCCTGGCCGCGTTGGACACCCTCGGCTTCGTGATGCGCCAGGCGGGCCTGGTCCAGGGTCGGCTGCCCGGGGTGGAGCAGACCCTGCCCGTGCACCAGCGGCTCGGTTACTGGGTGGGGCCGCTCTACGCCGGCCCGATCGTCGAGCTGGAGCTGATCTTCGTGGCCAACGCGGCCGGCCTGGAGCTGCTCCTCTGGCTGGACCGCCGGCTCTCGCTGACCGGGATCAGCCACCAGAGCATCAGCCGGTTCCGGATCTGGCACGCCGGCGCCGACCAGCGGGACTGGGTCGCGGTGGTGGACGGCTGGCTGCGAGAGGCGATCAACCGGCACGCGGCGGCTGCCTCGGACGCCCACTGGTCGGCCCGGATCACCGAGTCCGCCCACGTCAGCCGCCCGCCCGACGAGCCGGTCGCCCCCGGGTACGGCCTCGGCGGCACGGCCGGGGGCGGCGGCATCGGCGGTGGCGGCGGCGACGGCACCTGACCCCGCGCTCAGACGGAGGCGGTGGCGAGTTTCAGGCTGAAGCCGAGGAAGAGCACCGCGACCCCGGTGGTCGCCCCGGCGGCCAGCCGGCGCCGACGCCGGAACTGGGCGGCCAGGAAGGTGCCGGCGAAGATCAGCGCGGTGAGGTAGAGCGCGCTGGTGACCTGCGCGATCAACCCGAGGAGCAGGAACGACAACGCGGGCCAGGCGTACCCCGGGTCGACGAACTGGATGAAGAACGAGATGAAGAAGAGGATCGCCTTCGGGTTGAGCAGGCTGATCACCAGCGCCCGGCGGAACGGGCTGCGCATCGCCGCCGGCTCCGCCGCGTCGATCAGCCGCGGCGCGTCCGGGTCGTTGCGGTCGCGCCAGCGTCGCCAGGCGCCGCGCAGCATCATCACCCCGACGTACCCGAGGTACGCCGCGCCCGCGTACTTGATCACCAGGAAGAGCGGCGGGAACGCCTTGAGCAGCGACGCCACCCCGGCGGCGGAGAGGATCATCAGCGCGGCGTCGCCGACGAACACCCCGCCGGCGGCCCGGTAGCCGGCCCCCACGCCGCGCTTGGCGGCGGTGGAGAGCACGAAGAGCGAGTTGGGCCCGGGCAGCAGGATGATCGCCACGGTCCCCAGTACGTACGTCCAGATGTCGGTGATGCCCAGCACGCCCGCCATCCTCACCCCACCGGTGCCGTACGACGAAGCCTTTTCCGGAGCCTGACCTGTGCGTTTGGCCACTCCGAGGCGGTCATCGAGTAGACGGCCGAGTCCCGCCAGGAGCCGTCGGCGCGGCGCCGGTTGGACCGCAGCGTCCCGTCCCGGGTGGCGCCGAGCCGCTCGATAGCCCGCTGCGACCGCTCGTTGAGTACGTCGGTCTGCCACGTCACCCGCACCGCGCCCAGTTCCTCGAAGGCCCGGGTGAGCAGCAGCAGCTTCGCCTCGGTGTTGATCCCGGTCCGCCACCAGGGCCGGCCGAGCATTGTCCCGCCGATCTCCACCGACGGCGCGGGTTCCTCGGGCAGGTAGGAGCTGGTGCCGACGACGGCTCCGGTGACGGCGCACCGCAGCACCCACGGCGTCCGCTCGCCCCGGTGGTTCGCCTCCAGCACCGTCCCGATGAACGCCGCCGTCTCCGCGGGGTCGCCCGGCCGGCGCGGGTTGCCGATGTACCTCCACACCTCCGGGTCATCGAGGGCGGCGTACAGCTCCTCGGCGTGGGCGAGGTCGAGCGGTTCCAGCACCACGTGCTCGCCGCGCAGCACCACCGGCTCGAGCCAGGGCGAGCGGGCCGGTCGCAGGTACGCCGGCACCGGCGCGGTGACCCCGGCGTCCGGCTGCGGCACCCCGGCGGTGAGCCGCAGCGGCACCAGCCCCGCCCAGTACGGCAGGTCGAGGTCGGCCGGGTCGTCGCGGACGCCGCCGGTGCGGGAACGCACCGACACCTCGCGCAGGGGCAGCGCCAGCACGGCCGTCTCGGCCAGTTCGCGGCGGCTCGGGGGCCGACTGTCCGCGCTGCGCCCCGCGGCCACCTTCTCCACCAGCGCGGTGAGCACCCGGGCCTTTTCGGCGTCGTTGGCGACCAGGTGCGCGGTCCCGTGCGCGACCACCGACCGGTAGTTGGCGCTGTGGTGGAACTGGGATCGGCCGTAGACCAGCCCGTCGAGCAGCGTCACCGTGACGCAGATCGGCAGGCCGGCGTCGCCCCGGGCGGCGAGCAGGGGCCGGCTGCCGGTGGAGCCGTGCAAATAGAGGGTGTCGCCGACCCGCACGTGCAGGGTGGGCAGCAGGCGGGGCTCGCCGTCGACGGTGAAGCCGAGCACGCAGTGGTATGCCTCGTCGAGGACCGTGTGCGCGGCGGCCCGGTCGTAGCTCATCCGCTCCCGCGAGCGGCTGGCGGTGGTCCGTGCGGTCGGGGGGTACATGCGACATCCCGCCTTTTGTTCTAGTACAATATCGAAACTGTGGCAGCACATTATCAGATCGGCGGGACGACGTCGGCCGCGATTTCGGCGAGTGTGGAAACCGGCATCCGCACCGGCGCGCTCGCGGCGGGCGCCCCGCTGCCCGCGGTCCGGGCCCTCGCCGCCGAGCTGGCGGTCAGCCCCGCCACCGTCGCCCGGGCCTACCAGGAGCTGCGCCAGCGCGGCCTGGTCGCCACCGCGGGCCGGCACGGCACCCGGGTGCGACCCCGACCGCCGGTCGCCGGCCGCCGCTCCGCGTGGCACCCGGCGCCGGCGGCCGGCACCCGCGACCTCTCCCAGGGCCAACCCGACCCCCGGCTGCTGCCACCACTCGGTCCGCACCTGGCCGCTCTCGCCGCCGAGATCGGCCCGCCCACGGGGTACGCCACGACGGCCGTGCTCCCGGCGCTCGCCGCGGCGGCCCGGGAGCGCCTGACCGCCGACGGGGTGCCCGACGGTGAGATCACCGTGACCGGGGGCGCGCTCGACGGGATCGAACGACTGCTCACCGCCCACCTGCGCCCCGGCGACGCGGTCGCGGTGGAGGACCCGGGCTGGGCCAACCTGCTCGACCTGGTCGCCGCGCTGGGCCTGCGCCCGATCGGGGTGCCGGTCGACGACGAGGGCCCCACCGAGGCCGGGGTGCGCGACGCCCTGGCCCTGGGGGCGCGGGCGCTGGTGGTGACCAGTCGCGCGCAGAACCCGACCGGCGCCGCGATCTCCGCCGACCGGGCCGGCGCGCTGCGCGAGCTGCTCGCCGGCCGTTCCGACCTGCTGCTGATCGAGGACGACCACGCCGCCGAGCTGGCCCGGGTGCCGCTGCACCCGCTCGCCGCGGCCACCGGGGCCTGGGCCTTCGTCCGGTCGGCGAGCAAGCCCTACGGGCCGGATCTGCGACTGGCGGTGCTCGCCGGCGACGAGGCCACGGTGGCCAGGGTGGCCGGCCGGGCCCGGCTCGGCGCCGGCTGGGTCTCCACCGTGCTGCAACGTCTCGTCCTGGCGCTCTGGCGCGACCCGGCCACCGCCGCCCTGGTGCAGCGGGCGGGGGAGAGCTACGAGCGGCGCCGGGACGGGCTCCTCGACGCGCTCGCCGCCCGGGGCCTCACCGGGCACGGCCACACCGGCATCAACGTCTGGCTCCCGGTGCCGGACGAGACGGCGGTGGTGACCGCCCTGCGCGACGCCGGCTGGTCGGTCGCTCCCGGGGCGCTCTACCGGCTCGGCGCCGCTCCCGGGGTCCGGGTCACCGTGAGCCCGCTCGACGACGCCGACGTGGCGCCGCTCGCCGACGCGGTGGCCCGGGCGGTGCATCCCGCTGCGCCGGGTGGTTTCACCGCATGACCGGGATCTTGACCGGTCCCGGCCCGGCATGGCCCTGGCGTTTCGGGGTAAGCCCGGCCGGGAGGTGGGTGACCATGGCTGCGCCCAGGTCGAAGACGGGTCTGTGGATCGCGATCGCCGTTGCGGTGATCGTGGTGATCGTGTTGATCGCGCTCGCGCGCGGTGGTGGTGGCGGCGGCGGAGGATACTGACGCCGCCGCCGGGCGGCGGTTACGGCGGGGCCGGATCCGACGGCACCGATGAAACCGGTATATAACAATCGACATGGCCGAAACCGAAAGCGCACCCGGTGCTCAGCAGTTCATTCCGCCCCAGGCCGACACCCTGGACGAGCTGCGCGCCGCGGCTGCCGGCTGCCGGGGCTGCGAGCTCTACCGGGACGCCACCCAGACCGTCTTCGGGCGGGGCGACGAGAGCGCCCGGGTGGTTTTCGTCGGCGAGCAGCCCGGCGACCTGGAGGACCAGAAGGGCCTGCCCTTCGTCGGCCCGGCCGGCCGGCTGCTGCGCAAGGCGGTCGACGACGCCGGGCTCGACCCGGGGCAGCTGTACATCACGAACGCCGTGAAGCACTTCCGGCACGAGCTGCGAGGCAAGCGACGCATCCACCAGAGCCCCGACCGGTTGCACATCACCGCCTGCCGGCCGTGGCTGGTCGCCGAGTTCGCCCGGCTCCGACCCGACGTGGTGGTGGTGCTCGGCGCGACCGCCGCCAAGGCGCTGCTCGGCCCCGCGTTCCGGGTCACCCGCCAGCGCGGCGAGCTGCTGCCGTGGCCGGCGTCCGCCCAGCATCCGGAGGACTTCGCCGGGGTGCCGGTGGACAGCGCCGGGAAGGTCGCCGACGCCCCCGCGGCCCGGCTGCTGGCCACCATCCACCCGTCCGCGGTGCTGCGCGCCGACGACCAGGACAAGGCGTACGACGGGCTGGTCGCCGACCTGACCGTGGCCGCCGGCGCCCTGGCCGCCTGACGGCGTTCCCGCCCGCGCCCGGCCGTTGCGTCCCCTCGGGCCACCGCTCGGTGCCGGTCGGGAAGGTTGGCGACCCGGGCCCCCTGGGCAGCACGGGTGAGCGGTGCCACACTGGCCGCCATGGAGCAGCATCTCTACGAACCCGTCCACGAGGAGTTCCGCGACCTGTGCCGGGAGTTCCTGGCCCGCGAGGCGGTGCCGTACCACGAGCGGTGGGAGGCCGACGGCATCGTCGACCGGGGGGTGTGGCGCAAGGCCGGGGCGGCCGGGCTGCTCGGGATGGACGTCGACACCGATCTCGGCGGCGGCGGGCAGCGCGACTTCCGGTTCAACGCGGTGCTGGACGAGGAGATCGTCGCCTCGGGCTGCTCGGGCCTCGGCTTCGGCCTGCACAACGACGTGGTGGCGCCGTATCTGACCGAGCTGGCCAGCGACGAGCAGCGTAAGCGCTGGTTGCCGGGCTTCTGCTCCGGCGACCTGGTCACCGCGATCGCGATGAGCGAACCGGGCGCCGGCAGCGACCTGGCGGGGATCCGCACCAGCGCGGTCCGCGACGGCGACGAGTGGGTGCTCAACGGGCAGAAGACGTTCATCACCAACGGGGAGATGGCCGACCTGGTGATCGTGGTGGTGCGGACCGCGCCGGACCAGGGCGCGCACGGGGTCAGCCTGGTCGCGGTGGAGACCGGTACCCCCGGGTTCAGCCGGGGCCGGCGCCTGGCCAAGGTGGGCCTGAAGGCGAACGACACGGCCGAGCTCTTCTTCGACGACTGCCGGGTGCCGGCGGAGAACCTGATCGGCACCGAGAACCACGGCTTCTACCATCTGATGGCGAACTTGCCCCGGGAGCGGCTCAGCATCGCCGTCGCGGCGGTGGCCGCGGCGGAGAAGCTGCTCGCGGTGACCCTCGACTACGCCCGCTCGCGCGAGGCGTTCGGCCGGCCGATCGGGAAGTTCCAGCACAACCGGTTCCTCCTGGCCGAGCTGGACACGGAGGTCACCATCGCGCGGACCTTCGTCAACCACTGCGTCGCCGAGTTCAACGCCGGCCGGCTGTCGGTGACCGACGCGGCGAAGGCCAAGTGGTGGACCACCGAACTGCAGAACAAGGTCGCCGACCGCTGCGTGCAGCTGCACGGCGGCTACGGCTTCATGCTGGAGTACCCGGTGGCGAAGGCCTGGCTGGACGGGCGGGTGCAGACCATCTACGGCGGTACCACCGAGATCATGAAGGAGATCATCGGCCGGGGGCTCGGCCTGTAGCGAAACCGGGTGCCGGCATGTCGGTCGGGTGCGCAAGGATGGGTCACCCCTTACCGAGGAGTCGCCGATGGCCACCGACCTGACCGTCCCGGTCGCCGCGCCCGACGTCGCGTCGATCCAGCGGCGGACCCTGCGACTGCTCTTCACCACCCAGATCATCGGCGGGATCGGCGTCACCATCGGGGTCTCCGTGGGGGCGCTGCTGGCCGCCCGGGTCGCCGGCACCGCGGTGGCCGGGCTCGCGCAGAGCTGCGCCGTGGTCGGGGCCGCGCTGCTCGCCGTCCCGGTCACCCGGATCATGACCGGGCACGGCCGCCGGCCCGGCCTCGCCGTGGCGTACGCCGTCGGGGCCGTCGGCGGGGTGCTCGTGGTGCTCTCGGCGGTCACCCGGTTCGTGCCGCTGCTCTTCCTCGGCATGCTGCTCTTCGGCGGCGGCACCGCGGCGAACCTCCAGGCCCGCTACACCGCGGTGGACCTCGCCGAGCCGGCCCGTCGGGGGCGGCAGCTGTCGCTGATCGTCTGGGCCACCACCATCGGGGCGGTCACCGCGCCGAACTTCGCCGCGCTCGCCGACGGGGTCACCCGGAGCTGGGGGCTGCCCGCGCTGGCCGGCCCGTTCGCGTTCAGCGCGGCCGCGTTCGTGCTCGCCGCCGGCGTACTCCTGGTCCTGCTGCGGCCCGACCCGCTGCTCACCGCGCGCCGGGTGGCGGCGGCCGCGGCCCCACCGGCCGCCGCCGGGCCGGACCTCACCCCGCCGGCGGAGGCGGTGGCCGCAGCGGCGGAGCCGGCCCGGCGCGGCGCGGGGATGCGGGCGGCCCGGCGGGTGGTACGCGAGCGGCCCGGCGCCCGGCTCGGCATCGCCGCGGTCGCGGTGGGCCACCTGGTGATGGTCGCGGTGATGTCGATGACCCCGGTACGCCTCGGCGAGTCGCACTCCGACGCCGACGTGCTGCGGGTGGTGGGGGTGGTGCTGAGCCTGCACATCGCCGGCATGTATGCGCTCTCCCCGCTGGTGGGCTGGCTCACCGACCGGTGGGGGCGTCGCGCCGTCATCCTGGGCGGGGTCGGGACGCTGCTGGCCGCGTGCGCGGTCGCCGGGACCGCCGGGCACCACACCGCCCGGCTCTCGGTCGGCCTGGTCCTGCTCGGGCTGGGCTGGTCCGGCACCATGGTGGCCGGCTCCACGCTGCTGTCGGAGTCGGTCCCGGCGGCCGTGCGGCCCAGCGTGCAGGGGCTCTCCGACCTGGTGATGGGGCTGGCCGGGGCCGGGGCGGCCGCGCTGAGCGGGTTTGTCATGCGGGCGGCGGGTTATCCGACCCTCACCCTGCTCGCGGCGATCGCGGTGGTGCCCCTGGTGGCGCTAGCGTTGCGGCCGGTGCCGCGCAGGGCACCCGACGAGGAGGACTGATCACGTGCGGCTGACCGACTTCTGGGCCCGGTTGGAGGAGGCGTTCGGCCCCGGCTACGCGGCCAGCATCGCCCGCGACCAGGTGCTCTCCCAGCTCGGCGGTCGGACCATCGAGCAGGCGTTGAGATCGGGTGAGCAGACCCACGTGGTCTGGCGCGCGGTCTGTGCCGCCTACCCCGACCGGGTGCCCGCGCGGCTGCGCTGAGCAGCCGGCTCCCCGGTTCCGCGTGTCGCTTACCGAGTCGTACACCTGTTCGGCTATTGTCCACAGCGGGGTGCTCGTCCACAGCTCACGGCCCGTCGGCTGGTTTTCTGTCGGACCCAGCGCCTAGCGTGTCCGCGTGACGCGAAGCTCAGGAAAGACGCCGGCGAAGGCAGGGGTGGCAAACATGGCCGCAGGGCCCGATCGGGAGAAGGCACTCGACCTTGCTCTCGCTCAGATCGACAAGCAGTTCGGCAAGGGTTCGGTGATGCGGCTTGGGGAGCGGCCGGTCATCCAGACCTCGGTGATCCCCACCGGCTCGATCGCCCTCGACGTGGCGCTCGGCGTGGGCGGTCTGCCCCGCGGCAGGGTCGTCGAGATCTACGGTCCCGAGTCCAGCGGTAAGACCACGGTCGCCCTGCACGCGGTGGCCAACGCCCAGCGGGCCGGCGGCATCGCCGCCTTCATCGACGCCGAGCACGCGCTCGACCCGGATTACGCGAAGGCCCTCGGCGTCGACACCGACGCCCTGCTGGTCTCCCAGCCGGACACCGGCGAGCAGGCGCTGGAGATCACGGACATGCTGGTCCGCTCCGGCGCGATCGACATCGTCGTGATCGACTCGGTGGCGGCCCTGGTGCCGCGCGCCGAGATCGAGGGCGAGATGGGCGACAGCCACGTGGGTCTGCAGGCCCGGCTGATGAGCCAGGCGCTGCGGAAGATCACCGGTGTGCTCAACAACACCGGCACCACGGCGATCTTCATCAACCAGCTCCGCGAGAAGATCGGCGTGATGTTCGGCAGCCCGGAGACCACCACCGGTGGTCGGGCGCTGAAGTTCTACGCCTCGGTCCGGCTCGACGTGCGCCGCATCGAGAGCCTCAAGGACGGCACCGACGTGGTCGGTAACCGCACCCGGGTCAAGGTCGTGAAGAACAAGGTCGCCGCGCCGTTCAAGCAGGCCGAGTTCGACATCATGTACGGCAAGGGCATCTCCCGCGAGGGCTCGCTGATCGACGTCGGCGTGGAGCAGGCGATCATCCGCAAGTCCGGCGCCTGGTACACCTACGACGGTGACCAGCTGGGCCAGGGCAAGGAGAAGGCCCGGGAGTTCCTCAAGGAGAACCCGGACGTGGCCGCCGAGATCGAGAAGAAGATCCTGGAGAAGCTCGGCGTCGGGGTCGGCGCGAGCGACGCCGCCGGTGGCCCCGAGCTGCCGCCGGTCGACTTCTGATCGGCCGCCGGTAAGTGGCAGGACGACGCGCCCGTACGGGGCGAGGCTGGGACGCCAGCCCACCCCGTACGGGTGACGGCACCGACGCGCCCCGGCCCCGTCGCGGTGGACGCCGGGGCCGTGCCGACGAGACCGATCTCGAGGCGACGACCCCGGCGCCCCCGCGCGACGAGGCCGAGGTGGCCCGGGAGATCTGCCTGCGGCAGTTGGCGGTCCGCCCGCGCACCCGGGCCGAGCTGGCCGGCGCGCTGACCAAGCGGGGCATCTCCGACGAGGTGTCGGCCGAGGTGCTCGACCGGTACGACGAGGTCGGCATCATCGACGACGCCGCCTTCGCGCGCGCCTGGATCTCCAGCCGGCACACCGGCCGGGGGCTGGCCCGCCGGGCGCTCGCCAACGAGCTGCGCCAGCGCGGGGTGGACGGCGAGATCGCCAGCGAGGCCCTCGGCGAGCTGGACGAGGAGACCGAGGCGGAGACGGCACGCGCCCTGGTGGAGCGGAAGCTGCGTTCCGCCCGCGGTGAGCCAGACGCGGTGTTCCGCCGGCTGGTGGGGATGCTCGCCCGCAAGGGCTACCCGCCGGGCGTGGCGATCCGGGCGGTCAAGGACGCGCTCGCCGCGCAGAGCGCCGAGGCCGCCGAGTTCGCCGATCAGATCGACGCCGACGCCCTCGCCGACGCCGAGGGCGAGCTCGACCGGGACGGTCGTGGAGTCGGGTGAGCCACGGTCGTGGCGGTCGACCGGCACGGGGGTGACGAGCCGGTGCTGAAGGCGTGCCTCAACGGCGGCCGGAGCCGGCGCGAGCATCCCGCCGTGCCGGTCACCCCGGATCAGCTCGCCGCCGACGCGGCCCGCTGCGCCGATCTCGGCGTGGCGGCGGTGCACCTGCATCCCCGCGACGACGCCGGCGACGAGTCGCTGGCCCCGGCAGTGGTCGCCGGGGTACTGACCGCGCTGCGGGCCCTCCGGCCGGGGCTTCCGGTCGGGGTGACCACCGGTGCCTGGGTCGAGCCGGACCCGGCCGCCCGGGTGGCGGCCGTCCGCGCCTGGCCGGTGCTGCCCGATTTCGCCTCGGTCAACGTGCACGAGGAGGGATCCGAGGCGGTCGCCGCCGCGCTGCACGAGCGGAGGGTCCTGGTCGAGGCCGGCGTCTGGACGGTCGACGCCGCCCGGGCGTGGCGCGGCTGGCGGGTGCCGGCCGGGCGGGTCCTGGTCGAGTGCACCCCCGACGACCCGACGGCGGCGCTGGCGGACGCCGCGGCCATCCTCGCCGTCCTCGACCCCGACGGCCCGCCGGTGCTGCTGCACGGCGAGGGGCGGGCCGCCTGGCCGGTGCTCGCCGAGGCGGTACGCCGGGGCCTGGACACCCGGATCGGCCTGGAGGACACCCTGCACCTGCCGGGCGGCAGCCCCGCACCCGACAACGCCGCCCTGGTCGAGGCCGCCGTCGCCCTCGGCGCCACCTGATCCCCACCCGCCCGCGTGCCGCCCGGCCGCCTGCGTGCCGTCGGGCGGCTGCGTGCCGCGGGCGGCCGTGTGCCGCCGGGCCCCGCGTGCACCCGCGTGCCGCCGGCACCCCGTCGGAAGGCGCCGGCAAGATCGTGCTCGTTCCTGGATGTAGTGGCCTACGACACGCGACGATGCCGCTACATCCAGGAACGAGGGTGATCTTGCGAGGCCGACCTCGCGGCCCGTCTGCCGGCGGGCGCGGCGGCGGGCGCGGCGGCGGTGCTGCTGAGCAGGTCCGGAAGCCGACTCATCGATCTTCGGCGCGGACCGTTTGTCCGCTCCTGTCCGGCATGCCTTCACCAACGGGTGACGGCACAACTTCTCTCCGTTCGGGGGGTTTGATCATGAGTTCTTGACCGAACGGCCCCCGGCGACCTAGCCTCGCCATACAGGCTCACGTTGCCCGACCAGCGCAGGCTAAGCGCACAACATAGATCTCGTAACAGAACAGCATCACTTTGGCCAGCTCCACCGGCCTTTGACGGCAGCTCCGGACAGCCGGTCCGGGGCCGTTCCGACAACTGCACCCGGATGTCGGCGATGCCCCGTGAGGGCACCGCCGGCGGAGAGCCATACCCCACGGCCAGCCGCTCGGTCGGGCATCCAGAGCCGCAGAGGTTCGTGCCCTGCGGCACGGTCCCCTGCGGCGTCGACGTTCAGGGGGAGGCGGCCATGGCGGGGCGGCACAGGGACCAGTGGTCCCGAGGGGGTGTCGACGGGCGCGGTTCCGTCATCGGCATCCGACGGTGCGCGACGGCCGTGCGGCAATGCTCGACCCTCACCCGGCAGCCGGCCACCGCCGGCCGGGGCGCCGGAGTTCCGGCATGAGCCCCTTCGACGTGGTGCTGCTGGTGGCGGTGCTGCTGCTCGCCGCGGTGGTGGTGGGTGCCGTGCTCTTCGGCGTCCGCGCGCTGCGCCGCTTCGGCGCGGCCCCGGCCCCGGAGGACCCGGCCTTCATCGCCGAGAAGGACCGCCAGGAGCAGTCCCTGGCCGCGCTGCGGACCGCCGCCGACGAGGTGAACAGCACCATCGACGTGGCGAAGTCGGCCGCGTCCGCCGCCCGTGCCGAGGCGGCCGCCGCCAAAGCCGAGGCGAAGGCGGCCCGGGCCGAGGCGGGTCGGGTGCTCGACGACGCCCGCGCCGAGGCCGACACCGTCCTGGAACGGGCCCACAAGCAGGCCGAGGCCGACGCCGAGCAGTTGCGGGCCAGCGCCCGGCGCAGCGGCGAGCGGGAGGTCGCCGTGCTCGCCGCGACGACCCGGGAGCAGGCCGCCGAGGTGGAACGCCGGGCCGCCCGGATGGACGAGCGGGAGCGGCTGCACACCGAGGAGGTCGAGCGGCTCGCCGAGCGGGAGCGGCAGCTCACCGCGGCCAGCGCGGCGCTGGCCGAGCGGGAGGCGGCGGTGACCGAGCGGGAGGTCGAGCTGACCCTGGCCGAGGAGCGACGCCGGCGCGAACTGGAACGGGTCGCCGGGCTCACCGCCGACGCCGCCCGGGCCGAGCTGATCGAGGCGATCGAGACCCAGGCGAAGCGGGAGGCGGCGCTGCTGGTGCGGGACATCGAGTCGGACGCCCGCAACACCGCCGAACAGCGCGCCCGGCACATCGTGGTGGACGCCATCCAGCGGGTGGCCAGCGAGCAGACCGCGGAGAGCGTGGTCAGCGTCCTGCACCTGCCCGGTGACGAGATGAAGGGCCGGATCATCGGCCGGGAGGGGCGCAACATCCGCGCCTTCGAGTCGGTGACCGGGGTGAACCTGATCATCGACGACACCCCCGAGGCGGTGCTGCTCTCCTGCTTCGACCCGGTCCGCCGCGAGGTCGGCCGGCTCACCCTGGAGAAGCTGGTCCTCGACGGCCGGATCCACCCGCACCGGATCGAGGAGGTCTACGAGCTGGCCCGCGAGGAGGTGGAGGAGCTCTGCCACCGGGCCGCCGAGGACGCCCTGGTCGAGGTCGGCATCACCGAGATCCATCCGGAGCTGGTCACCCTGCTCGGCCGGCTGCGGTACCGGACGTCGTACGGGCAGAACGTGCTCAAGCACCTGGTGGAGACCGCGCACATCGCCGGGATCATGGCCGCCGAACTGCGGCTGGACGTGCCCACCATCAAGCGGTCGGCGTTCCTGCACGACATCGGCAAGGCGCTCACCCACGAGGTGGAGGGCAGCCACGCCATCATCGGCGCCGACCTGGCCCGCAAGTACGGCGAGAGCGAGGACGTCGTGCACGCCATCGAGGCGCACCACAACGAGGTGCCGCCGCAGACCATCGAGGCGGTGCTCACCCAGGCGTCGGACGCCTGCTCCGGCGGCCGGCCGGGCGCCCGGCGGGAGAGCCTGGAGGCGTACGTCAAGCGGCTGGAGCGGATCGAGGAGATCGCGGCCGGCAAGCTCGGCGTGGAGAAGGTCTTCGCCATGCAGGCCGGCCGGGAGATCCGGGTGATGGTCAAGCCGGACGACGTGGACGACATCGGCGCGGCGGTGCTGGCCCGGGACGTGGCCAAGCAGATCGAGGAGGAGCTGACCTACCCCGGTCAGATCCGGGTGACCGTGGTCCGCGAGTCCCGGGTCACCGAGATCGCCCGCTGAGAGCAGAGAGAGGACCGGCCCGGAGAGATCCCGACCGGCCCTTTCGTCGTGTGTCGGGGTTCAGTTGCCGCCGGTGCCCTCGGCCTGGGACATGAGCGCCGCGGGCGGCGGATTCTGGGCCGGGGTGCCGGCCGTCTTGCGGCCCCGCGACAGCCGGCGCTGGACGTACTGGGCCAGCTTCGACAGCGAGTAGTTCACCACGATGAAGAGCGCCGCGATCACCACGTACACCTGGATCGGGTTGCCCAGCACGCCGATGATCTGCTTGCCGATGTTCAGGGTCTCCTCGTAGCTGATGATGAAGCCCAGCGAGGTGTCCTTGAGCACCACCACCAGCTGGCTGATCAGCGCCGGCAGCATGATCCGGAAGGCCTGCGGCAGCAGGATCATCCGGGTGGTCTGCGCCGGGGAGAGTCCGATCGCGGCGGCGGCCTCCGCCTGCCCGCCGGGCAGCCCCTCCATGCCGGAGCGGAGGATCTCGGCGATGACCACCGAGTTGTAGACGGTCAGGCCGATGACCAGGTACCAGAGGTTGTCGAAGGAGATGCCGAACTCGGGAAAGCCGCGGGCGACGAAGAAGATGGTGAGCACCACCGGCAGGCCGCGGAACACCTCGACGCAGACCCGGGTGACCGCGGAGAGCAGCACGCTCAGCCCGCGCAGCAGGTACGCCAGCGGCGTGGCCAGCCCGGTGAACCGGCGCCGGGTCAGGCTCTTGAGCTGGATCCGCAGCACCGCGAGCACGGTGCCGACCACCAGCGAGGAGACGATGGCCAGCGCCGCGGCGATCAGGGTGTTCTTGAAGCCGAGGCCGATCCGGTCCCAGACCAGGGGGAAGTTCTCGTTCGAGGGGTCGACCAGCGGCCCCCAGAGCTCCATCGAGAACTGGCCCTTGGCGTCCAGCGGCCGGTAGATCAGGAAGTACGCCGCGACGAGCAGCACCACCGTGGCGACCAGGCTGGTGATCAGCGTGATCCGGCGCTGGCGGGGACCGGGGACGTCGTAGAGGACGCTGGTCTGCTGACTCATCGGGCCACCGCCTGTCGCTTCTCGATCCGGTCGAGCAGGGCACCGAGCGGCACGGTCATGATCAGGTAGCCGATCGAGATGCCGATGGCGACCGGGATGAAGGCGTACCCCTCGGCGGAGGTGAGCTGGTCGGCGGTCTGGGAGAGGTCGCCGACCACGCCGAAGAAGCCGACCAGCGCGGAGTTCTTGATCATCGCGATGATGACCGAGCCGAGCGGTACCACCGAGGCCTTCCAGGACTGTGGCAGGACCACGTGGCGCAGGTTCTGCCCGAAGGTCAGGCCGAGCGAGCGGGCCGCCTCGGCCTGGCCGGCCGGCACCGCGTTCACCCCGGACCGCAGCGCCTCGCAGACGAACGCGGCGGTGTAGAGGACCAGGGAGATCAGTGCGAAGCGGAAGTACGGCAGGTCGGTGCCGAGCCGGCTGAAGAGCGCGTCCAGTCCGGGGATGCGCAGGAAGTCGGCGTTGGAGCCGAGCGCCGGCAGGCCGAAGGCGGCGAAGAACATCACCACGGTCAGCGGCATGTTGCGGAAGACGTTGACGTACCCGGTGCCGAGCGCGCGCAGCGGCGGCACCGGCGAGATGCGGAGTACCGCCACGACGGCGCCCAGGATCAGGGCGCCGATCGCGGCGAGCACGCAGATCTGGAGGGTGAGCCAGAAACCGCCCGCAAAGACGTCGAACTTGTCGATGAGCACATTCACGGGTCGGTGTTCCTCCCCACCCTCCAGATCGAGGTCAGATCAGTAGCGGTTGATGGTCGGTGCGGTGCCCAGCTCCGCGCCGAACTTGCCCGCGGTGTCGTCCCAGGCCTTCTTCCAGCGACCGTCCGAGATCGCCTTCTCCAGGGTGTCGTTGATGAAGGTCCGGAACGCGGTGTCGTCCTTCTTCACGCCGATGCCGTACGGCTCCTTGGTGAAGTTGTCGCCGGCCAGCTTGAACGACGCCTCGTCCTTGGCGATGTAGCCGAGCAGGATGACGTTGTCCGTGGTGACGGCGTTGACCTGACCGCCCTTGAGGGCATCGCGGCACTTGTCGTAGGTGTCGAAGAGCACCAGCTGGGTGCCGACGTCCTTGACGTACTTCTTGATGTTCTCGGCCGGGGTCGAGCCGGTGACGGAGCAGACCTTCTTGGTGCCGTCCTTGAAGGAGTCCGGCCCGGTGATGGTGGTGTCGTCCTTCTTGACCAGGATGTTCTGGCCGGCCTCGTAGTACGGGCCCGCGAAGGCGATCCGCTCCTTGCGCTTGTCGTTGATCGTGTAGGTCGCCGCGACCAGGTCGACGTTGCCGTTGATGATCGCGTCCTCACGGACCTTCGACGGCGTCTCGACGTACTCGATCTTGTCCTCGGGGATGCCGAGCTCCTTGACGATGATCTTCGCGATCTCGACGTCGAAGCCCTCCGGCTTGCCCGACAGGCCCTTCTGACCGAAGCCCGGCTGGTCGAACTTGGTGCCGATCTTGATCTTCTGGGCCTTGTTGAGCTTCTCCATGGTGCTGCCGGCGGCGAAGGACTTGCTGCCGGCGCCGGTGCCCTCGTCGGCGTCATCGCCGCCGCAGGCGGCCATGCCGAGCGCCAGGGTCGCGGCCGCGGCGAGCGCGGCTACGCGCTTCATACGCATACTCATCTCCTTCTTCGACGGAGCCGCCGGACAGCGGCGCGCTCCACACAACGGACGCTCAGTGCGTGAGGATCTTGGAGAGGAAGTCCCGGGCCCGCTCGCTGCGGGGGCTGGCGAAGAACTCGGCGGGCGGGGCGTCCTCGACGAGTTGCCCGTCGGCCATGAAGATGACCCGGTTCGCGGCGTGCCGGGCGAAGCCCATCTCGTGGGTCACCACGACCATCGTCATGCCGTCGGCGGCCAGTGAGGTCATCACGTCCAGCACCTCGCCGACCATCTCCGGGTCGAGCGCGCTGGTCGGCTCGTCGAAGAGCATCGCCTTGGGCTGCATGGCCAGCGCGCGGGCGATCGCCGCCCGCTGCTGCTGGCCGCCGGAGAGCTGGGCCGGGTACTTGTCGGCCTGGTTGGCGATGCCGACCCGGTCGAGCAGCGACAGGCCGCGCTCGCGGGCGACGGCCGGCTTCTCCTTGCGGACCTTCACCGGCCCGAGGGTGACGTTCTCGAGGATTGTCTTGTGCGCGAACAGGTTGAACGACTGGAAGACCATGCCGACCTCGCTGCGCAGCTTCGCCAGCGCCTTGCCCTCGGCGGGCAGCGGCTGCCCGTCGAAGGTGATGGTGCCCGAGTTGATCGGTTCGAGGCGGTTGATCGCCCGGCAGAGCGTCGACTTGCCGGAACCCGAGGGGCCGATCACGACGACGACCTCGCCCTTGCCGACGGAGAGTGACACGTCGTCGAGCACGTGCAGCGGGCCGAACCACTTGTTGACCCCGTCCAGCACGATGAGCGGTTCGCCCGTCGTCACGTCGTCCACCGTCCCTGTGGTCGTTGCGGAAACGGGGTCGTGGACCCCCGGTTGTGGGCCACTGTAGGCGGGGTGACATGGCAGAACGCAACTCAGATGGTCACGGAGCGGTAACACCGGTGCCGAAGATCGCCGAGAGTCCGAATTCCGTCCCGCCCCGGCCCCCACGAGTGGCGGTGGCGACATTCCGCGGAGATCATGTGGGGATGACCGACCGGTTCCGGTTGACCGATCACGCCCGCGGCGGGGGCTGCGCCTGCAAGATCCCGCCCGGCGAGCTGGAGGCGATGGTGGCCGGGCTCGGCCCGGCCACCGGCACCGCCGAACTGCTGGTCGGGCTGGAGAACGGTGACGACGCCGCGGTGGTCCGACTGGACGAGCGGACCGGCCTGGTCACCACCGCCGACTTCTTCACCCCGGTGGTGGACGACGCGTACGACTGGGGTCGCATCGCCGCCGCGAACGCGCTCTCCGACGTGTACGCGATGGGCGGCACCCCGCTGGTCGCCCTCAACCTGCTCTGCTGGCCGCGGGTGACGCTGCCGTTGGAGCTGGCCCGCGAGGTGCTGCGCGGCGGTCAGGACGTCGCCCGCGCGGCCGGCTGCCACCTCGCCGGCGGGCACAGCGTCGACGACGACGGCCCGAAGTACGGGCTCGCGGTCACCGGGCTGGTCCGCCCGGACGAGCTGATCACGCTGGACGCCGGGCGCTCCGGGCTGCCGCTGTCGCTGACCAAGCCGCTCGGCGTCGGGGTGCTGAACACCCGGCACAAGGCCACCGGCGAGGTCTTCGCCGAGGCGGTCGCCGCGATGACCACGCTCAACCGGGACGCCGCCCGGGCCGCGGTCGCCGCCGGCATCCGCTGCGGCACCGACGTCACCGGTTTCGGGCTGCTCGGGCACGCCAGCAAGCTGGCCCGGGCCAGCCGGCTCACCGTCGCGATCGACGCCGCCCGGGTGCCGTACCTGGCCGGCGCGCGGGAGGCCGTCCGGGACGGGTACGTCAGCGGCGGCACCCGGCGAAACCTGGACTGGGTCTCCCCGTGGACCGACTTCGGGTCGGTCCCGGAGGCGGACCGGCTGCTGCTGGCCGACGCGCAGACCTCCGGCGGCCTGCTGGTCGCCGGCGAGGTCCCCGGCGGCACGGTGATCGGCGAGCTGCTGCCGCGCGGGGAGTCGATGGTCGTGGTGCGCTGACCCGGGCGGGCCGGGCGTGGGGCCGCCGAGCGGGCACCATACCCGATAAGCTGTCACCTTCCCGCCACTCCGAGCAACGGCGCTCGGGGAAATTTTGCCCGTAATGGTCACAGACCGGTAACTTGCCCCCGGCTGAGGTCATATGCCCTCCACCATCGTCAGTAAGGCCCGATCCGGAGGCCGGTGGGACGAACGCAGCGAGGAGGCGGCGTGACCGAGCTGTGGAACTGGAGAATCGACCGGGTGGCCCCCGTGGAGGTCTACCCGGCGCTGGCCGAGGCCCTCGGCCGGGTGGTGATGCCCCTCGCCGTGGCGGATCCGGCGCGGCTGCCCACGTACGCGGTGATCTGCGACGTCTGGGAGGCGCCGGGGGAGTTCGGCACGATGGTCGACTGCTACGGGGTCCCCGAGCGGCTCAACGAGCGCAGCAGCATCGCCGCGCTGGCCCGGCTGCTCGACCGCAACTGCCTGCTCACCGACGACACCCTCGACGCCGGGCGGCACCTGCTGGTCGCCCCGGACGGCACCATCCGTCCGGTGCACTTCGACGTCACCGAGACCGACGACGGCGAGGTGCTCAGCAACCAGCGGCTCTGCACCGAGGCGCACCCCGGCTGCCGGGGCTGGTCCCGGTGCCACCGGTCCCGCTGGGCCCCCGACTCGGTGAACCCGGCCCTGGCCGCGGCCTGACCGTTGCGCGGCCACGCCGGCCGGCCGCGCTCGACCGCATTCCGTGTGGCGCGGGCCGGCTGCGGCCCGTGCCACCGGTCCCGGCCGTCGGCCGGCCCGGTCGACGGTCAGGCCGGTGCGGAGCCCCGACCGCCTGCCGGCTGGCCGCCCCGGACCACCAACTGGTCGAGCAGGGTCGCGGTGGCGGCGGCGACCGCCCGCACCGCCTCGTCGAAGGCCGCGGCGTTGTGCGCGGCGGGCGCCCGGAACCCCGAGATCTTCCGGACGTACTGCAACGCGGCGGCGTCGATGTCCGCCGGGGTCACCTCGGGCACGTACGGCTCACGCAGCGTCTTGATGCTCCGGCACATCTCTCCTCCAGTGGTCGGCGACTCCGACCAACGATGCCATCCCTGCCCCGCTCCGCGCCGCCCTCGGCGCGGCGCTCGGCCCGACCGGCGGGGCCGCTACCCTGGTAGCCCGAGGAAAGGGGCGCCGAGCAGGTGGCTAGGACCTACAACGTCGTCACGTACGGCTGCCAGATGAACGTGCACGACTCCGAGCGCATCTCCGGTCTGCTGGAGCAGGCCGGCTACGTCCGCGCCGCCGGGATGGACGACGACCCCGACGTGGTGGTGTTCAACACCTGCGCGGTCCGGGAGAACGCCGACAACCGGCTCTACGGCAACCTCGGCCGCCTGCGTCCCGCGAAGAACCAGCGCCCCGGCATGCAGATCGCCGTCGGCGGCTGCCTGGCCCAGAAGGACCGCGGCGACATCGTCCGCAAGGCGCCGTGGGTGGACGTGGTCTTCGGCACCCACAACATCGGCTCGCTGCCGGTGCTGCTGGAGCGGGCCCGGCACAATGCCGCCGCCGAGGTGGAGATCCTGGAGTCCCTCGACGTCTTCCCCTCCACCCTGCCGACCCGGCGGGAGTCGACGTACGCCGGCTGGGTGTCGATCTCGGTGGGCTGCAACAACACCTGCACCTTCTGCATCGTGCCCAGCCTGCGCGGCAAGGAGAAGGACCGGCGCCCCGGCGACATCCTCTCCGAGGTGCGCGCCCTGGTCGACGAGGGCGTGCTGGAGGTGACTCTGCTCGGCCAGAACGTCAACTCCTACGGGGTGGAGTTCGGTGACCGGTACGCCTTCGGCAAGCTGCTGCGGGCCTGCGGCGACATCGACGGACTGGAGCGGGTCCGGTTCACCAGCCCGCACCCGAAGGACTTCACCGACGACGTGATCGCCGCGATGGCCGAGACGCCGAACGTCTGCCACTCGCTGCACATGCCGTTGCAGTCCGGCTCGGACGACGTGCTGAAGGCGATGCGCCGGTCGTACCGGTCGGAGAAGTACCTGGGGATCATCGAGAAGGTCCGGGCGGCGATGCCGGACGCGGCGATCACCACCGACATCATCGTCGGCTTCCCCGGCGAGACCGAGGCCGACTTCCAGCGCACCCTGGACGTCGTCCGCGAGGCCCGGTTCTCCTCGGCGTTCACCTTCCAGTACTCCAAGCGTCCCGGCACCCCGGCCGCCACCATGGACGGCCAACTGCCCAAGCAGGTGGTGCAGGAGCGCTACGACCGGCTGATCGCCACGGTGGAGGAGATCACCTGGGCGGAGAACAAGCGCCTGGTGGGGGAGACCGTCGAGGTGCTGGTCGCCGTCGGTGAGGGGCGCAAGGACGAGCGTACCGGGCGGATGTCCGGCCGTGCCCGCGACGGCCGCCTGGCCCACTTCGACGCGGGGTCGCTGGTTGGGCAGATCCGCCCCGGCGACATCGTGCACACCACCGTCACGTACGCCGCCCCGCACCATCTCAACGCCGACGGCGAGCCGCTGTCGCACCGGCGTACCCGGGCCGGTGACGCCGCCGAGGCGGGCCGCTCCCCGCGTACCCCCGGGGTGCTGCTCGGGCTGCCCACGATCGGCGCGCCGCCGGCGGCGCCCGCGGCGACGGGTGGCTGCGCGGCGCACTGACCGCACCGCCGACGGCCGGGACCTCCGCGTGGAGGCCCCGGCGTCGCCCGGGCCCATCGCCGACCGGGCCCGGAGTCTCAGCAGGCGGTGCCGTTGAGCTTCACCGTGCCCGGCGTGGTGACCGCGCCGTTCGCGGTGAAGCCGATCGTCACCGACGCGCCCGGAGCGAGGGTCCTCGCCCAGTCGGGGGCGGCCGCGGTGACCGTCGTGCCGGACTGCGTCACGGTGGCGTTCCAGCCGCTGGCCAGGGTCACCCCGGCGGGCCAGCTCCAGGTGACCGACCACGGGTTCGGCGTGCCGGTGCCGGTGTTCTTCACGGTCAGCTCGCCCTGGAAGCCGCCCTGCCAGGCGTTGACCTGCTTGTAGCTGGCCGTGCAGGCGCCGGTCGGCACCGGGTCGCCGGTGGGTGAGCCGGTCGGGGTCGGGGTTGGCGAGCCGGTCGGCGTCGGCGACGGGTTGCCGCCGCCCCCGCCCACGGGGGCGATCAGGTACGGCTGGAGGATCGCCTGCTTGGCGGTGTTGATGCTGGTCCAGTCGTCCAGGGCGATGCCGCCGGTGTCACCGGAGTTCGGGTTCCACGACCAGTAGGTGAAGGACATCCCGTTCACCCCGCTGCCGGTGTAGGCCATCAGGTTCTCCAGCCAGACCTTGTCCTTCGGGTCCTGGAGCGTGGTGCCGAACTCGCCCATCATGATCGGCGCGATGTTCTGCTTGTAGAGGTAGCCCCAGTACTTGTCCCAGATGGCCGGCATGTTCGCCGGATAGGACGGGTCGTCGAACCAGGCCTGGTGGTAGACCGAGGTGGCGTACTCGTGCGGCGAGTAGACCAGTCGGTTCGCCACGTTCAGCCGGACCGGGAACTGCCCGGCCTTCGACAGGTTGCCGCCCCACCAGCCGCAGTCCTCGTCGTTGCTGGTGTCGCCGTCCCAGACGTTCGACAGGCCGCCGCTGGGGCAGCTCACCCCCTCCACGAAGATCAGCCAGTTGGGCTGCACGCCCAGGATCGCGTTGCCGGCCCGCTCGGCGGCCAGCCGCCAGTCCCGGACGGTGTCCCCGCAACCCCAGCAGGCGCCGGTGGCGGCCGGGTTGGTGCCCTCGGCGTGCGGCTCGTTGTGCAGGTCGGCGCCGATCACGGTCGGGTTGCCCGCGTACCGCTGGGCGAGCATCTTCCAGTCGTTGATCCACGTCGCCTCGGAGACGGTCGAGGTGTACCAGAGCGGCGACTGCCCGGCCGCGGTGGGCCGGTGCCGGTCCAGGATGACCCGCATCCCCTTGCCGCCGGCGTAGTCGATCACCTTGTCCAGGATCTGCAGCGGGGAGAGCCCGACCAGGTCCGGGTTGACGTAGTCGTTGATCCCGCTCGCGGTGGCGCCCGGCTTCAGCGCGTCGTTCGAGTAGGGGATGCGCAGGGTGTTGTAGCCCAGGCTGGCCATCTTGTCGAGCTGCCCCCGCCACGGGTTGCTGGACCACAGGCCGTGGAAGGTCTTGTTGTCGGTCTCCATGCCGAACCAGTTGATGCCGGTCAGCCGGACCGTGGCGCCGGTGCTGTCCACGATCTTGCTGCCGCTGCCGCTGCCGCTGGTGTGCAGGTAGCCGGTGCCGGTGCCGCCGGTGGCGACGGCGGCCGGGGTGGTGCTGACGGCGGCGGCGACGAGGACGCCGGCCGCGGCGGTGGCGAGCGCGGTCAACGCGCCGCCGAGGGCGGTGGGTCGGTGCATGCGAGCTCCACTTCGGATGCCCCGGCGCCGCGACGGCGGCGCGGGGAAGGACCGGGGGTGGCCCGCCCGCACGTCACGCTTCTATTCGAGTACGCGGACAGTGCGCGACGGGACACGTCACGGGGACGCGTCCACTCGCGTGCAGCACCGCCGACTGCCGACGGCGGTGTGCTCCGTCGGTGCCCTCGCCCCGGTGTCCGACCTGGCTCTGCCGCTCATTCTGATCAGCACGCCTCGATGCGTCAACCAGTCCACGGGAAGTTGCGCGGGGCGCGAAAGCCCCCGGTCCCGGGGCGGGAGCGGGGGCTTTCGGAACGCGTGAGCGTCAGCCGGCCTGCTCGGCGAGCTGGAGGAACTGCCGCTTCGAGGCGAGCGCCTGCTCGGCCTCCTTGATCCGGCGGGCGTCCCCGGCGGCCTGCGCCCGGGCCAGCCGCTCCTCGGCCTCGGCCACCTGCGACCGCATCTGCGCGAGCAGCGGGTTGTCCTCCTTGGTGGTGCGCCGCCAGGCCGAGTCCATGACCTCGCGGACCTTGTCGTCGACGGCCCGCAGCCGGCGCTCCAGCCCGGCCGCGGCCTCCCGCGGCACCCGGCCGGCCTCGTGCCACTGCGCCTGGATCTCCCGCAGCTTGGCCTGCGCACCCTTCGGGTCGCCGTCGACGTCCAGCGCCTCGGCCTCGACGATCAGGGCCTGCTTGCGCTCCAGGTTGACCTTCTGCTCGTTGTCCCGCGCCGAGAAGACCTCACTGCGCCGGCTGAAGAAGGCGTCCTGGGCGGCCCGGAACCGTTCCCAGAGCTTCTGCTCCGCCTCCTTGGAGGCGCGCGGCGCGGCCTTCCACTGGTTCATCAGGTCCTTGAGCTGGTTGGCGGTGGCCGCCCAGTCGGTGGACTCGCGCAGCTTCTCGGCCTCGGCGACCAGCTCCTCCTTGACCGTCTGCGCCTGCTTGCGCTGCTGGTCGAGGGAGGCGAAGTGGGCGCCCCGGCGCCGGGTGAAACCGTCCCGGGCCGCCGCGAACCGCTTCCACAGCTCGCCGTCGGCCTTCTTGTCGACGCCGCGAATGGTCTTCCACTCGTCGAGGATCTCCTTGAGCCGGTCCCCGGCGGTCTTCCAGCCGGTCGACTCGGCGGCGAGCTTCTCGGCCTCCTCGACCAGGGCGGTCTTGCGGGCCAGCGCCTCGACCCGGGCCGCGTCCTTGGCGGCGCGCGCCTCACCGGCCTTCTCCTCGGCGACCACGGCGAGCTTGTCCAGCCGCGCGGCCAGCGCGTCGATGTCGCCGACCACGTGCGCCTCGTTCAGCGAGGCGCGGATCCGGCGGATCGTCGTCAGTGAGTGGCCGGCGTCCGCCGCGCCCGAGTTGAGCCGGGCCTCGGTCAGGTCCACCTCGGTCACCAGGTCGGCGAAGCGCCGGGCGAAGTGGGCCAGCCCCTCCTCCGGGGCTCCCGCCTGCCAGGATCCGACCACCCGCTCGCCCTCGGTGGTCTTGACGTACACGGTGCCGTCCGCGTCCACCCGTCCGAAGGCAGTCCAGTCGCTCATGTGCCCATCCTCGTTCTCCCGGCGTCGACGGGAGGGTCCCCGCGATCGCCGCCACGGCGCAGCAAAGTTACTCCCGGCATTGTCACAGGTCCGCCCCCGTCCGCGTCGAGCGCCTGTCGCCGACCGTGACCATACGGTGTCCTACCGCCCGAATGGCCGGATCGGCGGGGAGACGCACCGGCGCGTCCGGCTACGGTGAACCCGTGCCTCTGGTCGCCGCCGCCGTCTGCCCCCATCCGCCGCTCATCGTTCCCGAGCTGGCCGGCGCTGCCGCGCCGGAGCTGGCCGACCTCCGCGCCGCCGCGGACGCCGCCGTCGCCGGGCTCCTCGAGACGGGGCCGGAGAGCCTGGTGGTGGTCGCCGGGAACGCCCGGGGCGCCGAGTACTTCTCGCCCTTCCGGGGCTCCTTCACGCCCTGGGGGCTGCCGCTGGAGGTGCGTCTGGCCGACCGGCCCGACGGCCCCGACGAGGGCGATCCGCTTCCGCTCGGCCTCCTGGTGGGTGCCTGGCTGCTGGGGCGCGCACCCGATCCCACCGGCCGGACGTACCGGATGGTGACGGTCGCCGACGACGAGCCGGTGACCGGGTGCCGGGCGGTGGGGGAGCGGATCGAGTCGGACCGGCCCTGGGCGCTGCTGGTGATGGGGGACGGGTCGGCCTGCCGCGGCCAGAAGTCGCCGGGCTACGACGACCCGCGCGCCGGGGCGTACGACGAGGGGGTGGCCCGGGCCCTGGCCGACGCGGACGCCGAGGCGCTGCTCGGCCTGGACCCGGGGCTGTCGGCGGAGCTGCGGGTGGCCGGGCGGGCCCCCTGGCAGGTGCTGGCCGGCGCGGTCCGGGCGGCCGGCGGGGACTGGCGCGGCGAGCTGAGCTACGTCGACGCCCCCTACGGCGTTTCCTACTTCGTGGCGAACTGGAGACCGGCGTGACCGGCGTGGTCGTGGCGGTGGTCGGGCCGACCGCCGCCGGCAAGTCGGCGCTGAGCATCGCGCTGGCGCACGCGCTCGGCGCCGAGGTGGTCAACGCCGACTCGATGCAGCTCTACCGGGGCCTGGACATCGGCACCGCCAAGCTCACCCCGGCCGAGCGGGACGGCGTGCCGCACCACCTGCTGGACATCTGGGAGGTGACCGAGCCGGCCAGCGTCGCCGAGTACCAGCGGCTGGCCCGGGCGGCGGTCGACGACATCCTGGCCCGGGGGAGGGTGCCGCTGCTGGTCGGCGGCTCCGGGCTGTACGTGCGGGCGGTGCTGGAGCAGTTCGAGTTCCCCGGCACCGATCCGCTGGTGCGGGAGCGGCTGGAGGCGGAGCTGGCCGCGGCCGGCCCGGCCCCGCTGCACGCCCGGCTGCGCGCGGCCGACCCGGTGGCGGCGGAGGGGATCCTGCCCGGCAACGGCCGGCGGATCGTCCGGGCGCTGGAGGTGATCGAGCTGACCGGCCAGCCGTTCACCGCGTCGCTGCCCGAGCCGACGCCGTACTACCCGTCGGTGCAGCTCGGTGTCGACCTGGACACGGCGCTGCTGGACGAGCGGATCGCGCTGCGGGTGGACCGGATGTGGGCCGACGGCCTGGTCGCCGAGACCCGCGAGCTGGTCGGCCGGGGCCTGCCCGAGGGGCGGACGGCCAGCCGGGCGCTCGGCTACCAGCAGGTGCTGCGTTTCCTGGCCGGGGAGCTGACGGAGGCCGAGGCGCACGACGAGACGATCCGGGCGACCCGGCGGTTCGTCCGCCGGCAGCGCTCCTGGTTCCGCCGGGACCCGCGGATCCACTGGCTCGACTCGGCCTCGCCGGCGTTTGTCGACACTGCGCTGCGACTGGTCGCCGACCATCGGCGATGATGGGGGCGTGGAGTTCACCAAGGGTCACGGCACCGGCAACGACTTCGTCATCCTGCCCGACCCGGACGGGGCGCTCGACCTGACGCCCGGCCTGGTCGCCGCGATCTGTGACCGGCGGCGTGGCGTCGGCGGGGACGGCGTGCTGCGGGTGGTCCGTGCGGCCAAGCATCCGGACGGGGCCGCCCTCGCGGGCGAGGCCGAGTGGTTCATGGACTACTGGAACTCCGACGGCTCGTTCGCCGAGATGTGCGGTAACGGCGCCCGGGTCTTCGTCCGCTACCTGCTGGAGACCGGGCTGGCCACGCCGGCCGGCGCGGCGCTGCCGGTGGCCACCCGGGCCGGCGTCGTGCGCGCGCGGGTCGAGGGCGAGGCCATCGCCGTCGAGATGCAACGCCCCCGGGTGTACGGCGCGTCGACCGCGACCCTGGGCGGGCTGACCCTGCCCGGCTCGGCCGTGGACGTCGGCAACCCGCACCTGGTCTGCGCCCTGCCCGCCGGCCTCGACCTGACCGCCCTGGACCTGACCCGCGCCCCCGACTTCGACGCCGCGCTCTTCCCGGCCGGGGTGAACGTCGAGTTCACCGCCCCCGGCGAGCCGGTCGCCGGTGCCGACGGGCACGTGCTGATGCGGGTCTACGAGCGCGGCTCGGCCGAGACGCTCTCCTGCGGCACCGGCGCCTGCGCGGTCGGCGCGGTGGCCCTGCGCGACGCGGCCCGAGACACCGGCACGGTCGCCGTCGACGTCCCCGGCGGTCGCCTCACCGTCACCGTGACGGACGACTCCTGCTGGCTCTCCGGCCCCGCGGTCCTGGTCGCCACCGGCGAGCTCACTCCCGCCGCGTTCCTGCCCTGACCCGTCCGGTCCCGTCCTGACGGGACCGGAAGCCAACCCTGTCCGGCACGCTTTGCTCTGCTGCAGCGGGCGCAACACCCGATGTCCGGATACCGGACGTCCGCCGTTGCCGTCGCGGCAGCAGAGCAAAGGCGTCAACCCTTGGGTCCGACCTCAGCGGTCATCGCGAGGTCGGCCGGTTCGGGTGCGTTCGGGAACGCACCCGACGGCGGGTGGATCAGGGGGTGGCGGAGGCGTTGGCGGCGATCTCGGGGAGGTCGGCCGGGCCGGGGTCGGCGGCCGGGCGGGGGGTGGCCGCCGGGTTCTGCGCCGCGGCGCGGACCGCCGCCGCCACGGCCGGAGCGACGCGGGAGTCGAAGACGCTCGGCACGATCACCGTCGGGTTGATCTTGTCTTCGCCGACCACGTCGGCGATGGCCCGGGCGGCGGCGATCGCCATCTCCTCGGTGAACTCCTCGGCGTGCGCGTCGAGCATGCCGCGGAAGACGCCCGGGAAGGCGAGCACGTTGTTGATCTGGTTCGGCTGGTCGGAGCGGCCGGTGGCGACGACCGCGGCGTGCTTGCGGGCCTCCCGGGGGTCGACCTCCGGGTCCGGGTTGGCCAGCGCGAAGACGATCGAGTCCTTCGCCATGGTGGCGATGTCGTCCCCGGTGAGCAGGTTCGGCGCGCTCACCCCGATGAAGACGTCCGCGCCGCGCACCGCGCCCGGCAGGTCACCGGAATAATTCTCCTTGTTGGTGTTCTCGGCCAGCCACCGCCAGGCCGGGTTCAGGTCGGCCAGCCCGCGGTGCAGGGCGCCCCGGCGGTCGTACGCGATGATGTCGCCCACACCCTGGCGCAGCAGCAGCTTCATGATCGCGGTGCCGGCCGCGCCGGCGCCGGAGACGACCACCCGGACGTCCGAGAGCTGCTTGCCCACGACGCGCAGCGCGTTGGTGAGCGCGGCCAGCACGCAGATGGCCGTCCCGTGCTGGTCGTCGTGGAAGACCGGGATGTCCAGCGCCTCGCGCAGTCGGGCCTCGATCTCGAAGCAGCGCGGCGCGGCGATGTCCTCCAGGTTGATCCCGCCGTACGCGGGCGCGATCGCCTTGACGATCGCCACGATCTCGTCGGTGTCCTGGGTGTCGAGCACCACCGGCCAGGCGTCCACCCCGCCGAAGCGCTTGAACAGCGCCGCCTTGCCCTCCATCACCGGCAGCGAGGCCGCCGGCCCGAGGTTGCCCAGGCCCAGCACGGCCGAGCCGTCGCTGACCACTGCGACGGTGTTGCGCTTGATGGTCAGCCGCCGGGCATCGGCCGGGTTCTCCGCGATGGCCATGCAGACCCGGGCCACCCCCGGGGTGTACGCCCGGGACAGCTCGTCGCGGGTGCGCAGGCCGACCTTGGAGGTGACCTCGATCTTGCCACCGAGGTGCAGCAGGAACGTCCGGTCGGAGACCTTGCGGACGTCCACCCCGTCGAGCGCGGTCAGCGCGTCGACCACCTGGTCGGCGTGGCCGGTGTCGGCGGTGTCGCAGGTCAGGTCGACGATCACGCTGGTCGGGTCGGAGTCGACCACGTCCAGCGCGGTGACGATCGCGCCGGCCTCGCCGACGGCGGTGGTGAGCCGCCCGATGGAGGAGGCGTCCGCAGTCACCGCGATCCGGATGGTGATCGAGAATCCTGCACTCGGCAGGCGGGTGATGGCCACGGGAAGTTCCTCCGTCATCGCTGAGCGGCTCGCTCCGCATTTCTACTCGCTCGCCGAGGTCGGCCGGCATCCACCCCCGCTTTTCCGCCGGGCGAGGGTGGGCATATAGCAGGTGCGCGGCGCGTTGCTACATGTCAGGATTGCTTCCTTAGCGTCAAAACGGACAGGAGACCAGTTTGCGAGACCAGGAGAGCTTCGTGCCCTTCGAGGACGAGGAGCTCGATGCCACCACCGGCGAGATGGAACTGTCGGAGCGGCAGTCGCTGCGGCGGGTCCCCGGCCTCAGCACCGAACTCACCGATGTCACCGAGGTCGAGTACCGGCAGCTGCGCCTGGAGCGGGTGGTCCTGGTGGGCGTCTGGACCGAGGGCACGCAGACCGACGCCGACAACTCCCTGACCGAGCTCGCGGCGCTGGCCGAGACGGCCGGCTCGCAGGTGCTCGAGGGGCTGATCCAGCGGCGCAACCGCCCCGACCCGGCCACCTACATCGGCCGGGGCAAGGTCGACGACCTGGGCGCGATGGTTCTGGCCACCGGCGCCGACACGGTGATCTGCGACGGTGAACTCTCCCCGTCCCAGCTCCGCAACCTGGAGCAGCGCACCAAGGTCAAGGTGGTCGACCGCACCGCGCTGATCCTCGACATCTTCGCCCAGCACGCCAAGAGCAAGGAAGGTAAGGCGCAGGTCGAGCTGGCCCAGCTCGAATACCTGCTGCCGCGCCTGCGCGGTTGGGGTGAGACGTTGTCCCGGCAGACCGGTGGTTCCGGTCGCGGCGGCGGCGCCGGCGGCGGCGTGGGTCTGCGTGGTCCCGGTGAGACCAAGCTGGAGACCGACCGGCGCCGGATTCGCACCCGCATCTCCCGGCTGCGCCGGGAGATCAAGGGCATGAAGACGGTACGCCAGACCAAGCGCGCCCGCCGTTCGCGTAACGCGGTCCCGGCGGTGGCGATCGCCGGCTACACCAACGCCGGCAAGTCGAGCCTGCTCAACCGGCTCACCGGCGCCGGCGTGCTGGTGGAGAACGCGCTCTTCGCCACCCTGGATCCGACCACCCGCAAGGCCACCACCTCCGACGGGCGGCTCTACACCCTCTCCGACACCGTCGGGTTCGTCCGGCACCTGCCGCACCAGATCGTCGAGGCGTTCCGCTCGACGCTGGAGGAGGTCGCCGAGTCCGACCTGGTGGTGCACGTGGTCGACGGCACCCACCCCGACCCGGAGGAGCAGGTTCGCGCGGTCCGCGAGGTGCTCTCCGAGGTGGGCGCCGACCGGCTGCCCGAGCTGCTGGTGATCAACAAGACCGACGCGGCCGACGAGGAGACCCTGCTGCGGCTCAAGCGGATCTGGCCGGACGCCGTCTTCGTCTCCGCCTACAACGGTCGGGGGCTCGACGGGCTGCGCCAGGCCATCGAGGAGCGGCTGCCCCGCCCCGCGGTGGAGGTGCGCGCCGTGCTGCCGTACGACCGTGGTGACCTGGTCGCCCGGCTGCACCGGCAGGGTGAGGTGCTGAGCACCGCCCACCTGCCGGAGGGGACTCTGCTGCACGTACGGGTCTCCGAGGCGATCGCCGCCGAGCTGGCGCCGTTCGCCGCGTCCGAGCAGCAGGCGGTCGGCGCCGCCCGCTGAAGCGCTCCTGGGGCACCGTCCCCGCGTACCCGGCATGCGACACTGGGGGAATGCGCCGCGCTGTCTCCTCGGTCACGGTAGCCCTCGGCCTGCTGGGGGCTACCGTGGCATCCGCCGGTGTCGCCCTCGCGGCACCCACGTCGTCCGCTCCCGTGACCCCGGGCAAGAAGCGGTGCACGGTCGAGGATCCGCGGCTGCGCGAGCTCTCCGGGCTGGTGGCCACCAAGACCGGCTACATCGTGATCAACGACGGCACCCTGCAGGAGAGCGGTAAGAAGGTCTTCTTCCTCGACACCAAGTGTCAGATCGCCAAGGATCCGGTCCGCTACTCCGGCTCCGGCCCGTTCGACACCGAGGATCTCGCGCTCTCCCCGGACGGCAACACGCTCTGGATCGCCGACATCGGCGACAACGTGACCAGCAAGGAGCGGCGCCCCCGGATCGCGGTGTGGAGCATGCCGGTCACCGGGGCCAAGCAGCCGGTGCTGCACCGGATGTCGTACCCGGAGGGCAAGCCGCACGACGCCGAGGCGCTGCTGATCGGGGCCAACGGCCTGCCGCTGGTGATCACCAAGGTGCCCAGCGGCAAGGCGGAGATCTTCACCCCGCAGGGGAAGCTGCCCAGCGGCGACACCGACCCGGTGCCGATGAAGAAGGTCGGCGAGATCACCCTGCCGAAGACCACCACCGAGAACCCGCTGAACATCATCGGCCGGGTCGCCATCACCGGCGCCGCCCGATCCCCGGACGGCAGCAAGGTGGTGCTGCGCACCTACGCGGACGCCTTCGAGTACGACGTGACGGGTGGCGACGTGCTCGCGGCGCTGAGCACCGGCACGCCCCGGGTCACCCCGCTGGCCGACCCGTTCGGCGAGGCCATCTCCTACACCCCGGACGGCCGCTCCTTCGTCACCGTCTCCGACGGCGGCGAGCTCTCCGAGGACGAGCCGATCGACATCCTCGCCTACACCCCGTCGACCAAGGGCGCGGACGGCCCCGAGGGCGCCGCCAAGGCGGCCAAGCCGGTGGCCGAGAAGTCCTGGACCGACGGGCTCAGCCTGGACCAGATCACCTACCTGATCGGGGCGATCGGCGTGCTGGGCGCGCTGCTGGTCGGCGCCGGTGTCTTCGGGATCCTCCGCTCCCGGCGCAACCCGCCACCGGGCGACGACGACCGCGACGCGCTCGACCGTCCGGGCCGGGACGACCCGTTCTCCTCCGGCGCCCTCGGTCGTCCGGAGGACGGCTTCGGCGACGGTCCCGGTGCGGACCGGCCGCGGGGCGGCGTCTACGGCGGCGCGCCGGCGGGTAGCGGCGTCTACGGCGCTCCGGGTGGCGCGAACGGCGTACCGGGGCGAGCAGCGCCCGGTAGCGGGGTCTACGGCGGTGGCCGCCCGCCCGGCGGTGTGCCGGCGCCCGGCGGTGGACGCCCGGCCGGTGGTGGCGTCTACGGCGGCGGCGGCGGCGGCGGCCGGCCGGCGGGCGGCGGGGTCTACGGCGGCGGTGGTGCGCCGGACGGTGGCGGGCCGGGTGGTGGTCGCCCCGGCGGCCCGCCGAACGGCGCCGTGCCGAACAACGGCGGTGGCCCCCGCGGCGGCGGTGTCTACGGCGGTGGCGGGCGGTCCGAGCCGCCCCGCCGCGAGCCCGGGCCGCGGGAGCAGGGGCACGGCCCGCGCCGCGACGGCGGCCCCGACGATCGGCGCGGCGGCCAGTACGGCCACGGCCAGCGGCCCGGTCCCGGTCGGGGCGAGCGGTACTGATCGGACGAGAACGAGGGGTGACCGCCGCCCGGCGGTCACCCCTCGTGCGTCAGGTGCTCAGATCCGGCGCAGCACGGCGACGACCCGGCCCATGATGGTGGCGTCGTCACCGGGGATCGGGTCGAAGGCCGGGTTCTGCGGCATCAGCCACACGTGCCCGTCCCGCCGGCGGTAGGTCTTGACGGTCGCCTCGCCGTCGAGCATGGCCGCCACGATGTCGCCCGCCTCGGCGGTCGGCTGCTGGCGGACCACCACCCAGTCGCCGTCGCAGATCGCCGCGTCGAGCATCGAGTCGCCCTTGACCTGAAGCATGAAGACCTCGCCCTCACCCACCAGCTCGCGGGGGAGCGGGAAGATGTCCTCCACCGCCTGCTCGGCGAGGATCGGGCCACCGGCGGCGATCCGGCCCAGCATCGGCACGTACGCCGGGGTGGGCCGCTGGGCGCGGCTCAGCTCGTCGTCGGCGGCGTCGCTGGGGGCCCGGACGTCGACCGCGCGGGGCCGGTTGGGGTCCCGGCGCAGAAAGCCCTTCTTCTCCAGCTCCTTGAGCTGGTAGGCGACGCTCGACGGGGAGACCAGCCCGACCGCCTCGCCGATCTCCCGGACGCTCGGCGGGTAGCCGTGCCGCTCGACCCAGCTGCGGATGAACTCCAGGATGCGACGCTGCCGCGCGGTGAGGTCGACGGTGGCCGGGTCGGGGAAGCTGCTGACCACCGGGGTGACCGACCGCACGGCCGGCTGGCCGGTGCGGCTGCGGGCAACGCGGGGGCGCCGAGTGGCCGGCGGACCCGCCTCGGCGATCGGCTGCGGGTTCTTCTGCCGGCTGGCCCGGTCCTCGGTCACGTCCGTCCTCCCTGGTCGGCGCTGGGTGCCTTGGCGGCTCGTGGTGCGTGCGGGGTGTCGCGGTGCCCGGTCCGGCGTTTCGCGCCGCGCCCGGTCGTTCATGACCGTATAGGTGAGATCGGTCATTTTCAAACATCTGTACGACGTGCCGTCGGCGTGTCGGACGGAAATCCTGGTATCTCGAACGCGCGTTCTGATAAATGGTACGTCCTCGTCGAACTCGTGTTCGACCGGCAGGCGCTTTCGGGGTGGCCGTCCGTTTCCCGGCTGCCGGCCGGACGGCCGGTAACCTCCCGGCGCCCCGGTCGGTTGGGAGGTCGGCGGCGGGCGCTCCGGTGGCCGTCGAGTTCTCCGGGAGGGGGTGTGCCGAAGATCGTCTGAGGTGACGCGCCGGACACGCCGGCCAACTTGACCACGACCGGTCGGCGGCCTACGGTCGACCCCTAGATGTAGTAGTCACATGGGCGTAAGTTGCCTACAGGTTGGGTTCGACTACCGACCGCACTCCCGTACCGTCGAGGACGGCGAGGGCCGCAGAAGCCGGCCTCGCCGGGTCGAAGCGTGCCCGGGTGCGGGCGGCGCGCACCCAGGGTCGATCAAGGAGGTCAGGCGATGCGCTGTCCATACTGCCGACACGCCGACTCCCGGGTGGTCGACTCGCGGGAGGCCGACGACGGGCAGCTGATCCGTCGCCGCCGTTCCTGCCCGGAGTGCGGCAAGCGGTTCACCACGGTGGAGGAGGCCGTCCTCGCGGTGGTCAAGCGCAGCGGGGTGACCGAGCCGTTCAGCCGGACGAAGATCATCGGCGGGGTGCGCAAGGCGTGCCAGGGCCGGCCGGTCGACGAGGACTCGATTGCGCTGCTCGCGCAGAAGGTCGAGGAGACCGTACGGGCCAAGGGGGCCGCCGAGATCCCGAGCCACGAGGTGGGGCTGGCGATCCTGGGCCCGCTGCGGGACCTGGACGAGGTGGCGTACCTCCGCTTCGCCAGCGTCTACCGGTCCTTCGACTCGCTCGCCGACTTCGAGCGGGAGATCGAGACGTTGCGGGCACGGGCCCGCGAGACCGGCGCGGTCGGGGCCGCAGGCCGTACCAGTTGAGTTTTTTAGATTTCTGACAGTGACGACGCGCGGTGGGTGACCGCGCAGACGAGGGGGCGGATGAGATGGCGGGGGACGGCGTGACAACCAGTCGGTCGCGGACCAAGGCCGGCGCGGGTTCGGCACTGAAGGTCCAGCGGGTCTGGACGACCGAGGGCGTGCACCCCTACGACGAGGTGGCGTGGGAGCGCCGCGACGTCGTGATGACGAACTGGCGGGACGGCTCGATCAACTTCGAGCAGCGCGGGGTGGAGTTCCCCGAGTCCTGGAGCGTCAACGCGGCCAACATCGTGACCACCAAGTACTTCCGGGGCGCGGTGGGGACCCCGGAGCGGGAGTGGTCGCTCAAGCAGCTGATCGACCGGGTGGTCACCACCTACCGCAAGGCCGGCGAGGAGAACGGTTACTTCGCCAATCCGGCGGACGCCGAGATCTTCGCGCACGAGCTGACCTGGATGCTGCTGCACCAGGTGTTCAGCTTCAACTCGCCGGTCTGGTTCAACGTCGGCACGCCGTCGCCGCAGCAGGTCAGCGCCTGCTTCATCCTCGCGGTCGACGACTCGATGGACTCCATCCTGGACTGGTACAAGGAGGAGGGGCTGATCTTCAAGGGCGGCTCCGGCTCCGGCGTCAACCTGTCCCGGATCCGCTCCTCCCGCGAGCTGCTCTCCTCCGGCGGCAACGCCTCCGGCCCGGTCAGCTTCATGCGCGGCGCGGACGCCTCCGCCGGCACCATCAAGTCCGGCGGCGCCACCCGGCGCGCGGCCAAGATGGTCATCCTCGACGTGGACCACCCGGACATCCAGGAGTTCGTGGTCACCAAGGCGCGCGAGGAGGACAAGATCCGCGCGCTGCGGGACGCCGGCTTCGACATGGACCTGGGCGGCGCCGACATCGTCAGTGTGCAGTACCAGAACGCCAACAACTCGGTCCGGGTCTCCGACGAGTTCATGACGGCGGTGGAGAACGACGGCGGTTTCGACCTGCGCGGCCGGCTCGACGGGGCGACCATTGAGACGATCAACGCGAAGAAGCTGTTCCGCAGCATCTCCCAGGCCGCCTGGGAGTGCGCCGACCCCGGCCTGCAGTACGACGACACCATCAACGACTGGCACACCTGCCCGGAGACCGGGCGGATCACCGCATCGAACCCGTGCTCGGAGTACCTGCACCTGGACAACTCCTCGTGCAACCTGGCCTCGCTGAACCTGATGAAGTTCCTCCGCGCCGACGGTGGCTTCGAGGTGGAGAAGTTCGTCCGGTCGGTCGAGCTGGTCATCACCGCGATGGACATCTCGATCTGCTTCGCCGACTTCCCGACCGAGAAGATCGGCGAGACCACCCGCGCCTACCGGCAGCTCGGCATCGGCTACGCCAACCTCGGTGCGCTGCTGATGGCGTCGGGCCTGCCGTACGACTCGGAGCAGGGCCGCTCGGTGGCCGCGGCGATCACCTCGCTGATGACCGGCACCGCGTACCGCCGCTCGGCCGAGCTGGCCGGCGTCGTCGGCCCGTACGAGGGCTACGCCCGCAACGCGGAGCCGCACAAGCGGGTCATGCGCAAGCACGCAGCCGCCAACGACGCCATCAAGCCGGCCGGCACCGTCGCCACCGCCATCCAGCGGGAGGCCACCAAGCAGTGGACCGAGGGCAACAAGGTCGGTGACAAGTTCGGCTGGCGCAACTCGCAGGCCAGCGTGCTCGCGCCGACCGGCACCATCGGCTTCATGATGGACTGCGACACCACCGGCGTGGAGCCGGACCTGGCGCTGGTCAAGTTCAAGAAGCTGGTCGGTGGCGGCTCGATGCAGATCGTCAACCAGACCGTTCCGCGCGCCCTGCGCAGCCTCGGCTACCCCGAGGAGCAGGTCGAGGCGATCGTCGAGCACATCGCCGACCACGGCCACGTGGTGGACGCCCCCGGCCTGAAGCCGGAGCACTACCCGGTCTTCGACTGCGCGATGGGCGAGCGGTCCATCGCCCCGATGGGGCACGTGCGGATGATGGCGGCCGTCCAGCCGTTCGTCTCCGGCGCCATCTCCAAGACGGTCAACATGCCGGAGCAGGCGACCGTCGAGGACGTCGAGAAGATCTACTTCGAGGGCTGGAAGCTCGGCCTCAAGGCGCTGGCGATCTACCGGGACAACTGCAAGGTCGGCCAGCCGCTCTCGGTGGCCAAGTCCAACAAGGCCACCGAGCCGGCGGTCGTCGAGGCCGCCCCGGTGGTGGAGAAGGTCGTCGAGTACCGGCCGGTGCGCAAGCGCCTGCCGAAGAAGCGCCCGTCGGAGACGGTCAGCTTCTCGGTCGGCGGCGCCGAGGGCTACCTCACCGCGTCGTCCTACCCGGACGACGGTCTCGGCGAGGTCTTCCTCAAGATGTCCAAGCAGGGCTCGACCCTGGCCGGCGTGATGGACGCCTTCTCGGTGGCCATCTCCATCGGCCTGCAGTACGGCGTCCCGCTGGAGACGTTCGTCAGCAAGTTCACCAACATGCGCTTCGAGCCGGCCGGCATGACCGACGACCCGGACGTGCGGATGGCGGCCTCGGTGATGGACTACATCTTCCGTCGCCTGGCGCTGGACTTCCTGCCCTACGAGCGCCGCGCCGAGCTGGGCATCTTCACCGCCAAGGAGCGGGCCGCCCAGCTGCGGGCCGAGGCCGAGGCGGAGAGCGCGTCGGTCAGCGGCGCGGAGCTGACCGCGATGGCCTCCTCCGCTCCGCTGGAGTCGCCGGAGACGAAGACCGGCCCGGTCGCCCAGCCGGCCCAGGAGATGGTCGACGTGGCCGCCGCCAAGCCGGCGCCTTTGGTGGGTTCCTCCACCGAGCTGCTGGAGGCCGTGATCGGCAAGGCCGCCGACGCGCCGCTCTGCTTCACCTGCGGCACCAAGATGCGGCCGGCCGGTAGCTGCTACGTCTGCGAGGGCTGCGGCTCCACCAGCGGCTGCAGCTGACGTACGACCGCTGATCGGGCCCCGGGCGTGTGCGCACGCCCGGGGCCCGGTCGCGGGCACCCTTCGTGCTTCCCGGACTGCGATCATCGGGGCGTGACGACCGCCGGAAGATACGCCCAGTTCGCCGCCCGGGAGGCGCGTGGCGTGTCGCCCACGTACGAGCGGCTCGCCCTCGCGGTCGCCCGCGACGAGGAACTCCTCGCGCTGCTCGGCACGCTCCCGCCGGCCAAGCGGCAGCCGCAACTGCTGTTCGCCGTCGTCCGGTGGCTCGGCGGCCCGGTCGGCGACCCGGCGGCGTTCCACGACTTCGCGGTGGCGCGCTGGCCGGTGATCCGGGCGGGGCTGCGGACCCGGGCCACCCAGACGAACGAGGCGGGGCGGTGTGCCGTACTCCTGCCGGTGCTCGCGGCGCTGCCGCAGCCGCTCGCGCTGCTGGAGGTCGGCGCCTCCGCCGGGCTCTGCCTCTACCCCGACCGGTACGCCTACCGGTACGGCGACCACCGGGTCGGGGCGGGCGAACCGGTCCTGGAGTGCGCGGTCACCGGGATCGCGCCGCCCGCCGGTCTACCCGAGGTGGTGTGGCGGGCCGGCCTGGACCTGAACCCCCTGGACGTGACCGACCCCGCCGACGTCGCCTGGCTCGAGGCGCTGATCTGGCCGGAGCACACGCACCGCCGCGTCCGTCTCCGGGCGGCGGCGCGGGTCGCGGCGGCCGACCCGCCGCTCCTCGTCCGCGGGGACCTGGTGGACGACCTGCCGGCGCTGGCCGCGCGGGCGCCGGCCGGGGCGACGCTGGTGGTGTTCCACAGCTCGGTGCTGTACCAGGTGCCGGCGGCGCGGCGGCAGGCGTTCGCCGCGGTGGTGCGCGAGCTGCCCGGGCACTGGATCGCCACCGAGGCGGCGGAGGTGCTGCCCCACGACGCGTTGCCGGAGCCACCGGGCGAGGCGTTGCACAACGTCCTCGCGCTGGACGGACGGCCGCTCGCCTGGACCCGGTCGCACGGCCAGGCGATGATCTGGTTCGGCTGACCAGCACGGCGACGCGGGCGTCGGCGCGCCGGGCTCGTGGGCGGCACGTCTTCGGTTCCGGCGTGCGGCCCGGACCCGGTTGCTGTCGCGAGCGATATGCCTCTGCGTCAAATTTATGACGCAGAGGCATATCGCTCTCCGCGAAGAGCGGCAGGGCGGAGGTTACGGAGGGTCAACTGACCTGACCCGGGTCCGCTCCGAGACCGATTGCCCGGTTGCCGACTCAGCCGTTCAACCAGGCCGTGCTGCCACGGCGTGGGTCGGCCGCCGCGCTCGACCCGTCCACCCGGAAGCCCAGCCGGCGCAGGTGCTCCGCCGCGGACAGGTCGGTGCCGCCGGCCGCCTGGTAGTGGCTGACCAGCACCCGCCCGCCCGGTGCGACCAGCTCGGCGAGCGCGTGCCGGACCAGGTCGCCGCGCCGGGTCGGCGGCACCAGGTCGAGCAGGGCGTGCACGTAGGTGAAGCGATGCCCGTCCGCCGGCCGCCAGTCGATGGCGTTGCCGACCTCGATCCGGTCGGCCCAGCGCGGCAGCCGGCTCCGCGCCAGCGCGACCAGGCCAGGCGCCAGGTCCACTCCGTACGGCTCAAGCCGGTGGCCACGCTCCGCCGCCCAGGCCACCACCGACTCCATCAGCAGCCCGTTGGCGCAGCCCAGGTCGAGGAAGGTGCCGTCGCCGCGTACCCCGTCCACGATCATCCCGCGCAGCGCCCGCCACTCGGCGGCGTCCCCGCCGAAGCCCGACCCGGCCTGCGGGGTCTTTCCGCGCAGATAGGCGGGCTCCAGCAGGCGGACCGCGTCGGCGTACCAGCCGGTGTCGTCCTGGCCGTGCAATGACCGGGCGCCGTCGCGCACCGCGCGGGCCTGATCGGGGCGACCGGCGACGTCCAGCCGGTCGGCGAGGACGTCGGCGGGGCAGGTGAGCAGGTCCACCCGCGCGTGCGGCCGGCGTCCCGTGTACCGGTCGCCGGCCAGCCAGACGTACAGGTGGTCGTCGTCGACCGCGAAGGGGTGGACCCGCTGGGCCTTGAACCCGGCCGTCTCGAGGGGGATCCGCAGCGCAGCGTCGAGCAGCCAGTGTTCGCCGGGCCGCACCGGCCCGCCGGGCAGTCGGGGGTCACCCCGCTCGTCGGGTACGGCCGCGCAGGGGCCGTCGGGCAGGAACGGGACGAGGGTGAGTCGGCGTACGGCGTCGGCGGGCGGGTCGGTCTCGCGCAGTCGGTAGGCCATCCCGCCAGCCTCACCGCAGCCACCGGCACCCGCCAGCGAGTTTCCACCTCCGTAGACTCGCCGCGATGAGTGGGGAGCGACTTCCGCTGGCGGACCGGCCGTTGACCGAGCCGCATCCCGCCCGATTGCCCCTCGACCACCCCGAGCGGGCGCGGATCCTCGCCGCGCACACCGCCGCGCTGGCCGCCGGGGAGGCCGGCTACCTCGACCCGGTCAGCGGGCTCTTCGTGCTCAGCGCCGGCTTCCTGGCCCGCCGGGGCACCTGCTGCGGTCGCGGCTGCCGGCACTGCCCCTACGTCGACGACTGATACGAGGTAGCCGGGGTCAGCGCGGTGGGCGTAGTCCGGCGATGAGGAGCTCGACCAGTCGACGCGCGTCGTAGCGGGGGTCGCTGTCCGCGCCTATGCACAGGTTCCCGACCCCGCGCATGAGCTCGTAGGCCTCCACGTCGGCGCGGATCTCGCCCGAAGCGGCCGCGGCGTCGAGCAGTTGGGTGCACACGGGCACGAGCCGATCGAGGAAGTAGGCGTGCAGGGTCTCGAACTGGGCATCGTCTGACCGCAGCGCGGCGGCCAGTCCGTGTTTGGTCACGAGGAAATCGACGAACCGGTCGATCCATCGAGAGAGTGCGGCGTACGGGGTGGTCGCGCTGTCGAGGCAGGTCGCGCCGGCCTCGGCGCACGCCTCGACCTGGTGTCGGTAGACGGCGACCACCAGATCCGCTCGGGTCGGGAAGTGGCGGTAGACCGTGCCCACCCCGACGCCCGCCCGGGCGGCGATGTCGCGCACCGGCGCCTCGATGCCCGAGGTGACGAAGACTGCTGCGGCGGCGTCGAGCAGAGCGCTCTCGTTGCGTCGGGCGTCGGCCCGCCTACGGGGGGCCTGCCCTGCCATGTCCGTCACTCCGCCGCCTCCTTTGCTGCTTCCTCATCATCCGCCTTGTTAAACGGAACGCCGTTCCGTATGGTTAACGGAACACGGTTCCGTCTGCCCATGATGGCACGGGAACGAGGGATCACCCAGCCAGGGCCGCAGTCACGTGCGGCCACCAGAAAGGAACGCGCTCATGCAGTACCGCACCTTGGGCCGCACCGGTGTGCAGGTCAGCACTCTCGCGCTCGGCACGATGAACTTCGGCAAGATCGGGAACACCACCCAGGACGAGGCCACCGCCATCGTCGACGCCGCTCTCGAAGCGGGGATCAACCTGATCGACACCGCCGACGCGTACGGCAACGGCCAGTCCGAAGAGATGGTCGGCAAGGCCATCGCCGGACGACGCGACGACATCGTGCTGGCGACCAAGGCGTACCTGCCGATGGGCGACGACCGCAACCAGCGGGGCAGCTCGCGCCGCTGGCTGGTCAGCGCGCTGGACGACAGCCTGCGCCGGCTCGACGTCAACCACGTCGATCTCTACCAGGTCCATCGGTGGGACCCGACCACCAGCGACGAGGAGACCCTGTCGGCGCTGACCGACCTGCAGCGGGCCGGAAAGATCCGTTACTTCGGCACCTCGACCTTCCCGGCCTACCGCCTCGTCCAGGCCCAGTGGGCCGCCCGCGACAATCACCTGAGCCGGTACGTCACCGAGCAGCCCAGCTACTCCATCCTGCAGCGCGGGATCGAGGCTCACGTCCTCCCCGTGGCCGAGCAGTACGGGCTCGGGGTCCTGGTCTGGAGCCCCCTGGCCTCGGGCTGGCTGTCGGGCGCGGTCCGCGCGGGCCGGGAGGTCACGACGAACCGGTCCACGTTCATGCCGCAGCGCTTCGACACCGCCATCGCGTCCAACCGGGCGCGGCTGGACGCCGTCGAGCAGCTGGCCAAGGTCGCCGACCAGGCCGGTTTGACCATGATCCAGCTCTCGCTCGGGTTCGTCACCGCGCATCCCGCCGTGACCAGCGCGATCATCGGCCCACGAACGCTGGACCACCTGAGCTCCCAGGTCGCCGCCGCTGACACCGTGCTCTCCGCCGACGTGCTCGACGCGATCGACGCCATCGTCGCTCCCGGTGTCGACCTGGCCGCGCACGAGAAGAACGACACCCCGCCCGCCCTGCTCGACCCTGCCCTGCGGCGCCGCTGATGCCGCCCACGTCGACGACGCCCTAATCCGGATGCCGCCGGGAAGGCCGTACCCCTAGCGTGTGGCGGTGACCCGCCAGCTGGAGATGCCCGCCCGTACCGCGCCCGTGCCGCTGTGGCGCAGCCGGAACTTCGCGCTGCTCTGGGGCGGGCAGACGGTCAGCGAGCTGGGTACCCGGATCTCCGGGGTGGCGGTGCCGCTGCTCGCCGCGGACACGCTGCGCGCCGGCGTCTTCCAGGTCTCGATGCTGACCGTCCTGGCCTGGCTGCCGTACCTGCTCTTCTCGCTCCCGGCCGGCCTGCTCGCCGACCGGGTGGACCAGCGGCGGCTGATGGTCGGCTGTGACCTGGGTCGGGCGGCGCTGATGCTGTCGCTGCCGGTGGTCGCCCTGGTCGGCCGCCTCACCCTGCCCCTGCTGTACGTCGTCGTCGGGCTCTCCGGCGTGCTCACCGTGCTCTTCACCGTGGCGTACAAGAGCACCCTGCCGCGGCTCGTCCCGGCCGACCAGTTGGTCGCCGGCAATGCCCGGCTCACCGTCAGCCAGGATGCCGCCTCGCTGGTCGGGCCGAGCATCGGCGGTGCCCTGACCGGGCTGATCGGCGCGGCCCGGACGTTCCTCGGCACCGCGGCGGCCTTCCTGGTCAGCGCGGTGACGCTGCTGCTGATCCGGCCGCCGGCGCGGGACCGGTCGGCCACCGCCGGGCCGGTGCCGCTACGGGCCGCCCTCACCGAGGGGCTCGGCTTCGTCCGCCGCCAACCGATCCTGCTGAGCATCCTGGCCTGCACCAGCACGTCGAACTTCTTCGCGGTCGGCACCAGCTCGCTGGAGGTCAGCTTCCTGGTGCGGGAGCTGCACGCCGCTCCGGCGACCGTCGGGCTGGTGCTCTCCCTGAGCGCGACGGGTGGCCTGCTCACCGGCGTGTTCGCCGACCGGCTGTCCCGCCGGGTCGGCTCGGCCCGACTCATCTGGATGGCGATGGCCGTGCCGGGGCCGCTCTACCTGCTGGTCCCGCTGGCCCGTCCCGGTTGGGGTCTCACTCTCTACGTCGTCGGGCTGGCCGCGTTCTCGGCCAACGTGGTGCTCTACAACGTATCGATCTTGTCGTACCGGCAGCGGATCACCCCGCCGGAGCTGCTGGGCCGGGTCAACGCGGCGTTCCTCTGGGTCTGTTTCGGGGTGGTGCCGCTCGGCGCGCTCTTCGGCGGAACGCTCGGCGACCAGTGGGGGATGCGGCCGGCGCTGGTGGTGTGCGCCCTGGGCACCTGGAGCGCGTCGCTCTTCGTGGTCTGCTCTCCACTGCGGAGGATGCGCGACCTGCCGGCGGGCTGAGGCCCGACCGGGGGGTTCCGTCCGGCGGGGGCAGCCCGTACGGTGTCCGACGGACATCCGGCGGGCCTCCGCCGACGATCGCGGAGGTGCCACGTGTACGCGCGGATCTGGCTCGCCGCCACGGCCGTCCTGCTGACCACCGGTTGCGGGGCGGAGCAGGAAACACCGGTGGCGCTGCCCGAGGCGGCGCCGGTACGGGTGGCGGCGGTGGCGGCCTCGTCCGGCGGCGCCTGCAAGCTGCTGGACTTCACGGTCATCGCGAAGCACACCGGCGGCCGCTTCGACGTGGCGGCGGCCAGCGACCGGGGCGACACCCACACCTGCGTGGTCCGCTCCGCCTCCGCCACCTGGCCGGAGCTGACCCTGGCGGTCACCGACACCTCGATCGACGTGCCGACCTTCACCGCCGATGTCCGCCCCGACGGGGCGGCCACGGTGCCGAAGCTGGGTCAGGTCGCCTACCGCCGGACGCTGCCGAAGGCCGGGACGCACGGGCCGGTGGCCGAGGTGGGCTGGCTGGCCGCCGAGGACCGGCTGGCCACCCTGCGCTGGACGTTGCGCCCGACCGCCGCGAAGGCGGAGGCGGACGCGCAGGCCGGCAAGCTGGTCGTGCTGGCCCGGACGCTCAACACCCGGGCGATGTGAGCCGACGCCGGCGCGGGCCGGCGGAATCCGCCGCCCGGGTCAGTGGGCGGCGACGAATACCCGGGAGGCGACCTCGCGGGGGAGCCGGACCCGCTCGCCCGAGCGGTCGATGAACACCCCGTCGCGTTCCTGGGCCACGGTCACCGTGGCGCCCGGGTCGACCCCGGCGGCGTGCAGCTGGCGCAGCACGTCCGCGTCGGTCTGCACGCTCTCACAGATCCGCCGCACCACGACCTGGCCGGTGAGGCCGGGGAACGCCAGGTTGCGCTCGCCCTCGATGCTGTCGGCGGCCTCGGGCTCCGGCGAGCCCAGCTCCTCCAGCCCCGGGATCGGGTTCCCGTACGGCGAGCGGGTCGGCCGGTTGAGCAGGTCGTAGACCCGCTTCTCGACCGCGTCGCTCATCACGTGCTCCCAGCGGCAGGCCTCCTCGTGGGCCTCCTCGTAGGGCATCCCGATCACGTTGACCAGCAGCAGCTCGGCGAGGCGGTGCTTGCGCATCACCGACACCGCGCTGTTGCGGCCCAGCGCGGTCAGCGCCAGGTGCCGGTCGCCCTCGACGGTGAGCAGGCCGTCGCGCTCCATCCGGGCGACGGTCTGGCTGACGGTGGGCCCGCTCTGCCGCAGCCGCTCGGCGATCCGCGCGCGCAGCGGCGGCACACCCTCCTCCTCGAGCTCGAGGATGGTGCGCAGGTACATCTCGGTCGTGTCGACCAGGTCATGCTTCACGTCAGCGGCCTCCCGGGGGTCGATGCTACCCCTCGCCCCCGACGGTCGACCGACGGCGAACCGCGAGGTCGCTGCCCGGATGGTGTTGACTGGGCACCATGTCCGGTACCGAGACGCCGCTGGTCGAGGCCGACCAGCTCGCCGCCGCGCTGGCCCAGCCCGACCCGCCGACCCTGCTCGACGTGCGCTGGCGGCTGACCGGCCCGCCCGGCCGGGACGACTACGCGGCCGGCCACCTGCCCGGCGCGGTCTTCATCGACCTGGACACCGCGCTCTGTGGCCCGCCGGGCGCCGCCGGCCGGCACCCGCTGCCCGACCCCGCCGCGCTCCGGGCGGCGCTGCGGGCCGCCGGCGTCCGCGCCGGTCACCCGGTGGTGGTGTACGACGGCGGTGACGGCATGGCCGCGGCCCGCGCCTGGTGGACCCTGCGCTGGGCCGGGCACCGGGAGGTGCGCCTGCTGCACGGCGGGTGGCCGGCCTGGGTGGCCGCCGGCCTGCCGACCTCCACCGACGTGCCCACCCCGCCACCCGGGGACGTGACCGTCCGCCCCGGCGGCCTGCCGGTGCTGGACACCGCCACGGCGGCGGGACTCGCCGCCGCCGACGAAGGGGTCCTGCTCGACGTGCGGGCCGCCCCCCGCTACCGGGGCGAGACCGAGCCGATCGACCCGGTCGCCGGGCACGTTCCCGGCGCGGTCAACCTGCCCGCCCCGGCGTACGTCACCGAGGGGCGCTTCCCGGCCGCCGAGGCGCTGCGCGAGCGGTTCGCCCGGGCCGGGGTGACCGGCGGCGCTCCGGTCGGGGCGTACTGCGGCTCGGGGGTGACCGCCGCGCAGGCCGTGCTGGCGCTGCACCTGGCTGGCCGGCCGGACGCCGCGCTCTACGTCGGCTCCTGGAGCGAGTGGGTGGCCGACCCGGACCGCCCGGTGGCCACCGGGGAGGAACCGCCGCGCTGAGTCGCGCGTGCGGTGGGCGGCCGGCGGCGCGCGTGCGACGATGGCCCCATGTCGGACGACACGGTGGTGGTGTGGGACGAGTCCCTGCTCGCCTACGACATGGGGGAGCACCCCCTCGACCCGGTACGCGTCGAGCTGACCGTCGCACTGGCCCGCGAGCTGGGCGTCCTCGACCGCCCGGGGGTGCGCCTGGTCAAGCCGGAGCCGGCCGACGACGCGCTGTTGACCCTGGTGCACGACCCGGGCTACCTGGACGCGGTGCGCGCCGCCCCGGCCGACCCGCTCTTCGCCGGGTTCGGGCTGGGCACGTCGGACAACCCGGTCTTCGACGGGATGCACGAGTCCAGCGCGCTGATCGTCGGGGCCAGCGTGGCCGCCGCCGAGGCGGTCTGGCGGGGCGAGGCCCGGCGCGCGGTCAACGTGGCCGGCGGGCTGCACCACGCCATGCCGGCCCGGGCGGCCGGGTTCTGCGTCTACAACGACCCGGCGGTGGCCATCGCCCGCCTGCTCGACCTGGGCGCCGAGCGGATCGCCTACGTCGACGTGGACGTGCACCACGGCGACGGCGTGCAGGCGGCCTTCTGGACCGACCCGCGGGTGCTGACGATCAGCCTGCACGAGACCCCGCTCGCGCTCTTCCCCGGCACGGGTTTCCCCGACGAGACCGGTGGGCCGGGCGCCGAGGGGAGCGCGGTGAACGTGCCGCTGCCGCCCGGCACCGGCGACGCCGGCTGGCAGCGCGCCTTCCACGCGATCGTGCCCTCGGTGCTGCGGGCGTTCCGGCCGCAGATCCTCGTCACCCAGTGCGGCGCCGACGGGCACCGGGTCGACCCGCTGGCCGACCTGCACCTGTCCGTGGACGGGCAGCGCGCCACGTACCTCGCCCTGCGGGCGCTCGCCGACGAGCTCTGCGAGGGCCGCTGGGTGGCCACCGGCGGCGGCGGGTACGCCCTGGTGGAGGTGGTGCCGCGGGCCTGGGGCCACCTGCTCGCGGTGGCCACCGGCGACCCGCTCGACCCGGCCACCCTCACCCCGCCAGCCTGGCGGGAGCTGGCCCAGCGGCGGCTGCCCGGGCGGGAGGTCCCGCTGCGGATGACCGACGACGTCGACCCGACGTACCAGCCGTGGCAGCCCACCGGCGAGCCGAACTCGGTGGACCGGGCCATCGCCGCCGTCCGCAAGGCGGTCTTCCCGCTGCACGGGCTCGACCCGCACGATCCGCGCGACTGAGCCGGTGGCCGGGGGAGGGGACCGACCGGTGACCACAGTCGACCAACCGGTGGACGTGCTGCTCAGCGACGGCAGCGCCGTCCAGCTGCGACCGATCCGGCCGCAGGACGCGCCGGACATCGTGGCGATGCACTCGCGCTTCTCCGAGCGCACCCGCTACCTGCGCTACTTCTCCCCGTACCCGCGGATCCCGGACCGGGACCTGCAACGCTTCGTCAACGTCGACCACCGCGACCGGGAGGCGTTCGTGGTGCTCGCCGGTGACCGGATCGTCGCCGTCGGCCGGTACGAGCGGCTCGGCCCGGATTCCCCGGAGGCCGAGGTGGCCTTCGTGGTGGAGGACGACTACCAGGGCCGGGGGATCGGCTCGGTGCTGCTGGAACACCTGGCCGACGCGGCCCGGCGCTACGGCCTCGTGCACTTCGTCGCCGAGGTGCTGCCCAGCAACGGCGCGATGCTGCGGGTCTTCTCCGACTTCGGCTACCAGGTTCAGCGCCAGTACGCCGACGGCGTGGTGCACCTGAGCTTCCCGATCGCGCCGACCGAGGCCACGCTCGAGGTGCAGCGCGGCCGGGAGCACCGCACCGAGGCCCGCTCGATCACCCGGCTGCTCGCCCCGCGCGGCATCGCCGTCTACGGGGCCAGCGCCACCGGGCAGGGCGTCGGCGCGGCCGTGCTCGGGCACCTGCGCGACGGTGGCTACGCCGGCGCGATCGTCCCGGTGCATCCGAGCGCGGCGACCGTCGCCGGGCTGCCCGCGTACCCCTCGGCGGCCGATGCCGGCGCGGAGATCGACCTGGCGGTCGTCGCGGTGGCCCCCGACGCGGCGTCCGGGGTGGTCGCCGACGCGGCCGCCGCCGGCGCGCACGGCCTGGTGGTCATCTCCGCCGGCTTCGCCGAGGCCGGCGGCCAGGGCGCGGCCGCGCAGCGCGCGCTGGTCCGCGCGGCGCACGCGGCGGGCATGCGGGTCGTCGGCCCGAACTGCCTGGGGGTGGCGAACACCGACGAGAAGGTACGCCTCAACGCCACCCTCGCCCCGGTGCTGCCCGCCCCCGGCCGGGTCGGCCTGTTCAGCCAGTCCGGCGTGTTCGGGGTGGCGCTGCTGGCCGAGGCGTCCCGGCGCGGCCTGGGCCTGTCCAGCTTCGTCTCGGCCGGCAACCGGGCCGACGTCTCCGGCAACGACCTGCTCCAGTACTGGCAGGACGACCCCGGCACCGACGTCATCCTGCTCTATCTGGAGACCTTCGGTAACCCGCGCAAGTTCGCCCGGCTGGCCCGCCGGATCGGCCGGGACAAGCCGGTGGTGGCGCTCGCCTCGCTGGCCCGGCCGGCCGGCCTCGGCGACGGGCCGGCCCTGGACGAGGCCGCGGTCAGCGCGCTCTTCGCCCAGTCCGGGGTGATCCGGGTGGACACCGTCGCCGAGCTGCTCGACGTGGGTGTGCTCCTGGCCCACCAGCCGCTGCCCGCCGGGCCCCGGGTCGCCGTGGTGGGCAACTCCTCCGCGCTGACCGGCCTCGCCGCCACCGCCTGCGCCGCCCAGGGGCTCACCCCCGCCGAGGGGTACCCGCGCGACGTCGGTCCGCACGCCGGGGCAGCCGAGTTCGCCGCCGCCCTCGCCGAGGCGACGGCCGACGAGCGGGTGGACGCCCTCGTCGCGGTCTTCGCGCCGCCGCTGCCCGGGCAGGTCACCGTCGAGGAGGCGGACTTCACCGCCGCGCTGCCGGCCGCGCTGGCGGCCGGCAAGCCGACCGTGGCCACCTTCCTCGCCGGTCGGGTGCCGGCCGGGGTGCCGGCGTACCCGAGCGTGGAGGAGGCGGTCCGGGCGCTCGCCCGGGTCACCGGGTACGCCGCCTGGCTGCGCCGGGACCCGGGAACCCTGCCGGAGCTGCCCCGGGTGGACCGGCTGGCCGGGCAGGCCGCGCTCCGTGCCGACGCCTCCGACCCGTCCGGGCTGCTCGGCGCGTACGGGATCGACCTGGTGGAGTCCGCCCCGGCGGCCACCGTGGACGAGGCGCTCGCCGCCGCCGAGCGGCTCGGCTGGCCGGTGGCGCTCAAGGCGGCCGCCCCCGGCCTGCGGCACCGCCTCGACCTCGGCGCGGTACGCCTCGACCTCGCCGACCCGGCCGCGCTGCGCCGCGCGTACGCCGAGATGACGCCCGTCTTCGGCGCGGACGTCCTGGTCCAGCCGATGGTCCCGCCCGGGGTGGCCTGTGTGGTGGAGCTGATGGAGGATCCGGCGTTCGGGCCGGTGGTCGGGTTCGGCCTCGGCGGGGTCGCCACCGAGCTGCTCGGCGACCGGGCCTGGCGGGCGGTGCCGCTGACCGACCGGGACGCCGCTGAGCTGGTCGACGAGCCGCGTGCCGCGCCGCTGCTGCGCGGGCACCGGGGCGCCGCGCCGGTCGACCGGGCCGCCCTGGTAGACCTGCTGCTGCGGGTCGGCCGGCTCGCCGACGAGCAGCCCCGGGTCCGGTCGCTCACCCTCAACCCGGTGCTGGCCCGCCCGGACGGCATCTCCGTGCTGCACGCCGCCGTCGGGGTGGGCTCGGCCGGCGCCCGCCCGGACACCGGCCCCCGCCGGCTCTGACCGGCCGTCAGCCGCGGGCGGAGATCTGCTGGACGGCCCAGGCGTTGCCGTCCGGGTCGGCGAAGAAGACGAAGCCGACGTTGTCCAGCGGGTGCGGGACGGGCCGCGGGTTGGCCCCCACCACCTGGATCTCGCTCACCTCGACGCCGCGCTCCAGCAGCTCCGCCCGGGCCTTCTCCAGATCCGCCACGACCAGCTGTAGGCCCTTGAGCGAGCCGGGCGGCATGTCCGGTACGGCGCCCCGGCCGATCACGACCGAACACCCGGAGCCGGGCGGGGTGAGCTGCACGATCCGTACGCCGTCGCCGATGCGGGTGTCGTGGTCGACGTGGAAGCCGAGCCGGTCGGCGTAGAAGGCCTTGGCCCGATCCACGTCGGAGACCGGTACCACCACCACTTCCAGGGTCCAGTTCATACCCCCGACCCTGCTCCCTCCCGGCGCGGTGTCAAGGACGGCACGCGACAGGCCCCGGCGAACCGCCGGGGCCTGTCGGTCGTACCGGGTCAGCAGGCGTACGCCTCCAGGCGCTGGGCGCGCTCCGGGGCGCGCAGCTTCAGCAGCGTCACCTTCTCGATCTGCCGGATCCGCTCCCGGGACAGGCCGAACTCCTTGCCCACCTCGTCCAGGGTGCGCTGCCGGCCGTCGTCCAGGCCGAACCGCAGCCGGATCACCGCCTGCTCCCGCTGGGAGAGGGTGGCCAGCACGATCCGCACCTCGTTGCGCAGCTCGCCGTTGGCGGCCGCGTCGCCCGGCTCCTGGCGCGGGTCGACCGCGGCGACGAAGTCGCCGAGCGCGCTCTCGCCGTCCTCACCGACGGCCTGGTCCAGGCTGACCGGCTCCCGGTCGTACGAGATCAGCTCGATCACCTGGTACTCGGGGATCTCCAGCGCGGTGGCCACCTCGGCCAGCGCGGGCTCCCGGCCCAGGGTGACCGACAGCTCCCGGCGGACCCGGACCATCCGGTTGACCTGCTCGACCATGTGGACCGGGATGCGGATGGTGCGGGCCTGGTCGGCCATCGCCCGGGTGATCGCCTGCCGGATCCACCAGGTGGCGTAGGTGGAGAACTTGTAGCCCTTGGCGTAGTCGAACTTCTCGACCGCGCGGATCAGGCCGAGGTTGCCCTCCTGGATCAGGTCGAGGAAGGCCATCCCGCGCCCGGTGTAGCGCTTGGCGATGCTCACCACCAGCCGGAGGTTCGCCTCCAGCAGGTGGTCCTTGGCGGCGCGGCCCTGCGCCACGATCAACTCCAGGTCGGCTCGCAGGTCGGCGGAGACCGGGGTGCAGGTGGAGAGCTTCTCCTCGGCGAAGAGCCCCGCCTCGATCCGCTTCGCCAGCTCCACCTCCTGAGCGGCGGTCAGCAGCTTCGTCCGGCCGATCCCGTTGAGGTACGCCCGAACCAGGTCGGTGGAGATTCCGCGCTCGTCGGTGGCGTCCAGGTCGACCAGGGTGTCGGCGCCGGCTTCGGCGTCGATGGTGGCGGCCGGGCGCGTCTGGTTCTCGATCATCTGCAGGGCCATCTCTGTCTCTCCCCGTGTCCGCTTCTGTGCCGCGTACCGGCCCCAGTGGCGCCGGTGATGCACAGCTTTCCAACCGGGGCGTGAAACGGGAGTGAGGCGATCGGGGACCCGACAGCAATCCGAACGCGCGAACGTCCCGCGGTTGCTTGCCCGCCCCGGTTACCGTGCCAGCGGTCGGCCACCGGGGCCGGCGTCGAGGTGACGGAGGACGCGGTGGTCTTCAAGCGGCTGATGCAGGCGATGGGGGTCGGTGGACCGTCGGTGGAGACGGTGCTGACCAACCCGAACTGCCGTCCGGGCGGTCAGCTGGAGGGCCGGATCCAGGTGGCCGGCGGGGATCATGCCGTCGACGTGGCGTACGTGGCGCTGGGCCTGGTCACCCGGGTCGAGGTGGAGGGCGGCGACTCCGAGTACCAGAGCGACCAGGAGTTCGGCCGTCGGCAGGTGACCGGCGCGTTCCGGTTGGAGGCGGGGCAGCGCTACGACGTCCCGTTCCGCTTCGATGTGCCCTGGGAGACCCCGCTGACCGACCTGTACGGGCGGCACCTGCACGGCATGACCATGGGGCTGCGGACCGAGCTGGAGGTGGCCCGGGCGGTCGACTCCGGTGACCTGGACCCGGTGGCGGTGCACCCACTGCCGGCGCAGGAGCGGCTGCTGGAGGCGTTGCTGCGGCTGGGCTTCCGGTTCGCCCGCGCCGACGTCGAGCGGGGGCACATCTACGGGGTGCGGCAGAGCCTGCCGTTCTACCAGGAGATCGAGTTCCACCCCGCGCCGCAGTACGCCGGCGCGATGAACCAGCTGGAGGTCACCTTCGTGACCGACCCGCAGCAGGTGCAGGTGGTGCTGGAGGTGGACAAGCGCGGCGGCCTCTTCACCGAGGGGCGGGACGCCTTCGGCCGCTTCACCGTCGACCACGCCACCGCGGACCGCACCGACTGGGCCGCCCAGCTCGACGCCTGGCTCCGCCAGTCCCTGTCCCGCCGCGGCCTCTTCTCCTGACCCCCATCCCTGACCGCCTCGTTGATCATGAGGTTGACGGCGGACTCGATCTCGCGGGGTGCCGTCAGCCTCATGATCAACAAAAGGTCAGAGGTCCAGGAGGAGGGTGCGGGGGCCGACGTTGGTGCTCTCGACCAGCATGTGGGTGCGGAAGCGGCCGGTCTCGACCTTGGCGCCGCGGGCCCGAAGGGCTTCGACGACCTCGGTGACCAGCGGCTCGGCGACCTCGGCGGGGGCGGCGGCGGTCCAGCTGGGCCGGCGGCCCTTTCGCGCGTCCCCGTAGAGGGTGAACTGGCTGACCAGCAGGATCGGGGCGCCGGTCTCCGCGGCGGAGCGGTCGTCGTCCAGGATGCGCAGCTCGTGAACCTTGCGGGCCATGGTCTGCGCCACCTGCGGGGTGTCGGCGTGGGTGACGCCGAGCAGCACCAGCAGGCCGTCGGCGATCTCGCCGACCACCTCGCCGTCGACGGTGACGCTCGCCCGGCTCACCGTCTGCACCAGGGCCCGCATCAGCGCACCGCCCCGATGTCGTGCGGCCCGGCGGCCCGGAGCGCCGTGCGGGCGGGCCGGCCCGCCGGCGAGGTGGTGCCGGCCGGGGTCACGCAGCCGGGCGTCACGCCGTCACCGGCTCGATGATGCCGCGCTCCACCAGGTGCGCCACGATCGGAGCGGCCGCCTCGGCCAGCTCGTCCGGAGTCACGTCGTGCGCGGCGGCGAGCAGGGCGAGCTGGTCGCGCAGCGGCAGTCGGCCGTCGCAGCCGCCCACCAGCGCCAGCACCAGCGGGTCGATCTCCTCGCTCCAGCGCAGCCCGTGCGGGACCGCCAGGACCTGCCGGTCCACCGCCCAGCCTTCCTCGCCCATGGTGGCTTCCTGCCGCAGCTGGAGCCCCTCGGCGGCCCGGTAGCGCTCGGCGAGCAGCGCGTCGCTGTCGCGTACCCGGAGGAAGTCCTGGCGGTCGAACCAGGCGGCGATGTGGTCGCCCATCGGCGGCTCCACCCGCTGCCGCAGGTCCTCCACCCGGACCACCGGCTCGGCGTGGCCGGAGCGGCGCAGCGAGACGATGCCGAAGCCGATCGCCTCCACCTTGTGCGCGTCGAACCAGTCGAGCCAGGCGGCCATCCGGTGCGGGTCGGCCGCCTCACCGACGTCGGTGAGCCACAGGTTGACGTACGCCATCGGGTCGGCGACCTCGCGCTGGATCACCCAGGCGTCCAGCCCGGTGCCGGCGAACCAGCCGGCCACCCGCTCGCCCCAGTCCTCGCCGGCGACGTGCACCCAGTTCGCCAGGTACTGCATGGTGCCGCCCTCGGTGAGCAGGCCCGGCGCGGCGGCGGCCAGCTCCGCGCCGATCGCGTCGCCGACCCGGCCGGAGTCCCGGTAGACGTGCGTGGTGGTGCCCGGGCCGACCACGAACGGCGGGTTGCTCACCACCAGGTCGAAGCGGCGCCCGGCGACCGGCGCGACCATGTCGCCGCGCAGCAGCTCCCAGTCCTGGCCGTTGAGCGCGGCGGTGGTGGCGGCGAAGCGCAGCGCCCGCTCCGAGAGGTCGGTGGCGGTGACCTGGCGGGCGTGGGTGGCCAGGTGGAGGGCCTGGACGCCGGAGCCGGTGCCGAGGTCGAGCGCGGTCTCCACCGGCCGGCGGACGGTCGCCCCGATCAACGTCTGGGTGGCCCCGCCGATGCCGAGCACGTGCTCGCTGTGCAGCGGCCGGCCGGGTCGGGCGCTGGCCGGCACGTCGGCGAGCACCCACCAGTCGTCCCCGTACGGCTCCAGGTCGACCCCGGCCCGCAGCCCGTCGCCGTGCCGCTCGACCAGCCCGCCCGCGAGCGCCTCCTCGACGGTGAGCGGGGCGAGCGCGGCCGCGACGCTCTGCTCGGACTCGGTCTGGTCGCAGATGAACACCCGGATCAGCGTGCCGAGCGGGTCGCGGTCCTCGGTGGCGCGCAGCGCGGCGCGGAAGTCGTTGCGGGCGGCCCCGCCGGTCGCCTGCGGGCCGAGCCGGTCGGCGATGCCGTTCGAGGTGAAATTCGCCCGGGTCAGCGCGGTGCGCAGCGCCTCGACACCGGCGGGGGAGAGCAGCATGTCGTGTTCCACGTCGCCATCCTGCCTCGCGCGCGACCCGAACTGGTCGGCACCCGCCACATCCATAACCCGACCTGCATCAATCGATTGTTATCTCTTCAATGTTCTTCGATACGTCACTACGCTTTCCCCAACATCCGTCGATGGGCGTTCCGGCGGCCCCCCGCCCGCCCGAGCGCACCGGTAGGGAGACAGCCGATGTCAGCCGTGCCCGTTCCCCGGCGCCGCGTGATCCGCGCGGTCGCCGTCTCGGCCGCCGCGGCGGCCCTCGCGGTCGCCGCCGCCACCCCCGCCGTGGCCGCGCCGACCGGACAGATCCGCAACGCGAACACCCCCGGCGCGATCAGCGGCAGCTACCTGGTCGTGCTCTCCGGCGACGCCGTCGGCGCCGCCAACAGCCTGGCCGCCCGCAGCGCCGTGCCCGACCGGGCCGCCAGCCTGACCCGGCGGTACGGAGGCAGCGTCGCCGACGTCTGGAGTGCCGCGCTCACCGGCTTCAGCGCGAAGATGACCGCCGGTCAGGCCCGCCGGCTCGCCGCCGACCCCGCGGTCGCGTACGTCGAGCAGGACCGGGTGCTCACCGTCCAGGGCACCCAGTCGAACCCGCCCTCCTGGGGGCTGGACCGGATCGACCAGCGCAGCCTGCCGCTGAACTCCAGCTACACCTACCCGAACACCGCCTCGAACGTCCGGGCGTACATCATCGACACCGGCATCCGGACCACCCACGCCGACTTCGGCGGCCGGGCCAGCTGGGGCACCAACACGGTGGACACCAACAACACCGACTGCAACGGCCACGGCACCCACGTCGCCGGCACCGTCGGCGGCACCAGCTACGGGGTGGCCAAGCAGGTCCGGCTGATCGCGGTGAAGGTGCTCAACTGCTCCGGCAGCGGCAGCACCACCGGCGTGATCAGCGGCGTCAACTGGGTGACCGCCAACGCGGTCAAGCCGGCCGTGGCGAACATGAGCCTCGGCGGCGGCGCCAGCAGCTCCCTGGACAACGCGGTGGCCAACTCCATCAACTCGGGGGTCACGTACGCGGTGGCGGCCGGCAACTCCAGCGCCAACGCCTGCAACTACTCGCCGGCCCGGGTCGCCGCCGCGCTCACCGTGGGCGCCACCACCAGCAGCGACGCCCGCGCGTCGTACTCGAACTACGGCTCCTGCCTGGACATCTTCGCGCCGGGGTCGAGCATCACCTCGGCGTGGCGGAGCAGCGACACCGCCACGAACACGATCAGCGGCACCTCGATGGCCTCCCCGCACGTGGCCGGCGCGGCGGCGCTGGTCCTCTCCACGAACCCGTCGTACTCGCCGTCGCAGGTGGCGAGCTACCTGACCACCAACGCCACCACCGGCAAGGTGACCAGCCCGGGCAGCGGCTCGCCGAACCGGCTGCTCTTCGTCAGCTGACCTGACCCCGGACGGACGCGGCCCGGTGGACACCACCCCTGTCCACCGGGTCGCGCTCCGTCGTGGGCGGGCGGTCAGCCCACCGGGTGGACGGGACGCGGAGCCGGTCCGGCGACCGGGGCGGGTACCGGCTGCGCCGGCCAGGCCCGGGCCGCCCCCTCGACCCGGATCGCCACCTCGGCGCCGACCGGGACGGGTTCGTGCTCGTCCCAGACCCGGGCGGTGACCCGGGTGCCGTCGGCGAGCCGCAGGGCGACCAGCGCGTCGTGGCCGTGGAAGTCGTGCCGCAGCACCGTCGCGGTGACCGCGTCGACACCCCCGGCGGGTGCCAGGCGGAGCTGCTCGGGTCGGACCAGCACGGTCACCGGCCCGTCCGCGGGTGCGCCGGTGATCGGCAGGGCGCCCAGCGGGGTGCGCGCGACACCGGCGGAGGCCACCGCCGGCAGGAGCACCGCGTCGCCGACGAACCCGGCCACCCACTGGTCGGCCGGTTCCCGGTAGAGCGCCGTGGGGGAGGCGGCCTGCACCACCCGGCCGGAGCGCAGCACCACCACCCGGTCCGCCACCGACAGCGCCTCGCCCTGGTCGTGGGTGACCAGCACGGCGGTCGCCCCGTCGGCGCGCAGCGCCTCCCGGATGTCGTGCCGCAGGCCCGCGCGCAGCCCGGCGTCGAGCGCGCTGAACGGCTCGTCCAGCAGCACCAGCGAGGGGCGCGGGGCGAGCGCCCGGGCCACCGCGACCCGCTGCTGCTGGCCGCCGGAGAGCTGGTGCGGCATCCGCTCGCCGTACCCGGCCAGCCCGACCAGGGCCAGCACCTCGTCCACCCGGTCGCTGCGGCGGGCCGCCCGGTCCAGGCCGTACGAGATGTTCGCGGCGACGCTCAGGTGCGGGAAGAGCGCGCCCTCCTGCGGCACCACGGCGATCCGCCGCCGGTGCGCCGGCAGGTGGCGGCCGGTTCCGGCCACCTCGCGCCCGTCCACCCGGACCGCGCCGGCATCGAGCCGTTCGAAACCGGCGAGGCAGCGCAGCAGGGTGGTCTTGCCGCAGCCCGACGGGCCGAGCACGGCGGTCAGTCCGCCGGCCGGGACGGTCAGGTCCACCCCGTCCAGCGCGGTCACCGGGCCGTACCGCTTGACGACCCCGGTCAGCACGACCTCGCTCATCGGTCCTCCTTGTCGAGCAGGCCGCCGCGGGCGACCAGCCACCAGGTGGGCAGCGCGGAGATGACGACCAGCAGCGCCGCGTACGGGGCGGCGGCCGCGTACGCCCCGACCGACGTCGCCGTCCACAGTTCGGTGGCCAGCGTGTCGGTGCCGGTGGGGCGCAGCAGCAGGGTGGCCGGAAGTTCCTTCATGCCGGTGAGGAAGACCAGCGCCGCGCCGGCACCGATGCCCGGCAGAGTGAGCGGCAGGGTGACGGTGCGCAGCACCTCCAGCGGCCCGCGTCCCAGTGAGCGGGCCACCTCTTCGAGCCCGGGCGGGGCCTGGGCGGCGGCCCCGGCCACCGCTCCCACGGCCAGCGGCAGGAAGAGCGTGGCGTAGGCGAGCGCCAGCAGCCAGGTGCTCTGGTAGAGCGGGTACGCCACGGTGATCCCGAAGAAGATCAGCGAGAGCCCGATCACCACGCCGGGCAGCGCGTGCGCCAGGTAGGCGAGCCGGTCCAGCAGGGTGGCCAGCGGCCCCGGCGCGCGGGCGGTGAGCAGCCCCAGCGGCAGGGCCAGCAGCATGGTCAGGGCGGCGCCGGCCAGCGACAGCCAGAGCGAGTTGCCGGCGGCGGTGGCCACCTCGGCCAGCGCGCCGGGGCGGGACACCCCGTCGACCAGCCGGCGACCCAGGCTGACGGCGGGTACGCCGAGGGCCAGCGCGGCGACGCCGAGCAGGGCGGCCAGCGCCGGCCAGCGGGCCACGCCGAGCCGTACCCGGGCGGCGGGACGGCGGGCGCCGCCGAGCCGGGCGTACCGGGCGCCGCGCCGGCGGGTGGAGGTCTCGCCGGCCAGCAGCAGCACGGTGAGCACCACCAGCACGCTGGAGAGCACCAGGGCCCCGGTGCGGTCGAAGCCCAGGTCGAAGGCGACGAAGATGGCCCGGGTGAAGGTGTCGGCGCGCAGGATGGAGACGGCGCCGAAGTCGGCCAGCACGTAGAGCGCGACCAGCAGCGCCCCGGCGGCGGTGGCCGGGCGGATCTGGCGCAGCGTCACGTCGGTGAAGGTCCGCCAGCCACCCCGCCCCAACGAGCGGGAGACCTCCTCCTGCGCCGGGTCCGCGCCGCGCAGCGCGGCCGCGACCGGCAGGAAGACGTACGGGTACGAGCAGAGGGTGAGCACCAGGGCGGCCGGCCAGAACCCCTCCAGCCGGTCGACGGTGGACACCCAGGCGAACGCGGCGATGTAGGTCGGCACCGCCAGCGGCAGCGCGGCGAGCACCGCGAAGACCCGCCGGCCGGGCAGGTCGGTGCGGGTGACCAGCCACGCGGCGCCCACCCCGAGCAGCACGCAGGAGACGGTGACCACGGCGGCCAGCCCGAGGCTGCGGACGGCGAGCAGACCGACCCGCTCGGTCCACAGTTCCGCGGCGATCCGGTCGGCGCCCGCCTCGGCGGTGCGGACCGCGAGATAGACCAGCGGGATCAGGGCCACGGCGACCGCGACGGTCGAGGCTGCGAGCAGCGCCGGGCGCGGGGCCAGCCGGCGCACCGACCCGGGTACGCCGAAGCGGGCCGGCCCGCGGGGGGCCGACCCGACGTCGGGGGTGGTGGTCTTCATGCTCAGGGGACGAGCCCCGAGTCCTTGATCAGGGTGATCGTGGCGTCCAGGGTGTCCAGGTCGTTGAGGTCGATGTCCGGGGCGTCCAGCTCGGCCAGCGGCGGGACGCCGGCCGGGGCGGCGACCCCGGCCACCACTGGGTACTCGAAGGTCTGCTCGGCGAAGTACCGCTGCGACTCGGGGTTGAGCAGGAAGTCCACGAAGGCCTTCGTGTCCGGGTCCTCGGCGGAGCGCTTGAGCACCCCGACGCCCGCGACGTTGACCAGGGCACCGGTGTCGCCGCCGGGGAAGAAGTGCAGCTTGGCCTTGAGCCCGTCCGGGGTGGTGCCCTTCTCCTTGGCCACCTCGCCGAGGTAGTAGTGGTTCACCAGGCCGACCGGGATGGCGCCCCGGTCCACGTCCTCGACGATCCGGACGTTGTTGTCCCGGATCTGCGGCTCGTTCGCCTTGAGCCCGGCGAGGAAGTCCTTCGCCTTCTGCTCGCCGTGCTGCACCCGGACCGCCGTGACGAACGCCTGGAAGGAGGCGTTGGTCGGGGCGAGGCCGATCTTGCCCTTCCACTTCGGGTCGGTCAGGTCGAAGACCGACTTCGGCAGCTCGGCGGCGGGCACCACGTCGGCGTTGTAGGCGAGCACCCGGGAGCGGGCGCTGACGCCGACCCACTGGCCTTCGCCGGACCGGTACGCCTGCGGCACCTTGGCCAGGTCGGCGGCGGGCAGCGGGGCGAACATGTCGCGCTTGGCGACCGCGCCGAGGGCGCCGGCGTCCTGGGCGAAGAAGGTGTCGGCCGGCGACTTGTCGCCCTCCTCGACCAGCTGAGCGGCGAGCTGGGCGGTGGTGGCGTACCGGGCCTTGACGGTGATCCCGGTCTGCTGGGTGAACTTCTCCAGCAGCGGCTTGACCAGGGTCTCGTTCCGGCCGCTGTAGACGGTGATCGTCTTGTCGCCGGGCTTGCCCGGGTCCGCGGCGTCGTCCTCGCCGGCGCCGCAGGCGACCAGGCCGAGGGAGAGCAGGCCGGCGGCGGTGACGGCCGCGAGGGATCTGCGGGCGGGGACGGGCACGGCGGCGCTCCTTGTCGTCGGTCGACGGCCGTCCGTCGACGCGACAGAAGTTAGCACAGCCTAACCTCAGTGAACCTGTGGGGTTCCGGGCCGGAGAGTCGGCGCGGCCGGACGCGGGGCGCCGGGCAGGATGGGGCCATGACGCTGTCGCTGCCCATCGACCCCGAGGCCAACCGGCTGCTGGAGCGCAACCCCCTGGCGCTGCTCATCGGCATGGTGCTCGACCAGCAGATCCCGATGGAGAAGGCGTTCTCCTCGCCGTACGTGCTGACCCAGCGGCTGGGCCACGAGCCCGACGCCCGCGAGCTGGCCGGCTACGACCCGGAGACGCTGGTCGAGGTCTTCGCCCGCCCGCCGGCCCTGCACCGGTTCCCGAAGGCGATGGCCGGCCGGGTCCAGGAGGTCTGCCGGGCGCTGGTCGACCGGTACGACGGCGACGCCGCCGGCCTCTGGGCCGACGTGGCCGACGGCCGGGAGCTGCTGCGCCGCGTCGGTGACCTGCCCGGCTTCGGCCGACAGAAGGCGCAGATCTTCGTCGCCCTGCTCGGCAAGCGCTACGACGTGCGCCCGGACGGCTGGCGGGAGGCGGCCGGCGACTACGGCGACGCCGACGCGTACCGGTCGGTCGCCGACATCACCGACCCGGAGTCGCTGCGCCGGGTCCGCGAGGTCAAGCAGGCGGCGAAGGCGGCGGCCAAGGCGGCGAAAGCCTGACGCCAGCGCTCCCGGTAAGCGATCGTGAGGTCGTCAACGACGACGGCGGGCGGGGATGACAGACCAACCGGGGGAGCGGTTCCTCCGCGGCGAGGAGTCCTCGCCGCGGGCGACCTTTCTGGAGCTCTTCTTCGACGTCGCCTTCGTCTTCGCGCTGACCCGGGTGTCGAACCGGCTGGTCAACGACTTCACGGTGGAGCGGAGGCTCTTCCTGCCCGAGGCGGGGCAGACGCTGCTGCTCCTGCTCGCCCTCTGGTTCGTGTGGTCGCTGACCACGTGGACGACGAGCCGGTACGACCCCGACCAGCCGGCGCTCCAACTGGTGGTGGCCGGTTCGATGTTCGGCAGCATGGTGATGGCGGTGTCGCTGCCGGAGGCGTTCGACACCCGCGGTCTCTCCTTCGCGCTCGGCTACGTCGCCGTCCAGGTGGGCCGGCCGCTCGTCCTCACCGTGGTGATGCGGGGTCATCGGGAGCGGCACGTCGCGAGCCGGATCCTCGTCTGGGCAGCGGTGGCGGGAGTGCCGTGGATCGCCGGAGGCATCCTGCAGGACGACGCCCGCGGAGCGCTCTGGACCGTCGCGGTGATCATCGACTACGGCGCGGCGCGGCTGGGCTGGCCGCTGCCGGGACGCGGTCGTTCGCCCGCCTCCTCCTGGACCGTCACCGGTGAGCACCTGGCCGAGCGCTACCAGCAGTTCATCATCATCGCGCTGGGCGAGATGATCCTCGTCAGCGGATTTACCCTGAGCGGGAGCGAGTTCACCGGCGCGCGGTGGGTGGCCTTCGCCATCACGTTCGCCACCACGGCGCTGCTCTGGCGCATCTACTTCTACCGGGCCGGGACGGTGCTGGCGGAGGCGGTGGCCGCGTCGGCGTCGCCGAGCCGGCTCGCCTCGTCGGCGACGTACACCCACCTGGTCATGGTGGGCGGCATCGTGGCCTCCGCCGTCGGCTACGAGCTCGTCATCGCCCACCCGGAGGGGCACACCGATCCGGTCTGGCTCACCGTGATCGTCGGCGGCCCCGCGCTCTTCGTGCTCGGTCGCGCGCGTTTCGAGTACGAGGTGTTCGGTCGGGTGTCCCCGTCCCGGCTGGTGGGGCTGGTCGTGCTGGTGGCGATGGTGCCGCTGATGATGCGGCTGCCCCCGCTGGCGGTCGCCGCGGCCACCTCGACGGTGGTGGCCGGAATCGCGCTGGCCGACGCGCTGCGGGCGCGGGGCCGGCCGCCGGAGCGGCCCTCGCCGCCGCCGCTGTGACGGCTGGTCAGGCGGCCGTCGGGCGGGAGAGCGAGGCCAGCGCCCGGCGCACGTCGGCGAGCGAGACGGTGGCGGAGTCGTCCAGGTCGGCCAGGCCGGCCTCGATCCACTGCCGCATCAGCGTGGTGACGCCGATGCCCCGCGCCTCGGCCGCGGCGCGGACCCGCTCGTAGGTCTCCAGGGGCAGCCGCACCGAACGGCTGACCATCGGCACGTCGGTGTCGGGGGTGGGCAGCTCCAGCGGCTGACTCTCGTCGATCAGCTCGGCGAGCGAGTCGTCGCCGTGGAACCGCTTGGTCGCCTCGTGGTGGTTCATCGCCGGTCGCCTCCTCATCGGCGTGTTCTCCGTACGGCTTCGTCGTAGCGCTTGGCCTCGACGTCGCTCAGCTCGCGGGCGGAGAGGATGTCCCAGTCGTGGTCGGTGCCGTCCGCCTCGGCGAGCAGCACGGCCAGCCGTCGGCCGCGACGGTTCGCGGCGTAGACGACCATCACGTCGTCGCCCAGGTGCCGGATCACCCGACGGGTGCTGTGCAGGGCCTCCCAGACTTCCCCGGGCGTGACGTCGTAGACCCGCAGGTTGCCCAACGCCTCGTCGGTGAAGCTGAAGCGGCTGCCCACGCGGGCAGCGTACCACGTATGTAACACGTCACCGGTAGGCGTCGATTTTCGCTGATCACGCCCGAGCAGTGACAGGATGGGGGCAATCCCCTCGAGGAGGCCCGTGGTGAAGCGTCAGGCGTACGAGCCGATTCTGATCACCGACGCCTCGCGCAGCCAGGACGACCAGCTCACCAGCCGGCAGAAGCGTTACGTGCTGATGATGGGCATCCGGGTGGCCTGCGTGATCGTCGGCGCGATCCTGGTCGGCACGAAGGCTCCCCTGCTCTGGCTCTGGCTGCCCATGGTCGGCCTCGGCATGATCCTCATCCCCTGGCTGGCCGTGCTGCTGGCCAACGACCGTCCGCCCAAGGAAGAGCACCGGATCGCCGGCCGGTTCCAGCCGCGCGCCCGGGACGAGTCACCGCCGATGAGCCTCACCGCCGAGGAGCGCCCGCACAAGGTCATCGACGCCGAACCCTGACCGGCCCCGCCGGCCGGGAGCCGTGGGCTCCCGGCCGACGTCCGGTCAGCCCGCCGGTCGGGCGCCCACCGTCGACACCGCCAGCGCCCCCAGGTCACCCGCCCGGGTCAGCGCCGCCCGCGGGTCGGCCCCGGCGACCCAGGCCGTCAGCAGCCCCGCCGCGAACGCGTCACCGGCGCCGGTGACGTCCACCACCGCCACCCGCCGCCGCGGCGCCACCCCGACCGTCGCGCTCCGGTCCACCCAGATCGCGCCGGCCTCGCCGCGCTTGACCACCACCCGCCGCGCCGAGGCCGACAGCGCCCGCGCCTGCGCCGCCGGGTCCAGCCCACCGGCCAGCACGGCCGCCTCATCGGCGTTGACCAGCAGCAGGTCGACGTCGCGTACCCAGGACAGGAAGGCCGCCGCGCCGGCCCGCCGCAGCGGCGCCGCGGAGGCCGCGTCGACGCTGGTGGTGAGCCCGCGCTCGCGCGCCACGGCGAGCGCCCGCAGCCCGGCCGGTCGCGACGCGGCATCCAGCAGGGGGTACGCGGAGAGGTGCAGATGGGTGGCGTCGGGCGCCGCCGCGACGGCCCGCTCGACGTGCCCGGCGGTCAGCCGCAGGTTGGCGCCCCGCTCGGTGACCATCGTCCGTTCCCCGTCGGTGGCGAGCACGATCACGGTGCCGGTGGTGGTCCCCGGATGCCGCTCGACCACGCAGTCCACGCCGGCGCGTTCCAGCTCGGTCACACGGTCGCCGGCCGCGCCGTCGTCGCCGACCGCGCCGACCAGGGTCACGGGCACCTTCTGCGCGGCGATCCAGGCGGCGGTGTTGGCGGCCTGACCGCCGCCGCAGACCTGGATGGTCGCCGGGGTGTCCGAGCCGGTGGCCAGCGGCCCGGCCAGCACCGCCACCACGTCGGTGATCAGATCACCGACGACGATCAGCCGGGACGGCGCGGTCATGCCGGCCGGTCGGTACGCCGGGCGGCCGCCGCGACCGCGATCCGGGCCGCCAGGTCGGCGTTGCGCAGGATGATCCGCACGTTCACCGCCAGGCTCGCCCCCTCGGTGGCCGAGTGGAAGTGGGCCAGCAGGAACGGCGTCACCGCCTTGCCGGTCACCCCGTCGCGGGCCAGCAGGGCCAGCCCGGTCGCGAGGGTCCGGTCGTGCAGCTCCGGGTCGAGCTGCTCGTCGACCGGGAGAGGATTGGCCACGATCAGCCCGCCGCCGTGCACGCCCTGCTGCTCCCGGGCGGCCAGCACGTCCGCCACCTGCTCCGGGGAGTCCACCGACCAGTCCAGGTCGAAGCCGGCGTCGCTGAGATAGAAGCCGGGGAAGCGGCGGGTGCGGTAGCCGACCACGCCGACCCCGAGGGTCTCCAGCCGCTCCAGGGTGGCGCCCACGTCGAGGATCGACTTGACCCCGGCGCAGACCACCGCGATCGGCGTCCGGGCCAGGGTGACCAGGTCGGCCGACTCGTCGAAGGTCTGCGCCGCCTCCCGGTGCACCCCGCCGAGCCCACCGGTGGCGAAGACCCCGATCCCGGCGGCGGCGGCCACCGCGCTGGTCGCGGCGACCGTGGTGGCGCCGTCCGCGCCGGTCGCGGCGGCCACGGCCAGGTCGCGGACGGAGAGCTTGCTCACCCCGTCGACCGTGGCGAGCCGGGTCAGCTCGGCGTCGTCCAGGCCGACGACGAGCTCGCCGCCGACCATGCCGATCGTGGCCGGGACGGCGCCCGCGGCGCGTACCGCCTGCTCGATCTCGCGCGCCACCCGCAGGTTGTCGGGTCGGGGCAGGCCGTGCGAGACGATGGTGCTCTCCAGGGCGACGACGGGACGGCCGTCGCGGAGGGCGTCGGCGACCTCGGCGCCGGGACGGATGTGAAAGTTGGTCACCTCGGTTACCGTACGTCCCGCCGTCGGGAAGGGCTGCGGTGGACCCGGCCCGCCCGACCTGCCAGACTGGAAAGTTGGAGGTGGAGAAGTGAGCACAGAGGTTCTCGAGCGTCCGGAGCTGAAGGACGCCGACACCGGTCCGGAGATGTTCCACTACGTCCGCAAGGAGAAGATCGCCGAGAGTGCCGTCATGGGCACCTACGTCGTGGCGCTCTGCGGCGAGACGTTCCCGGTGACCAAGGCCGCCAAGCCCGGCTCGCCGGTCTGCCCGAAGTGCAAGGAGATCTACGACTCGTACCGCGACTGATGCGGGGCGGTCGCGTCGGCCGCCCACGTAATCTTCGGCGGTGTGAACACCTCCACCGCCCTGCTCTTCGCCGATCTGACCGGAGTGGCCGTCTTCGCCGCCTCCGGGGCCTCCGCGGCGGTGGCCAAACGGCTCGACCTCTTCGGCGTCGTGTTCGTCGGCTTCGTGGCCGCGCTCGGCGGCGGCATCTTCCGGGACGTGGTCATCGACGAGGTCCCACCGCTGGCCTTCGGCGACTGGCGGTACGCCACCACCGCCGCGGTCACCGCCGCCGCCGTCTTCTGGCTGCACCCGCAGCTCGCCCGCCTGCGCACCACCGTGCTGGTGCTCGACGCGGCGGGGCTGGGACTGTTCACCGTCACCGGCACGCTCAAGGCGCTCGACGCCGGCATGCCACCGGTCGGCGCGATCGTGATCGGCATGCTCACCGCGATCGGCGGCGGGCTCGGCCGGGACCTGCTCACCGCCGAGATCCCGGTGGTGCTGCGCCGGGAGATCTACGCGGTGGCCGCGCTGGTCGGATCGATCATGGTGGTGCTGCTGGAGGCCATCGGTCGCGCCGGGGCTGCCGGCCTGACCGCGGCGGCGGCGCTGGTCTTCGTGCTCCGGCTGGTGGCGCTGCGACGGCGCTGGTCGGCCCCCGTCGCCACGCTGCGGCCGCCGAAGACCGGGGTCCGCGGCCCGCAGGGCTGACCCGGCTGAGGTGGTCACGGCGCCCGCGCCGGTGACGCGGCGGGGGTGGCGGATGTGACCAGCGTGGCGTCGAGTGGGGCGACGGGCCCGGGCTGGTTATGCTGAGTCGGCCTTCGCGGCAGCTTCTGCGCGGAGGCGTTTTCATGGGCGGCGGTACCGTGGCCCTCGGCCCCGGTCCGCCGTCGTGCGGTCGGAGAGGAGCCTTTGCGTGGCAGCCCGGACGCCGGCGCTCGAGACGTTCCCACCCCTGCGCGCGTGGCAACGCAAGGCGCTGGTGGAGTACCTGCGTCGTCGTTCCGAGGACTTCACCGCGGTCGCCACCCCGGGCGCGGGCAAGACCACCTTCGCCCTGCGGATCGCCGCCGAGCTGCTCGCCGACGGCACCGTCGAGGCGGTCACCGTGGTGGCCCCGACCGAGCACCTCAAGACCCAGTGGTCCCAGGCGGCGGCCCGGGTCGGCATCCAGCTCGACGCCGCCTTCCGCAACGCCGACGTGCACTCCTCGGCCGACTTCCACGGCGCGGTCGTCACCTACGCCCAGATCGGCATGGCCCCGCAGGTGCACCGGCGGCGCACCATGACCCGGCGCACCCTGGTCATCCTCGACGAGATCCACCACGCCGGTGACTCCCGCACCTGGGGAGACGGGGTCAAGGCGGCCTTCGAGCCCGCCGTACGCCGGCTGATGCTGACCGGCACGCCGTTCCGCTCCGACGACAACCCCATCCCGTTCGTCAGCTACGAGCGGGGCGGGGATGGGCTGCTGCGCTCCCGCGCCGACTCGGTCTACGGATACTCCGACGCGCTGCGCGACGGCGTCGTCCGCCCGGTGCTTTTCCTGGCGTACTCGGGGGAGACCCGGTGGCGCACCAGCGCCGGGGACGAGCTGGCGGCGCGGCTGGGCGAGCCGATGACCCAGGACCTCGTTGCGCAGGCCTGGCGGACCGCCCTGGATCCGGCCGGCGACTGGATGCCGCAGGTGCTGCGCGCCGCCGACGCCCGCCTCACCGTGCTGCGCAACGCCGGGATGGCCGACGCGGGCGGCCTGGTGATCGCCAGCGACCAGCAGAACGCCCGCTCGTACGCCAAGCTGATCGAGCAGGTGACCGGCGAGAAGGCCGCTGTGGTGCTCTCCGACGACCAGGGCGCCTCGGCCCGGATCGCGACGTTCGCGGTGTCCGAGCAGCGGTGGCTGGTCGCGGTCCGGATGGTCTCCGAGGGCGTGGACATCCCCCGGCTGGCGGTCGGCGTGTACGCCACCAGCGCCAGCACCCCGCTCTACTTCGCCCAGGCCATCGGCCGGTTCGTCCGGGCCCGCCGGCCGGGGGAGACCGCCTCGGTCTTCGTGCCGAGCGTGCCGCACCTGCTCGGGCTGGCCAGCGAGATGGAGGCCGAGCGGGATCACGTGCTCGGCAAGCCCAAGGACCGTGAGGGCTTCGACGACGACCTGTTGGAGCGCGCCCAGCGCGACGAGCAGGCCAGCGGCGAGCTGGAGAAGCGTTTCACCGCGCTCTCCGCCACCGCCGAGCTGGATCAGGTGATCTTCGACGGCACCTCCTTCGGCACCGCCGCCCAGTCGGGCACGCCCGAGGAGGAGGAGTACCTCGGCCTGCCGGGTCTGCTCACCGCCGACCAGGTCTCCCTGCTGCTCACCAAGCGGCAGGCCGAGCAACTGGCGGCCCAGCGTCGCCGGACGGCCAACAGGGCCACTGAGCCGGCCGCTGCGGCGACGCAGGCTCCGCCGGCACCGATGAGCGCGGCCCAGCGCCGGGTGGCGCTACGGCGGCAGCTGAACGCCCTGGTGGCCGCCCGGCACCACCGCACCGGCCAGCCCCACGGCAAGATCCACGCCGAGCTGCGCCGGCTCTGCGGCGGGCCGCCCAGCGCCCAGGCGACCATCGAGCAGCTCGAGGAACGCATCGCCACCGTGCAGACCCTCTGACCCGATCGTCCCACCGGCCCCGGCGGACGGTCTGCCCGTCGAGATCGCGGACCCTGGGGCGCAAAAAAGTCGACCGGAGGGACCCGTTGGGTCCCTCCGGTCGACTATGTCGTCGGCTTACGGTTGCGGATTCAGTTCGCCATCAGATCGGCGCCACGCCAGCTGAACTCCGGGTCCGTCGCGTACCGCACGGTGATCTTGACGAGATCCTCCGCGTACTTGTTCGCGTGGTGCCCACAGAACACCAGCTCGCTCCCACCCGCCAGAGTGATCCGGAGCTTGCCGGCAGCATTGCAGCGGTCGCACCGTTCATCGGCGGCTGGGGGAGCCACCGTCTCGGGCGGCGGCGTGAGGGTCGGGGTCATCGCCTTCCTCCTCTGGTCGTCACCGATGAACAATCTCTTCGGTCGTTGCTCACCTATCGTCTAACACCCTTGTCGGGCCCTGCCTTCCCCGTGTGCCCGCGGGGGACCGAGGTCACACCTGACAGGGGGACAGTGTGCCGTGCACCAAGGGTGCCACGTCAACGATCACAAACGAGCAACCGACCGATCACCTTTGAGTGTTCTACGGCTGGTGATCAAACCGACACGCTTGGTTGACGTGACGGGTCAGTCCAGGTAGTCGCGGAGCACCTGGGAGCGCGACGGGTGCCGCAGCTTGGACATGGTCTTCGACTCGATCTGCCGGATCCGCTCCCGGGTCACCCCGTAGACCTGGCCGATCTCGTCGAGAGTACGCGGCTGACCGTCGGTGAGGCCGAAGCGCAGGCGTACCACGCCCGCCTCACGCTCGGAGAGCGTCTGCAGCACCTGCTGGAGCTGGTCCTGCAGCAGCGAGAAGGAGACGGCGTCGACCGCGACGACGGCTTCCGAGTCCTCGATGAAGTCACCGAGCTGGCTGTCGCCCTCGTCACCGATGGTCTGGTCCAGCGAGATGGGCTCCCGGGCGTACTGCTGGATCTCCAGCACCTTCTCGGGTGTGATGTCCATCTCCTTCGCCAGCTCCTCCGGGGTGGGCTCGCGGCCCAGGTCCTGGAGCAGCTCGCGCTGGATGCGGCCGAGCTTGTTGATGACCTCGACCATGTGGACCGGGATGCGGATGGTGCGGGCCTGGTCGGCCATCGCCCGGGTGATCGCCTGCCGGATCCACCAGGTGGCGTAGGTGGAGAACTTGTAGCCCTTGGTGTAGTCGAACTTCTCGACCGCGCGGATCAGGCCGAGGTTGCCCTCCTGGATCAGGTCGAGGAAGGCCATCCCGCGACCGGTGTAGCGCTTGGCCAGCGAGACGACCAGCCGGAGGTTGGCCTCCAGCAGGTGGTTCTTGGCGCGCTCGCCGTCGCGGGAGATCCAGCCCAGGTCGCGCTGCATCTCGCGGGTGAGCTTCTCCTCACCCTCCTCGGCCGCGCGCAGCCGCTCGGCGGCGTAGAGCCCGGCCTCGATCCGCTTGGCGAGCTCCACCTCCTGCTCGGCGTTGAGTAGCGGGACCTTGCCGATCTGCTTGAGGTACGCCCGGACCGAGTCGGCGGAAGCGGTCAGCTCGGCGTCCCGGCGCGCCTGCTTGAGCGCCTCGGACTCCTCGTCGTCCCACTCGAAGTCGTTGTCGGTCGCGGAGGCGGCGGCGTCGGTCGCGGCGGCCTGGGCCAGCTCGGCCGGCTCCTCGACCACCACGTCCTCGATCGTGGCGGCGAGCTCCTCGGGGTCGATCTCGCCCTCGGCGCCCTCGCCCTTGGCCTTGCCGGCCGCGACCTTGGTCGCACCGGCGGCGGCCACGGTCGCCTTGGTGGCCCGGGTCGACTTCGTCGCCTTGGCGGCCGGCGCGGCGGCCTTGGCGGCCACCCCGGCGGTCGTGGTGGCGGCGGCCTTGCGCGGGGCCGCCTTGCGCGGGGCGGGCGCCGGAGCCTCGTCGGCGGCGGGCGCCTGCTTCGGCGCCGGCGCGGCGGCCTTCTTGGTGGTCTTGGCGGTGGTGGCCCGCGAGGCCGGGGTGGCGGACCGGGCGGCGGCGACCCGACGGCGGGTGCTGGCCGAGCCGTCCACGACCACCGTCACTCCGGCTTCGGAGAGCGCCCGGAGGATCTTCTTGGCCTGGGCCGGGGTCACCTCAGCGGACTCGACGGTGCGCGCGAGCTGGGCCGACGTCAACTGGCCGCCGGCGCTCTGCGCGTGCGCGATCAGGGTGTCGGTGAGCGAGCGTACGTCGGCGCCGTTCTGGCGTGGTTCTGTCACGAATGACCTTCCGGAGGCGAAGAGCGAGCACGGGCCGGGTCGTCCGACGCAGCGCGGGGCACCGTGCCGGGCGATGTCGTTGAGGGACCCCCGTGTCCCGGTCCGGCGGTTCGGCGGCGGTCCGTGGCGCGTGGGCAGGGTGAATTGTAACCCCGTCTGCCGCGATCATCCCGCGGCGCACGGCAACCGGCGGCCTGCACCACCGGTTCGGCACGGATGTGGACTTTGCACCCATGGTACCCGCGTGCGACGCGCGGACCGGGCCGGCGGCGAGCGGGCCGCGCCGGAATTGCCGTTCGAGCGGTCAGGTTCGGCGGCGCGGTTGCGTACGAGCAATGCCAAGGGACGCCGATGCCCGATCAGGGCAGGCCGGCGTGGCGGCGTCACGGTCGGGCTCGGGCCGCGGTCGCCGCTTTCCGATGGCCGGGCGGCGGCACGAATCTGATGCAGCTTGGGGGTGTCACCCATGGTGAGCGAAAGCGCTAGAGAGGCGTTGACACCTGAGGGGCTGGTGAGAAATGGCGGCGCGGCCACCCACCTGTTTTCAGGGAGCGGCCGCGCCGATATGGTTCGTGCAATGGTCTTCTTTTCAAGTGCCAGACCGAAAAGGTATCTCGACTCAGTCGATGTAGTCGTTCATCAAAGGGTTGCACCATTCGACGCCACCGCTGACCAACGTGCACACCTTCCAGTGGATGACGGCGCGGGTGACGTTGTTGGGCTCGATGCTGAAGGTCGCTTCGCGCCCCTGCCCGTCGGCCAGCGTGTAGTTGCCGTAGCGCGCGCCGGACCAGTAGACCTTGATCCGGGTGCCGTCCGTGACCCAGTCCTTGACGGTGAAGGCGTTCCGCTGGGTGGTGCAGCAGCTACCGCTGTTGAACCAGGCCTCACCATAGGTCTTGCCGTTGTTGCCGTAGTACGCGTACTGGTGGGTCGTGGCGGCGTACGCCGCACTTCCCGTCCCGACGATCGCGGCCAGGGCCACGCCCGCTCCGATGGCGGTCCTCTTGCCCCACAGGCGAGCATTCCCGAACCGGGTTTCAGTCATCTTGTTCCCCCGTTTCCGAACCTACCGGCAACCAGCTGATTGGTCGCCAACAACTGGAGATCAAGACTGTACGTCCAGTGTGGATGCGTGTCAATGTGCGCCTCGAATGTGACGATGTGTGACGAAGGCCGGCCGCCGGGACCGAATACGGGAGTATCCGTGTGGCCACGTAAGGGCCGCGCTTGTTGCGCCCGGCCGCGCCCGGATCAGTCTTGATCCGGTGATGACAGGGGGCGCGGCTGCTGACGGAGAGTGATCCGTTGTCACGGTGCCGAGTACCCAGGCCTTCGGGCCGTCCTGGTGGGCCGGGCCCTTTTCGCGCTGTCAGGGTGGGATCGGCCATGCTGAGACGGCACGCGCGGTCCGCCGCGGTGTCAGGGGACGTCATGCCGGCGAGCCTCGAGGATCTCGGTCTGGTGCGTGTCATGCGCTTGCGGGACAGCGGTACGCGAAAGGGACAAAGCATGGCTAGGTCGGCGCTGGCGCCGCAGCAGTTGCTCAAAATAGCGATCAAGGTCGCCCGAGACGCGGCCGCCACCGCGGCCCGGCTGCGGGCCGAGGGGGTCTCGGTCGCGGCGACCAAGAGCACGGTCACCGACGTGGTCACCGCCGCCGACCGGGCGGTGGAGCGGCAGGTCCTCGACGCCCTGCATGCCGTCCGTCCGGACGACGCGGTGCTCGGTGAGGAGTACGGCGCCGGGGAGCCCGCCACGGCGGCCAGCGGCGTCCGGTGGGTCGTCGACCCGATCGACGGGACGGTCAACTACCTCTACGGCCTGCCGCACTGTGCGGTGTCGCTGGCCGCCGAGGTGGATGGTGAGGTGGTCGCCGGCGTGGTGCGCAACCTGGTCACCGGCGAGGAGTGGACCGCCACCGCCGGGGGTGGCGCCTGGCGCGACGGGCAGCGGCTGAGCTGCTCGGACGAGACCGACCTGGGGCAGGCGCTGGTGGCCACCGGGTTCGGCTACGACGCGGCGCGCCGCGCCCACCAGGCCCGGGTGGTCGCCGAGTTGATCCCGCACGTGCGGGACATCCGCCGGTTCGGGGCCGCCGCGCTGGACCTCTGCCTGGCCGCCGAGGGACGGGTCGACGCGTACTACGAGAAGGGGCTGGCCGCCTGGGACCAGGCCGCGGGCGGGCTGGTCGCCGCCGAGGCGGGCCTGCGGGTCACCGGGCTGCGCGGCCGACCGGCCGGCCCGGACCTGGTGCTCGCCGCCCCACCGGCGCTGTTCCAGGCGCTGCACGACCGGCTCGCCGACCTGGACGCCTCCGGCGGCCCGTGAGCGAAAAGGGCGGTGCCCCCGGCTCGGGGACACCGCCCTTTCGGCGACGAGAACCGGCGCTTCGTCGCGCCGAGCGGTCCGGACGGGTGACTACTTCACCGGCATCGGGCAGGAGCCTTCCGGTGCGGTCGGCGCGCCCAGGTCACCGAGGGACTGGTTGACCTCGGTGGTGGTCGCCAGCTGCTGGAAGCCGTTGCCGAGCACGACGTCCACCGTGTCGTCCTTGCGCTTCGGGTCGTAGTCCCGGTCGGCGTTGTCCAGGAAGAAGGCCCGCAGCAGGTGCGCGGAGCCGACTCCCTTGGGGCCGAAGCGCAGGATCGCGACGCCGTCGACGTGCGGGGCGTTGCCCTCCTTCTTGACCTGGAACTTGCGGTTGCGGAAGTCGTCCGCCACGCTGCCGGCCAGGCCGGGCTGGTTGGTGCCGTTGAGGATGTTGATCTTGACATCCTTGTAGTTGCGCAGGGTCAGGTCGGCGAGCGGCCAGCCCTCCGGGCAGCCGCCGGCCGTCCCGGCGTTGCCCTGGGTGTCCTTCACCAGCGCGACGACCACGAAGACCAGGGCGATGACCGCCAGCAGACCGACGACAACGAGTGCCCGCACTCGCGCAAAACTCATCTGGGCGCTCCCCGGACGTGATGGAGTGGCGGCGGCCGCTGGCGGTCTGGCCGCCCCGCCGGCCGTCGAGTACGCCGCTGAGGTTAACGGTTGTCCGGCGGTCGCGTGGAAACAGCCCGACATGCCGGCGCGCCATCCGGGAACCGGGTAGTACTACCCCTATCTTCGTGTCGCCTGAGTCACATTGGGAACAACTCAGGGCGCAGGGGCGTACATCTCTGCCGCGAGGGCGGTATACATGCCTCGCCCGGGAGGGGGGTAAGGTACCGCGCTCGCTGGGGGAGTTTCCCTGGCGGTGCCGGCCCGAACGGCCGTCGGGTCGGGTGACCGACAGAAATGGTGGCCGGCCAGTGGGAACCGAAACAGCGTCGTCCGGCGTTACCACCGGAAGCGACAATATCGATATGGGAGAGTGAAACCGATGGCCACCGACTACGACGCCCCGCGTCGCGACGAGGTCGACCTCGGCGAGGACAGCCTGGAAGAGCTCAAGGCCCGGCGGGTCGACTCACAGTCGGGCGCCGTGGACGTCGACGAGGCCGAGGTGGCCGAGAGCTTCGAGCTGCCCGGTGCCGACCTCGCCGACGAGGAGCTGACCGTCAAGGTCCTCCCGATGCAGCAGGACGAGTTCCGGTGCGGCCGGTGCTTCCTGGTCCACCACCGCAGCCAGCTGGCGGTCGAGCGCAACGGCGACCTGATCTGCCGCGAGTGCGTCTGACGCACCAACCCACCGGCGGCGGCCTCCCCCGTGGGGCCGCCGCTGCCCGAGCTGCCGTGCGCGTGCGGCGCGGAGCTGCTTGACTCGTAACACGCAGTCCACGCCGACGCAGGCACGGGAGGTCGGGCGCATGAGCGAGCACGGCGAACGGAGCGACGGGTCCGGGGGGACCGTTCCGCACACCGGTGCCGGGCCGTACTCCGGTGTCCGTCCGGACGCGTCCGCGCGTCCGGACGCCGCCGGCGGGCCGGAGGTCCCGGCGCGCCCCCAGGCGGGGCACCACGACCCGGCCAGCGGCGCCCAGCCGGCCGGGGCGGCGATCGTCGGGGGTGACCCCGCCGACCGGGCCGGCGACGAGCTGGGCGAGACCGTGGCGGCGCTGACCGCCGACGACATCGAACCGGCCCGCCGGCGGCAGCTGCTCACCCGGCTGGCCGGGCAGGCCCGCGCCCGTGGGCTGGGCGGCCTGTTCAAGCCGAGATCCGCGGTGCGCTGGATGACCGAGACGGTCGCCGACGTCGCGCCGCACGTGCCCGTCCGGGACCTGGCCACCCTGCGCCGGCACTTCCCCGGGCTGGACGACGAGGCGCTCGCCGAGCGGCTGGTCCGCAACGCCGCCCGGGCCACCGCCGGGGTCGGCGCGGCCGGCGGGGGTGTGGCCGCCGTCGAGTGGGTGGTCACCCCGACCCTGCTCTCCGCGCCCGTGCTGCTGGCCGCCGAGACGGTCACCGTGGTGGCGATCGAGCTGAAGCTGATCGGCGAGCTGCACGAGGTCTATCGCGCGCCGCTGCCCACCGGCGGCACCCAGCGGGCGGTCGCCCTGGTGCAGTCCTGGGCCAGCCAGCGCGGGATCAGCCCGATGATGCCCGGCGTCGGGGTGAGCGCCGTGCTCGGCACCGCGGCCCGCAAGGAGCTGCGGGAGACCCTGCTCAAGCGGTTCGGCCGCAACCTCACCACGCTCGGCCCGTTCCTCACCGGCGCCGCGGTGGCCAGCTACCTCAACCGCCGGGCCACCAGGACCCTGGCCGACCAGCTCCGGCGCGACCTGCGCCGGCAGCGCGACGCGCTGCCCGGCGGTCGGCGGGCGCTGCCCTGACCCCGTCGCCGCCCTCAGGCGGTATCGCGGGCCTCAGGCGGTGTCGGGGGCCTTCGGGGCGGCGTCGCGGGCCGCCAGGAGCGCGTTCGCCAGCTCGACCGGGTGTCGGCTGCTCACCACCCAGAACGGGGTCGGGTCGGCCGGGTCGGCCAGCACTACCTGCACCGCGCCGCCGATCCACGGCCGCTGCACCACGAAGGCCAGCGGATCCGCGCCCACCCCGAGCACCTCACGCCGCCCGGCGGCGTCCAGCGGGACCGCGTCGGCCACGAACCGCACCGGCAGGTGGGCGTCGTCCACCCACAGCTCGCCGTCGCGGACGGCGACCCGGACCCGGCCGAGCCGCCACAGGCCGACCGCCGTCGCGGGGATCAGCAGCACGAAGGGCAGCCAGGCCCGCACCCCGGACGCGCCCATCCAGATCTCGGCGGCGGCGAATGCGGCCAGCGCCAGCCCGGACAGCCAGAACCACCAGGGCAGGCCGAGCCGCTCGGAGTACGCCGCGACGGCCGCGGGAGGCGGGGCCGACGGCGACGGGGAAGGCGACAAGCTCACTCCTGCCAGGGTACGGCGCACGGCGGCCGGTCGACCCGGCAGGATGGCAGGGTCACCCCGCGAACGCCGATGGAAGAGGGAGACCGTGACCCACGTGGTACCCGTGCCCGTACGGCAGCTCGATCCGGAGCTGCCGCTGCCCGCGTACGCCCATCCCGGCGACGCCGGGGCCGACCTGGTCGCCGCCGCGGACGTCGAACTGCCCCCCGGCGGCCGGGCCCTGGTCCCCACCGGCGTGGCGCTGGCGCTGCCGGAGGGGTACGTGGGCCTGGTCCATCCGCGCTCCGGGCTGGCCGCCAGGCTCGGCGTGACGGTGCTCAACGCGCCCGGTACGGTCGACGCCGGCTACCGGGGTGAGATCCTGGTCAACCTGATCAACCATGATCGGGAGGTGCCGGCGAAGATCTCCCGTGGCGATCGCATCGCGCAGCTCGTTGTGCAGCGGGTGGAGCGGGTCGAGTTCCAGCCGGTGGCCGAGCTGCCCGGGTCGCGGCGCGGGGCCGGTGGGCACGGTTCGACCGGCGGGCACGTCGGGCTGGTGCCGGCGCCCGGTGGGCCGGCCGGAGGGGCCGGCCCGGACCGGGTCGGTGGGCGGACGGAAGAGGTGGCAGGGTGAGTGCGAACAGCGGAGGGTGGACGCAGTGATCTTCAGCCGTAAGCGGGCCGATGGCGGGCGGCACGCCCGTGACGAGCGGGCCGCGGAGGTCCTCGACTCGTACGACGCCGAGGAGGCGACGGGACCGTCGCGCGGCCCGTACGACATCAGCGAGGTGTCGGACGACCTGCAGCGGCTCGATCTGGGCAGCCTGCACATCCCGGCGGTGCCCGAGGTCGAGGTGCGGGTGCAGGCCGATCCGCAGGGCGTGATCCAGCAGGTCGTGCTGGTGCACGGCGAGAGCGCGCTCCAGCTCGGCGTCTTCGCCGCGCCCCGCTCCGAGGGCATCTGGGACGAGGTGCGCGAGGAGATCCGGCAGTCCCTGTTCGCCGATGGCGCCGCCGCCCAGGAGGTCCAGGGCGAGTACGGCACCGAGCTGCACGCCCGGGTCCGTACCCCGGACGGCCTGACCGACCTGCGCTTCGTCGGCGTCGACGGGCCGCGCTGGATGGTCCGGGGCGTCTACCAGGGCGCCGCGGCGACCAACCCGGCCGCGGCCGGCCCGCTGGCGGTGTGCCTGGACGAACTGGTGGTCGACCGGGGGCAGGAGGCGAAGCCGGTCCGTGAGCCGCTGCCGCTGCGCCTGCCCCGCGAGGCCGGCGAGCAGGCCGGCGAGCAGGCCGGCGGCGACGCTGCCCCGGCACCCGCCCCGCGCGAGGCCTGAGCTACCGCACCGGGCCCGGCACCGACACGTACGTCGGTGCCGGGCCCGGTCCGTGTCCGGGGCCGGCAGGGCTTCGGCGTGCCCTCTCGCCCGGTGTCGCGGGCGTCCCCGGTCCGACCGGGTGCCGGACCCGACCAGGCGGCGGTCCGGCGTACGCTGGCGGGGCGGTCCCGGCATTCCGGGGCCGCGGCGGAGCCGGCACGAGCCGGCCGGCGTGGAGAGGTGACGCGGAGGTCATGTCGACCGACCAGGGCCGGGTGTCGCTGCGGCGCATCCTGCAACGGCTCACCGCGAGCGAGGCCGAGATCGAGGCGCAGGAGCTCCAGCGGGAGAGCGCCCAGTGCGGCGGCGTGCCGGCCCGGCAGTGCACGCGCGGCCAGGTGGTTTCGGTCACCGGGCGGCTGCGTACCGTGGTCTACACGCCGCGGACCAACCTGCCCACGCTGGAGGCCGACCTCTACGACGGCAGCGACGTGGTGACCCTGGTCTGGCTGGGCCGGCGGCACATCGCCGGGATCGAGCCGGGCCGCCACCTCACCGCGCGCGGCCGGGTGGCCCTCCGGGACGACCGCAAGGTCATCTACAACCCGTACTACGAGCTGGAGTCGCCGAAGTGACGACGGGACAGCACCCGGCCACCGAGCCGGTCACCGGCCCTCAGGACGACGAGCGGCTGCCCAGCCTCGCCGAGCAGATGGCCGACCAGCTCGGCGGCTGGCGGGGCCTGGTCGAGTCGAGCGTCCCGGTGGTGGTCTTCGTCCTGGCCAACGTGCTCGGCGAGCTGCGCCCGGCGGTGATCGCCTCGGTCGGCGTGGCGCTGCTGATCGCCGTGGTCCGGCTGGCCCAGCGCCGCCCGATCCGGCACGCGGTCAACGGGCTCCTGGGCATCGGCATCGGCGCGGCCATCGCCTGGCGTACCGGCGACGAGCGGGACTTCTACCTCCCCGGCATCCTCTACGGCATCGGCTACGGGGTGGCGCTGCTGGTGTCGGCGGCGATCCGCCAGCCCCTGGTGGGCTGGATCTGGTCGGTGCTGGTCGCCAAGGGGCGCGCCGAGTGGCGGGACGACCCGCGCCTGGTGCGCACCTTCACCCAGCTCACCGTGCTCTGGGGCGTGGTCTGGCTGGCCAAGGTCGGCGTGCAGGCCGCCCTCTACCTGGCCCACCAGGACACCGCGCTGGGCGTGGCCCGGCTCGCCCTGGGCTACCCGCCGTACGCGCTGCTGCTGCTGATCACGGTCTGGACGGTCCGCCGGGTCACCCGGGAGACCGGGCCCCAGCCGCTGCCCGGCGCCTGAGCCCCCCGCCCGCCGGCCGGGTGGGCCGGCGGGACTTCCGGTGGCATCCGGCTCAGCCGGCGCCCCGGGTCCGCTCGACGCTGTCCGGGCCGAGGATCACCGCGCGGACCTCGTCCTCGACCGCGGCGGTGCACACGAAGATCAGCTCGTCGCCCGCCTCGATCGGGTCGTCCGGGCTGGGCACCAGCACCCGCTTGCCCCGCAGGATCGCCACCAGCGCCGCGTCCCGGGGGATCGGCACCGCGTGGATCGGCTGGCCGACGTAGGGCGCGGACGGCGGCAGGGTGATCTCCACCAGGTTCGCCTCGCCCTGCCGGAAGGTCATCAGCCGGACCAGGTCGCCGACGGTCACCGCCTCCTCGACCAGGGCGGCCATCACCCGCGGCTTGCTGACCGAGACGTCGACGCCCCACTGCTCGGTGAAGAGCCACTCGTTCTCGGCCCGGTTGACCCGGGCCACCACCCGGGGCACGGCGAACTCGGTCTTGGCCAGCAGCGACACCACCAGGTTGACCTTGTCGTCCCCGGTCGCCGCGACCACCACGTCGCAGCCGGCGACGTTGGCCTCCTCCAGGCTGGTCAGCTCGCACGCGTCGGCCAGCACCCAGTCGGCGGCGGGGACCCGGTCCGGCCGGAGCATCTTGGGCTGGCGCTCGATCAGCATCACCTGGTGGCCGTTGTCGATCAGTTCCTGGGCGATCGAGCGGCCCACGTTGCCGGCGCCGGCGATGGCGATCCGCATGGCTCAGTGCCCTCCTTCGGGCGGCGTCGCGGCCACCGTGGTGACCGAGGCGGCGATGTCGTCGGTGACCAGCACGTAGAGCTGGTCACCCTCCTGCACCACGGTGGACGCGGTGGGCAGCGTGCCGATGCCGAACCGGGTCAGGTACGCCACCCGGGCGCCCGCGGCCTCCTCCAACTGGTGCAGCGGCCGGCCGACCCACTCCTTGTGCACCGGGATTTCCATGATCGAGACCGTGCTGGTCGGATCCCGGAAGATCTCCACGTTGCCCTCGGGGACCAGGTGCCGCAGCATCCGGTCGGCCGTCCAGCGGACGGTGGCCACGGTGGGGATGCCGAGCCGCTCGTAGACCTGGGCGCGGCGCTGGTCGTAGATCCGCGCGGCGACCCGGGAGACGCCGAACGTCTCGCGGGCCAGCCGGGCCGAGATGATGTTGGAGTTGTCGCCGCTGGAGACGGCCGCGAAGGCGTCCGCCCGCTCGATGCCGGCCTGCCGCAGCACCTCGCCGTCGAAACCGGCGCCGGTCACCGTGATGCCGGCGAAGTCGGGGCCGAGCCGGCGGAAGGCGTCGGCGTCCTGGTCGATCACGGCGACCGAGTGACCCCGGGCCTCCAGGCTGTGGGCCAGGGTCGAGCCGACCCGACCACAGCCCATGATCACGACATGCACGGTGCCCCTCCCAAGGTGCCGCCCGTCACCGGCGGGCCTGTCGTCTGCGAGCCTGCCACGTCCGGCGGGCCGGCGGGGGACCGACGGTACCCCGCGGGTGGGGGAGAGGGTGATCAGGCACCCCCACCGCGCGACGGGGGGTGGTCGTACCCTTAGCGCTTGTGGCCAGTCCCACCTCGCTGCTGAAGCGACTCCTCGTCGGTCGACCGTTCCGGTCCGACCGGCTCCAGCACACCCTCCTGCCCAAGCGGATCGCCCTGCCGGTCTTCGCCTCCGACGCCCTCTCCAGCGTCGCGTACGCGCCCGACGAGATCCTGCTGACGCTCTCCATCGCCGGGGCGTCGGCCTTCTTCTTCTCCCCGTGGATCGCCCTCGCGGTCGTCGTGGTGATGCTGACCGTGGTGGCCAGCTACCGGCAGAACGTGCACGCCTACCCCTCGGGGGGCGGCGACTACGAGGTGGCGACAGTCAACCTGGGGCCCCGGGCGGGGCTCGCGGTGGCCAGCGCGTTGCTGGTCGACTACGTGCTCACCGTCGCGGTGTCGGTCTCCTCCGGGGTGGCGAACCTCGGCTCGGTGGTGCCCTTCGTGGCCACCCACAAGGTGCTGATCGCGGTGACCGCGGTGGTGCTGCTCACCGCGGTGAACCTGCGCGGCCTGCGCGAGTCCGGCACCGCGTTCGCCATCCCGACGTACGGCTTCGTGATCGTGATCGGCGGGATGATCCTCACCGGCCTGGTCCGGTACTTCATCCTCGGTGACGACCTGCGCGCACCGAGTGCCGGGCTGGAGATCCAGGCGGAGCACAGCGTCAGCGGCTTCGCGCTGATCTTCCTGCTGCTGCGCACCTTCTCCTCCGGCTGCGCCGCGCTCACCGGTGTCGAGGCGATCTCCAACGGCGTGCCGGCGTTCAAGGCGCCGAAGAGCCGCAACGCGGCGACCACCCTGCTGCTGCTCGGCACGATCTCGGTGGGCATGCTGGTCGGCATCATCTGGCTGGCCCGGCTGACCGGCCTCCAGTTCGTCGAGGACCCGTCGCAGATCATCTCCGGCCCCGACGGGTACGTGCAGAAGACCGTCACCACCCAGCTCGGCGAGACGGTCTTCGGTTCCGGTTCGGGGCTGCTCTACGTGGTCGCCGGGATGACCGCGCTGATCCTCTTCCTGGCCGCGAACACCGCGTTCAACGGCTTCCCGGTGCTCGGCTCGATCCTGGCCCAGGACCGCTACCTGCCCCGGCAGTTCCACACCCGGGGGGACCGACTGGCCTTCTCCAACGGCATCGTCTTCCTCGCCGTCTTCGCGGTCGTGCTGATCGTCGGCTTCCAGGCCGAGGTGACCCGGCTGATCCAGCTCTACATCGTCGGCGTCTTCGTCTCCTTCACCCTCTCCCAGGCCGGCATGATCCGGCACTGGAACCGGCACCTGCGCACCGAGCGGGATCCGGATGCCCGGCACCGGATGATCCGCTCCCGGGCGATCAACACCTTCGGCATGGTGATGACCGGCACCGTGCTGGTCATCGTGCTGATCACCAAGTTCCTGCTCGGCGCCTGGATCGCCATCGCCGCGATGGCGGTGATCTACCTGCTGATGCTGGCCATCCGTCGGCACTACGACCGGGTCGCCACCGAGCTGGAGCCGACCGAGGTCCGGGGCGTGCTGCCCGCCCGCAACCACGCCATCGTGCTGGTCAGCAAGCTGCACCAGCCGACCCTGCGGGCCATCGCGTACGCCCGGGCCACCCGGCCGGACACGCTCACCGCGGTCACCGTCAACGTCGACGAGAAGGACACCCGCCACCTGCAGGAGGAGTGGGAGCGGCGGGAGCTGCCCGTCCCGCTGACCGTGGTCGACTCGCCGTACCGGGAGATCACCCGGCCGATCCTCAACTTCGTCGCCTCCACCCGCCGGGCGTCGCCCCGGGACGTGGTCACGGTCTTCATCCCCGAGTACGTGGTGGGCCGCTGGTGGGAGAACCTGCTGCACAACCAGAGCGCGCTGCGCCTCAAGGGGCGGCTGCTCTTCGAGCCGGGCGTGATGGTGACCAGCGTGCCGTGGCAGCTCGCCTCCACGGCCAGCAAGAACCTCCAACGATTGGACGAGACATTGAGCCGTACCCCGGCCCGTGGACCCCGGGTGGCGCCGCGCATCACCCTGCCACCGAGCGTCCCGCCGGTGGTCTCCACCCCGCCGGCCGACGGCGGCCCGACCGGCGACCGTTCGTGACCGCCCCGTCTCGCGCCGGCGCCGGCGCGGAGCAGCGGCGCGGGCTGGAGGAGGCCGAGCGGGTCGAACTGACCGTCGACGCGGTCGCCCCCGGCGGGCACTGCGTGGCCCGGGTCGACGGCCAGGTGGTCTTCGTCCGGCACGCGCTGCCCGGCGAGCGGGTGGTCGCCGAGGTGACCGAGCTGTCCAAGGGCTTCGCCCGGGCCGACGCGGTGGAGATCCTCGACCCGTCGCCGGACCGGGTCGAGCCGCCCTGCCCGTGGGCGAAGCCGGACCGGTGCGGCGGCTGCGACCTCCAGCACGTCGCTCCCGAGGCCCAGCTGGCCTGGAAGGTCGCCGTGGTCCGCGAGCAGCTCACCCGGCTCGGCGGGCTCACCGACACCGAGATCGACGCGCTCGGCGTCACCGTCGAGGCGCTGCCGGGCGGGCCGCTCGGCTGGCGCTCCCGGGTCCGCTACGCGGTGGACGCCGCCGGCCGGGCCGGGCTGCTCAAGCACCGCTCGCACGAGGTCGTCCCGATCGACTACTGCCGGATCGCCCACCCGGCGATCCAGGAGCTGCCGGTGCTCACCCCGTCGGGCGCGCGCTGGCCGGACGCCGAGGCGGTCGAGACGGTCGCCTCCACCGGCGGGGACGTCAGCGTCACCACGGTCACCGAGGGGGTGCCCGCCACCGTCAGCGGGCCGGAGACGGTTCGCGAGCGCGCCGCCGGCCGGGACTGGGTCCTGCCCGCCGCCACCTTCTGGCAGGTCCACCCGGCCGCCGCCGACGCCCTCGTCGGCGCGGTCCTCGACCTGCTCGCCCCGCAGCCCGGCGAGAGCGCCTGGGACCTGTACGGCGGGGCCGGCCTCTTCGCCGCCGCGCTCGCCGGCCGGGTCGGCCCGGACGCCCGGGTCACCCTCGTCGAGTCCTCGGCGCAGGGCGTCGCCGCCGCCCGGCAGAACCTGGCCGACCTGCCTCGGGTGGAGGTGGTCGCCGCCCGGGTGGAGACCGCCCTGGCCCGCCGTCGGATCACCGGCCCGGTGAACCTGGTGGTGCTCGACCCGCCGCGCGCCGGCGCCGGCGCCGACGTGGTCCGCGACGTGCTGGCCGCCGGGCCGCGCGCGGTCGCGTACGTGGCCTGTGACCCGGCCGCCTTCGCCCGGGACGTACGCACCTTCACCGGGGCCGGTTGGCGGCTGGCGGGGCTGCGCGGGTACGACCTGTTCCCGATGACCCAGCACGTGGAGCTGGTCGGCCTGTTCCTGCCGCCGGCCTGACCGGCCCCGCAGTGGTCGGGGGGCCGACGCCGCACCGGAGCCGAGCGCCGTCGTCGAGGGCGGCACGGCGCCGGTCCGGGCCCCCGGAGCCGAGGCTGTCTCTCGGCCGCTTTGCTCTGCTGCACTCCGCGCAACACCTGCCGTCCGGTATCCGGACATCCGGTGTTGCCGTCGCCGCAGCAGAGCAAAGCGTGCGGTGAAGGGTGCCGGGGTGGCGGCTAGCCTGACCGGGTGAAGATCGTTGGGCTGATGTCGGGGACGTCGTACGACGGGGTGGACGTGGTGGCCGCCGAGTTCACCCTCGACGGGGAGACGCTGGCGCTGCGCCCGCTCGGGCACCACAGCCTCGATTACGACGACGGGCTGCGGGCGCAGATCGCGGCGCTGTTGCCGCCCGCCGGCACCACCATCGAGGCCGTCTGCCGGCTCGACAACCGGCTCGGGGAGGTCTTCGCCGAGGCGGCGGCGGTCGGCGTCGAGCTGGCCGGCGGTGCGGCCGATGTGGTCGTGTCGCCGGGGCAGACCGTCTTCCACTGGGTCGAGCAGGGCCGGGCGTGCGGCACCCTGCAGCTCGGCGCGCCGGCGCGGGTGGCCGAGCGGGTCGGCGTACCGGTGCTCAGTGACCTGCGGTCCGCGGATGTCGCGGCCGGCGGGCAGGGGGCGCCGCTGGTGCCGGTCTTCGACGCTCTGCTGCTCGACGCGGCCGTCGGCCGACGGGCCGCGCTCAATCTCGGCGGTATCGCCAACCTCACCGTGGTCGCGCCGGGCGCCCCGGTCCTCGGGTACGACGTCGGCCCGGCCAACGCGCTGCTGGACGCGGCGGCCCGGCGGCTGTTGGGCCGCCCCTGCGACCTCGACGGGGCCCGGGCGGCGGCCGGCCGGGTGCACCCGGGCCTGCTGGACCTGCTGCTCGCCGAGCCGTACTACGCCGCGCCGCCGCCCAAGTCCACCGGCAAGGAGCTCTTCCACGCCGGCTACCTCGACGACCGGCTGGCCGCGCTGGCCGAGCCGGTGGCCCCGGACGACGTGCTGGCCACGCTGACCGAGCTGACCGCCCGGACGGTGGCCGCCGAGTGTGACCGGCGCCGCGTGACGGAGGTCATCGCGGCCGGCGGCGGGGTGCGCAATCCCACCCTGCTGGGTCGGCTGGCCGCCCTCGGCGCGGGCCGGTGGCGGCTGCGGGTCACCGACGAGCTGGGCATCCCGGCGCAGGCCAAGGAGGCGTACGCGTTCGCCCTGCTCGGCTGGCTCTCCTGGCACGGCCTGCCGGGGGCCGTCCCGTCGGTGACCGGCGCCCGCCGGGCCGCCGTGCTGGGCTCCTGGACCCCCGCCGGGCCGCCGCACGACCGGACCCCGGCGACGCCCCCGCGCCGGCTGGTCGTGGCGGTGTGATCCACGGCCGAGCTGCGGCCTCGTGGGCGGCCGATAGACTCTCTCGTCATGAGTGTTGAAGAGGACACGGCCCACCACGGTCGGCTGCTGGGCGCCGTCCGCGGCCCGCAGGACGTGAAGCGGATGACCGCCGAGCAGCTGGACATCCTCGCCGCCGAGATCCGTGACTTCCTGATCGCCAAGGTCTCCCGCACGGGTGGGCACGTCGGCCCCAACCTGGGTGTGGTGGAGCTGACCCTGGCCATGCACCGGGTCTTCGACTCCCCGCGCGACCGGCTCCTGTTCGACACCGGCCACCAGTCGTACGTGCACAAGATCCTCACCGGCCGGCAGGACGGCTTCGACAAGCTCCGCCAGCGCGGTGGTCTCTCCGGCTACCCGAGCCAGGCCGAGAGCGAGCACGACCTGATCGAGAACTCGCACGCCTCCACCGCCCTGTCGTACGCCGACGGGCTGGCCAAGGCGTACGCGCTGCGCGGCGAGCAGCGCAGCGTGGTCGCGGTCGTCGGCGACGGCGCGCTGACCGGCGGCATGTGCTGGGAGGCGCTGAACAACATCGCCACCGCCGGCAACCCCCTCGTCATCGTGGTCAACGACAACGGCCGGTCGTACTCGCCGACCATCGGCGGCCTCGCCGACCACCTCTCCTCGCTGCGGCTCAACCCCGGCTACGAGAAGATCCTCGACACGGTCAAGGACGCCCTCGGCAACACCCCGTTCGTCGGTAAGCCGATGTACGAGGTGCTGCACGCGGTCAAGAAGGGCATCAAGGACGCGGTCGCCCCGCAGGCCATGTTCGAGGACCTCGGCATCAAGTACGTCGGCCCGGTCGACGGGCACGACATCGCCGCCGTCGAGTCGGCGCTGCGCGCCGCGAAGAACTTCGGCGGCCCGGTGATCGTGCACGCGGTGACCCGCAAGGGCTACGGCTACCGCCCGGCCGAGGAGGACGAGGCGGACTGTCTGCACGGCCCGGGCGCCTTCGACGCCGAGACCGGCCGGCTGCTCGCCGCCCCGTCGGTGAAGTGGACCCAGGTCTTCGCCGAGGAGCTGGTCGCGGTCGCCGACGAGCGCCCCGACGTGGTGGGCATCACCGCCGCGATGGCCGAACCGACCGGCATCGCCGCGCTGGCCCGCAAGCACCCCGACCGGGTGTACGACGTCGGCATCGCCGAGCAGCACGCCGCGACCTCGGCGGCCGGCCTGGCGATGGGCGGCCTGCACCCGGTGGTGGCGGTCTACGCGACCTTCCTCAACCGCGCCTTCGACCAGGTCCTGCTGGACGTGGCGATGCACAAGCTGCCGGTGACCTTCGTGCTGGACCGGGCCGGCATCACCGGCCCGGACGGGCCGAGCCACTACGGCATCTGGGACATGTCGGTCTTCGGCGTGGTGCCCGGCCTGCGGATCGCCGCGCCCCGTGACGCCGGCACCCTCCGCGAGGAGCTGCGCGAGGCGGTCGCCGTCGACGACGGCCCGACCATCGTCCGCTTCCCGACCGGCACCGTCGCCGCCGACCTGCCGGCGGTGCGCCGGGTCGGCACCGTCGACGTGCTCTCCGAGGCGGCGCGGACCGACGTCCTGCTGGTCGCGGTGGGCTCCTTCGGCCAGCTGGGCATGGAGGTCGCCGCGCGCCTCGCCGAGCAGGGCTACGGGGTGACCGTGGTCGACCCGCGCTGGGTCCGCCCGGTCCCGGCCGAGCTGGTCGAGCTGGCCGCCGGGCACCGGCTCGTGGTGACCGTCGAGGACGGCGTCCGCGTCGGCGGCGTGGGTGACGCCCTCGCCCAGGCGATGCGGGACGCCGACGTCCGGGTTCCGCTGCGTGACCTGGGCGTGCCGGCCGACTGGCACCCGCACGGCACCCGCGCCCAGATCCTCGCCGACCTGCGGCTGACCGCCCAGGACGTGGCCCGGGACGTCACCGGCTGGATCTCCGGCCTCGACTCCGAGCCGGTGGAGCCGGTCCGGCTGCCCGCCCGGGACGTCAGCGCCAACTGATCCCGTACGCCCGACGGGCGGTCCCGGTTCTCCGGGGCCGCCCGTTCGCGTCCGCCCGGCTTCCCGACGGTCAGCGACCGCCGGCGGAGCGGTAGTAGGTCTTCTCGGCGGTGGCCAGGCTGAACGTCTGCTTCGCGGCCGGCATCGGCACCACCACCAGGCCCGGGCGGTCCACCAGCCGGGGCGTGCCCGGGGGCACCGAGAGCGAGGCGTCCCGGCTGGCGCGCCAGCTCAGCACCACCAGGGGCTGCCCGGGCACCGGCAACACGTACGTCTGCAACGGGTTGGACCGGTCGGCCGGCGACACCACCGGGTCGCCGTCGCCGGCCGGCCGGTAGACCACCGAGGTCATCGTGCCCGCCGCGGTCTCCCAGGTGAGCTGTTCCAGGTCCCCGGGGTCGTCCCCGCCGCCCAGCGCCATCTCGCCGATGCCCCGGACCGTCAGCTTCTCCAGCGGCCACGACTCCGGCACCGAGCGGGGTGCGTCCCGGTCACCGATGCGGCGCGGGATGCTGCCGAACGGTCCCTGGTCGCCGGCGAGCACGCAGGTGTCCAGCCCGTCGAGGGCCCGTCGGCCGGAGCCGGTCTCGTCCCGCACCAGGGGGTAGCGGGGGCCGGTGGTGGCGGTGCCCAGGTCGAGCAGCCGGTCCGCCGCGCGACCCCGGGGCAGCGACTCGGTGGCCCGCAGCGTCGCGGTGACCGGCACCGCCGTGCAGGGCGGCACGGCCACCTTCGCGGTGAGCCCGTCGGTCACCAGCAACGCCCGGCCGTCCGGGCCGAGCAGCCGCTCGACCCGGACGGAGGTGAGGTAGCGGCGGCCGTCGTCGAGCTGCACCGGGAGCACGTCGGCGTAGGCCAGGTAACCGGGGTCGGTGTACTCGGTGGCCAGGGTGACCGCGTACCGGCCGTCGGAGCCGGTGAGCTGGAGCAGCCAGGAGGCGGCCTCACCCGGCACGTCGGCGGCGACCAGGGCCAGCGGGGTGCCGTCCACCTCCCCGGACCAGAGGATGCCGGAGGAGGGCAGGTGCGCCCGGTCGTCGATCGGCGAGCGCCAGGCGCGCACCGCCGCGCTCACGGCCTCCGTCGCCGCGGCGTCGCCGACCAGCGCACCGCGCGGCGGCCACACCTTGAGGGTGCCGTCCAGGCTGTCGTAGCCGACCCGCAGCTCCCGGGCCTGGCGCTCGGCGACCGGCCCGCAGGCCGTCGCGGTCAGCGTCACCGCGAGCAGCGCGGCGGTGATCCCGCCCCGGCGCGCTGGTGCCACCCGTCCGCCCCCGATTCGCCTCGCCGTCCTGTCGGAAGCTGACATGGTACGCAACCGTCGGGGCCGCCCGGGGGTCGGCACGCCCGGCGGCCACAAGGGACACCAGCGTGGATTTCGGACCAATCTCCGACTCGGGTAGACTCCGCCGACTGTGACGTCTGCCGAGCCCCGTGGCGAATCCGCACCGGACCCCGACGACTCCCGGAGTTCCGGCCACGCCGCCACGGCGACGGTCACCGCACCTCCGCCCGCCCCGGCCAGGACCGCCCCGCGCGTGACACCATCCGCCGTACCGGAGACGACGTCGCGCGTACCCGGGAAGGAGCCGGCGCCGGCCGCGCGGACCCGGCGGTGGCGGTGGACCGCGCGGCGCAAGGACCTGGTGGTGTACGGGATCTTCCTGCTCGCCGCGCTCTGGGTGACCAGCCAGCTCTGGGTCGACCCGGCCGACCGGGTGGCCGCCCTCTACAGCGGCGACCCCGCCCAGGTGCAGTTCTTCCTGGCCCACTCGGTGCGGGTGGTGCTGCACGGCGAATTCCCGTTCTACACCGACCAGTTCAACTACCCCGACGGCGTCAACCTGATGGCCAACACGGCCGTGCTGGCGCTGGGCATCCCGATGGTGCCGGTCACCCTGCTCTTCGGACCCGCGGTGTCCTTCGTGGCGCTGATCACCCTCGGCCTCGCCGGCACCGCCGCGGCCTGGTACCACGTCTTCTCCCGGCACCTCGTCCGCCGGCGGCTGGCCGCCGCCGTCGGCGCCTGGTTCTGCGGGTTCTCGCCGGCGATGCTCTCGCACGCCAACTGGCACCCCAACATCATCTCCCAGTTCCTGCTGCCGTTCATCGTGTGGCGGGTGCTGGTGCTCACCCGGTCGACCCGCCCGCTGCGCGACGGGGTGCTGCTCGCCCTGCTGGTCACCGCGCAGGCGTTCATCAACGAGGAGATCCTGCTCTTCACCGCGCTGGCCTGCGGCGTCTTCCTGACCGCGATGGTGGTGCAGCAGCCGGCGCTCGGGCGGGGGGCCGCGCGGCCACTCGTGGTGGGGCTCTCCGCGTGCGCGGTGCTGGCCGGGGCGCTGCTGGCCTACCCGCTCTACATCCAGTTCGCCGGGCCGATGGCCTACCACGGCCTGACCGACGCGGTCCGCGACTACGGCAACGACATCGCCGCCTTCTTCGCCCCCGGCTCGCCCACCTTCGGCGGCAACGAGCGGGCCAACGTCAACCTCGCCCCGAACTACTCCGAGGAGAACGCCTTCTTCGGCTGGAGCCTGTCCCTGATCGCCGTCGGCGTGGTGATCTGGCTGCGCCGGGAGGTGATGGCCCGGGCGCTCGCCGCGACCGGGCTCTTCTTCGCCGTGCTCTCCCTCGGCGAGCGGGTGTCCTGGTGGGACCGGGACCTGGTCGCCGGCCCGTGGGAGCTGCTGGTCCGGCTGCCGCTGCTGGACGCGGTGGTGCCGACCCGGTTCGCCCTGATCACCTCCGTGGTGATCGGTGTGCTGCTGGCGCTGGCCGTGCAGCGGGCCTGGACGTTGCGCGGCGCCGAGTGGCGGCACGCCCGGACGGTCACCGTCGCCGCGCTGGTGCTGGCGCTGCTGCCGATCGTGCCGATGCCGCTGAAGGTCACCTCCCGCCCGCCGGTGCCGGACTTCATCACCGCCGACCGCTGGCGCGAGTACGTCGGCCCGGACCAGACCCTGGTGCCGGTTCCGGTGCCCAGCATGGGCAACACGCACGGAATGCGCTGGGCCGCGGCCACCAACCTCGGCTTCAAGATGCCGGGCGGCTACTTCCTCGCCCCGCGCAACGGCAACACCGGCGACCCCGGGCGCTTCGGCGGCCGGCCCAGCGGCATCGGCCGGCTGCTCGACCAGGTCGCCACCACTGGGCGCAGCCCGAAGCTGAACGACCGCCAGCGCCGGCGCTGCCTGGACGAGCTGCGGCACTGGAACGCCGCCGTCCTGGTGCTGCCGGTGGGCCAGTCCCACGCCGAGCCGCTGCGCCGCACCGTCGAGCAGCTGGTCGGCCCGGGCCGGCGCGAGCTGGACGTGTGGGTGTGGGACGTCCGGCCGCTCAGCGCCCGCTCCGCCTGACCCGCCTGACCCGCCCGCCGCGCTCCGCAGCCGGCGGGAGATTCGCTCAGCCGACCAGCGGGCGGACGTCCCAGAGCCACACGTCGTCGACCCGGCGGCCCGGGCCGAGCAGGCCGGTCATCAGCTCGCGCAGCACCGCCTCCCGCGGGTGGGCGCCGAGCACCACCACCGACGCCCGCCAGTAGCGCAGGTCCGCCGCCGCCTCACGGCGGTTCTCCTCGGTCAGCGCCGGCACGGTGCCCGAGTCCATGGTGGAGTAGATCAGCGTGCTGGTGGGCCGGAGCGGCGCCCCGAAGACTCCCTCGCCCTTGGCGTTCGGGCCGATGAAGTAGCCCCCCGGCACCGGGAACTCGTGCCCGGTCAGCGCGCTCCAGCGCAGCGTCGACAGGCCGTGCACGTTGCTCGGGACCGGCACCGGCACCAGGGTGCGGCCGTCCGGGACGTACGGGCGCCAGCCGCCGGCGGTGATGAAGTGCGGCGGCGGGTCGACGTGCTGCGCGGGCAGCGGGCGCGGCACCAGCGGCAGCACGGCGAGGGTGAGGGCCGCGTACCCGACCGGGCGGACCCAGCGCCGCCGGGCCGGTGCGGGGGACCCCGCCCCGGCGGCGCCGATCGCGTCGTCGGCGGCGACGCGCGGGGCCGGCACCAGGGGAGCGCGGCCGTAGCCGGCCACCGCGTCCCAGGCCAGCGCGAGCAGGACGCCCACCGCCGCGGCCACCACCAGGGTGAGCCGGGTCGGCATCATCATCTCCACCAGCGGCAGGTCGTCCGGGACGTACGCCCACGGGCCGTCGATCCCGGTCTCCACACCGTCGAAGCGCACCTTGGGACCGATGGCGGCGACGGTGAAGACCACCACCAGCACGCCCACGATCCGGGCCGCCGGGCTGCGCCGCCAGAGCAGCACCAGGGCGGCCAGCGCGACCAGCGCCAGCGGCCAGCCGAACCAGGTGTTCTGCTCGGTCAGGCCGATGGTCCGCTCCACCGCCTCGTCGCCGGCGACCGTGTCCCGGGCGAAGGTGACGAAGGCGACCAGGTCCTCGCCCCAGTTGTGGAAGACCCCGCCCTGCAATCCGCGGTAGGACTGCGGGCCGTTGAACTGGTACCAGATCGGGTAGCCGGTGAGCAGCAGGGTCAGCCCGCCGCCGACGCCGAGCGACGCCAGGAAGCCGCCGGCCCGCTCGCGCGCCGCCCGGGGCCGCTGCACCGCGTACGCGAGGACCACCACCAGACAGCCCAGCGCGGTGAGCAGCAGCATCTCCTCGTTGATGAAGATCTGGTACGCCACCAGCAGCCCCAGCGCCACCCCGTCGCGCCGCCACCGGCCCGGCCGGCCCAGCCGCAGCACCCGGGCCACGATCAACGGCAGCAGGAAGTTGGAGACGAAGTTGGGCTGCCCGTTGGCGTGGTGCACGATGCCCGGGGCGAAGCCGAGGAAGGCGCCGCCGACGAAGGCCGCCGCCCGCGAGCGCACCAGGTGCCGGGAGAGCATCCAGTACGACGTGCCGGCGGTCGCCGCGAGCGCACCGCCCAGGTAGAGCGCGTACGTCACCTGCGGGCCGAACAGGAGGGTGACCGGGGCCAGCGGCAGGGTCATCCCCAGCAGTGAGGTGTTGGCCATCATGTTCACCCCGTCCGGGGCGTTCTGCCGCGCGCTGAACAACGGGTTCTCCAGGTGCCGCAGCGAGTACGCGCCGTGCGAGAAGAGCCACTCGAACCAGCTGTGGTCCGTCGGCAGGTGCGAGGAGACCCGGTGCTGCACGTCCACCCAGTAGTTGAGGCACACGAAAACACCGAGCAGCACATAGGCTCCGATGGCCAGGACGTCGGCCCGCGCCGGTCGCCGGCGGGCCCGTCCGATCGGGCCGGCCGTCCCGGGCTCGGCCGCGCCGGGCGCGGAGGTCGGGTTCAACGAGGGATCTACCACCGGCACAGCCACGACGCGCCATCGTACAGGCGACGACGGGCCGGACCGGGCGGCCCGGTGGACGTCCCACGGGCGCTCCCGGCGCGGTGGCGGCGGTCGGGGAGGCGCGCGTGACGATCATCGAGCTGGGTGAGGTGCGCGATGACGCCGAGCCGGCGCCGCCCCGCCGGCCACCGGGCACCGTGGGCCGGCCGGGCCGGATCGCGCTCGTACTGCTGCTCGCCCTGGTGGCGGTCGGCGGCGCGGCTCCGCCGCAGCGCCGCGAGCCGTTCACCGTGCCGGCCCGGCCCGGCGCCGCCGCGTACCTCACCGGCGACCGGCTCCTGGTCACCGAGCCGGGGGACGCGGCGACCGGCCGCGCCGGCCAGTTCTCCGCGTACGCCGTCCCGGCCGCCGGCGCCGGGCCGCTTTCGCCGTTGTGGCGGGTACCGGTGCCGGCCGCCGGCGGGTACGGCGGCCTCCGGATCCGGAACGGTCTGGTCTTCCTGGTCAGCGGGGCGCAGCGGGACGGGCCGTTCCGGACCTTCGCCTTCGACCTGGCCACCGGCCCCCTGCGCTGGGAGCAGCCGGGTGCCGGTGTCGAGGCGGGGGACGGCCTGCTGATCATCAACGATCTGGCGGGCGAGTCGCGCGGCGTCCGCCTCCTCGACCCGGCCACCGGCCGGACCCGCTGGACCCTGCCGGTGGTGCCCGGCGCCACCAACTACCGGTTCCGCGCCGACGGTGTCGACCGGATCGTGCTCACCCCGGCGACCGGGCCGGCGGAGGTCTGGGACGCCCGCACCGGCGTGCTGCTGCGCCGCGCCCCGATCAACTCCGGTGACCTGCCCGTGGTCCATCAGGCGCAGGTGGTCGACGACCTGCTGCTGGTGGTCCGTGACTACGCCTCCCGGGTCACCGCGTACGGACTCGACGGGCTGGAGCGGCGCTGGGAGCTCCGGCTCGGGCTGATCTCCGGCTTCGCCGACTGCGGGACGGTTATCTGCGCGTACGGGCAGACCGGCGGCGTCTGGGGGCTCGACCCGGCGACCGGGACGGTGCGCTGGCGGGCCCCCGGCTGGCGGACGGTCACCGGCGAGCGGGCGGGGCGGCTCCTGGCCAGCGTGCCCGCCTTCGGAGCCCAGGAGGCGTACGCCTTCCTGGACGCGGCGACCGGCCGGCAGATCAGGGAGGTCGGCTCCTGGAACCTGGCCGCCTGGTACCCCCCGGACGGGCGGCTGGTGGGCTTGCGTCCCACCTCCGACGGCCGGCTGGTCGTCGCCGAGCTGGACCTCGACGCCGCCCGGGCGCGGGTGCTCGACGTGCTGCCCGGGGTGTCCGGGGAGTGCCAGGCCGGCGGTGACCTGCTGCTCTGCCGTCGGGAGGACGACTCCTACGGGCTGTGGAGGCTGACCGCGTGAGCGTCATCGACCTGGGCGAGCTGGGGCACCAGGACCAGCCGGCCCCCGAGCCCCGCCGACCCCGCGCCGGCGGTCGTCCACTGCGGGTCGTCGCGGCCGGGCTGCTGGCCCTGCTCTCCCTCGTGGCGGCGGCGCCCCCGCCGGACCGGCCGGTCCGGCTGGTCAGCCGGACCCTCCCCGAACCGGCCTTCCTCGTCGCCGGTGAGCTGCTCGTCCTGGTGGAGAGCGGGGGCGGCGGGTCGTTGCCGGCACGCCGGCTGCACGCCCTGGCGCTCGCCGACGGCCGGGAGCGGTGGACCTGGGCGCTGCCGGCCGGCGCGCAGCTCGCCGGGTTCGACACCGTGGCCGACGGCGTCGTGGTCTCGCTCGACACCGGCCAGGGGCAGGGGCAGGGGCAGGAGAGCGTGCTGCTCGACCGCGGCGACGGGCGGGTGCGTTGGCGGCAGCCCGGCGTAGCGGTGCCGACCGGCGACGGCGGGCTGCTGCTGAACATGGCCGACAGCGCCGCGGTGGTCCTGCGTGGTGTCGACCCGGCGTCCGGGGCGGTCCGCTGGACGGCGGCCATGCCGTTCGGGATGGTCATGTACCGGATGGCCGGCCCACGGATCGCGGCGATCGTGGTGGTCGACGACGGCGGCCGGGTCGAGATTCGGGACCCGGCCACCGGCGTCCGGCGGTCCGCCTTCCGGGTGCCGCCCGCCCGGGGCGAGACGTACGAGGTGTCGCAGGTGGTCGGTGACCTCCTGTTGGTCGACGGCGAACCGGGTCAGCTCGACGCGTACGAGCTGGACACCGGGAAGCGGCGCTGGCAGGTGCCGTACGACCGGTCGGTCCCGTTCGCGTACGAATGCGACAGCGCGGTCTGCCTGGGCCGGCCGAACGGGGGGATGCGGGTGCTGGACCCGGCCACCGGGCGGCCCCGCTGGGCCGGCGAGCAGTGGGCCCCGGTGTTCCCGGTCGGTGACCGGCTGCTGGCCGCCCGCGCCGGGGAGACCGACCAGCTCGCCCTGCTCGACCCGGCGACCGGCCGGGTCACCGCCGAGCTGGGCCGGTGGCGACTGCTCGGTGGACCGTGGCTCCCACGGCCGCTGCTCCTGACCCGCCCGCTCGCCGGTGATCGCCACCTCGTCGGTGAGCTGGACGCCGAGGGCTCGATCCGGCTCCGGGACGTCGTGCCGGAGGCCGGGGATCTCTGCTCCGCACAGCGGTGCGCCATGGTCTGCTGGGGGCGCAACGGCGAGCTGCGACTCTGGCGGCTGGCCCGCTGACCCCTCCGCCCGACCGGCCGGTTCGGCCCGACCGCGCGGCGCCGCGCCGGGGCGACCGCGCCGGCCGGCGGGGGTGGCCCACCGGTGAGCTTGGCAACCGGCACTAGGTTGTCGGGCAGGTCGGCGAGGAGGTCCGGATGCGGGTGTTGGTGGTCGAGGACGAGCGGAACCTCGCCGACGCGATCGCGCGCGGGTTGCGCAAGCGGGGGATGGCGGTCGACGTGGCGTACGACGGGGACGCCGGCCACGAGGCCGCCTTCGTCACCCGGTACGACGTGGTGGTGCTCGACCGGGACCTGCCCGGGGTGCACGGCGACCAGATCTGCGCCGACCTGGCCGCCTCCGGCACGCTGACCCGGGTGCTGATGCTCACCGCCAGCGACTCGGTCGCCGACCGGGTGGCCGGGCTGGGGCTGGGCGCCGACGACTATCTGCCCAAGCCGTTCGCCTTCGACGAGCTGGTCGCCCGGGTGCAGGCGCTCGGCCGCCGGGCCACCCCGGCCGCCCCGCCGGTGCTGGCGGTCGCCGACGTGGTCATCGATCCGGCCCGGCGGGTGGTCACCCGGGGCGGCGCCCCGGTCGACCTGACCAACAAGGAGTTCGGCGTGCTCTGCGAGCTGGTCAAGGCGCGCGGGGCGGTGGTCTCCAGCGAGGAGCTGCTGGAACGGGTCTGGGACGCCAACACCGATCCGTTCACCACCATCGTCCGGGTCACCGTCATGACGTTGCGCAAGAAGCTCGGCGACCCGCAGCTGATCGAGACGGTGGTCGGCGCCGGCTACCGAACGGTGAACTCGTGAGCGCGCGGCTGCGTCCCACGCTGCGGCTGCGGCTGACCCTGCTCAACGGGGTGCTGCTGGTCGGCGCGGGGGCGATCCTGGTGGGGCTGGCCTGGCTGCTGGTCCGCGACGCGCTGCGGCCCAGCGATGAGCTGCGGCAAGGCACCACGGTGCTGCTGGCCGACGGTCGCTCGCTCGACGCCGCGGTGTGGCAGCGCCAGCTGGTCGACGCCGCGTCGCAGGAGCTGCTGCTCAAGGGCCTGGTCGCGTTCCTGGCGATCAGCGTGGTCGGGGTCGCCGGGGCGTACCTGGTGGCCGGCCGGGCGCTGCGCCCGCTGCGCCAGGTCACCGCGACCGCGCGGCGGCTCGGCGAGGCCACCCTCGACCAGCGGATCGGCTGGTCCGGCACGGACGACGAGGTGGCCGAGCTGGCCCGTACCTTCGACGCCATGCTGGACCGGATCGCCGCCGCGTTCGAGGCGCAGCGACGGTTCGTCGCCAACGCCTCGCACGAGCTGCGGACCCCGCTGGCGGTGATGCGGACCGAGATCGACGTGACGCTCAGCGACGACGAGGCGGACACCGCCGAGTACCGCCGGATGGCCACCGTGGTCCGGGACGCCTCGGAGCGGGCCAACGGACTGGTGGACGCACTGTTGGTGCTGGCCCGCAGCGAGGCGCAGGCCGGCCGGCGGCTGGCCCGTCGGGCCGAGTGCGACCTGGCCACCGGTACGGCCAACGCGCTCTCCGCGGTGGCCCGCGAGGTGGAGCGGATCGGGCTGCGGGTGCAGACGTCGCTCCGGCCGGCCCCGGTGGTCGGCGACCCCGGACTGCTGGACCGGCTGGCCGGCAACCTGATCGAGAACGCGGTCCGCTACAACCACCTGCACGGGCGGATGTGGGTGCGGACGGGCACCGACGGGCGCAGCTCCTGGCTGGTGGTGGGGAACACCGGCTTCGAGGTCGACCAGGCCGACGTGCCGGGGCTGTTCGAGCCGTTCCGCCGGGGCGGCCGGGAACGGACCGGGGCACGCGGCTCCGGCCTGGGACTCTCCATCGTCCGGGCGGTCTGCGACGCGCACGGCGGCACCGTGCAGGTGGACGCCCGCAAGGGCGGCGGGCTGGAGGTGACGGTGACCCTGCCGTCCGCCGACGCCACGGTCGCCGCGCCCGCCGGCCGGCCGGGCGCCGTCCCGCCGGTCGCCCGGCCGTAGCCCCGGCGGGCCACTGCGTAGGCTGCTCGGGTGCTCGCCGCCTTCGTACCCATCTGGGTGCTCACCGGGCTCGGCTGGTGGATCGGTCGACGGCGGCTGCTGGGGGCGGAGGCCGAGCGGGTGCTCGGCGCTTTCGTCTTCCACCTGGCGATGCCGGCGGCGCTGTTCACCACGCTCTCCCGGACCCGGCTGGCGGTGCACCCGAGGGCCCTGGCCGCCTTCGCCGTCAGCACCTTCGTCACCATGGGAGTGGCCTTCGTCCTCGGCGCGGTGCTGCGCCACCGGTCCGTCGGCGAGGCCACGATCGCGGCGATGGCCGCCGGGTACGTCAACTCGGCGAACCTCGGCATCCCGGTGGCCTTGCAGGTGCTCGGCGACGCCGCCTTCCTCACCGAGGTGCTGCTCTTCCAGGTGCTGGTGGTCACCCCGGTGATCCTGGTGCTGCTCGACCGCGGCGCGGGCCGGCCGCTGCGCCCGGGCCGGCTGCTGACCCTGCCGCTGCGCAACCCGGTGATCGCCGGACCGGCCCTCGGCGCGCTCTGCTCCGGCCTGGGCTGGCATCCGCCGCAGCTGGTGGCCGCGCCGCTGGCGCTGCTCGGCGCGGCGGCCGTACCGACCGCGCTGGTCGCGCTCGGGCTGTCGCTGACCGGCGCCGGCCCCCGTCCCGGCGGGAAGGGCGAGGTGGCCGTGCTGTCCGGGTTGAAGCTGTTGGCGCAGCCGCTGGTCGCCTGGTCGGTGGGGCTGCTGGCCGGGGTCGGCCGGGCCGACCTGCTGGCCCTCGTGGTGTGCGCGGCGCTGCCCACCGCCCAGAACACCTACATCTTCGCCCGGGAGTACGGCGGCGGTCAGGCGGTGGCCCGGGAGACGGTCATCGCGACCACCGCGCTGTCGATGGTCACCCTGGCGGTGGCCGGGGCGCTGCTGAGCTGAACCGGGGCTTGTCGACGTGGCCGACGGCTGGCATGATCATCCGGTCAGCCCGAGCCGATGAGAGGGGGTGCGGCGATGTCCACCATGACCTGTCCCGCGCCCCGTACCGACCACCGCTGACATCCGCGGGGCGCCTCCATCCCAACCGGAGGAAACACCGTGACCGCACGGATCAGATGCGTCACCGTCGAATCGAACGACCCCTACACCCTGGCCACCTGGTGGTCCGGGGTGCTCGACCGCCGGCTGCACGACGACGACTTCCCGGGTGACCCGGAGGCCGTCCTGCTCGCGCCGCCCGGCGAGGGCCCGGACCTGCTCTTCGTCCGGGTCGAGGAACGGCACGGCAAGGGCGCGTTCCACCTCGACGTGGAGCCCACCGAGCGAACCCGGGACGCCGAGGTCGAGCGGCTGCTCGGGCACGGCGCGAGCCTGGTGACCGACCGCCGACGGCCGGACGGCACCGGCTGGGTGGTGCTGGTTGACCCGGAGGGCAACGAGTTCTGCGTGTGCCGCGGCGAGGCGGAACGCGCCGCCACGGCCAGCTGACGGACCGGGCCCCGTCCACCATGGTGGACGGGGCCCGGTTCACGCCGTACGGGTCAGGAGCGCTGCTCGATCTGCCGGCGCATGGTGGCGAACTCGGCCTTGGCCGCGTCGGCGGACTTGAAGAACATCACGACCATGCCGAGGCTGCCCTTGTCGGACCAGACGCACACGCCCAGCGGGACCTGCTCGGTCTTGCCGTCGCCGCAACGGGCCTCGCCGCCGAGCGGACCGGCGTCGACCGCGGTCATGTTGCTGACGGCCAGCTCGGTGGAGAGCCCCTTGACCGCGTCGTCCAGCTCCTTCTTCGGGTCGGCCAGCAGGCCGGACGCGGCGGCGATCATGACCAGGTCCTGCTTGGCCGGGTCGCCGTAGAAGGCGCCGACCGCGCCGCTCTCGTTCTGCACCGAGGACTTCATCTCGGTGACCATCTGGTCGGAGAGCGCCTTCAGCTCCGGGTCGGTGATCTGCTTGCGGCCGGCCAGCGTGGTCGGCGCGACCACCTTGGTGTTGACCGCGTCGACCGCCTCCTTGACGTCGTCCTTGACGGCGAACGCGGCGATCGCGGCGCCGCCGAGGCAGAGCACCAGCAGCACGGCGAGGACGATCAGCACGATCTTGAGGGTGGACTTCTTCTTGGCCGGCGGGGCGGGCGGCTCCCCGTACGGCTGGCCCGGCTGGGCCGCGAACGTCGGGTCCTGCGGCGACGGGTGACCGCCGGGCTGCGGGTACGCGCCGCTCTCCGGCTGAGAGGGGTAGGGATTGGCCGGCGGCTGGGACATCAGGTCAGCTCCAGGTCTACGGGACAAAGACCGTGATCTTAGCCAGACCCGCTCTGGTCTCGCCGCCCCGCCCGAGCCGAAGGTGACGCATCCGTCCAGACAGGAGGGTCCCGACGGCGGGGCCGCACAACGGTCACCGGGACCCTCCGCCGTCAGGACCGCTTCTCGATCTGACCCCGGATCGTGACGAACTCGGCCTTCGCCTTCCGGGCCGACGAGAAGTACATGATGATCATGCCGACGCTGCCGTGGTCGGCCCAGACGCAGACACCCAGCGCGATGCCGGCCGCCTTGCCGTCGCCGCACTTCGCCACGCCGCCCAGCGGGCCCGGGCTGATCGCCGTCATCTTCTTCACGGCCAGGGTGGTCTCGAGCCCGTCGATGGCCTCGTCGAGCTCCTGCTCGGGGAGGATGACCGGGCCGGACGCCCCGGCCACCATGACCAGGTTGCGCTTCTCCGCGCTGCCGTAGAAGCCGCTCATCGCGCCGGTCTCGTTGCGGACGGTGGACCTCATGTCCCGGTTCATCTGGTCGGCCAGCCGACGCAGCTCCGGCTCGGTGCTCTTCGCCCGGCCGGCCAGGGTCTTCGGGGTGACCAGCCGGACCCGGCCGAGGGCCTCCTCCGTCTCGCTGGGCGTCGGTGCGGCGGTGGCCGTCTCCGCCGGGGTGGCGCCGCGGCTGGCCGACGGCCCGCCGCTGGCCAGCGGCGCGGGGTCGTCATCACCGGAGAGGGCGGCGAAGACCAGCCCGCCTCCGCCCAGGCAGAGCACCAGCAGGCCGGCCAGCGCCAGCGACAGGATCAGCGGCAGCCGGGACTTCTTCGGCGCGGGCGCCGGCGGCGGCCCCACCGGCGCGCCGAACGGTGCGCCCTGGAATCCCGGGTACGCCTGGGTGGCGTCCGGACCGGGGCCCGCGTGACCCGGCGAGGGGTAACCGCCGTACGCCTGCGTGGCGTCCGGACCGGGGCCCGGCTGACCCTGCGGGGGGTAGCCGCCGTACGCCTGCGTGGGGTACGGGTCGGCGGGGTGACCGCCCGGTGCCGGGGCGGGCGCCCAGCCACCGCCCTGCGGGGTCGGGGTGGTCGGGTACGACGCGGTCGGCCACTCGCCGGACGGCGGCGGCGCGGGCTGCCCGCCGTACGGCTGGGGGTGGGGTGGGTGGGGCGGGCCGTGTTCCGGCTGCGCGGACCAGGGATCCACCGGCGGTGAGGACATCAGATCAGCTCCAGGCGAAGAAGAGAACGGGTGATGGTAGCCAGCCGACGCCTCGTCCCGCTGCCCCGTTCCCGACCGTAGGCGGCGCCCGCAACGACGATCGCGGTGGCCGGGGCGTCCGATGTGGACGCTCCGACCACCGCGATCGCGGGGGTGCAGGACGGATCAGGCGGGCAGGCTGGCCGCACCGCGCGGCAGGAACCGCTGGCCGGCGACCCGCTCGGAGGTGCCGGTCCGGTCCAGGTACGGCGTGACGCCGCCCAGGTGGAACGGCCAGCCGGCGCCGAGGATCATGCACAGGTCGATGTCCTGCGCCTCGGCGACAACGCCCTCGTCGAGCATCAGCCGGATCTCCTGCGCCAGCGCGTCGAGCGCGTTCTGGCGCACCTGCTCGGCGGTGAGTGGCTGGTCGCCGACCACGAGCAGCTTGGCGACCTCGTCGTTGACCTGGTCGTCGACGACGATCGGCTGGCCGGACTCGGCGATCCGCTTGAGGTTCTCGCTGACGGTGAACCGGTCCGGGAACGCCTCGTGCAGGGTGCCGCCCACGTGGTACGCGACGGCCGGCCCGACCAGCTGGAGCAGGGCGAGCGGGCGCATCGGCAGGCCCAGCGGGTCCAGCGCGCTGTTCGCCACGTCCAGCGGGGTGCCCGCGTCGACGGCGGCGAAGACCGTGCCGAGGAAGCGGGTCAGCAGCCGGTTGACCACGAACGCCGGGGCGTCCTTGACCAGCACCGAGGACTTCTTCAGCTGCTTACCGACCGCGAACGCGGTGGCCAGCGTGACGTCGTCGGTCCGCTCGCCGCGGACGATCTCCAGCAGCGGCAGCACGGCGACCGGGTTGAAGAAGTGGAAGCCGACCACCCGCTCGGGGTGCTCCAGCTCCTCGGCCATCGCGGTGATCGACAGCGACGAGGTGTTCGTCGCCAGCACCGCCTCCGGCTTGACGATCTTCTCCAGCTCGGCCCAGACCTGCTTCTTGACGTTCAGGTCCTCGAAGACGGCCTCGATGACGAAGTCGGCGTCGGCGAAGACCGACTTGTCGACCGAGCCGCTGACCAGGCCGTACAGCTTGGCGGCGGTGCCCTTGTCCATCCGGCCCTTGCTGACGGCCTTCTCGATCTGGGTGTGCACGTAGCCGACGCCCTTGTCGACCCGCGACTGGTCCAGGTCGGTCATGACGACCGGCACCTGGAGGCGGCGGGCGAAGAGCAGGGCGAGCTGGCTGGCCATCAGGCCGGCGCCCACGATGCCCACCTTGGTGACCGGCCGGGCCAGGCCCTTGTCCGGCGCGCCGGCCGGCCGCTTGGCCCGCCGCTGCACCAGGTCGAAGGCGTACAGGCCGCTGCGCAGCTCCTCGGAGAAGACCAGGTCGGCCAGGGCCTCGTCCTCGGCGGCGGTGCCGGTGGCGAAGTCGGCGTCCTTCGCCGTCTCCAGCAGGTCCAGCGCCTTGTACGCGGCCGGGACCGCGCCGTGCAGCCGCTGGTCGAGGGTCTGCCGGGCGAAGTAGAGCACGCCCGCCCACATGTCCTTGTCGACCTCGGGCCGGGTCACGGTGACCTCGCCCCGGACCACGCCGGCGGCCCACTCCAGCGACCGCTCCAGGAAGTCGGCCGGTTCGAGCAGCACGTCCGCGATGCCCATCTCGGCAGCCTGCTTCGGCTTGAGCATCTTGTTCTGCATCAGCGGGTTCTGGATGATCACCTGGGTGGCGGCGGGGATGCCGATCAGGTTCGGCAGCAGCTGGGTGCCGCCCCAGCCGGGGACCAGGCCGAGGGAGACCTCGGGCAGGGCCAGCGCCGCCGCGCCGCCGGAGAGCGTCCGGTAGTGGCAGTGCAGGGCCAGCTCCAGGCCGCCGCCCATCGCCGCGCCGTTGACGAAGGCGAAGGTCGGGATCTGGCTGTCCTTGAGCCGGGCGAAGACCCGGTGGCCGAGCCGGCCGACCTCGAGGGCCTGCTCGCGGTCGGCGAGCGCCGGCAGGCCGACGATGTCGGCGCCGACGCAGAAGATGTACGGCTTGCCGGTGACCGCGATGAACGCCGGGTTCGCGGCCAGCGCGGCGGTGATCGCCTCGTCCAGGCTGGTCAGGCCGGCCGGGCCGAAGGTGTTCGGCTTGGTGTGGTCGAAGCCGTTGTCCAGGGTGATCAGGGCGGCGGGGCGGTCCAGCCCCGGTACGTTCACCTGGCGCAGCAGCGCCCGGGTGACGACCTCGTTCGGTGCGGCGAGCGCGCTCACTTGTCTCCACCCTCCCAGTTCGGGTTCTCCCAGATGACCGTGCCGCCCATGCCGATGCCGATGCACATGGCGGTGACGCCGTAGCGGACCTCGGGGTGCTCGGCGAACTGCCGGGCCAGCTGGGTCATCAGCCGTACGCCCGAGGAGGCGAGCGGGTGACCGATGGCGATCGCGCCGCCCCACGGGTTGACCCGGGGGTCGTCGTCGGCGATGCCGAAGTGGTCGAGGAAGGCGAGCACCTGCACGGCGAACGCCTCGTTCAGCTCGAACAGGCCAATGTCGTCGATGGTCAGGCCGGCGATGCGCAGCGCCTTCTCGGTCGACGGGATCGGGCCGACGCCCATCACCTCGGGCTCGACGCCGACGAAGCCGAACGACACCAGCCGCATGGCGATCGGCAGGCCCAGCTCGCGGGCGGTCGCCTCGTCGGCGAGCAGGCTCGCGGTGGCGCCGTCGTTCAGGCCGGCCGCGTTGCCCGCGGTGACCTTGCCGTGCGGGCGGAACGGGGTCTTCAGGCTGCCGAGCTTCTCCAGCGAGGTGTCCCGCGGGGCCTCGTCGACGGTGGCCAGGCCCCAGCCGTTCTCGTCGTCGCGGATGGCGACCGGCACCAGGTCGTCCTGGAGCTTGCCGTTGGCGTACGCCTTGGCGGTCTTCTGCTGCGAGGCGAGCGCGAACGCGTCGGTGCGCTGCTTGGTGATGTGCGGGACCCGGTCGTGCAGGTTCTCCGCCGTGGCGCCCATGACCAGGGCGGACGGGTCGACCAGCTTCTCTGAGATGATCCGCGGGTTGGGGTCGACGCCCTCACCCATCGGGTGGCGGCCCATGTGCTCGACGCCGCCGGCGATGGCGATGTCGTAGGCGCCCATGGCGATGCCGCCGGCGACGGAGGTCACCGCGGTCATCGCGCCGGCGCACATCCGGTCGATGGCGAAGCCGGGAACGGTCTTGGGCAGGCCGGCCAGCAGGGCGGCGGTACGACCGATGGTGAGGCCCTGGTCGCCGATCTGGGTGGTGGCGGCGATGGCCACCTCCTCGACCCGCTCGGGCGGCAGCTGCGGGTTACGGCGCAGCAGCTCGCGGATGCAGCGGATCACCAGGTCGTCGGCGCGGGTGTTGGCGTACATGCCACCCGCCTTGCCGAAGGGGGTACGGACGCCGTCGACGAAGACGACATCCCTGACTTCACGGGGCACTTGGAGCCTCCTAGCCGGCACTGGCATTTGACTCGGATGCTACTCGTCAGTAACCAACCCCGTCACCACCCCCCGTGTGGCCCATCCCACACGCGCGACCTGGCGTCCCGGCGGGCGGGACGGGCCGGAGGGCGGTCAGGGAGCGGGGGTGGGGAGGGCGGCGGTGAGGTTCGGGACCAGGAGGGTGAGCTGCCACTCGCGGGCGCCGAAGGTGCGCAGGGTCTCCGCGACCGTGTCCTCGGTGATCTCCTCCGGGGGGACCCAGGCCAGCCGGCGGATCGAGTCCGGGGCGATCAGGTTCTCCGGCGGGAGGTTGTGCGCACCGGCGATCCGGACCACCGCCTCCCGGCAGCGGGCCAGCCGGCCGGCGGCCACCGGGTCCCGCTCCGCCCAGCGGTGCGGCGGCGGGGGCCCCTCGACCGTCGGCGTCGCCGGCAGGGCATCCTCCGGCAGCTGCCGGGCGTCGTCCAGGGCCGCCAGCCAGGTACGCGCCAGTCGGCGCACCGAGCGGCCGCCGAACCCGGGCAGGGTCAGCAGGGTCCGCTCGTCCTTCGGGTCCAGCTCGGCGGCGGCCACGATCGCCGAGTCCGGCAGCACCCGCCCCGGGGCAGCGTCCCGGCGGGCGGCGATCTGGTCCCGGGCGTACCAGAGGGAACGCACCCGGGCCTGGGCCCGCGCCCCGCGCACCCGGTGGATGCCCGAGGTGCGCCGCCACGGCTCGGCGCGCACCCGGGGCGGGCGGGCACCGTTGCGCACCAGCGCCGCGAACTCCTCGGCCGCCCACGCCGACTTGCCCTGCCGCTGGAGCTCCGCGTCCAGCGCGTCGCGCAGGTCGACCAGCATCTCCACGTCCAGCGCGGCGTAGGTCAGCCAGGACTCCGGCAGCGGTCGGCTGGACCAGTCCGCCGCCGAGTGGTGCTTCTCCAGGCTGTAGCCGAGCAGCTGCTCGGTGAGCGCGGCCAGGCCGACCCGCTCGAAGCCGGCCAGCCGGGCGGCCAGTTCGGTGTCGAAGAGCCGGCGCGGGCGCAACCCCACCTCGGCCAGGCAGGCCAGATCCTGGCTGGCGGCGTGCAGCACCCACTCGGCCCCGCCGATCGCCTCGTCGAGCACGGTCAGGTCGGCCAGCGGCAACGGGTCGATCAGCGCCGTGCCGGCGCCCTCCCGCCGCAGCTGCACCAGGTAGGCGCGCTGGCTGTAGCGGTAGCCGGAGGCGCGCTCGGCGTCCAGGGCCACCGGGCCGGTGCCCGCGGCGAAGCGGGCCACGACCTCGTCGAGTTCGCGCGGGGTGGCCACCGGCTGGGGCGTACCGTCGCGGGGAGCGATCAGCGGAACGGGGCCGCCGCTGGGCTGGTCGGTCCCCACGTTCTCCGGCTCCGGCGCGGCCGAGGGCGAGGCGTCTCCCGTACGGCTTTCGGCGGCCCGACGGCGCAGGGGTGGTTCGTCGGTCACCTGACAACCCTAGTGCGCCGCGCCATCCGGTGTGCGCAGCCGGTCGGGCGCGTGTCGGTCGGGTGGCCGGCAGTCCACCGGACGGCGCCGGACAATCCGGCCGACTCGTCGCGCCGGGGCAGCTCGGCGGCGCTGCTCAGGCCGCGCCGGCCGGCCTGCGCTCGGGCAGCGCGGTCACCCCGGGCGGGGGCAGCCCCGCCGTCGACGCGAGCAGCGCGCACCAGGCGAGCAGGTGCGCGGCGAGGTCCGCGCCGAGCGGCGTCCAGGACGCCCGGATCTCGATGTCCCCCGCGGCGGGCGGCCCGGCCAGCTCGCCGAACCGGGTCGACATGGTCTGGGTGATGGTGCCGCCGGCCGCTCGGTAGCCGGCGTCGTGCGCCTCCAGGGCGTCGGTCAGCCAGGTCCAGCCGACCCCCGGCAGCAGTGGATCCGCCGCCAGGTCGACCTCCAGCTCGGCGGTCACGTAGGTGACCAGACGGAGGGTGCCCTGCCAGGCCTCGTGCCCCGCCGGGTCGTGCAGCAGGATCAGCCGCCCGGTGGCCACCTCCTCCTCGTCGCGCAGCACGGTGGCGGAGAGCGCGAAGGCGTACGGGGCGAGGCGCTGCGGTGCGCCCACCTCCTCCAGCACGATCTCCGCCCGGGGGGTGACCGACCGCAGCCCGGCGACCGCGCGGGTGAAGGTCTCCGGGAGCGCGATCGGGGGGGCCATGACCGGCAGCCTATGCCGCCCCACGGGCCGCCCGCCGCAACGGCGCGCCGAAGCGCTCCCGCGCCGCCCGCCAGCGCGGCGGTCGGGCGGTCGCGGGTCACAAAAGGTGGCGCTGCCGGCTGGCCGCGCCCGGCCCCGTGGCACGATTGCCGCGATGAGCACCGAGACCGCGGGCACTGCCGCCCGAGACGGAGAATCCCGCCCCGGCGGGCCGGCCGACTCGCCCTTCGTCCGCGCCTGCCGCCGTGAACCCGTCCCGCACACCCCGGTCTGGTTCATGCGCCAGGCCGGCCGGTCGCTGCCGGAGTACCGGGAGATCCGGTCCAACGTCGGGATGCTGGAGTCCTGCCGCCGCCCCGAGCTGGTGGCCGAGATCACCCTCCAGCCGGTCCGCCGGCACGGGGTCGACGCCGCGATCCTGTTCAGCGACATCGTGGTGCCGGTCGCCGCGGCCGGCGTCGACCTGGACATCGTGGCCGGCACCGGCCCGGTGGTGGCCGAGCCGGTGCGCACCGCCGAGGACGTCGAACGGATCCGCCCGATCGGCCGCGACGACGTGTCCTACGTGGACGAGGCGGTCCGGCTGCTCGTCGCCGAGCTGGGCGACACCCCGCTGATCGGCTTCGCCGGCGCCCCCTTCACCCTGGCCAGCTACCTGGTCGAGGGCGGCCCGTCGCGGACCCACGCGAAGACCAAGGCCCTGATGTACGGCCAGCCGGAGCTCTGGCACGCGCTCTGCTCCCGGCTCGCCGAGGTGACCCTGGCCTTCCTGCGGGTGCAGGTCGACGCGGGCGTCTCCGCGGTGCAGCTCTTCGACTCCTGGGCCGGTGCGCTGTCGGAGGCCGACTACCGCCGCTACGTGCTGCCGCACTCGGCGGCCGTGCTGGCCGGGCTGGCCGACGCCGGGGTGCCCCGGATCCACTTCGGGGTGGGCACCGGCGAGCTGCTCGGCACGATGGGGGAGGCCGGCGCCGACGTGGTCGGCGTGGACTGGCGTACCCCGCTGGACGTGGCCACCGGCCGGATCGGCAGGAGCCGGGCGGTGCAGGGCAACCTCGACCCGGCCGTGCTGCTCTCGCCCTGGTCGGTGGTGGAGGCCGAGGTCCGGCGGATCCTGGAGCAGGGTCGGGCCGCGCCCGGCCACGTGTTCAACCTCGGTCACGGCGTGCTGCCGGAGACCGACCCCGACGTGCTGACCCGGGTGGTCGCGCTGGTGCACGAGGTGTCCGCGCGACCGGCCGACTAGGGAGGACGACGATGCGGCAGCCCTGGCGGATCGCGGTGATCGGTGGCGGGATCACCGGGCTGGCCGCCGCCGTCCGGTTGCGCGACCGCGCCCCGGCCGGCACCGAGATCACCGTGTACGAGCAGTCCGGCGCCCTCGGCGGCAAACTGCGCACCGGTGAGCTGCTCGGGCAGCCGGTGGAGTTCGGCGCCGAGTCGTTCCTGATGCGCGACCCGGCCACCGGTGGCGACTCCGCCGCCGTGACCCTGGCCCACCGGCTGGGCCTGGCCGACGAGATCGTCCACCCGACCGTCGGGCAGGCCGCGCTCGCGGTCGACGGCGGGCTGCACCCGATCCCCGGCGGCACGCTGATGGGCGTACCCGGGGACCTGGCGAAGGTGGCGGCGGTCGCGTCGCCGCCGGCGGACGCCGACCGCGACGGTGGCCGCCCGCTGCTCGGCGCGGACTCCGACGTTGCCGTCGGCGCGCTGGTCCGCCCCCGGTTCGGCGACCAGGTGGTGGACCGCCTGGTCGACCCGCTGCTGGGTGGGGTGTACGCCGGCCGCGCGGACGACCTGTCGCTGGTGACGACCATGCCCGCGCTGGCCCGCGCCGCGCGCGTCGAGCACACCCTGACCGCGGCGGTACGGGCGGCGCAGGCCGCCTCGGCCCGGACCGCGCAGGCCGCCGCCGGGTCCGGTGGCCCGGCCCGGCCGATCTTCGGCACCGTGGCCGGTGGGCTCAGCCGGCTGGTCGAGGCGGCGGCCACGGCCAGCGGCGCGACGATCCGGCGCGACGCCGCCGTGCGCGAGCTGAAGCCGACCGCCGACGGCTGGCAGTTGACCGTCGGCCCGACCCGCGAGCCGGAGCTGGTCGAGGCCGACGCGGTCGTGCTCGCCGTGCCGGCCCGGCCGACCGCCCGGCTGCTCGCCGACGTCGCCCCCGAGGTCGCCGCGACCGTCGGCGACCTCGACTACGCCAGTGTCGCCCTGATCACCCTGGCCCTGCCGGAGCCCGCCCTGCCGGCGCTCTCCGGCTTCCTGGTGCCGGCCACCGAGGGGCTGCTGATCAAGGCGTCCACCTTCTTCACCACCAAGTGGGGGCACCTGGCCCGGCCGGACGGGATCGCCCTGGTCCGCGCCTCCGTCGGCCGGTACGGCGAGGGGACCTCGCTCCAGCTCGCCGACGACGACCTGGTCGCCACCGTGCACCGGGAGCTGTCGGCCGTGCTGGGCACCCCGCTGCCCCCGCCGGTCGCCACGCACGTGCAGCGCTGGGGTGGCGCGCTGCCCCAGTACGCCCCCGGTCACCTCGACCGGCTCGCCGCCACCCGGGCGGCGCTGCACGCCAGCCACCCCACGCTGGCCCTGGCCGGGGCCGGTCACGACGGGGTCGGCATCCCGGTCTGCGTCCGCTCCGGCGAGACGGCGGCCGAGCAGATCATCGAAGCACTGGGAGGATCGGGTCAATGACCGAGCAGACCAACGCGGCCCGGCTCAAGGAGCTCAACGCCAGCATCCGCTACACCATGTGGTCGGTGTTCCGGGCCACCAGCCCGCTGCCCGCGCTGCGGGAGAACGTCAGCGGCGAGGTCGAGTCGCTCTTCGAGGAGCTGGCCGGCAAGGACGTCACGGTCCGCGGCGTGTACGACGTGGCCGGCCTGCGCGCCGACGCCGACGTCATGGTGTGGTGGCACTCTCCCTCCAGCGACGCGCTCCAGGACGCCTACCTGCGGTTCCGCCGGACCACGCTGGGTCGGGCGCTCACCCCGGTCTGGTCCCAGATGGCGCTGCACCGGCCGGCCGAGTTCAACAAGAGCCACATCCCGGCGTTCCTCGCCGACGAGGAGCCCCGGCCCTACCTCTGCGTCTACCCGTTCGTCCGGTCGTACGAGTGGTACCTGCTGCCCGACGCCGAGCGGCGGGAGCTGCTCTCCGAGCACGGCAAGATGGCCCGCGGCTACCCCGACGTCCGGGCCAACACCGTGGCCTCGTTCGCGCTGGGCGACTACGAGTGGATGCTCGCCTTCGAGGCCGACGAACTGCACCGGATCGTCGACCTGATGCGGGACCTGCGCGCCTCCGGCGCCCGCCGGCACGTCCGGGAGGAGATCCCGTTCTACACCGGTCGCCGCCGCTCGGTCGCCGACATCGTCAACTGCCTGGTGTGAGCCGGGCGGGCCGCAGCGTCAGGGCTCCCGGCTCATCGGGACGTGCGGGATGCCGTCCTCGACGTACTCCGGCCCGGTGACCGTGAAGCCGTGCCGGGCGTAGAAGCCGACCAGGTAGGACTGGGCCTCCAGCACGCACGGGCCGTCGCCGACCAGCCGCAGCGCCTCGGTCATCAGCCGCCCGGCGTGCCCGCCGCCGCGAGCCGCCGGCGCCACCACCACCCGGCCGATCCGGGCCACGCCGTCCGGATCGGCCAGGATCCTCAGGTACGCCAGGACGGCCCCGTCCTGCTCGAGCCAGAGGTGGCGGGTGCCCGGTTCGACGTCCCGGCCGTCCAGCTCCGGGTACGGGCAGGCCTGCTCGACGACGAACACGTCGATCCGCAGCCGGAGCAGGTCGTGGAAGGTCCGGGCGTCCAGCTCCGCGAAGCGGGCGACGTGCGTGGTGGGCTGCGGCATCCCGCGATGGTAGGGCGGGGCGCGGGCCGGGGTCAGGCCGGGCGGGCGCCGACCGCGTCGCGGATCTCCGCGCCCTGGGCGTCCTCGGCACGGGCGCAGTGGGCGCAGCAGAAGAACCGGCCGGAGACCTCGACCCCGTGGCCGAGAATCTTGACCTGGCAGTGCTCGCAGACCGGCGCCAGCTTCTGCGCCGCGCACTCGAAGCAGTCGAAGGTGTGCGTGTCACCGCTGACCGTGCGCACCTCGAACGCCATCCAGTACTCGTTGCCGCAGACCTCACAGGTAGCCACGATGAAAACCCCCAAATCAGGACAGGTAGCCCTCAGGGTGGGCCATCGCGCGGCCGGCGGGGCGAAAACCGGCGATCCGATCCGGCCGTACGGCGTTTCGCCCCCGGCGTGTCACGCGTTGGGCCTGGTGAACCCGCCTCGATCCCGGAGGACGACGTGATCAAGCGCAACAAGCTCTTCGGCAACCAGACCCGGGTCACCTTCTGCCTGCCCCGGGACGCCCCGCCCGGCACGGTGAGCGTGGTCGGCTGCTTCAACGGCTGGGAGCCCGGCCGGCACGAGCTGGTCGCCCGACGCGACGGCACCCGGACGGTGACCGTCAAGCTCGGCCCGGGCGAGTACCGGTTCCGCTACCTCGCCAGTGGCGGCGTCTGGCTCGACGACGACTCCGCCGACCGGGTCGACGACCGGGGCAGCCTGCTGCTGCTCTGACCGGTCGCCTTCCCGCCGGGCGCGGTCCTACTTCGGCTCGAGCCGGATCGACACCGAGTTGACGCAGTGCCGGGTGTCCTTCGGGGTGAAGCCCTCGCCGTGGAAGACGTGCCCGAGGTGGCTGTCGCACCGGGCGCAGCGGATCTCCGTCCGCGTCATCCCGAGCGTGTTGTCCTGGATCTCCTTGACCCGGCCCGGGATGGCGTCGTCGAAGCTCGGCCAGCCGCAGTGCGAGTCGAACTTGGTGTCGCTGGAGAAGAGCTCCAGGCCGCAGGCGCGGCAGTGGTAGACGCCGCGGGTCTTGGTGTCCACGTACTCGCCGGTCCACGCGGGCTCGGTGCCGGCCTCGCGCAGCACCCGGAACTCCTCCGGGGTCAGCCGGACCCGCCACTCGTCCTCGGTGCGGGGCAGTTCGTTCTCGTCAAGACTCACCCGTCAACGGTACGCCCGACGTCGGAGGCGTCGCATATGGTCGCGGGATGGCAGGCAGCGCGAAAGCGACGGTGACCGAGATCGAGGTGGCCGGGCACACCGTCCGGCTGACCAGCCCGGACCGGGTGATCTTTCCGCAGCGCGGCTTCACCAAGGCCGAGGTCTTCCACTACTACCTCGCCGTCGGCGACGGCATCATGCGGGCGCTGCGCTCCCGGCCGACCACCCTGCAACGCTTCCCGGAGGGCGTCGAGGGGGAGATGTTCTTCCAGAAGCGGATACCCACCCGCGGCGTGCCGCCCTGGGTGCAGACCGCCACGATCACCTTCCCGAGCGGGCGCGGCGCCGACGAGCTCTGCCCGGCGGATCTCGCCCACGTCGCCTGGGCCGCCCAGATGGGCACCGTCGTGTTCCACCCGTGGCCGGTCCGGGCCGCCGACGTCGACCGCCCCGACGAGCTGCGGATCGACCTCGACCCGCAACCCGGCACCGACTTCGCCGACGCGGCGACAGCCGCCGGTGAGCTGCGCGGCCTCCTCGACGAGCTGGGCGCCACCGGCTGGCCGAAGACCTCCGGCGGCCGGGGCCTGCACGTCTACCTGCGGATCCAGCCCCGCTGGACGTTCACCGAGGTGCGCCGGGCCACCATCGCGCTGGCCCGGGAGCTGGCGCGGCGCCGCCCCGAGCTGGTCACCACCGCCTGGTGGAAGGAGGAGCGCGGTCAGCGGGTCTTCGTCGACTACAACCAGATGGCCCGGGACCGCACGATCGCCTGCGCGTACTCGCTGCGGGCCAACGCCCGGGCCACCGTCTCCACCCCGGTCGACTGGGCGGAGCTGCCCGACGTCGACCCGGACGACTTCGACCTGCGCAGCGTCCCGATCCGGCTCGCCGAGCGCGGCGACCCGCACGCCGGCATCGACGACACCGCCTACGACATCACCCCGCTGCTGGAGTGGGCCGACCGGGACGCCGCCGCCGGGCAGGGCGACCTGCCGTACCCGCCGGACCACCCCAAGATGCCCGGCGAGCCGAAGCGGGTGCAGCCCTCCAAGGACCGTGACCGCCCCCGCTGACCCGGTCCGGCGGGGCCTGCGCCGGAACGAATAACGATCATGTAACGGGCGCGAACCTTTCCGTACCCGCCGGCACTTCTTCTCGTCGTCGGCCCGATCGCGGGCCCGGGGAGGACGTCGGATGAAGCTGGTGTGGAGGCGGGCGCGCGCCGCACGGGGGCTGCTGCTCGCCGCCGTGGTCGCGGCACTGGTGGCGGTCGCGTTGGTCACCGGACTCTCCGACTACAACCGCCGGGCGACCGAGGCCGGGCAACGTGCCCTGCTCGCCTCCGCGCCGGTCGAGGAACGCAGCCTGCTGGTCAGCGGCTCCGCCGGACGCGACCTGGCCGAATTCGCCAGCCGCGACCAGGCGGTCCGGGACCGCCTCGCCGGCGGCCTCGGCGGCGCCCCGGTCACCGTGACCACCGCCCGGTACGGCACCGGCCGGGAACTCACCGGCGACCTCGGCCCGGTCGCCCGCTCGAACGACGACCCGGCCTTCGCCGGCCTCACCACCCTCGAGGACCTGCCCCGGTACGCGGAGCTGACCGGCGGCTCCTGGCCGGCCGTCGGCGGCGGCGGGCCGTTGCAGGTGACCCTGCCGGAGCGGGTCGCGGCCGGGTTGGGCCTGACCCCGGGGGAGCGGGTGCCGGTACGCGACCGCAGCTCCGGCCGGGACGGCGAGCTGCTGCTGACCGGCACCTGGCGACCCCGCGACCCCGCCGATCCGTACTGGCGGCTGGCGCCCGGGGTGGGCGCGCCGACGGACGTCGGCTCCGCCTCGTCGTTCGGGCCGTTCGTGCTGGACCCCGCGGCCTTCGCGGCGACCTTCCCCGGCTCGGTCTCCGCCTCCTGGGTGGTGGCCCCGGACCTCACCGCGGTGGAGGCGTCCCGGCTGCCCGAGGTGCGTCGGGCGCTGGCGTCCGCCGCCACCGACGTGCCCGAGGTGGCCGGCCTCGGCTCGTCCGCGCAGACCGTCACGAGCATGGACCGGCTGCTCGACCGGATCGGCCGCGCGGACCTCGCCGGCCGCTCCGCGCTGGCCACCCCGCTGCTGCTCGTCGTCGTCCTCGGCGGATACGCCCTGGTGCTGATCGCCGCGCTGCTGCACCAGGACCGGCGGCCGCAGACGGCCCTGCTGCGCGCCCGCGGCGCCGCCCGCCGGCAGCTGGCGGGGCTCGCCGCCCGGGAAGCGAGCCTGGTGGTCGTGCCCGCCGCCGTGTTCGGGCCGCTGCTCGCCGGCGGGGCGCTGCGCCGGTTGGGCGCCGACGGGCCGGTGGACCTCGGCCCGGCCGCGGGCAGCGGGACCCTGGTGTGGGTGGCCGCCGCCGCCACCGCCGCGGGCTGCCTGGTGGTGATGGTCGCCCCCACGCTGCGCGGCGCGGGGACGTACGTGGCGGACATGGCGGCCCGGTCCCGGCCGACCCGGTCCGCCGCCGTGCAGCGGGCCGGCGTCGACCTGGTGCTGGTCGGGTTCGCCGTGCTGGCCTGGGCGCAGCTGCGGCAGTACTCGTCGCCGGTGACCGGCGCCGGCGGCCGGCTCGGGGTGGACCCGCTGCTGGTCGCCGCGCCCACGCTGGGCGTGCTCGCCGGGGCGGTGGTGGCGCTGCGGCTGCTGCCGCCGGCGACCCGGTTCGCCGAGCGGTTCGTCGACCGGCGGCCGTGGACGGCGACCATGTTCGGCATGTGGCAGGCCGGCCGCCGGCCACACGCCGGGCCGGTGCTGCTGCTCGCGCTGGCCGTCGGCGGCAGCACGCTGGCCTGGTCGCTGATCAGCACCGGCGAGCGGTCCCAGGTGGAACGGGCGGACCACACCGTCGGCGCCGACCTGCGGCTGGTCGAACGCAGCGGCGCCGCCCCCGACGACCGGGCCGGACGTCTCGCGGCACTGCCCGGCCTGGACCGGGCCCTGCCGGCGTGGCGGGACGAGATCCGGGTCGGCCGCAACGACCTGCCGGCGACGGTGGTGAGCCTCGACGCGTCCGCGGCGAGCGGTCTGGTCCGGCTCAACGGCCGGTTGGCCGACGAGCCGGTGCCGGCCCTGTTCGACCGGTTGACCCGGGCACGGGGGGCGCCCGCCGGAGTGGACCTGCCCGCCGGTGCCGCCTCGCTCACCGGCACCGTCCGCACCCCGGTCCGCGGCGCCGTCGTCCCGCACGGGGTCGCGGTGGCGGTCCTGCTCACCCGGGCCGACGGGTTGGCCTTCCGGCTGCCCGTGGCCACCGCCGGCAGCGACGGCACGGCGCTGCCGTTCACCGTCGCCCTGCCCGACGCCGGGCCGGGCGGGCTGCGGCTGGCCGGGTTCGAACTCGACGCCGGGGACGTGCGGGGCCGGGCGTACCGGCTGGAGCTGACCGGCCTGGGAGCCGTCGGCGCGGACGGAACGGTCCAGCCGGTGCGGCTCGGCGACGGCTGGCGCGCGACCGCCGGTGATCCGCAGGAGAAGCTCGAGATGGCGGTCACCGCCACCGGCCTGACCGCGGAGCACACGGTCCCGTACTTCGACGGCGGCCGCTTCGCCAACCAGATCTCGTCCCGCTTCCTGGTGGTGCCGCCCGGTGAGAACCGGCCGGTTCCCGCGCTGATGACGCCGGCGGTCCGCGAGGCGCTGAGCCTGCGCCCCGGGGACGTCGTCCCACTCAGCCTCTCCGGCGTCACCGTGCCGGTGACCTTCGTCGGCGAGGTCGCCGCCGTGCCCACCACCACCGGGGCGGGCATCCTGCTGGATCTGCCCGCCGCCGTCGACTGGCTGGTGCGCGACCACGGCGTCGTCCGTCCCCCGGCCGAGTGGTGGCTCTCCGCCGGCGACGGAGGGCACGCCGAGGCAGCCCGCGCGCTCGGCGAACTGCCCGGCACCACCCTGCTCGACCGGACGGAGGTGGCCGAGCAGGCCGCCGCGGACCCGTACTGGCAGGGCGCCCGCACCGGGCTGCTGGCCGCCGCGCTCGGGTCGGTGCTGCTGGCCCTGGTCGGCCTGATGGTCGACGTCTGGGCCACCGCCCGACACCGGCTCGGTGAGTTCGCGGTGCTGCACACCCTCGGCGCCTCACCGCGGCTGCTGGCCCGGGCGTTGCTGGCCGAGCAGACCTTCCTGGCCGGGATCGGGGTCGGGGTCGGCCTGCTGCTCGGCACGGCGGTCGGCGCGACGATGGCGCCGCTGGTCGTCCTCACCCCGTCGGCCGACCGGCCGGTGCCCGAGGCGGCCTTCGCGCTGCCCTGGGCACCGATCGGGGCGACCGCGGTGGGGCTGCTGCTGGCGGCGCTGGTGTGCAGCGTGTTCATCGCCCTCGGCATCCGGCAGCGGGTGGCGGCGGCGCAGCTGCGGATCGGGGGAGATCGGTGACACCGGACGGTCGGGTACGCGGAGGCGCAGCGGCGGGCGTCGGCGAGGTGGTTCGCCGGATCCGGGCGTACGGCGGGCAGTTCGTGCTGCTCGCGGTGCTGACGATGGTCGCCACGCTGCTGGTCAGCGGGGTGCCGCGGTTGGTGAACTGGCAGGCCGAGCGGGGCCTGCGGGAGTCCTTCGCCGGTCAGCCCGCGCAGGTCCGGGATTTGACGTACTTCTCACCGCGGCTCCTCGCCGCCGGCGGCGGTGGGTCGCTGCTGGCCGACCAGCGGGCGGACCTGGACGCCCTGCAGGCGGCCATGCCGGCCGAGGTGCGCTCGGCGGTCGGGTCGCGTTGGTTCACCGCGGACATCCCGCCGAGCCGGGTGAGAGGCCCGGACCTGGCGGCGAAGAACCTCCTGGTCGATCTCGGCCTGCGCACGGTGCCGGGCATCCGGGAGGCGGGCACGCTGGTCGACGGACGCTGGCCGGACGAGGCGACGGCCGCGGACCAGCCCGTGCAGGTGGCGCTGGCCGCCGACGTGGCCCGCCCGCTCAACCTGCGGGTGGGCAGTCGGCTGACCCTCGGGGCGGTCGAGACTGTGCCGGGCGCGCCGGCCCCGACGCAGCTGCGGGTGGTGGGCCTGTTCCAGCCCATCGATCCCGCCGACGGCAGCTGGGACGACCTCTTCTCCCTGCTCCGGATCGGCGAGCCGCAGGGCGACGGCGAGCCGTTCACCGTCGCCGGGGTGGTCAGTGGCGCGGCCCTGGACCGGCAGGCCGCCGCGGGCTGGCCGGTGCAGTTCAGCTGGCGGTATCGGGTGGACGCCACCCGGTTCGACGTCCGCGAGCTGACCCCGCTCGTCGACGGCGTACGGCGGATGTCCCGAGAGACCGGGGGCCGGACGTTCTACCAGCGGTTGGACATCCCGCTGGGGGAGTTCGTGGACGGGATGGCGGCCGCCCGCACCCTGCTCGCGGTGATCGGGGCGGGGGTGCTGGCGACCCTGGCCGGGCTGGTCGTGCTGGCCAGCGGCTCCGCGGTCCGCCGCCGGCGCAGCGAGTTCACCCTGCTGCGCGCCCGCGGCGGCACGGTCGGCGCGGGCGTCCGGCGCAGCCTCGCGGAGTCGCTGCTGGTGGTGCCGCCGGCCGGCGTGCTGGGTTGGCTGCTCGGGACGCTGGTCCCCGGGCCGCCCGGGGACGTCGTGGCGCTGGCGGGGCTGTTCACCGTCCTGGTCACGCTGGCCCTGCCGGTGGCGACGGCCGCGGCGCCGACCGGGGTCGTCGGGCGGCGGAGCGGGACGCGCTCGCGGCCCTCGGCCCACCGGGTCACCGTCGAACTGGGCGTCCTGCTGCTCGCCGTGCTGGGGGTGGTGCTGCTGCGCCGCCGGGGACTCACCCTCGGCGAGGTCGATCCGCTGCTGGTGGGGGTGCCGGTGCTGCTGGCCGTCGCGGCGGCGGTGGTCGTGGTCCGGGTCTATCCGTGGCCGCTGCGGCTGGCCGGCCGGCTCGCGGCCCGGGCCCGGGGCAGCGTGGCATTCCTGGGCACCGCCCGGGCCGACGTCGCCGTGGTCACCGCGCCGCTGGTGGTGGTCGTGCTGGCGATCGGGACCGCCGGCTTCTGTGCCGTCGTGGCCACCGGGGTCGAGGCCGGCCGGGACGCGGTCGCCGACGGTCGGGTGCCCGCCGACGCGCTGGTCCAGGGTGAGCGGTTCGCCCCGGACACCGGTGCGCGGCTGGCGGAACTGCCCGGGGTCCGGTCGGCGGCGCCGCTGCTCGCCGAGCCGACGCAACGGCTGGCGAAGGACAGCGACGGCGTCGCCGCTGCGATCCGCGACGTCAGCGTTCTGCTGGTCGACGGGCCGGCCCTGGCACGTACGGCCCGGGAGGCCGGGCGGGACGTGCGGGTGCCCGCCGCGCTCCTGGCCCCCGCCGGGACGGCCGGACCGCTGCCCGCGGTGGTGTCCCCGGCGGTCGCCGCCGACCTGGCCGCCGCCGGCCTGGACGGCTCCGCCTTCGTCACCGTGCAGGGCCAGCGGTACGAGTTCCGGGTGGCCGACCGGGCCGACGCCTTCCCCATGCTGGAGACGGCCAACGGCCGGTTCATCGTCCTGCCCTGGCAGGCGCTGCCCCACCGGGATCACTCCGTCGTGCCCACCGGTTTCCTGGTCGCCGGGGACGACCTCGACGCGGCGACGCTGCGTCGGGCCGGCGACGAGGGGCAGGCGCGGTTCCAGCGCAGCGGGGCGGTCGTCGGCAAGGATCGACCACTCGGCGTGCGGGTGGTCACCTGGACGCAGACCCGCCGGGAGTTGGGCGAGGGCGGGGTGAACGGGGTGCTCGCATTCGGCTTCGCCGCGGGAGCCGGTGCCGGTGCGGTCCTGGGGCTGCTGGCCATCGCGTTCACCGTGCTGGCCGGGGCGCGGTCGCGGGGTCAGCTGCTGTCCCGCCTGCGCACCCTGGGCCTGTCCCACCGGCAGTGGCGGGGGATGCTGCTGGTGGAGCTGGCCCCGCTGGTGGGCGCCGCGGTGCTCACCGGCGCGCTGGTCGGTGCGTTGCTGCCGCTGCTGCTCATCCCCGTGCTCGGTCTGTCCGCCTTCACCAGTGGCGCCCCCGTGCGGGTGGCGTTCTCGCCCGGCCTGGTCGCGGCGGTGGTCGCGCTCGGCGCGGTCGCCCTCGGCTTCGCGGTGGCCGTGGAGGCCCTGAACAACCGCCGGCTGCGCCTCGGTGAGGTGCTCCGGCTCGGAGAGGAGAGCTGACATGACCGCTACCGCGGAGAGTTCCGTCGTACCCGATCTGGCCGACCTGCAACGGCGGGCGGCCCGGCGGGCCGCCGAGCGGGCCGGCGGCCAGGACCGGCTGCGCGGGCACATCGTCTGCGACGGCCTGGTCCGGATCTTCAAGACCGAGGGCGTCGAGGTGGTGGCCCTTCAGGGGCTGGACCTGGTCATCGACCGGGGCGAGCTGGTGGCGATCGTCGGGGCCTCGGGTTCGGGCAAGTCGACGCTGCTCAACATCCTCTCCGGGCTGGACACGCCGACCGCCGGGATCGCCCGGGTGGGGGAGTACGACCTGCTCAACCTCACCAACCGCCGTCGGCTGAGCTACCGGCGGCGGATGGTTGGCTTCGTCTGGCAGCAGACCGGCCGCAACCTGCTGCCGTACCTGAGCGCGCGGGAGAACGTGGAGCTGCCGATGCGGCTGGCCGGCCGGGGTGGCGGGGGGCGGGCCCGCCGGCAGCGGGCGGAGGAGCTGCTCGACCTGGTCGGGGTGGGGTACTGCGCCGACCGGCGGCCGGGGCAGCTCAGCGGCGGCGAGCAGCAGCGCTGCGCGGTGGCGGTGGCGGTCGCCAACGACCCGGAGGTGCTCTTCGCCGACGAGCCGACCGGGGAGCTGGACGAGGCGACCGGCGCCGAGGTGTTCACCGCGCTGCGGACCATCAACGCCGAGCTGGGGGTGACCGTCGTGGTGGTCACCCACGACCAGGCCGTGGCCGGGCAGGTCCGCCGGACCGTCGCGATCCGCGACGGCCGGACCGCCTCCGAGGTGCACCGGACCGCGCGGCTCGGCGCCGACGGCAGCACCGAGCTGGTCAGCGAGGAGTACGCGGTCCTCGACCGCGGCGGCCGGATGCAGCTGCCGGCGCCCTTCGTGGACGCTTTGGCGCTGCGCGACCGGGTTCGGCTGAACCTCGAACCGGATCACGTGCAGGTCCACCCCGGCGACCGTACGCCGGAGAAGAACGGGAGTGACGCATGAGTGAGCAGGTCTCGGTCCGCCCCGATGCGGCGGCGGTGCGTGACGAGGTGGTCCGGGTCGAGGCGGTGAGCCGGACCTTCGGGCGAGGCGCGCGGGCGGTGCACGCCGTGCGGGACGTGTCGTTCACCGCCAGGCGGGGCGAGCTGGTGGCGGTGCGCGGCCGCTCCGGCGCCGGCAAGACGACCCTGCTGAACCTGGTGGGTGGGCTGGACAGGCCGGACACCGGCCGGGTCCGGGTGGCCGGGCACGACGTGACGGGCGCGGGGGAGGCGGAGCTGCTGCGGCTGCGCCGGGGCACGGTGGGCTTCGTGTTCCAGACCTTCGGGCTGGTGCCGATTCTGTCGGCGGCCGAGAACGTCGGCGTGCCGCTGCGGCTGGCCCGGGTGCCGGCGAGGGAGCGGGAGGAGCGGGTGGCGGTGCTGCTGGAACTGGTCGGGCTGGGTGGGCACGCCGCGCAGCGGCCGTACGAGCTATCCGGCGGTCAGCAGCAGCGGGTGGCGGTGGCCCGGGCACTGGCCAACGAGCCGGACCTGCTGATCGCCGACGAGCCGACCGGGCAGCTCGACTCGGAGACCGGGCGGTCCATCATGGACCTGCTCCGGGCGGTCGTGCACGCCCGGGGGATGACCGCACTGGTGGCGACGCACGACGCCGGCCTGATCGAGCTGGCAGACCGCAGCCTGACCCTGCGCGACGGCCAGCTCGTCGACGACTGACCGGCGGGGCCGGGGACGAGCCTTCGGGGGGCTCGGTACGGGTGCTCGGACGCTACGAACGTGATGTCGTTGACGGCATCGCCTAGGACGGGCCGGTCGTGCCGGGTGATTCGTTCGCGTCATCAGCTTCGTAGCGTCCGACCGGCAGGTCCGCCGCCCGTCCGGCCGATGCCCGGTTCACAGGTGCAGCTTCATGCCCTCGTGGCTCGCCTCGAACCCGAGGTTCCGATAGAACCGGTGCGCGTCCTTCCGGCTCTTGTCGGTGGTGAGCTGCACCAGAGCGCAGCCCCGCTCCCGCGCCCGGTCGACGGCCCACTCCATCATCCGCCGGCCCAGGCCCTGACCGCGCTGGTCGGCGCGGACCCGCACCGACTCGATCAGGGCGCGCTCCGCGCCGTGCCGGCCGAGCCCCGGGATGTAGGTGATCTGGAGGCAGCCGACCAGCTCACCGCCCCGCTCGGCGACGATCTCCTCGTTGCGCGGGTCGGCGGTGATGTCCGCGAAGGCCCGCTCGTACGCCTCGTCCACCTCGGCGTGCTCCCGGGCCTTGCCCAGCACGTCGTCGGCGAGCAGGGCGAGGACGGCGGGCAGGTCCGCCCGGACCGCCTCTCGGAGGATCACATCGCTCATGGTCGGCAGCCTGCCACAGCGACACCGGGCGATGTCCCCCCACCGGTTGCCTCCACCGGGCAGCATGGTGCGGCATGGAGATCCTGCTGCTGCCCTTCCGATGGGTCTACCGCGGGCTGGTCTGGTTCGCGAACTCACCGCGCACGCTGATCACGTCGTACCTGTTGATGATCGTGGTGGCCGGGGTGATCTACGGCGAGGTGGAGAACCGCAGCCCCGCCGACGCGGTCTGGTGGGCGGTGGTCACCGCCTCCACCGTCGGCTACGGCGACATCTCCCCGACCAGCTGGGCGGGGCGCACCCTCGCCGCGCTGCTGATCTCCACGATGGTGCTGCTGGTCATCCCACTGATCACCGCGCACTTCGCCAGCCGCCTCATCGTCGACGACGACGCCTTCGAGCATGCCGAGCAGGAGGAGCTGAAGCGGGACGTGCGGCGGATGCGGATGCTGCTGGAGGAGTTGACGGCCCGGCAGGGCATCGAGCTGCCCGAACCGGAGCCGCACCGGCCGCTCAACGGGCCGGACAGCGCAGCCCCGCTCTGGGAACGGTCAAGGAGATCAAATAGGCGTCCACGGCGTCGGTGACGCAGGCCGTCTGCGGGTAGGCGGTGTGCCCCTCGCCCTCCCAGGTCAGCACCCGCCCCACGCCCAGCATCGAGGCCAGCCGCGCCGTCTGCTCGTACGGCGTGGCCGGGTCGCCGGTGGTGCCGACCACCACGATCGGCGGGGCGCCCACCGCCCTGCCGGTCGGGTACGGGTCCCGCTGGCCCGGCCACTCCACGCAACCGAGCATCCCGACGGCCAGGGACGGCCCGAACAGCGGGTACTTCTGCCGCCACTGCGACTGCAACTGGCGGATCTGCTCCCGGCTGGGCTTCTCGGTCTCGTCGGCACAGTTGATCGCCAGGTTGGCGTCGAAGAGGTTCGAGTAGTGCCCGTCCTCGCCCCGCCCGGCGTACGCGTCGGCGAGCTTGAACACCTCGGTCGGGTCGCCCCCCTCCAGCCGGTCGATCGCCCGGGCCAGCTCCTCCCAGCCGGACTCGGTGTAGAGCGACGAGATCACCGCGTAGAAGACCCATCCGGAGGTGGCCTCCCGCCCGTCGGCGCCCTTCACCGGCGAGACCCTGGCCTTGTCGATCGCCGAGGTCACCGCGGCCCGGGCGTCCGGGGCGATCGGGCAGCGGCCGGCGTTGGCCGCGCACCACCGGGCGAAGTTGCCGAAGGCGCGCTCGAAGCCCTTGGCCTGGCTCTCCGAGCCGGCGATCAGCTTCTGCTGCGGGTCCACCGCGCCGTCGAGCACCAGCGCGCGGACCCGCTGCGGGTAGAGCTGCGCATAGGTGGCGCCGAGCAGGGTGCCGTAGGAGTAGCCCAGGTAGGTGAGCTTGTCGTCGCCGACCGCCGCGCGGACCGCGTCCATGTCCCGGGCCGCCTGCTCGGTGCCGTAGAGCGGCAGCTGGTCGCCGTACCGGTCGCCGCAGCCGCGCCCGACCTTCCGGTTCAGCGCGACGTAGTCGTCGAAGGACTCCTGTCCGCGCGGGTCGGGGTCGTAACCGAAGCTGGTGTCGAGGTCGGCGTCGGAGATGCACTTGACCGGGCTGGACCGGGACACCCCGCGCGGGTCGAAGCCGACGATGTCGAACCGGTCGGTGATCGAGGCGGGCAGCCCACCGAAGGTCGGGCCGAAGGAGAGGTAGACCGCGGTGTCCACCCCGGACCCGCCCGGCCCGCCCGGGTTGATCACCAGCGAGCCGATCCGACCCCGCTGCTTCGACGAGCGGGCCCGCAGCAACGCGATCTCGAAGGTCTCCCCGCTGCCCGGGCCGGCCGTCGCGCCGTTGGCGACGCCGGAACCCCAGTTCCGGGGTACGGAGATCTTGGCGCACTGGTACCGCATCCCCGGGGCGCCCCGGCCCACCAGGTCCTCCGCCACCTCCGGACAGTCCCGCCAGTCGGGGGCGCTGCCCGGCGCGGCGGCGGTGCCCTCGCCCGCGGTGCGCGGCGCGAACGCCGGCATCGTGCAACCGGCGCCGAGCAGGGCGGCCGCGACGAACCCGGCCAGGGTGAGCCGGACCCGACGGATCCGGTGGGTAGAGCAGGTCACCAGCACGCCTCCGTGATCGTGTGCCCGGCCAGGCTACGCCGGGCCGGCGGCGGCCGGCGCGACGGTCGCCGCGGGATCGCCGCGCAGGACCTGGTCCACATCGAACCGGATCGGCCGGTCGAGCTGGTCGTAGCGGCAGGAGCGGGGATCGCGGTCGGGCCGCCAGCGGACGAACCGCGCGGTGTGCCGGAACCGTTCACCTTCCATCGCGTCGTAGGCCACCTCGACCACCAGCTCGGGCCGGAGCGGCTCCCACTCCAGGTTCTTGGTGCCGGTCCACCGGCTCACCCCGCCCGGGATGCGCTGGCCGCGCTCGTGGTCGCCGTGCACCCACGGGTGCTCGCCGCCGGTGTCCCGGTAGGGCGCCAGCTCCTCCAGCAGCTCCTGTCGGCGGGCCATGGTGAACGACGCGCTCACCCCGACGTGGTGCAGCACGCCCGCGTCGTCGTAGAGACCGAGCAGGAGCGAGCCGACCACCGGGCCGGACTTGTGCCAGCGGAAGCCGGCCACCACCACGTCGGCCGTCCGGGCGTGCTTGACCTTGGACATCAGCCGCTTGCCCGGCTGGTACGACAGGTCCGCCGCCTTGACGATCAGCCCGTCCAGCCCGGCGCCCTCGAACACCTCGAACCAGCGGCGGGCGACCTCCGGGTCGTTGGTCACCTGGGTGACGTGCACCGGCGGGCGGACCCCGGCCAGCGCCTCCTCCAGCCGGGCCCGGCGGACCGGGTAGGGCTCGTCGGTCAACAGCTCGTCGCCGAGGGCGAGCAGGTCGAAGGCGACGAAGTCGGCCGGCGTCGTCTCGGCCAGCAGCTTCACCCGGGAGGCGGCCGGGTGGATCCGCTGGGCGAGCAGCTCGAAGTCGAGCCGGGGCTGACCGCTCGGGCCGTCCCGCCGGATCACGATCAGCTCGCCGTCGACCGCGCAGCGCGCCGGCAGCTGCCGGCGGGCCTGCTCGACCACCTCGGGGAAGTAGCGCGTCATCGATTTGCCGCCCCGGCTGGCCAGCTCGACCTCATCACCGTCGCGGAACACGATGCACCGAAAGCCGTCCCACTTCGGCTCGTACGTCAGACCGGGGTCGGTGGGCAGTCGGGCCACGCTCTTTGCCAGCATCGGTTCGACCGGCGGATTGATCGGCAGGTCCACGGCGACCAGTCAACCAGACGGCACCGACAGCCGTGAGGCAGATCACCGCCGGTGGCGCGACGGCGTGTCCCCGCCCGTCCCCCTCGTCACCCACGCCCGGATCACGTTTCCCCAGGTCAGAGCTACCGTCGCCGGGTGGAGTGGGTGTGCGACTGCTGCGGCCGCTGGCGGGTCACCGTCGAGCTGGTACGCGGCCGGCAGCGCTACCGGTTGGTGCGCCGCTACCCGGCCCGCTTCGGCGGCGGCAAGGACGTCCTCGGCGAGGTCGGCACCGTCGCCGAGCTGGAGGAACTGCTGCGCCGGCGTACCCCGCTCAGCCTGGCCGACCTGCGCGAAGCCGCCTGAGGCCGACGACCGGCCCTGCCCCCTCGCCGCGCCCCGGGTGGTCGACCCACCGCCGACCGCCCGGCGGATGGCCCCGTCACGTTCCGCGCGGCAGCGTCGTCCCCTGGGGCGGCGGTCCGCGCCGCCGGACGGCACCAACGGGGAGGACAGCATGCGGTTCACCACGTCGACCGAGATCGCTGCCGACATCGACCGGGTGTGGGCGGTGCAGACCGACGTCGAGCGCTGGCCGGAGTGGACCGCGTCGGTCCGCGCGGCCCGCCGGGGCGAGCCCGGCCCGTTCACGCTGGGGTCCACCGCCCGCCTCGAACAGCCCTGGCTGCGTCCGGCGGTCTGGCGGGTCACCGAGTTCGACCCGCCCCGCTTCTTCGCCTGGGAGTCGGACAGCCCGGGCGTGCACAGCCGGGGCGAGCACCGGATCGTGCCGCTGCCCGACGGCCGGGTGCGGGTCGAGCTGACCGTGGTGCAGACCGGCCCGCTCGCTGCCCTGACCAGCCTGCTCGGCGGCCGGGCGCTGCGGCGTTACCTGCGGATGGAGGCGGACGGGCTCAGGCGTCGCTGCGAGCGGGGCTGACCGGGCCGTGGCCGTCCCGCCGTCGGCGGGGGCGGGCGCACGCCGGGCGGAGCCGGGGCGCTCGCCCTAGGCTGGACGGCGTGTCCGAGCTGACGTACCCGGAGGTGGGCGCCACTCGGCAGGGCGAACTGCCGGCCGGCTGGCACCACCTGCGGCACCGCTACCGGCTGCCCGACGGGTGCTACCCCGTCGCGGCCGAGGCGGTGCTGAGCTGGCGGCTGCACCGGGCCGCCGGGGTGGTGATGCGCACCGACGCGCCGCGCGCCGAGCCCGGCGTCCGGGTCACCCCGGGCCTGGGGGTCGGTCCGCTGCGGCTCTGGGGGCCGTGCGAGGTGGTCTGGGTCGAGTCCGGCGAGCGGCGGGCCGGCTGGGGCTACGGCACCCTGCCCGGGCATCCGGAGCGCGGCGAGGAGGCGTTCCTGGTCCACCGGGAGGCGGACGGGGTCTTCTTCGAGGTGCTGGCGTTCAGCCTCCCGTTCCGCTGGTACGTGCGGGCGGCCGGACCGGTGACGCGGGCCTTCCAGCACGCGTACGCCTGGTGGCTGGGGCGGACCCTGCGCCGGCTCTGCGCCGGCGGCTGACCGGCGGGCACGCGACCGGCGACCGTCCGGCGTCGACCTGCCGCCCGGTTCAGAACCGGGCGAAGGAGCGGATCGGCGCCCGCGGCCCGAACTTCGGTGCCTGGATGCCGGCGGCCTCGAGCAGCCGGCAGACCCGGCCCCGGTGGCCGCGGAACGGCTCCAGCAGGGCCAGCATCCGGGCGTCGTCGCCGCGGGCCTCGCCGGCCAGCGCCCAGGCCACCGTGTTCGGGATGTGGTAGTCGCCGACGCTCACCGCGTCCGGGTCACCGTAGGCGACCCGGACCACCTCGGCGGCGGTCCACGGGCCGATGCCGGCGATCGCGGTCAACCGGCGGGTGGCCTCGGCGCTGTCCGCGCAGCGTTCCAGCCGCTCGGCGACCGCCGCCGCCCGGCGCAGCGTCTCCGCCCGGCGTTGCTCCACTCCGAACGGGTGGAAGACCCAGTACGGCGCCGCCGCGATCGCGGCCGGGTCGGGCGGTAGCAGCAGCGGCTGCAACGGCCCGGGCGCCGGCTCACCGAAGTGCCGCACGGTCGCCGCGTACGCCCGGTACGCCTCCTTGCCGGTGACCTTCTGCTCGAAGACCGCCCGCAGCACCCGGGGGAAGACCTGGCCGGTCGTCGGCATCCGCAGCCCGTGGTGCCGCCGGGCCAGCTCGGCCACCAGCGGGTGCCGGGCGGCCAGCTCGGCGAATCCGGTCAGGTCGTCGCGTAGCCCGGCGACCGCGTCGGCCCGCTCGACCACCCAGTCGGCGCCCGGGCCGTACCCCTCGGCGACCAGCTCCCCGCCGGCGGGACGCAGCGCCAGGGTGGCCGGACCGGCGGGGGTGCGGGTGGCCCACCAGAAGGTGCCGGCCGCGATCCGGGCGCACGGGTCGTACGGGCTGAAGGTGAGCGCCCGGACGGTCGCGCCCAGCCGGTGCTCGGCCGGGGGGCACAGCACCCGGCTGGCGGCGGGCTCGTGGGTCACCCCGACACTCTGCCACGCCACACCCCCGTGACGGACGACACCGCCGACGCCCTGCACGTCGGCGGTGCCTCCATCCCCGGGTCGGACCGGCCGCCCGAGCGGCCGTGGGGGAGCAGGTCCGGGGGAACCTCGGCGGGTGCGCCTGCTGGCGTCGACGCGCCCACCGCCCGCGTCCGTTCCCGGAGGGCTCAGGGGTCCGGCACCGGAATCGCGGCGCCGGCCGACGGGCCGGCGCCGCGATCGGCGGACGCGCGACGTTGCCGGTACGCCGGCGTCCGGATCCTGCGACGGTGGCCGGCCGCGCCCTCCCCGGCTGCGACCGGCCACCGTGTCTTTCGGTGGCGACTGGCTCAGTACGAGTAGCCGGAGTCGCCGCTGCCCGAGTCGCTCGACGCCGGCGGGGCGACCGCCTTCGGCGTGCCGGTCGGCAGGCAGGTCAGGTTCTTCTTGCCGTTCGGGTCCACCACGAACCAGGTGCCACCGACGCCCTGGCCCTTCCACTGGCCCGGCTTCTTGTCACCGATGTACCGGTACACCGGCCAGCCGCCGATGGTGATCTGCCGGGTGCCGTCCTGGCGGGTGACGGTGCCGACCTTGTCGTCGGAGACGCCCTGCAGCTGCGGGTTGCCGTCGGTCAGCGCCGGCGGCCAGACCTGCGCGCACTTGTCGACGCAGTTCGACGACGGCGGGTCGGCCGAGTCCTTGTCGAAGCGGTAGAGGATCCAGCCGTCCTGGTCCATTACGACGTTGCCCATCCGGGCCACCTTCTTGCCGACCAGCTGGTCGGTGAGCCGGACGTCGGCGGGCGGGGGTGCCTGCTCGGCGGCGGGCGCCTCGGCGGAGGCGCTGGCCTCCGGTTCGACCGCCGCGGTGGGCTCGGCCGCGGCGACGGCGACCGGCTCGGCGGCGCTGGAGTTCGCTCCGTCGTAACCCGCCGGAGCGCAGGCCGTTAGTGCGACCATCGCGCTCGCGACGATGACGGTCCGCTTCATCTGTGCCACGTGCCCTCCTCATTCTTGGCAGTTCACCGAGTAGTACGGAGGGGCCACTGTCAAGGTTGAACGGTTGAGAGTGGGCAATTTCACTCGGTGGCCGTTGAACCGATCCGGCCGGCCGTACGTGTGCAGGCACACCGGGGCCCGTCACCGGGTACGCCGAATCGGCGCCGGCCCCGCGCGAGGGGCCGACGCCGATCCGGTACGGCGCGGGTCAGGGCGTGACGGTGACCAGCGGGCTGGCGATCCCGTTCGAATCCACCGACTGCACCTGGAGCTTGACGATGTCGTTGCGCGGCGCCGAAGTGGACGCCTCCAGCTGGAGATCCTGCGGGTTGGTGTTGGTGCCGTAGCCGGTGCCCGGCACCGCCCAGGTGGAGACCACCTCGGTGGTGTCGTTCTTGCGGACCACCACCAGCCGGCAGGTGCGCGGGCCGGGCAGCTTCGTCAGGTTGAACCCGATCCAGGTGCCGAACTCCTTGTTCGCCAGCCACATGGTGGCCTTCACCCCGGTGCTGCCGTCGGTGGCGTCGTGCTGCTCGCCCTCGATCTCGTTGCCGCCGACCGCCGGCCCGGAGCGGGTCGGCTGCGGGCTCGCCGGCCCGTCCACCGTCGCGGTCACCGTCGGCTCGGCGATCACCTGGTCGCCGCCGCCGTTGCCGTCGAGGACGGCCACCCCCAGGCCGCTCAGCGCGCCGACCGCCACCACCGCGGCGGCGGTGGCGAAGACCCGCCGGAACTGGGCGCGCCGTCGATGGGCGCGCACCGCGCCGAGGGTACGGTCCAACAGGGCCGGATCCGTGGCGGTGTGCTCCATCGCCATCATCGTCTCGCCGTCGATGTCGGAGAGCAGCCCCACCACCGGGACCATCGTCTCCAGTTCGGCGGCGCAGGCCCAGCACGTCGCGAGGTGCTCCTCGAACCGTTCGGTGTCCTGCTCGTCCAGCACGCCGAGCGCGTACGCGGCGACGTCCATGTGGTCTGCCCGGCTCATTCCGTCACCCCCCTCTCCTGCAGAGCCGTGCGCAGGGCGCGCAGCGCGTAGTAGACCCGCGACTTGGCGGTGCCGAGCGGAAGGCCCAGCTCCTCGGCCGCCTCCGGCACCGTGCGCCCCCGGAAGTACGTCGCCACCAGGATCTCCCGGTGCGACTGGCTCAGCGTACGCAGGGCGTCGGCGACCGTCATGGTGCGCAGCACCCGGTCGGTGCTGTCCGCCTCGGCGAACGCCGTCAGATCCCGGTCGTACGTCTCCGCCGGCCGGGCCTGCTCGCTGCGGTGCTCGTCGATGGCGATCCTCCGGGCCACGGTGACCAGCCACGGCCGCAGCGAGCCCTGGCCCTGAACGCCCAGCCGGTGCGCGTTGCGCCAGGCCCGCAGCAGGGTCTCCTGCACGATGTCCTCGGCGCGCTGCCGGTCACCCCCGGTCAGCCGCATCACGAACATCAGCAGCGGACCGGCGTGTTCGGCGTAGAGAAGCCGGACCAGCTGGTCGGAGTGGCTGGCCTCCGGGGAGGTCGCCTGGTGGCGTCCGGGCGCCGGTCGCGGCGTCACCGGGCCATTCTGGCGACCGGGGGGATCGGCGTCGACCCCCCGTCCCGCCCTGGTGGCCCGGGGCTGGGGCTGGGCGCGGGCGAACATCCACCCTGGCCTGGCCATCTCGCCCTGCCAGCCGGCCGCGACCGCGTGCATGAGACCTCCTGGTGTCCAATGACATCAGCCGGCCCATTCGGGGAGGGCCGTCCGATGATACGGACGGTTCCCCTCAGCGGATCAACGGCGGACCGAGAAAATTCCCGGCGGCGGTGGGGTGGAGTCGGTGGCGTCGGCATCGTGGACCACCGGGGCGCCGCCGGCGAACCGGTCCAGCTCGTCGCCGGCGAGCACCCGACCGGGGAACCAGTCCCCGGCCGCGCGTCGGGTCAGCTCCGGCACCGGCGGCTCGGCCCGGCCCGCCACCAGCACCAGATTGCCGTAGCGCCGCCCGCGCAGCACCCCCGCGTCGCCGACCAGGCAGGCCCGGGGCAGTACCGAGCGGACGGTGGCGACCTGGGCGCGGGCGTGCCGCAGCGGTGGGCCGTCGGCGAGGTTGGCCAGGTACCAGCCCGTCGGGGCCAGCACCCGGGCCACCTCGGCGGCGTACTCCACGCTGGTCAGATGGGCGGGGGTGCGGGCGCCCGCGAAGACGTCGGCGACCACCACGTCGTACGCGGCGTCCCGGGTGGACGCCAGGGTGGCCCGGGCGTCGGCGACCCGGACCTTCAGCCGGGGGTCGGCCGGCCAGGGCAGCTCGCGGCGGACCAGCTCGACCAGCGCGCCGTCCACCTCGGACACCCGCTGGGTCGAGCCCGGCCGGGTGGCCTGCACGTAGCGCGGCAGGGTCAGCGCCCCGCCCCCGAGGTGCAGCACCCGCAGCGACGCACCGGCCGGGGCGAGCAGGTCCAGCGCGGCGCCGAGCCGGCGGACGTACTCGAACTCCAGGTGGTTGGGGTCGGCGAGGTCCACGTGCGACTGCGGCGCGCCGTCGAGCAGCAGCGTCCAGGACCGGGGCCGGTCGGCGTCCGGCACCAGCTCGGCCTGGCCGGTGTCGACCGGCGCGACGATCCGGTCGTCGCCACGGCGGCGGCCCATCAGCGGCGCACCCCGCCGGCACGGGTGGCCATGGTCAGCGCCCGGTGCAGCAGCCGGGCGTCGCCGAGCAGCCCGCGCAGCCGCCGTTCCAGCCCGGCGATCGGGACCAGGTTCTGCGGGGCCCGCGGGTCCTTGTACGGCGACGAGGCGAACCGGGGCAGGGTGACCAGCGACAGGTCGGCCAGCCCGATCGCCTCCTCCGGCGGCAGTTCCGCCGAGCACTCCAGCCGGACGATGCCGGCCCACGGCGCTCCCGGCGCCACCGGCAGCCGCAGGTACCACGACCAGCCGCCCCAGGCGGTGCCGAGCCGGAACACCGGGGACCGCTCACCCGGGGCGAGCCCGGTGATCACGGCGGTGAGCCGCGCGTCCAGGTACTGGCTGTGCTGGGTCTTGATGTAGCCGAGGGTGCGCGGCAGCTGCCGCCGGCTGCGCAGCGGGCCGTCGACCACCAGCAGGTCGTCGTCGGCGCGGGCGGCGTCGGAGACAGCCACCTCCAGCGCGGTCAGCGGCCCCTGCACCGCGGCCGGCAGCTTGCTCAGCTCGCCCGTCCCGCCGACCCGGTGCACCGGGTAGCGGATCCGGCCGCAGACCACCTCCTCGGCGGACGGGCTGGCGGTGAAGAGCCCCCGGCCGACCTGCGCCCCGGCCAGCTCCGCCGCGCCGCGCTCCAGGTCGCAGCGGACCACCCCGGCCGCGTACGAGGCGGCGATGCCCGGGAACGAGGCGCCGTCGTCCTCGGCCGTCCAGACGCTGGCGTCGATCCGGCGTACCCCGTCGACGAGCAGCACCACGTCGGGCGCGCGCAGCCCCGGCCGGGGCCCGATCGCCCGCCAGTCCACCGCCGGCAGCTCGACGTCGGCCTCGACCTGGGCGCTGCTCGGCGCGGCCGGCCCACCGACGGAGGCCTCGAACGACGCGCCGTACGCCGGGTCCCAGGCGTCGACGAAGAGCCGCGGCCCGGTCACGCCGCCCCCGCCCGTGCCACAATCCTCGCGCTCACAGGGCGTGCCTTTCGTTCGCGACTGCGGGGCTCCGCTGCGCTGCACTCCTCGCGCTCACAGGGCGTGCCTTTCGTTCGCGACTGCGGGGCTCCGCTGCGCTGCACTCCTCGCGCTCACAGGCCGGTCCGTTCGACGCGGGCGGTGCGGGCGTCCTTGCGGACCTCGTAGCGGACCGGGATCCGCTCGGCCAGCGCCGGCACGTGGGTCACCACGCCGACCATCCGGTCACCCCGGGCGGCCAGGCTCTCCAGGGTGGCGGCGACCGTGTCCAGGGTGGCCGCGTCGAGGGTGCCGAAGCCCTCGTCCAGCACGATCGACTCCAGGCTGGCGGCGGTGGTGGACATCCCGGCGAGCTGCTCGGACAGCGCCAGCGCCAGCGCCAGCGACGCCTGGAAGGTCTCCCCGCCGGAGAGGGTGCGCACCCCCCGGCGCAGCCCCGCGTCGTGGTGGTCGACCACGAAGAACTCGCCCTTGTCGTGGACCAGGTCGTACTGGCCCTGGGAGAGCTCGCGCAGGATCCCTGAGGCGCCGTCGACCAGCAGGTCCAGCGCCTCGGCCAGGAGCCAGCGCTCGAAGTTGTTGGCCCGCAGGTGCCCGGCCAGCGCCCGGGCCACCCGGGACTCCCGCTCGTGGCCGGCCCGCTGACCGCGCAGCTCGGCGGCCTGCTCGCGTCGCTCGACCAGCCGGCGCAGCTCGGCCTCGGCGCGTTCCGCCGCCACCGCGGCGGCCCGGCCCGGGTCGTCGTCGGCGACGTCCAGCCCGGCGGCGGTGAAGTGGGCGGCGATCCGTTCCTCGACCTCGGCCGCCGCCGTCTGGGCCGCGGTGACCGAGCCGACCAGCCCGGTGCGGTCGGCCCGCCGCCGGTCGGCCTCGCCGCCGGCCCATCCGGCCAGAGCGGCCCAGGCGGCGGCCACGTCGTCGCGATCGGCCGCGGGCGGGCCGAACCGGGCGAGCCGGTCCCGGGCCGTGTCGAAGTCCCGCCACGCCCGGCGCAGCCGATCCTCGGCGGCGTCCAGCGCGCCCCGGGCCCGCCGCGCGGCGTCCCGTCCGGCGCGTACCGCGGTCGCCGCCTCGTCCAGCACCCGGCGCAGCCGGGCGTGCTCGTCCAGCGCCGCCCGCAACGCGGCCGGGGCGGCGGCGTCGGCGAGCTGGTCGTCCAGCTCGGCCAGTCGGGCGCGGAGCTGGTCGTGCCGGGCGCGGGCCCGCAGCAGCACCCGCTCCAGGTCGCGGGCGGCGGCGTCGCGTTCCTGCACCGTCCGCTTCGCCGTCTCGCTGGCCGCCCGCGCGGCCTTCCCGGCGGCGAGGGCGGCGGGCACGGCCGACCCGGCCGGCACCGCCGGCACGCCGGTCACCACCTGTTCGCAGACCGGGCAGGGCGCGCCGTCGACCAGGTGCGCCCGCAGCGCCACGGCCTGGTCGGTGGCCTTCGCCTCCTCGTGCGCCCGGAACGCCGCCTCCAGCTCCGCGTCGGCCCGCTCGGCTGCCGCCCGGGCCGCGGCCAGGGCCCCGGCCGCCGCGTCGTGCTCGGCCTGCGCCGCGGTCACCGCCGCCCGGACGGTGTCCGCCTCGCCGGTCAGCCGGTCCCGGTCGGTGTACGCCTTGAGCTGCAGGCGCAGCGCGCTCTCGTCGCCGGCCGCGGCCAGCTCGCCGCGCAGCTTCTCCTCCCGCTCCTCGGCCAGCCCCACCGCGGCGGCCGCCTCGTCGGCCGCCGCCCGGGCGGCGGTGACCGCCCGGGCCAGCTCGGCGATCCCGTCGGGAGCGCGCACCGCGGCCAGCACCTTCAGCTCGGCGTCGAGACCGGCCAGCGCCCCGGTCGCCTCCCGCGCCGTCGCCCGGGCCCGCTCCAGCTCCGGTACGGCCACCGCGACCGCCGCGCCCAGCTCGCGCATCCGGTCGACCTGTGCCTGCGCCCCGGACACCGCCTCGTCGTCGACATCGGCGAGCCCGCCGAGCATCCGGTCGACCGCCTCCAGCTTCGCCTCGGCCTGGCCGGCGCGTTCGGTGGCCCGCTTCTGCACGTCCTCGTAGACCCCGAGGCCGAGCAGGTTGACCAGGATCTGCTGCCGCGTGGCCGGCTTGGCGTGCAGGAAGTCGGCGAACTGCCCCTGCGGCAGCACCACGCAGGAGGTGAACTGCTCGTACGGCAGCCCGACCGCCTCCAGCACCGCGGCCTCCATCTCGGCCGGGGTGCCGGCGACCACCTCGCCGAGATCCTCCGGGCTCAGCCCGGTGTCCAACTTGGTCACGTCGAAGCCGGCCGGCATGAGCTGGAGGCCGGCGTTGGCCGTCTTGACGGCGCCCCGACCGTCGCGCCGGACCACCCGGGTGGCCACGTAGCGGGACCCGGCCGACTCGAAGACCAGCCGGACCCGGGCCTCGGTGGCCGACGGCGCCAACGCGTTGGCCAGGCCGCGGGTGCCGCCCCAGCGGGGGACCGTGCCGTAGAGCGCGAAGCAGATCGCGTCCAGCACCGTGGACTTGCCCGAGCCGGTCGGGCCGACCAGGACGAAGAAGTCCGCGTCGGTGAAGTCAACGGTGGTCTCGTCGCGGAAGACGGTGAAGCCCGCCATGTCCAGCCGCATCGGGCGCATCAGCGGTCGACCTCCTCGAGGAGCTCGTCGAAGAGCTCCCGCACCCCGTCGTCGTCGTGGCCCTTGCTGTCCAGGTAGTCGGCGAAGAGTTCGCGGGGAGAACGCCCGGCGCGCTGGGCCGTCCGGGTGCCGCTGCCGGGGGTGGGAACCAGCTCCGGGTCGATCCGGATCTCCAGCGCGCGGGGGAGCAGCTCCTGCACCTCCTCGCGCAGGCCGGCCCGGGGCTGCTCGCGGACGAACACCCGCAGCCAGCCCTCCGGCGGGGTGATCTCGGCGAGCTGGGCGAGGGTGCCGCGGACGGTGCGCAGCGGTACCGCCGCCGGCACCGGCACCTCGCGGATCTGGGCGGCCGTCCGGGCGGTGACCTCGACCAGGGTGACCGAGGGGACGTTCTCCTGCTCGCCGAAGTCGACCGCGAGCGGGCTGCCGCTGTAGCGGACCGGGCAGGGGCCGATCACCCGCTGGGCGCGGTGCAGGTGGCCGAGCGCCACGTAGTGGGCGGTGCCCGGGAAGACCGTCGCCGGGACCGCGTAGCCGAGCACGGTGTGCGCGTCCCGCTCGCCGCCGCCGGTGCTCGCCCCGACCACGGTGACGTGCGCGGTGACCAGGTGCACCCGGTCGGGCTCGGTGAAGCCCTCGGTGAGCCGGGCGAGGACCCGGCCGAGGTGGTCGGCGTACGTCTGGGTCGCCTCGGCGGCGGTCAGCTCGTACATCTCCACCGCGCGGACCGCGAACCGCTGGGAGAGGAAGGGCAGCGCGGCGAGCTGCCAGCGCTCGCCGTCGCGGGTGACGCCGTCGATGACGTGCTCGGCCGGATTGTCCCGGACGCCGCCGCGCAGGGTGATGCCCGCGGCGTCGGCCCAGGGCCGCAGCGCGTCGAGGGCCTGACCGTTGTCGTGGTTGCCGCCGATCGCCACCACCTCCGCGCCGGTGCGGCGCAGCGCGGTCAGCGCCCGGGTGACCAGCCGGGTCGCCTCGGCGGTCGGCGCGGCGGTGTCGTAGAGGTCGCCGGCGACGATGACCAGGTCGGGACGCTCGGCGGCGGCGATCTCGATGACGCCGGCGAGCACCTGCTTGTGCTCGTCGAGGCGGGGCTGCCCCTTGAGCACCTTGCCGACGTGCCAGTCGGAGGTGTGCAGGATCTTCACGGGTGGGGAGCCCCCTCTAGAACGGGATGTCGTCGTCGCCGGAGCCCGAGCCGACCACCGCGAACGGGTCGACGGACTGGGTGATCGAGCGCAGTGTCTGCGAGGGCGGCCGCCCCGCCTCGGAGACCCGGGTCGCCCAGGCGGGGAAGGGGAACTCCAGGCAGAGCGGGACGGGGATGTCCGGCTGGTTGACGAACATGGTGCCCGGCTTGGCCAGCAGCGCCCGCTGCCGCTGGGCCGGTGGGAGGAAGCCGTACTCCGGGCGGGACGCCTCGGCCGGGTCGAGCCGGCCGACCACCCGGATCGCCGAGTTGGTGACGATACGCCGCTCGACCTCGCTGGCGGTCTGCTGCGCGCCGACCAGGATCACCCCGAGCGAGCGGCCCCGCTCGGCGATGTCCAGCAGCACCTCCTTGATCGGGGAGGAGCCCTCGCGCGGGGCGTACTTGTTGAGCTCGTCGAGGACGACGAAGAGCAACGGCTTCGCGGTGCCGGACTTCTCCTTGCGTTCGAACTCGCTCTTGAGCGTCACGCCGACCACGAATCGCTGTGCGCGGTCCGGCAGGTTGTGCAGGTCGACGACGGTGACCTGGGCGCTCTCCGCCGTGTTGATCGAGTGCGGGCGGCGGGTGGCCAGGTCGCCCCGGATCAGCCGGCCGAGGTCCTTCTTGCTGCCGATCAGCCGGCGCGCGAACGCGTTGACCGTGCCCAGGCCGACCGCGCTGCCCGCCCAGTCGCTCCGGGTCTCGTCGTCGTTGAGCTGCTCGACGATGTGGTCGACCAGGTCGCCGTACGACCCGAGCCGGACCCCGTCGACGCTGACCCCGCCGTCGGCGGGCTGGGCGTAGCGGGCCAGGTGGGCGGCGACCGAGTGGACCACCATCGTGTACTGCTGGCGCTCGTCGTCGGCATCGGCGAAGACGTAGGGCAGCAGGCGGTCGGCGCAGAACTCGCTCAGCGTCCAGTAGAAGCTGTCGACGCCGGTGAGCCGGCTGCTCACGTCGGGGGTGCCGGACGAGTCGCCGACCCGGGGCGGGGCGTAGACCCGCACGTCGGGGAAGGCCCCGGCGTCCAGGCCGAGCTTCGCGTACGCGGCCCGGGTCGGGTCGTCGAGCCGGGCGTTGGGGTGGTCGAGGAAGAGCAGGTCCTCGCCCTTGACGTTGAAGATCAGCGCCTTGACGTTGACCGCGTCGCCGCCGAGCACGCCGGAGCGGAAGACCGAGTAGAGCAGGAAGGTGGCGAAGCTGGTCTTGGTGGCCACCCCCGAGATGCCGGAGATGGAGACGTGCGCGCCCCGGCTGCCGTCGAGGAAGTCGGCGTTGAGGTAGACCGGCACCCCGTCGCGCCCCATCCCCATCGGGATCCGCCGCTCCATCCGGTCGAAGTGCAGCGCCCGGGCCCGGGCGTCGCCCTCGGCCCGGTAGACCGCCGCGCCCGGCGAGGGGGGGACGTAGAACTCCGGGTCGACCCGGGTGGTGGTGATCTCGGCGGCCTCCTGCACCTGGGCCGGGAGGGTGCCGTCGGCGATGGCGAAGACGTCCGAGTCGAACTGGGCGCCCTCGTGCCGGGCCCGGACCTGGGTCACCACCCCGGCGATCGTCACCGGCTCCCGGTCGGGCAGCTCGCGGCGGGTCACCACCACGTCGTCGAGCTGGAGGTAGCTGTCCGGGGAGACGGCCGTCCAGAACTGCAGCGGGGTGGCGTCGGCGGTGCCGAGCACCCGGCCCACCGGCTGGCCGGGGCCCTCGCGCAGGTCGTCGGTCATCGGCGGGCTCCGGTCAGCTGGTCGTTCCGGTCACGGCACACGTGGTGCATCCTGCCCGAGGAGTACGACAGGTTGCCACGCGACGCGGCGGACGCCACGCCGGGCGACAGCGCGTCCGCCGGAGCGTCACCGGCGGCGCACGCAGCGTCGCCCTGTCCGGACCCGTCTGCGGTCACCGGGTGTTCGGCTCGGAACCTTGCCGCGCAGCCGGTCATCGGTGCACCGGTGTGGCGTCCCGGCCGCCCCGGTTCGCCCGCCGCCACAACGAAATCCGTACTTCCGGCGCGGTCCGGCTGGCTCGGCGGGCTCCTCGGAGCCGCATTGAACTGGGCGGATGACATCTCGTGGTGAACAGGGTGCGAAAAGTCGTGGAAAAAATCTTGGTCAGAAGTCGTGACAGACAAGGGACACCAGGGTCTTAAATATGCAACAGCACATCGAGGATCTTTCCTCCGTCGATCCCCGTGTGCCCTGTCGTGGCCCGTGACCTGCGGAGCCTCGACCGATCCGTCGTGCATCCGCGACGGATCAGTCGGTCGGCACCCCCCCGACCGGCGGACCTAGTGAAGGCGAGATCTTCATGCGTCGAACCACCCTCCTGAGCGGCCTCGCCACGGCCGCTCTGCTGGCCACGGCCGCCACCGTGCCGACCGCGGCCGCCGCCGCGCCCGGCGTCTCCGGTGACGCGTTCACCCGGGCGGTCGCCCAGCTCAAGGCGCACTCCGGCGCCGGGCTGGCCGCCGACGGCCAGTCGTTCACCCTCCGGAACGTCGCCACCGACGCCGACGGCACGGAGCACGTCCGGCTCAACCGCTACTCCGACGGCCTGCCGGTACTCGGCGGCGACGTCGTGGTGCACCTGGGCAAGGGCAACTCGTGGCGCGGCGCCAGCCAGAGCCTCGCCGCCGCCCCGCAGCGCACCCCGAAGGCCACGGTCAGCAAGGCCGCCGCCGGCCGGGTCGCGCTGGGCGCGTCGACCGCCGCCGGGCGTACCGTCTCCGGCACCCAGCTCGTCTTCGACGCCGACAACGCGTCCACCACGCTGGCGTACGAGGTCGTCGTGGGCGGCACCTACGCCGACGGCACCCCGAGCGAGCTGCACGTGCTGGTGGACGCCACCACCGGCAAGGTGCGCGACTCGTGGGAGGGCGTGGTCCGCGAGGGCACCGGCAACACCTACCACTCCGGCTCGGTCTCCGTCGGCAGCGTGCTCTCCGGTGGCACCTACCAGCTCAACGACCCCAACCGGGGGAGCAGCAAGACCTACGACCTCAACGGTGGCACCAGCGGCACCGGCACCCTGGTCACCTCCGCGTCGAACGTCTTCGGCGACGGCACCCTGGGCAACCGGCAGACCACCGCCGCCGACGCCGCCTACGGCGCCGCGGCGACCTGGGACTACTACAAGAACACGTTCGGTCGTAACGGCATCCGCAACGACGGCGTGGCCGCGTACAGCCGGGTGCACTACAGCACCAACTACGTCAACGCGTTCTGGAGCGACTCCTGCTTCTGCATGACGTACGGCGACGGCGACCTCTCCCAGGGCTGGGAGCCGCTGACCTCGCTGGACATCGCCGGGCACGAGATGAGCCACGGCGTCACCGCCAACACCGCCGGCCTGCGCTACAGCGGTGAGTCCGGCGGCCTCAACGAGGCCACCAGCGACATCTTCGGCACCATGGTCGAGTTCTACGCCAACAACGCGAAGGACCCGGGCGACTACCAGATCGGCGTCGAGGTCAAGACCAACGGCGTGCCGCTGCGGTACATGGACAAGCCCTCCAAGGACGGCAGGTCCGCGGACTGCTGGAGCAGCTCGGTCGGGCGCCTGGACGTGCACTACTCCTCCGGGCCGGCGAACCACTTCTTCTACCTGCTCGCCGTGGGCAGCGGCTCCTCGTCCTACGGCAACAGCCCGACGTGCAACGGCAGCACCGTGGCCGGCATCGGCAACGCCAAGGCCGGGGCCATCTGGTACCGGGCGCTGACCACCTACATGACCTCGCGGACCAGCTACGCCGGGGCGCGCACCGCGTCCCTGTCGGCCGCGCGGGACCTGTACGGCGCCGGCAGCACCGAGTACAACACGGTCGCCGCCGCCTGGTCGGCCGTGAGCGTCAACTGATCCACTGATCCGCGGGCCGGCGGCTTCCTCCTCCGCCGGCTCGCGGAGCACGGCTCGCGTCACGGGCGCGGGTACGCCGACCGGCGTGCCCGCGCCCGTCGCCGTCTGCCGGGCCTGCGCCTACTCGTCAGGGTGACGGCGGTTCCGGCCGGTCAGCCGGCGGGCGCGGCCCCCGCGGAAGCCGTCGCGTCGTGCCGGGCGTACCGCAGCATGAGCACCCCGTCGTCGGCGGCGAGCACGTGCCGCAGCGGCAACTGCCGGGGCGGGCTGGCGTCACCCGCGGTGATCCGGCCCGGGCCCGCGCCGGCGAGCAGCGGGGCGACGGTCAGGCAGAGCTCGTCGACCAGGTCAGCCGCGGTGAGCGCGCCGAAGAGGTGCGGGCCCCCCTCGCAGAGCACCTGGTCCAGTCCGCGCCGGCGCAGCTCGGCCAGGCCCTCGGCGAGGTCGACGGTCTCCGGACCGCAGCGGACCAGGTCGGCCACGTCGGTCAGCCCCGGCGGCGGGGTGGCGGCGTCGGTGGTGAGCACGACCGGCCGCACCGGCGCGTCGGCGAAGGCCGCCTGGGCCGGGTCCAGGTCCAGCGAGCCGGAGACCACCGCCAGGGTCGGGTATTCGGCCAGGCCCCGCTCGCGTCGCCAGGCCCGGCGCGGCTCGCTGAGGCGCACCGCGCGGTAGCCCTCGTGCCGCAGCGTGCCGGCGGCCACCAGCAGCCCGTCGCAGAGCATCCGGAGCAGACCGAAGATCCGCTTGTCCGGCTCGCCGGAGAGCCCGGCGGAGTAGCCGTCCAGGGTCACCGCCCCGTCCACGCTGGAGACGAAGTTGACCCGCAGGTGCGGGCGGTCGACCCGCGCGTAGAGGGCGGTCAGCTCCGCATCGTCGAGCGGCCCGGCGGCCGGCGTCGGCCAGAGCCGGGAGATCGGCGTCGGGGCGTTCATTCGCCGGCCGGGCCGGTGACCGGAGGGGTGGGCTCGGGGGCACGGTGCTGGCAGTCGCACCACTTCCGGCCGGGGCAGTCGGCGTGCCGTCGTTCCCGGCAGGCTCGGCAGATCATGTCGGCAGCCTATGCGGTGGGGGAGCGGGGGTGGCGTGGCGCGGCGGATCCGCCCGCCGCGCCGGTGCTGCGGCACCCGACCCGGCGTCCGGCAAACGTGTCGGCGGTAACGATCTGGGAACGCTCCCATCGGTCTATTGACACCTCTGACACCTCCCGGCAATCTCATGGGAGCGTTCCCAGAGACGTGACGCGGATCACCCGCATCGCCTTCGGCCGACCGGCAGCCGACGCCGGTCCGGCCCGGGAACGTGCACAGCACCCCCCACCACACCCACCCAGCCTCACCATCGAAAGAGGGGTCAGGATGAGCGTCACCTCACGTCGCCGCTTCGCGGCGATCGCGCTCGCATCCGTCGCCGTGCTCGCCACGGCGACCGCCTGCGGCGACGACTCGTCGTCGGAAGCGGGCGACGGCAACGTCACCCTGGTCGTCGACGTCTTCGGCGACCAGGGCTTCGGGTACGAGGAGCTCTACAAGCAGTACGAGCAGGAGCACCCGAACGTCAAGATCCAGGAGCGCGGCAAGGGCCTCGGCCTGGGCGACTACAACACCCGGTTGGCCCAGCAGATCACCGCCGGCGCGGGCGCCGGTGACGTCGTCGCTCTCGAAGAGGGCACGATCGTGCAGTTCTACGCGCAGGCCGACAAGTTCGTGAACCTCGCCGACCACGGCGCGAACGACCTCAAGGGCAACTTCCTGCCCTGGAAGTGGGAGCAGGGGATCACGCCGGACGGCAAGGTCCTCGGCCTCGGCACCGACATCGGGTCGATGGCCGTCTGCTACCGCACCGACCTGTTCAAGGCCGCCGGCCTGCCGACCGATCGGGAGCAGGTCGGCGCGCTCTGGCCGACCTGGAACGACTTCATCGCCCAGGGGCAGAAGTTCGCCGCCGCCGACAAGAAGCACAAGTTCGTCGACTCGGCCACCAACTTCTACAACGTGGTGCTGATGCAGACGGCCGGCGCCGGTAGCGGCTACACCTACTTCGACAAGAGCAACCAGCTGGTCATCGGCAACAACCCGGACGTGAAGTCCGCGTTCGACCTGACCACCAAGATGGTCAGCGGGGGTCTGTCGAACAACCTCAAGAGCTTCTCCAACGAGTGGAACGCCGGTTTCAAGAACGGCACCTTCGCCACCATCGCCTGCCCGGCCTGGATGACCGGCGTGATCAAGGGGCAGGCGGGTGACTCGGCCGCCGGCAAGTGGGACATCGCCAAGGCGCCCGGCGCCGGTGGCAACTGGGGTGGCTCCTTCCTGGCGGTGCCGAAGTCCAGCAAGCACGCCAAGGAGGCCGCCGAGCTGGCCAAGTTCCTGACCACCGCCAAGTCGCAGACCGAGGCGTTCAAGAAGGTCGGCAACCTGCCGTCGTCGCCGCAGGCGCTCAGCGACCCGGCGGTCGCCGAGGCCACCAACGACTACTTCAGCAAGGCGCCGGTCGGCAAGATCTTCGCCGCCGGGGCGAGCGAGCTGAAGCCGGTCTACTTCGGCCCGAAGAACCAGGCGGTCCGGGACGCGGTCGAGAACGCGCTGCGCAGCGTCGAGCAGGGCAAGGCCGCCGACGCCGCCTGGCAGGACGCGGTGAAGAACGGCGAGGCAGCCGGCAAGTAACCGGCGCAGGTCGCGCTCACGGGTGGTGCCGAGGTCCGGCGCCACCCGTGAACCCGCGTCGGACCGCCCTGCCGCGGTGCCCATGGCGGCGCCGCCGACTGTGAAGGACCGCTCATGAGCTCTCTGGAAACCACCGCCCCGCCGGGCGCCGAGGTACGCCGGACGCCGCCCGCGCCGCGCCACGTGGCCCCGCGCTCCAGGCTGCTGAACCGGCTGGACCTCCGGCTCACGCCGTACCTGTTCGTCCTGCCGTTCTTCGTGCTCTTCGGGATCTTCGGGGTCTACCCGATCATCTACACGTTCTGGATCGCGATGACCGACCGGTCACCGCTCAACGCCTCGATCAGCTTCGTCGGCCTGGACAACTTTGTCGAGCTGCTGACGAACGACCCGCAGTTCTGGAACGCGGTGGTGAACACCCTCGGGATGTTCGTTCTCTCCACCGTGCCGCAGCTGCTGCTCGCCCTGATGCTGGCCAACGCGCTGAACCGGCGCATCCGGGGCCAGATGTACTTCCGGCTGGCCATCGCGATGCCGATCATCACCTCCACCGCCGTGGTGGCGCTGATCTTCTCGATGATCTACGCGCGGGAGTTCGGCCTGGTGAACTGGCTGCTCGATCTGGTCGGTGTCGACCCGATCGACTGGCGGGCCAACCGCTTCGCGTCCTGGTTCGCCATCTCCACGATGGTCGACTGGCGGTGGGTCGGCTACAACGCCCTGATCTACCTCGCCGCGATGCAGTCGATCAGCAAGGACATGTACGAGGCGGCCTCCCTCGACGGTGCCTCCCGGCGCCGGCAGTTCTGGTCGATCACCATTCCCCAGCTGCGTCCCACCATCATCTTCACGCTCATCATCTCGACCATCGGCGGCCTCCAGCTCTTCACCGAGCCGCTGATGTTCACCAGCGGCGCGGGTGCGCTCTCCGGCGGCACGGAGGGGCAGTTCCAGACCATCACCATGTACCTGCTGGACGTGATGAACCAGCGGTTCCGCTGGGGGTACGCGGGCGCCGTCGCGCTGGTGCTGTTCCTGCTGATCGCGTCCGTCTCGTTCATCAACTACCTGCTGGCCCGCCGAATCAGCTCGGACAAGTGAGGGTGGCGCATCAATGACCAGTACGACTCTGCGACCACCGGCGGTCCGGCCGCCGGCCGGTCGCCCCGGTCTCCGTCACCAGGCGGAGAAGCTCTGGACGGCCAGCCCGCTCACCTGGTTCGGGCTCGTCCTCGGCGTGATCCTCTCGCTCTTCCCCTTCTACTGGATGATCGTCATCGCCTCGCGGACGAGCGACGCGGCGAACTCCTGGCCGCCGCCCTTCCTGCCCGGGGGAAAGCTGGGCGAGAACATCCAGCGGGTCCTCGACAACGGCGACGCCAACATCGTCAAGGGCCTGCTGAACTCGTTCCTGGTCTCCGGCACGATCACGGTGGCGACGGTCTTCTTCGGCTCACTCGCCGGATTCGCCTTCGCGAAGCTGCGTTTTCGCGGCAAGAACGCGCTGCTGCTGATCATCCTCGCCTCGATGATGATTCCCATTCAGCTCGGCGTGCTCCCGTTGTACATCCTCATGGCCAAGCTGGAATGGCTGAACACCATGCCGTCGGTGACCGTGCCGTTCCTCATCGGCGGCTTCGGGATCTTCATGATGCGCCAGTACGCCGAGCAGGCGGTGCCGAACGAGCTGATCGAGGCGGCCCGGGTCGACGGCTGCTCCACCTGGCGGGTCTACTGGCACGTGGTGGTGCCGGCGCTGCGGCCCGCCGCGGCGGTGCTCGGACTGCTCACGTTCATGGAGCAGTGGAACCAGTTCTTCTGGCCCTTCGTGGTGCTGGCGGATCCGGCCAATCCGACCGTGCAGATCTCTTTGCGCAGCCTCAACACCGCATACTTCGCGGACAATTCTCAGATCTTCGCGGGTACGCTGATCGCGACCCTTCCGTTGTTCGTCGTGTTCGTCCTGTTCGGCCGCCAGATCATTGGCGGGATCATGGAAGGTGCCGTCAAGTCGTGAGCAACCCAGCACACCCGCCCGCGGTCGGCGTACTCGACCAGGGGCCGGAACTCGTCTTCCCGCCCGGCTTCCTGTGGGGCGCGGCGACCGCCGCGTACCAGATCGAGGGGGCGGCCACCGAGGGCGGCCGTACCCCGTCGATCTGGGACACGTTCAGTCACACCGAGGGGCGGGTGGTCGCCGGGCACACCGGCGACGTGGCCTGCGACCACTACCACCGGATGCCCGACGACGTCCGGCTGATGGCCGAGCTGGGCCTGAAGTCGTATCGGTTCTCGGTCTCCTGGCCCCGGGTGCAGCCCGGCGGCTCCGGCGCCGCGAACCAGCAGGGCCTGGACTTCTACCGGCGGCTCGTCGACGAGCTGCTCGGGCACGAGATCGAGCCGTGGCTGACCCTCTACCACTGGGACCTGCCCCAGCCGCTGGAGGACGCCGGCGGCTGGCCGGCCCGGGACACCGCCGCCCGGTTCGCCGACTACGCCCGGCTCGTCGCGGACGCCCTCGGCGACCGGGTGCGGTACTGGACGACGCTCAACGAGCCCTGGTGCTCGGCCTTCCTCGGCTACGGCTCCGGCGTGCACGCCCCCGGCCGCTCCGACGGGGCGGACGCCGTCCGGGCGGGGCACCACCTGATGCTCGGGCACGGGCTCGCCGTGCAGGCGTTGCGGGCGTCCCGGCCGCAGGCGCAGCTCGGCATCACCGTCAACCTCTACCCGGTCACCCCGGCCACCGACGCGCCGGCCGACGTCGACGCCGCCCGGCGGATCGACGGGTTGGCCAACCGGTTCTTCCTCGACCCGGTGCTGCGTGGGTCGTACCCGGCCGACCTCGTCGCCGACCTGCGCGAGGTGACCGACTTCGGGCACGTCCACGACGGTGACCTGGCCACCATCTCCACCCCGCTGGACGTGGTGGGGGTGAACTACTACAGCCGGCACGTGGTCGCCGCGCCCGTCGAGGGGGCCGAGCCGGAGAAGTACTGGCGGGCGCCGTCGTGCTGGCCGGGCAGCGAGGACGTCCGGTTCGTCACCCGGGGCGTGCCGGTCACCGACATGGACTGGGAGATCGACGCCCCCGGCCTGGTGGAGACGCTGCGCCGGGTGCACGAGGAGTACACCGACCTGCCGTTGTACGTCACCGAGAACGGTTCGGCGTTCGTCGACACGGTGGTGGACGGGCAGGTCGACGACGTCGATCGGCTCGGCTACTTCGACGCCCACCTGCGTGCCGCGCACGAGGCGATCACCGCCGGGGTGCCCCTGCGGGGCTACTTCGCCTGGTCGCTGATGGATAATTTCGAATGGGCCTGGGGTTACACCAAGCGTTTCGGGATGGTCCGGGTCGACTACGACACCCAGGCCCGTATCCCCAAGTCCAGTGCCAGGTGGTACGCCGAGGTGATCCGACGCAACGGTCTGGCCGCACAATAGGCGAAGGCCAGCCATCTTCCGGGCGGCCCCGGCCGCCACCCCGTCCCCGGGGTAGCGGCGGGTCCGCCCGATGTCGGAGGAGCAGACGATGACAACGCAGCGCACCCGGTCGCTCGGGCGCCCGACCCTCGACGCGGTCGCCGCCAAGGCGGGCGTCGGGCGCGGCACGGTGTCCCGGGTGGTGAACGGGTCGCCCCAGGTCAGTCCGGAGGCCCGGGCCGCGGTCCAGCAGGCCATCGCCGAGCTGGGGTACGTCCCGAACCGGGCGGCCCGGGCGCTGGTCACCCAGCGGACCGACTCGGTCGCCCTGGTGGTCTCCGAGTCGGGGGAGCGGGTCTTCACCGAGCCGTTCTTCGCCGGCATCGTCCGCGGCGTCTCCTCCGGCCTGCTGGAGACGCCGTTGCAGCTCTGGCTCGCCATGGTGCAGTCGCCGATCGAGCGGGAACGGGTCGAGCACCACCTGACCAACCAGCACGTCGACGGGGTGCTGCTGCTGTCGCTGCACGACTCCGACCCGCTGCCCACCCTGCTGGAGGAGCGCGACCTGCCGACGGTGCTCGGTGGCCGGCCGGCCCGGATGCTGCAACCCGGCGCCCAGCCGTCCTGGTTCGTCGACGTGGACAACATCGGTGGGGCCCGGCAGGCCGTGGAGCACCTGGCCGGCAAGGGGCGGCGGCGGATCGCGCACATCGCCGGCCCGCAGGACATGGGGGCCGGGGTGGACCGGCTCACCGGCTACCGGCAGGCCGTCCAGGCCACCGGCGCGGGCGCCGACCCGCGGATGATCGTGTACGGCGACTTCAGCGAGGGCAGCGGCGCCGCCGGGATGCGGCAGCTGCTGGAGGCCTGCCCCGACCTGGACGCCGTCTTCGTCGCCTCGGACCTGATGGCCTTCGGCGCGCTGCGGACGCTGCGCGAGGCGGGCCGTCGGGTCCCCGAGGACGTCGCGGTGATCGGCTTCGACGACGCGCCCATCGCCCAGCAGTCCGACCCGCCGCTGACCACGGTCTTCCAGCCGGTGGAGGAGATGGGCCGGCAGATGGCCCGGCTGCTGGCGGCCCGGATCCGCGGCGACGAGATCCCCACCCCGCACATCCTCCTGGACACCAAACTGATCCACCGCACCTCCGCCTGACCCCCCGCCAAGATCCGCTCACTTGCACGGAAAGAGTGGCCATTCACGGTCGAATGGCCACTCTTTCCGTGAAAGAGCGCCCACGGGGGCGGGGCGTGGGGTGTCAGGGGTTGCGGAGGGTGTGGAGGCCCTGGTGGGTGAGGGGGGCCACCATGTCGCCGATTCGGTCGAAGCCGGCGCCGAGGGTCTGGCCGAGGGTGTGCCGGTAGTGGATGCCCTCGCAGATCACCGCGAGCTTGAAACAGCCGAGGGCGATGTGCCAGTGCAGCGGCCCGACGTCGACGTCGCTGCGGCCGGCGTACCGGTCGATCAACTCGGCGCCGGTGGGGAACCCGGCGCGCGGGCCGATCCCGTCGGCCACCGGGTTGCCCTCGGCCAGCTCACTGTCGCCGAGCACGTCCCAGTAGGTCAGCAGCAGGCCCAGGTCGGCCAGCGGGTCGCCGAGGGTGGCCATCTCCCAGTCGAGCACCGCCCGCACCGAGACCGGGTCGACGGTGGCGAGGAGGTTGTCCAGCCGGTAGTCCCCGTGCACGATCCGCCCGGCGTTGGCGCCCTCGGGCACCGAGGCGGCGAGCAGGTCGCGCAGCTCGTCGATGTCGGGCAGGTCACGGCTGCGGGACCGGTCGAGCTGGCCGGCCCAGCGGCGCACCTGGCGGCCGAGGTAGCCCTCGGGGCGGCCGAAGTCGGCCAGCCCCACCTCGGCGGGCTCGACGGCATGCAGCGCGGCGAGGGTGTCCATCATCGCGTACGCCAGCTCCCGCCGCCGGTCGGCGCCGAGCGGGTCGGTCTGCGCGCGACTGCGGAACACCTCGCCGCGGACCCGCTCCATCAGGTAGAACGGCGCCCCGATCACCTCGGCGTCGTCGCAGAGCAGCAGCGCCGCCGGGACCGGCACCGCGGTGGGGGCGAGCGCGGAGATCACCCGGAACTCGCGGGCCATGTCGTGCGCGGTGGCGAGCACGTGCCCCAGCGGCGGCCGGCGCAGCACCAGCTCCTGCTCGCCCGCCCGCACCAGGTAGGTCAGGTTCGACTTGCCGCCGGCGATCAGCGTGGCCGTGAGCGGGGCGTCGGCCAGCTCCGGCCGGTGCGCGGCCAGGTGGGCGGTGAGCCGGTCGAGGTCGAGGCCCTTCGGCGACCGGGTGGTGGCCGGGCCGGTCGGGGCCGCGGCGGCCTGGGACGCGTCGACGGCCGGTTCGGTCATCCGAATAGTTGATGGCAGCTCAGCTTTCTTGTCAAGGTCGGATTTTCCGGCCGGGACATGCCGCTGCAACAGGGGTGAAATGGTCAACCGGCAGGCTGGTGCCCAGCCTGCCGGCCGCGACGGCCGGCCCGCCGAGCGGAGGACAGACATGTTGCTCAGAGTTCGGGTGACCCTGCCGGACCGACCCGGGACGCTCGGCCAGGTGGCCCGGACACTCGGCGTCTCCGGTGCCGACATCGTGCAGGTGGTGGTCCTGGAACGGCTCGGCGGGCGGGCCGTGGACGACTTCACGGTGGTCTGGCCGGGCGCCGCCCGGGTGGAGCGGCTGATGGCCGGCCTGGCCGCCATCCCCGGCGTACGCGTCGACGGCGTGTGGCGGGCGATCGGCGCCCCGACCACCACCGGCCAGGACGCCGAGCTGCTGGCCCAGATCGCGGCGAACCCGACCGACGGGGTGGCCACCCTGGTCGACGCCGTACCGGGGCTGCTCGCCGCCGACTGGGCGGTCGCCGCGGTGGTGCCGCTGGACTGGGCCTCCCGCAGCGGTGGCGGGACGCCGGTGATCGGCCACGCCAGCTGGCGGATGCCCGAGCCGCCCCGGCTGCCCGAGGTGACCCCGCTGCGGGCCCGGGCGCTGACCGGCGCGGACGGCTCGCACCACGCCGTCGCCCCGTTCGGCCGGGCCGGGCTGGTGCTGGTGGTGGCCCGGGAGCACACCGAGCCGCTCACCGCCGCCGCCTTCCACTCCACCGAGGTGGACCGGCTGGCTCAGCTCGTCCGGGCCAGCGCGGTGATCCTCGGCGACCGGCTGGACCTGGTTGGCGCCCCGCCGGTGACCAACGTCACCTGAGCCGGAGCTGCGGTTCCGGCGCTGTCACCGCCGGGCAACGGCACGGCAACAGCCGCCCGGCAGGGTCGTAGCGGGGGAAGGGAGCGAACATGACGCTGTGGCGGATCCGAGCCACCGTGGACGACCGGCCGGGCTATCTGTCGGTGCTCACGGCGAGTCTCGCCTTGCGGGGGGTCAACATCCTCACCGTGCAGGTGCACACCACCGAGGCCGGCGCGGTCGACGACTTCCTCGTCGACGCGCCGGACGGACTCAAGGAGGCGGACCTGGTCGCCGCGGTGGAGCGCGGCCGGGGCCGGGACTGCTGGGTGGCGCGCAGTGAGGCGCGCGGCCTGGCCGACCAGCCGACCCGGGTGCTGGCGCTGGCCGCCAGGCTGGTCCGGGACCCGGACGCGACCGGGGAGGTGCTCCGCGCCCTGCTCGGCGCGGACGAGGTGACCTGGCGGCCGTCGCCGGCCGGCCCGCACGGCGGGGTCGGTCCGTCGACGATGCTGCTGGCCGACCCGACGGGGGGCTCGTTCGCGCTGCACCGGCGGGCGCCCAGCTTCACCCCGGCCGAGTACGCCCGGGCGCAGGCGCTGGCCGAGCTGGCCGCGACGGTCGCCCGCCGGGACGCCGACCGGGTCACCCTGGTCCTGCCCGACGGGGCGGAGCTGACCGTACGCCCGGCCACGGCCGACGACCTGCCGGCCGTGGTAGCGCTGCACGATGCCTGCTCGGCGCGGAGTCGGCAGCGGCGCTACCTGGGCGGGGCGGTCTCGCCGGCACCGAGCCGGCTGCGCCGGTTGCTGGCGCCGGCCCACGGGCTGACCCTGCTGGCCACCACGCCCGGTTCGGGCGGGGCGGCGGAATCGGTGGTGGCGATGGCGAACCTGATCGCCGAGGGGGACGAGGCCGAGGCGGCGTTGCTGGTCCGGGACGACTGGCAGCGCCGCGGGCTGGGCAGCGCGCTGCTGCGCCGGCTGCTCGGGCACGCCGACCGGGCCGGCTGCGCCGCGGTGGTGCTGCACACCCAGGCGGACAACACGGCGATGCTGCGCACGATGGCCCGGCTGGGCCGACCGACGCAGGTGGAGCGGGACGGCTCGGTGCTCACCGTCACGGTGCCGCTGGTCGCCCCGACCGCCGGGGGCGCGCCCGGCGCCCGGCCCGGGATACCGGGGCAGGTCACCCGTACCGGGCCGGCGCGCTGACCGGGATCCGAGACAACCGCACAGCTTCGGGCGGGGGTGCCCCGCCCGGTGCGCAGGCCGACCTCCGGTGCGGGGGTCGGTGAAACGGCAGGGCCCCCGATGCGGGGGCCCTGCCCAGGTCCGGGACCGGCTGACGGCGGACCACCCGGCCCGGATCGCCCGCCGGGATCAGGTGGCCGGGTAGCTGCTGTAATCCGGGAAGTTGCCGTAGAGCCGGTCGTCGCCGCCCTGGGTGACCGCCTGCACCAGCAGGTCGCCGCCGACGAAGGCGCCCTTCCAGGAGGCGCCCCGGCCGCCGAACGGCTCGTCCCGGTCACCCCGGGAGCGGGGCTTGTTGATGCCCACCTTGAACGCCTGGAGGTCGACCGCGAGCTTGGCCGCCTCGTCGGTGTCGTCGCAGGCCAGCGAGGCGACCAGCGCGCCGTTGGAGGCGTTCATCGCGGCGAGCAGCTCGTCGGTGGTGTCCACCACGACGATGGTGTCCACCGGGCCGAACGGCTCGGCGTGCATCAGCCGGGACCGGCCGGGCGGGGCGAGCAGCACCGCCGGCGCCACATACGCGGAGGTGTCCTGCCCGTCGAGGAAGGGCGCACCGTCGAGCTTGCCGCGGTGCAGCGGCACCGCGCCGCCGCGTACCGCCTCGTCGACCTTGCGGCGCAGCTCGTCGGCCTTGGCGGCGCTGATCAGCGGGCCGAAGTCCAGCTCGGGCAGCGGGTCGCCGGCCCGCCAGCTCTCGTCGACCGCGAGCGGGTGTCCGAACCGGACGGAGCGGACCACGGGCAGGTACATGTCGAGGAACTCGTCGACCAGGTCCCGCTGGACCACGAACCGGGGGTACGCGGTGCAGCGCTGCTTGCCGTACTCGAAGCCCTTCTTGAGGTGCGCGGCGAGCACGTCCCACTGGGAGAAGTTCCAGACGCCCCAGGCGTTGAGCCCCTCCTGCTCGATGAAGTGCCGCTTGTCGGTGTCGAGCAGGGCGGCGGCCACCTTGCCGCCGTTGGAGCGTCCGCCGACGAAGGCGACGGCTCCGATCTCGGGCGCCCGGACCAGCACCTCGGAGAGTTCCTCGCCGCTGCCGGAGAGCAGCGTGGCGGGCAGCCCGGCCCGGCGCATCAACGCGTGCGCCACGGTCAGGCAGACCGCCCCGCCCTGGGACGGGGTCTTGGCGATGACCGCGTTGCCGGCGAGGAGCTGGACCAGTTCGGCGTGGACCAGCACGCTCATCGGGTAGTTCCACGACGCGATGTTGCTCACCGGGCCGGGCAGCGGCTCACGGCCGTCGGCCAGCATCCGGTCGATCTCGCCGACGTACCACCGGACGCCGTCCAGAGCGCGGTCGACGTCGGCGCAGGCGAGCCGCCAGGGCTTGCCGATCTCCCAGACCAGCAGCATGGCGAGCAGGTCGCGGTGGGCGGTGAGGGCGTCCAGCGCGTCGTCGACCCGGGCCTTGCGCTCGGCGAGCGGGGTCGCCGCCCAGTCGCGGTGCGCGGTGGCCGCATGGGCGACCGCGGCGCGTGCGGTCTCGGCGTCCAGCCGGGGCAGGTTGACCAGCAGGGTGTTGTCGACCGGGGTGCGCACCGGGCCGGGCGTACCGACCGCCCGCCACTCGCCGGAGATCAGGTTGTGCAGCGTGGTGACGCCGTCGGTTTCGGGCCCGAAGGCCTCCGGTGCGGCGGCCACCGCGCGGGCGAGGGTGTCGGACCAGGCGGTCCCGTCGGCGAGTCGTAGAGCCATCGCATTCTCCTCAGGGTCGACCGGGGGAGCGGCGGCGTCGATGGCACCGCTGGTGTGGCGTACTGTCCCGCGCCGGTCAGCGCGCGGGCAACCGTACGTTCGTATGCCAGGACGCGTGTCCGTCGCCGCAGGCGCGGTCGGGCGGTTCACCGCCCGCCCCGCCCGCCCATGAGCTGGGAGTACGCGGCCAAAGCATCGACGTAGACCGATGATGTGACGAATCCCCGGGCGGCGTCGACCGGGTTACCCGTCAGTACGGATCACGCGCCCGGACAGATCAATCCCGGCCTCGTTCGACTCGGCGGCGTGGCACCCGCGGGGCCTGGACGACGAAACCGGCCGCCGGGCAGATGCCCGACGGCCGGTTCGGTCCGCTGTGGAGCGGTCAGCTGGTGAAGGTGATCTTGTCGCGACGACGACGCAGCACGGTCAGGGCGACGCCCCCACCGATCAGCACGAGGCCGGTCAGTGCGGTGCTGGTGGCCGCCACGCCGGTCAGCGGCAGCGAGCCGCTGCCCTCACCGCCACCGACACCGCCGGGGGCGCCGGGGCTGGTCGGGACGCCCGGGCTGGTCGGCGTGCCGGGGCTGGTCGGGGTCGACGGGCTCTGCGACGGCGACTCGGTGGAGCTGGCGCACGGCTGGAGCCAGAACACCTTGTGCTTCTCGTCGGACGACCGGCCGTCGGTGAGGTCCACGTCGAGCTTGATGTGGTAGCCCTGCTGTGCGTTGACCTTGAGGCCCTTCAGGTCGAGATCGTCGGCCGAGAGCCGGATGACCTCGTCGTGGTCGTTCTCCGCGCCCGACGCCGCGTCCTTGCTGATCACGTAGTTCTTGACGGACCAGACGATCTTGTCCTTCGGCGCGCTCGACGGCGGCTGCGACCAGAGCGTGATGTCCGCCGCCTGGTTGGTGTCGAAGTTGAAGAACTCCAGCTCGAAGTCGCAGGTCACGTGCGGCTGGTTGTCGACCTCGTCCTCGAACTCTTCGCCGTCGATCTTGACCGTGCCGTTGTCACCGTTCGGGTTGTGCGGTGCCCCCTGGGAGAGGGCGGCGCCCGCCCACGCCGGGCTGGCGAAGGCGAGGCAGGCCGTGGCGGCGGTCGCGGCAAGAGCCGCGCGCGCCACGTACCGACGCTGTGGCATGGGGAATCCTCCGGAATGGGTGTAGGGGACGGCACATGATCCCATGGATGGCGTCCGAGCGCGACATCGGACGATCGGCCTGAGCTGGGACGACGGGCCGGTGGGAAGCCCGAGAGTGACGAACCGGCGACGGATTCGCGGCATGTCGCTGTAACGCGGTGGGGACATCCGGCGCTTGCCCCGGTTTTGGGGCGTCGGTGACGGCCTTCACAAAGTACGACATCCCGATTGCGTTGTCATGCATCCATGCCAGCGCTCCCGCGATTCCCGCGGCTGGTCACCGTGACCGCGGGGCTGGTGACCAGGTAGCTGGGGGCGCGGTCGCGTCGACTCGGTTGACGCCGCCGACCAGCCGGCTGATCTCCGCAGCGGCCTGGTGTTCCGGTGCGACGGTCAGAAAGCGTCGCAGGACGCGTTCGGCCTCGGCGGGGCGGCTGGTGCGCTCGGCCAGTCCCAGCACGAGCAGTCCGTCGGGCGAGTCCGGGGCGTGGGCGAGCACCTGTCGTGCCGCCCCCGTCGCCCCGGCCGTGTCTCCCGCTCGCAGGAGCACGAAGGCGAGCCGGAGCTGGACGGCGTCATCGGGCCGCTCCCGCAGTGCTTCCCGGTACATCCGCGCAGCGGCGTCGTACCGGTGCTGCGCCTCCAGGTCACCGGCCAGTTGCACGGCGACGGCGATGGGGTCGGCCGGTGCCGCCGCCTGTCGGGCCGGCCGGTCGAGGTGGTAGGTGGCGACCGCCACCGACGCCACGAGAGCGAACAATCCGACGGACACCGCCCGCCAGGCCCGGCCGGCCGCCCGGGCGTTCGGGGCCGCGGCCGCGGTCACCATGGGTGCGGCCCGGGGCGTGCGGGGACGCAGCGTCCGCAGGGCCGCGTACCCGCCGCCCAGTAGGGCCACCAGGGGTACGCCCCAGAGCAGCAGCTCCGTTCTGCGAGCCGGCGCATCGGTGAGCACGTCCGCGCCGTAGCGTTGGACGAACCACCGGCGGATCTCGTCGCGGTCCCGCCCCTGGGCGAGCTGATCGGCCACCACCTGCCGCATCGCCGCCGCGATCGGCGAGTGCGAGTCTGCCACGGACTCGCCCTGGCAGGCCGGGCAGCGCAGCCCGGCGGCGACTGCGCGGACCGGGTCCTGCCCGGGGGAGTCGCCGGCGGACCGGGCGAGCCCCGCACCGGCCGCGACGACCAGCGCGGTGAGGGCGAGCGCCGTGACGGCGCCCCGCCACTTCACCCGGCCAGCAGCGGGGCCACCCGCTGCTCCAGCCACTGCCGCGTGACGACGCCTCGCCGGCGGTCGATGATGCCGCCGTCCCGGTCCACCAGGAAGGTCTCCGGCACGCCGCGGACGCCCCAGCCGATCGCCCGGGTGCCGTCCGGGTCCCGCAGCACGGTCAGCGCGGTCGCGCCGGTCTCGTCGAGCAGAGCCCGTACCGCCTCGGCGCCGTCGCGGATGTTCAGCCCGACCAGCCGGAGTCCCCGGGGTGCCCAGCGCCGTTCGGCTTCGACCAGCAGCGGCAGCTCGTCGCGGCAGGGACCGCACCAGGAGGCGAAGACGTTGACCAGCACCACGTGTCCGCGAGCGGCGGCCAGGTCGAAGCGGCCACCGTCCAGGGTGACGCCGGACAGGGCCGGGGCGGGTACCGGGGTCCCGGCGGCGATGTCGCCGGACGTCGATGTCGCGGGTGGGCGTAGGCCGAGAGCGACCAGCGTGCCGACGGCCACGGTGAGCGCCAGCACCACGGCAGGTCCGGCTCGCAGCCAGTCCGGTCGCCGAAGCGTCCGGCGGGTCATCGGACACCTCCGGATCCGAGGGCGGCGGGCCTGGCCGGACGGTGCGTCGGCACGGGCGGGCGGTGCCGGCGGCGGGCCGCGCCGAGCGCCGCGAGGAGGCCGCCCAGGGCGGTCAGCCCACCACCGGCCCAGAGCAGCCCGACGAGCGGGTTCACTGCCAGCCGGACCGTCGCGCTGCCGTTGTCCGGAGCGACCGCGATCAGCGTGACGTAGGTGTCGCGCAGCAGGCCGGTGTCGATCGCCGGCAGGGTGACGGCAGTGTCCCGGGCGGGGTGGTAGCGCAGGGCCGGCGTGGCGGTCCGCGCCGCACCGTCGGGCCCGGTCAGCCGCAGCCGCGCCCGCACCGACATGCCGTCGTCGCCGCCGCCGCGGTCGACGCCGACCAGGCGTGCCGTCACGTCGGCCACCCGGATCGTCTCCCCGGTGCGGAGGGTCCGCTCGGTGTCCCGCCCGTACGCCGCGGACCCGGCGACGCCCACCGCCACCAGGGCGATCCCGGCGTGCGCGACCAGCCCGGCCAGCCGGCTCGGTCGCCGGTGCGGTCCCGGCCGGCGCAGCCGATCGGGCACCTCGCGGGCCAGGCCGACGAGCACGAACGCGGCCGTGCCGAACGCGGTGAGCGCCGGCAGGCCGGGTCGGCTGAGCAGCCCCACCGCCGCCACGGTGGCCAGGGCGACGCCACCGGGCAGCACGAGTCGGCGCGCCGCCGCCGCCCGGTCCCGGACCCGCAGCGCTGGGGTCATGCCCATCACCAGCAGCACCACCACCGCCAGCGGCACCGCCGTACGCTGGTAGTAGTCCGGTCCGACCGAGACGCGTGCCCCGCCGAGCGGGCCGGAGAGCAGCGGGAAGATCGTGCCGATCAGCACCGCCGCCGCGATCGTCACCAGGAGCACGCCGTTGACCAGCACCGCCGTTCCCCTGGACAGCGCCGGTGGACCCGGTCGGGCAACCGGTCCGGGCGGCCGCCGTCCGGCCAGGACGGTCGCCCCGACGACCGCCAGCAGCACGAAGCCGAGCAGCATCGGGCCCAGCGGTGAGTCGGTGAAGCCGTGCACGCTGGACACCGCGCCGGACCGGGTGAGGAAGGTACCGAGCAGCACCAGCAGGAAGCTCGCGCAGGCCAGCGTGGTGGGCCAGCCCGCCCGTTCGGCGGCGCGTGCCAGGGTGGTGTGCAGGAACGCGGTGGCGGTCAGCCAGGGCAGCAGGGAGGCGTTCTCCACCGGGTCCCACGCCCAGTAGCCGCCCCAGCCCAGCACCGCGTACGACCACCACGCGCCCAGCCCGATGCCGGCGGTCAGCGCGGCCCAGGCCACCAGCGCCCACGGCCGGGCGGCCCGCAGCCAGCCGCGCCCGTCGGGCCCGGCCAGCGGCGCGGCCAGCGCGAAGGCGAACGGCACGACCAGGCCGAGGTAGCCGGCGTAGAGCAGCGGCGGGTGCACCCCCATGGCCGGGTGCTGCTGCAGCAACGGGTTGGGCCCCGGGCCGTCGGCAGGTGTTGGGCTCACCACCCGGAACGGGTTCGCGGCGAAGCTGGACAGGGCGAAGAAGAACAACGTGACCACGCTGACGACGACCATCGCGTACGCGTGCAGCCGGGCCGGATACCTACGCCGGGCCAGCAGCGCCGCGTACCCGGCGAGGACCAGCAGCCAGAGCAGCAGCGACCCGTCCAGCGCGGACCAGAGACTGGTGACCGTGTAGTACAGCGGCACCCGGCGTCCGCCGTTCTCCGCGACGAACCGGACGCTGAAGTCGTGCCGGATCAGGGCCGCCTCCAGTACGCCGCAGGCGAGAGCGGCGGTCGCCAGGGTCACGGCGGTGCCGAGGCGGGCGGGCCGGGCGGGCGCGGCGAACAGAGCCACCCGCAGCCAGAGCAGCGCGGTGAGGGTGGCAGCGGCCAGCCCCACCGTGAGGCTCACGGTGCCGAGGTCAGCGAGCATCGACCGGGCCCGGGGAGGTGGACGGGCGGTACTCGTTGCCGTGGCGGACCACGACGTGGTCCGAGCGGAACACGCCGTCCGCCGACAGGGTGCCCTCGACGACCGCCCCCTCGCCCTCCCGGAACGTCTCCGGGGGCACGCCGCGCTGCTCGACGGTGATCTCGTGACCGCCTTCGGCGAGGCGGAACATCACCAGTTCGCCGCTGCGGCGAAGCGACCCGGGCACCACGTCGCCGCCGAGGCGGATCCGCTCCCGGGTGGTGGCGGCCGGGTCCGCGAGCACCTCGCCCGGCGTGCGGTAGTAGGTCAGGGTGTCGCGCAGCGCGCCGGTGACCAGCAGCGCGCCCACGGCGAGCAGCACGGCGACGACGGCGGCCCGGCCCGCCAGGCGACGGGTCATCCGATTCGGACCGGGACGCTGTCCGGCGCGGGACGGGCCTGGGCGGCCAGCCGGCGTTCCAGCCGAACCACCCGGTGCAGCAGGACGCAGAGCGCGGCGAGCGTCGCCGCAGCCACGGCGAGCAGCAGCGCGAGACCCATCCGGGGATCGATCGGTGGGCGTTGCGGGGCGAGCACGGTGGCTTGCTGGTGCAGCGAGCGCCACCAGACCACGGAGAAGTGCACCACGGGAACGAGCAGGAAGCCGCCCGTACCGACGAGCGCCGCCGCTCGCGCCACCCGGTGGTCACCGCCGTCGCGCGCCCCGGCCCGCCCGCCTACCGCCGGCCGCAGGGCCAGGTAGCCGGCGTACGCGAGCAGCAGGAGGGCCGTGCTGACCAGCCGGGGATCCCACGCCCACCAGGTTCCCCAGACCAGGTGCCCCCAGAGTGAACCCGTCGCGATCGCCACCGCGGTCAGGGCCACCCCGATCTCGGCGCCCGCGCGGGCGAATCGGTCCCAGCGCAGGTCGCCCCCGATGAGGTACGCGCCGCTGGCGGCCAGCACGACGGCGAACGCGGCGTAGGCCACCCAGGCGGCGGGAACGTGCAGGTACATCAGGCGCTGCGCCTGGCCCTGCACCTCGTCCGGGGGGGCCAGCCATCCGCCGGCCACCACCGCCGCTGCGGCGAGGCCGCCGGCGAACCAGGCCATCGTCCGGCGTCCGGCGGCCGCTTCGGCGGTGTCCGCGACGAGGTCCACGCTGGAGGCGCGCATGATCTTCCTGTCCAGGCCTGGGGCGCTTGTGGATGGGGTGGTATGCGGCTTCACCATAGAGGCACCCGAACGGCAGATCCGCAAATTCGCCAGAAATCGTCTGATAACCCCCAGAGGCCCCTAAGGTCGCTGATGGTGGACAGGACAGCGGAGACGACCTTGAGCGCGGCCGGGCGGCACCGCCGGCCGCGTCCGGTGCTCACGGCGCTGTACGGCCTGCTCCTGCTCGCCGGGTGCGCCGGCGACACTCCGTCGGCGCTGAATCCCGCCGGGACCGGGGCGGCTAGGGTCGCGGGCCTCTGGTGGCTGTTGTTCTGGATCTCCACGGGGGTGTTCGTCGAGGTCATGGTGCTGCTGACCTGGGCGCTGGTCTTCCGGCGGGGCAACGCCCGGGTGCGGCACGGGCAACCCGTGCGCTTCGTGACGATCGCCGGCGCCGGGCTGCCCTTCGTCATCCTCGTCGCCGTCTACGCAGTAGGCCTGCGTGACCTCGCGGCGCTCGGTCACGGTCCCGGTCCGAACGCCCCCACCGTGGAGGTGACCGGCCACAAGTGGTGGTGGGAGGTGCATTACCCGGGGGCGTCCGGCGCCACCGCCAACGAGGTCCACATCCCGGTGGGCGAGCGTGTCAGGGTGCGCCTGCGCACCGACGACGTGCTGCACAGCTTCTGGGTGCCGCAGCTCATGCCGAAAACGGATCTGATCGCCGGTGAGACCCGGGAGACCTGGTTGCAGGCGGAGCGCGCCGGCAGCTACCGGGGTCAGTGCGCCGAGTACTGCGGCACCCAGCACGCCCACATGGCCTTCCTGGTCGTCGCGCAACCCCGCGCCGACTTCGACGCGTGGCTGGCCCGCCTGAACGCCCCGGCGCGCGAGCCCCGGACCGAGGCCGAACGGCGCGGCCAGCTGGCGTTCACGCAGGGCACCTGCGCCGCCTGCCACGCGGTGCGGGGTACCAGCGCGCAGGGGCAGGTGGGGCCGGATCTGTCCAACCTCGGCTCCCGGTGGAGCATCGGCGCCGGGGCGGTGCCCAACACCGCCGGGCACCTCGGCGGCTGGATCGCCAACTCGCAGACCGTCAAGCCCGGCAACGCCATGCCCCCGCAGCCGGTCGACGCCACCCAGATGCCCGACCTCATCACCTATCTGCGATCGCTCGAGTAGGCGCGCTGATGTCCGCGACCATCACACCGCCGCCCGGCATCAGCCGCGAGGAGCTGACGCGGCTGACGGAACAGTGGGCCGAGCGCCCCTCGCTGCGGGCCTGGTTCAGCACCGTCGACCACAAGAGGATCGGCCGCCGCTACCTGGTCACCGCCGGGTTCTTCTTCGTCCTGGCCGGGCTCAGCGCACTGGTCATGCGGACCCAGCTCGCCCGACCCGAGGCGGGGGTCGTGTCGCCCCAGGAGTACAACCAGCTCTTCACCATGCACGGCACAGCCATGATCTTCCTGTTCGCCACGCCGATGCTGTTCGGCTTCGGCAACTTCCTCGTCCCGCTGATGATCGGCTCCCGGGACATGGCGTTCCCGAGGTTGAACGCGTTCGGCTACTGGGTCTTCCTCTTCGCCGGGCTGTTCATGTGGGCGAGTCTGCCGTTCGGTGCGGCGCCGAACAACGGCTGGTTCGCCTACGTGCCGCTCAGCGGGGAGCAGCACAACCCCGGCCTGCACATGGACGTCTACGCGCTCGGGCTGCTCTTCCTCGGCATCTCCACCACCTCCGGGGCGATCAACTTCATCGTCACCTCGCTCAAGTTGCGCGCTTCCGGGATGTCGCTCAACCGGGTGCCGCTGTTCGTCTGGGCGATCGTGGCCACCGCATTCATGGTGATCTTCGCGCTGCCGGCGTTGAACCTGGACAACGCCATGCTCTTCCTCGACCGCCGGTTCGGCACCCACTTCTTCGACCCGGACGCCGGTGGGAACGTGCTGCTCTGGCAGCACCTGTTCTGGATCTTCGGACACCCCGATGTCTACATCATCGTGCTGCCCGCGCTGGGCATCGTCTCCGCGGTGCTGCCCGCGTTCACCCGCCGCGGCGTGGTCGGCTATCCGCTGATCGTGCTCTCCATCGTGGCCATCGCGATCATCTCGTTCGGGGTGTGGGTGCACCACATGTTCGCCACCGGACTGCCTCAGCTCTCGTACAGCTTCTTCAGCGCGGCCAGCACGATAATCACCATCCCGTCCGGGATCCAGATCTTCGCCTGGCTGGCCACCATGCTGCTCGGCCGGCTGGTCATCCGGGTGCCGCTGCTGTTCGTCATCGGGTTTGTGGTGACCTTCGTGCTGGGCGGCTTCACCGGCGCGATGTTCGCGTTGACCGCGTTCGACCAGCAGGTCACCGACTCCTATTTCGTGGTGGCGCACTTCCACTACGTGCTGATCGGTGGGGCGGTCTTCCCGATGCTCGCGGGGATCTACTACTGGCTGCCCAAGATCACCGGCCGGATGTACCACGAGGGCCTGGGGCGCTGGGCGTTCTGGCTGGTCTTCGCCGGCATGCACGTCACGTTCTTCCCGATGCACCTCTACGGCCTGTTCGGCATGCCCCGGCGGGTCTACACCTACCGCAGCGAGCCGGGCTGGGACGGGTGGAACCTGGTCAGCACCGCCGGGTCGTACCTGCTCGCCGTCGGGCTGCTGCTTGTGCTCGTCGGCGTGGTGCACGCGGTACGGCGGGGCCGCCCGGCCCCGGCCGACCCGTGGGAGGGCGACAGCCTGGAGTGGTCGACCGCCTCGCCGCCCGAGCCGTACAACTTCCCGGTTCTGCCCCGGGTGCACAGCCTGCACCCGGCCTGGGACGAGCGGACCGCCGAGTCGACCGGCGTGGGCGCGACGGAGGACCGCATCCTCAGCGAGGGACGCCGCACGCTCTTCACCAGCGAGCTGGACGGCCGTCCCGAACGGGCGGTGGAGATGCCGGAGTCCACGCTCAAGCCGCTCCTGCTCGCCGGCGCGCTGCTGGTCTTCTTCACCGCCATGCTTTTGGCCTGGTATCCGGTCGCGGCCGTCGCCATGGTCGTGGTCGTGGCGACGATCGCGGTCTGGCTCTGGCCGCCCCGCCAACCCGAAGAGGAACCCGGGGTGGCGGCGTGACCGAGCGGGGTGGGGTCCTGGCGGCGTCCACCAGCGCCGAGGCGCTGAGCACGGAGCTGCCGGTCGGCCGGTCGACCGGCTGGTGGGGCATGGTGATGCTGGTGGCCACCGAGGCCACCCTCTTCGCCTGCCTGCTCGGCAGCTACTTCTACCTCCGCTTCCAGTACGGCCCACAGTGGCCGCCGGACGGCATCCAGGACCCGGAGCTGCTCACGCCGCTGGTGATGACCGCCGTGCTGGTACCCAGCAGCCTTCCGGTGATCTGGGCGGAGCACGGCATCCGCCACGGCCAGCGGTGGCGGATGCGCTGCGGACTGGCCACCACGCTGGCGCTCGGGATGACCTTCCTGGCCCTGCTGGCCACCGAGTACGCCGAGAAGCTGAAGCAGTTCACCATGACCACCGACGTGTACGGCTCGCTGTTCTACCTGATCACCGGCTTCCACGGGCTCCACGTGCTGGTCGGGCTGACCATGATCGGCTGGCTGCTCGCCGCCTCCCTGAACGGCGGCAGCTTCGGCGCCCAGCGGCACGAGCGGGTCCGCAACGCCGCAATCTACTGGCACTTCGTCGACCTGGTGTGGGTCGCCGTCCTGTTCACCCTCTACCTCTCCCCGCGGCTGTGATGAGCACCCGGCCCGGTCCGCACGCCCGGCTGGCCGGCGGCCTGCTGCTCTGGTATGGCGTGCTCGGTGGTGCCGTCGCCTGGGCGGTGCACCTGCTCGTCGGCTGGAGCCTGGACGAGCTCGTCTGTGCCGCCGGCTCCGAGCGGGTCTCCGCCGTACCGCTCTGGCAGGCCGTCGGCCTGGCGGTGGTGATCCCGGGCCTGGTCACGGTGGGGTCGCTGCTGGTGGCCGCGCTGGTCTGGCGACACACCGCGCGGGCACCGGCCACCGGCGCCGAGGATCCGGCGTTCGGCCGCTCCCGGATGCTCGCCGCCGTGGGCATCTGGGCCAACCTGCTGTTCCTGGCCATCATCGTGCTCGGCGGGGCCGCCGTGCTGGTGTTCCCACCATGTCAGGGCTGAGCGTCTACCGGGCCCACGGGCCCGGCCCGACCCCAGTGGCCGAGGGACTGCTGACCATGCTGGTGGTCGTCACGACCTGCCTGCTGGCGGCGGGATACGGGCGGGGCGTGCAGGAGCTGTGGGTCCGTCGGGGTCCCGGTCAGGTCGTACCGGGCTGGCGGGTGGGCGCCTTCGCCGCGGGGCTGCTGGTGGTGCTCGCCGCGGACCAGGGCCCGCTGCACGAGATGGCCGAGGCCTCGTTCGCCGGGCACATGGCCCAGCACATGCTCCTCCTGCTGGTGGCGGGGCCGCTGCTGGCGGCGGGCGCGGCGGGGCTGCCGCTGAGCCTGGCCGCGCCGCCGCCGCTGCGCCGGGTGATCGCCCGGTGCCGGGTGGCGCCGCCGGTACGCCGGATGCGCCGGCCGACCGCGTACGCCCTGCTGGCCGGAGCGGGGCAGACCGTCGGCCTCTGGTTCTGGCACCTGCCGGGGCCGTACGTCGCGGCGGTGGACCGTCCCGTGGCGCACGCGGCCGAGCATCTGTGCTTCCTGGCGGCGGCCTGGCTGTTCTGGGCGCCGGTGCTCGGCTCGGCACGGCACCGGGCGCCCGCGCCGGTGACCGTGCTGGTGCTGCTCGGCAGCATGCTGCCCGCCTCCGCCCTCGGCGCCGTACTCACCTTCGCCCCGAAACCGGTCTACCCCACCCGGATGTTCGACGCCTCGCCGCTCGCCGACCAGCAGCTCGCCGGCCTGGTGATGTGGGTGCCGATGGATCTGGTCGTGCTGGTCGTGGCGCTGACGGTGTTCCTGCGCTGGCTGCTGCGAATGGACCGGGACCGCCCCGACAGCCTGCGTCGGGGCCCGGTGCGCCGATGGACCGGCCCGGCGGCGGTCGAAGCCGGAACGGAAGGGAAGGTCCGATGAAGCTGTCCTGTCGGCTCTGGGCGCTCGGTGCGGCCCTGATCAGTCTGCCGGTCGTCGCGATCACCGGCTGCGCCTCGACGCCCGCACCGCCGCCCCCGGAGTCGCGGAGCGGGCGGCCCGACCGGGGCGCGGAGCTGATCGCCCAGTACGGCTGCGGGTCGTGCCACACCATTCCCGGCGTCACCCGCGCCGACGGCCTGGTCGGCCCGCCCCTGACCCGCTTCGGCGCCCGCTCCTACATCGCCGGTGAGCTGCCGAACAACGCCGACAACCTGCGGCGCTGGATCTCCGACCCGCAGGGCGTGGAGCCGGGCACGGCCATGCCGAATCTGGGAGTCGACGCGATCGACGCGCAGGACATTGTTGCCTATCTCTACACCCTGGACTGACCGATGCGACAGCCACGAACGGCGACCCGACTACCCGCCCTGCACGCGCGCCGGGCCCTCGCGGTGGGACCCGTCCTGCTGCTCGCCGCCGGCCCGGTCGTGGTGGCGCCCGCGCCGACCCCGCGGGAGGCGGCGACCACGGCCGCCACCACGCCACCGCCCGGCTCGGGCGACCGGGGCAGGCAGCTCTACCTGGAGCACTGCGCGAGCTGTCATGGCGAGCAGGGACAGGGGTCGCAGCGGGGGCTTTCCTTGGTCGGCGTGGGTCCCGCCTCGACGGACTTCCAGCTCTCGACCGGCCGCATGCCCGTGTCCCAGGAGGTGCCGCAGGCCCGCCGCGGCGCACCCGTCTTCTCCGCCGATGACATCGCGGCCCTGGTCGGCCAGGTGGCCAGCTTCGGCGGGGGCGGGCCGCAGGTTCCACGGGTCACGCCGGCGAACGTCGTCTCCGGCCGGGAGGTCTTCGCGGCGAACTGCGCCCCGTGCCACGGTGCCACCGGTGCCGGTGCGGTGCTGACCAGCGGCTGGGTAGCCCCGCCGCTGTACGACGCCACGGCGACGCAGGTCGCCGAGGCGGTCCGGGTCGGCCCCGGGCTGATGCCGGTCTTCCCTGGTCAGGTGCTCAGCGACGCGCAGGTCAACGACCTGACCGGTTACGTGGAGCGGCTGCGCAGCCAGCGTCTGGACCGGGGCGGCAACCCGCTCGGGCGGCTCGGCCCGCTGGCCGAAGGGCTGGTGGCCTGGCTGGCGGTGTTGGGGCTGCTGGTGGCGGCCGCCCGGTGGCTGGGCCGGAGGGCCGGGGAGTGAGCGGCCGGCGTCCTTCGGCGGCCGAGCGGGCGGCAAGCCGTCGGATCATCACTGCATTCCTGGCCAGCGCGGCCGGGGCGGTGGGCTTCGCGGTGACGTACGGGCTGGGCGGGAACACCCGGTGGGAGGGGATCTGCCTGGCGGTGGCCTGCGCCGGCCTGGCCGTTGGTCTGGCGGTGTGGGGACGACGCCTCGTGCCGGTCGGCGGGTACGTCGAGGAGCACGAGGGCTTCGCCCCGCCCCCCGCGGAGCAGGCGATGACCGCGGCGGTGCTGACCGCGCCGGACAGCCCGGTGCGGCGGCGTGGCCTGCTCGCCGCCCTCGGGCTGGCGTTGACCGCGCTCGGCGCCGCCGCGTTGTTCCCGCTGCGGTCCCTGCTGCCGTGGGACCGGGCCGACCCGGTGAAGGCGCTGAAGGACACCCCGTGGGGACCCGGCGTGCGGTTGGTCGACGCCGTCGGACGCCCGCTGCGGCCCGAGGACGTGCCGGCGAACGCGATGGTCGGGGTGTTTCCGCAGGGCAACGCCGACGCCGGGGACGCCCCCGCCTTCGCGGTACGGCTGGAACCGGAACGGTTCACCCGGCCGCCCTCCGGCGGACACCTGGACGGGCTGGTCGTCTGGTCCCTGCTCTGCACGCATGCCGGCTGCCCGGTCCGGCTCTACCTCAAGGGCGCCGGGCAGGTGCTCTGCCCCTGCCACCAGTCCTCGTTCGACCTGATGGCGAACGCCCGACCGGTGGCCGGCCCGGCCGCGCGGGCCCTGCCCGGCCTGCCCGTCGAGATCGGACCGGACGGCTTCCTCCGCGCCACCGGGGACTTCACCACACCGCCCGGCGCCGGCTTCTGGAGCCGGCCGTGATCACCGGCCGGCTGGCCCGCGCGCTGGACGACCGGCTGCGGCTCTCCCCGATCACCCGGCGGGCGCTGGCGAAGGTCTTCCCCGACCACTGGTCGTTCATGCTCGGCGAGATCGCGCTCTACTCGTTCGTCGCGCTGATCCTCACCGGGATCTACCTCACCTTCTTCTTCGACGCCAGCTCCGCCGACCGGGTCTACCACGGCGGGTATGCCCCGCTGGACGGCGCCACCACCTCCGCCGCATACGCCTCGACGGTCCGGTTGAGCTGGGACATTCGGGCCGGCCTGCTGATCCGGCAGACCCACCACTGGGCCGCGCTGGTCTTCGTCGCGGCGATCCTGCTGCATCTGACCCGGATCTTCTTCACCGGAGCGTTCCGCAAGCCGCGCGAGCTCAACTGGCTGATCGGCGTGACCATGCTGACCCTCGCGCTGGCCAACGGATTCACCGGCTACTCCATGCCGGACGACCTGATCTCGGGCATGGGACTGCGGATCATCGTGTCGGTGGTGGAGTCGATACCCCTGGCCGGAGCGTGGCTGGTGTCGCTGGGCCTCGGTGGGGAGTTCCCCTCCGACGTGATGATCCCCCGGCTGTTCATCAGCCACGTGCTGCTGGTGCCGGCGGTCCTGGTCGCCCTCGTGTCGCTGCACCTGGCCATCCTGGTGCGGCAGAAGCACAGCCAGTTCCCGGGCCCGGGGCGGACCGAGCACAACGTGGTCGGATCGCTGCTCTGGCCGAGCTACGCCCTGCGCTCTCTCGCCCTGTTCGCCTGGGTGCTGGCGGTGCTGTTCGCCCTGGGCGGCCTGGTGCAGATCAACCCGGTTTGGCTCTACGGCCCCTTCGAGCCGGCCCAGTCCACCTCACCGGCCCAGCCGGACTGGTACGTCGCCTGGGGCGACGGCGCGCTGCGACTGTTCCCGCCGTGGGAGTTCCGCATCGCCGGGCACCTCGTGCCGGCCCCGTTCTTTCCCGGCGTGGTGCTCGGCGGGATCACCTTCCTGGCCCTCTACGCCTGGCCGTTCGCCGAGCGCATACTTACGCGGGACCGTCGGCAGCACCATCTGCTCGACCGGCCCCGCGACCATCCGGTCCGGCTGGCCGTCGGCGTCGGCGCGCTGACCTTCTACGTTGTGCTGACTGTCGCTGCGGGGGACGACATCCTCGCCCGGCTGCTGCGGGTGCCCGTCTACGACCTGCTGGCGCTGTTCCGGGTGCTGGCGCTCGTCCTGCCACTGCTGGCCGGCGGGGTCGCATTCCTCGCGGCCCGGGCGCTGCGCCGCAGCGGATCCGGCGGCATCGGCGAACTCACCCGCCCCGACCTGCGGCGGGCCGGGGGGCGGCCGACGGGGGAGCCCGCAGACCGGAACGGCGCCGGCCTGCCGCTGACTCCGCCGCGGGACCGACCGGGTGAGCGGATCGAGCTGTGGCCGGACGGCGACGGGTGGCGCTGGCGTTATCGCGACGAGATGGGACCCGTGGTCATGTCCGGAAACCGGGCCGTGCGGTCGGAGGAGGAGGCGATCGAGGCTTCCCGGCTCGCGTACCCAGGGGTCGACCGGGTGGTGGTGCCCGGGCCGCCCCCGCCGTCGCCGCCCGGCCCGGTCCGTGCCGTTCTGCGCCGGTGGGGCCGCGCCGCGGCGGCGGGATCGCTGCTGGTCGCGGCCCTGGTGGACCGGCGGCGTGACCGCCGGCGCCCCGAGCGCACGGGACGCGATCCGTCGCCACCGCCGCAGGACCAGGAGCCGGCCGAATCCGGGCCGCCGGCCGAGGCCGCGGACGAGCCGTCGACACGGGTTGGGCGGACATGAGACATCTGGTGGGCCAACCAACGGAGCTGCCCGACCCACCGTCGACGGCGCCCGCCCCAACCGGCGAGCGATCTCCCGCACGGACAGCCCCGCCGCCCGACCCAACCGAACTCTTCCCGTTCCCCCGCCGACAACCGCCCCGCCATCAGCAGCCACCTCCACCACATCAACGAAGGTGTTGCAACCAGCGGCTGAGCCCGCCGACCGAACGGAAACTGTCCAAGATCCTTCAGGCTTTCACCGGCTGAGTCAGTCGGGCAGGTCCTCGGCGAGGAGGTCCATCAGGAGGGCGTCGTGCCACCTGCCGTCCGCACCGCGTTCGTAGCGGCGCATGATGCCCACCGGCCGGAAGCCGACCTTCGCGTACGCCCGGATCGCGGCGGTGTTCGCCGCTGCCGGGTCGATGGTGAGCCGGTGGTGGCCGCGCGCGGAAACCAGGTGCCGGGCCAGCGTGCGGATCGCGTCCCCGCCCAACCCGGCGCCGTGCACCGCCGGGTCGAGGTAGATGTCCAGCGCGGCGTGCCGGTAGTCCGGGTCCGGCTCGGCGTAGTACTGCACCAGGCCGACGACCCGGCCGTCGTGCTCGATGGCGTACCCGGTGAGGTCGTCGTCGGCCAGCTCGGCGCGGACCGCGGCGACCAGGTCGTCACCGCCGCGCCACCAGCGCCGTACCTCCGGCGTGGCCCGGATCGCCGCGAGGGCGGGCACGTCCGCGTCCGACACCGGTCGCAGCGTCACGCTCTGCCCCCGCAGCACCGGCTCAGCCCCGGATCTCGCCGTGCGCGACGCAGACCGCCGACCAGCCGACCGGAAGCACCTGCACCTTCATCCGGCGGCGGCAGTGCGCGCAGTACCGCGGCGGCTCCAGCGCCCGCGCCGTCGCGCAACCCGGGTGCGGGCCCGACGTGGCGCTCTCGCCGCAGCGGTCGCACCAGGTCACCGTGGGCTCGACCAGTTCGGTCACCGTCTACCTCACAGGGTCGCGGAGAGGGCCTTGACCGGCATCTTCAGGTCGTCGAGCAGCTCCAGGTCAGCGGTCGCCGGCCGACCCAGGGTGGTCAGGTAGTTGCCGACGATGACCGCGTTGATCCCGCCGAGCAGCCCGTCGCGGGTGCCCAGGTCGCCCAGCGTGATCTCCCGGCCGCCCGCGTACCGGAGGATGGTGCGCGGCATGGCCAGCCGGAACGCGGCGATGGCCCGCAGCGCGTCCTTCCCCTCCACCACCGGGCGGTCACCCAGCGGGGTGCCCGGCCGGGGGTTGAGGAAGTTCAGCGGCACCTCGTGCGGGTCCAGCGCGGCGAGCTGGGCGGCGAACTCGGCGCGCTGCTCCACGGTCTCGCCCAGGCCGAGGATGCCGCCGCAGCAGACCTCCATGCCGGACTCGCGGACCATCTTCAGCGTCTCCCAGCGCTCCTCCCAGGAGTGCGTGGTGACCACGTTCGGGAAGTAGGAGCGGCAGGTCTCCAGGTTGTGGTTGTAGCGGTGCACGCCCATCTCGACCAGGTCGTCGACCTGCTCCTGGCTGAGCATGCCCAGCGACGCGGCGACCTGGATGTCGACCTCCGCCTTGATGGCGGCGACGCCCTCGCGCATCTGCTTCATCAGGCGGTCGTCCGGGCCGCGCACGGCGGCCACGATGCAGAACTCGGTCGCCCCGGTCGCCGCGGTCTGCTTCGCCGCCTCGACCAGGGAGGGGATGTCCAGCCAGACCGAGCGGACCGGCGAGGTGAACAGGCCGGACTGCGAGCAGAAGTGGCAGTCCTCCGGGCAGCCGCCGGTCTTGAGCGACACGATGCCCTCGACCTCGACCTCCGGGCCGCACCAGCGCATCCGTACCTCGTGGGCGAGCTGCAGGGCGGCGGGGACGTCTTCGTCGGGCAGGTTCAGCACGGCGAGGACACCGGCCTCGTCGAGGCCGACGCCGTTCTCCAGCACCTGGGTCCGGGCCTGGTCGAGGATCTCTGGCATGGCTCGTACCCTACAAGGCCCCCCGGCGCCGAGAAATGGGCGCTTCCCCGGGCTCCGGATCTCCGATGTCGGTCAGCTGGTCGGCCAGCAGCGCCCGCACCAGCGCACCCGTCGACCCGGCGAGCTGAACCGAGGTTGAGGTCAAGGCGAACCGAGTGGATCCGCCGGGCCCCGACGGGCGGGTGGTAACTTCGCCCGGCGGAAGCGGTCGACGGCGGTGGGGAGTGACGGTGGCGGACTGGCTGGCGGCGCTCGACCGCCGCGCCGAGTTGCGGGCCAAGGCGGGGCTCACCCGGACACTGTGCCCCCGGGCCGCCGGCGACGCCGTGGTCGACCTGGCCGGCAACGACTACCTGGGCCTGGCCACCCACCCCGAGGTCACCGCCGCCGCCGCGCAGGCATTGTCCGCGTTCGGGCTGGGGGCCACCGGGTCGCGGCTGGTGCGCGGCTCCACCGACGCCCACCACGCCCTGGAGGACGTCCTGGCCGGTTGGCTCGGCGCCGACCGGGCACTGGTCTTCTCCTCCGGCTACCTGGCCAACCTGGCCGCCGTCCGGGGGCTCGTCCAGCCCCGTACCCTGCTCGTCTCCGACGCGCACAACCACGCCTCGCTGATCGACGGCTGCCGGATCTCCGGCGCGGAGACGGTGGTCACCCCGCACGCCGACGTCGACGCGGTGGCCGCCGCGCTGGCCGCCGCACCCGGCCGCCCGGCGGTGGTGGTCACCGAGTCGGTCTTCTCCGTCGACGGGGACCTCGCCCCGCTGGCCGCGCTGCACGCGGTGGCCCGCCGGCACGGCGCGCTGCTGCTGGTCGACGACGCGCACGCGCTCGGCGTCACCGGTCCGGCCGGCGCCGGCGGGGTCGCCGCCGCAGGGCTGGCCGGCGAGCCGGACGTGGTGGTCACCGCAACCCTCTCCAAGGCGCTCGGTGGCGCCGGCGGGGTGGTCGCCGGGCCAGCCGAGTTCGTCCGGCACCTGATCGAGACCGGTCGGACCTTCATCTTCGACACCGCGCCGCCGCCCGCGGTCGTCGCCGGCGTGCACGCCGCCGTCGAGCTGGCCCGGGCCGGCGACGACCTGCGCGCCGAGCTGGCCGACCGGGCCGCGTCGGCGGTGCGCCGGCTGACCGCCGCCGGGCTGACCGTCTCCGCGCCCGACGCCGCCGTGGTGTCGGTGACCGCCCCCGGCCCGGAGGCGGCCACCACCTGGGCCGCCGACTGCCGGGACCGCGGCATCGCGGTCGGCTGCTTCCGCCCGCCGTCCACCCCGGACAGCCGATCCCGGCTGCGACTGACGATCTCCGCCGGGGTGCCGCGGGCCGACTTCGACCGCGCCCTGGAGGTCATCGTGGAGTGTGCGCCGTGAGCGCGAGGAGTGAGCCGGGTTTGCGAGCCCCGCAGTCGCGAACGAAGGTGGCCCCGTGAGCGCGAGGAGTGAGCCGGGTTTGCGAGCCCCGCAGTCGCGAACGAAGGTGGCCCCGTGAGCGCGAGGAGTGAGCCGGGTTTGCGAGCCCCGCAGTCGCGAACGAAGGTGGCCCCTTGACCAGCCCGTGGAAGGGGGCGGTGCTGGTCACCGGCACCGACACGGAGGTCGGCAAGACGGTGGTCACCGCCGCCATTGCGGCCGCCGCGCAGGCCGCCGGCATGCGGGTCGCGGTGATCAAACCAGGGCAGACGGGTACGGCCACCGGCGAGCCCGGCGACGTCGACTCGGTGACCCGGCTGGCCGCCCCGCTGACCGGCCGGACCCTGGCCAGCTATCCGGACCCGCTCGCCCCGCTCGCCGCGGCCCGGGTCGCCGAGCTGGAACCGCTGGAGCTCTACACCGCGGTCGACGCGATCCGGGCCGAGGTCGACAAGCACGACCTGGTGCTGATCGAGGGGGCCGGCGGGCTGCTCGTACCGATGGGGCTGCGCCCGTCCGGCGAGCCGTGGACGGTGGCCGACCTGGCGGTCTCCCTGGACGCCCCGGCGGTGGTGGTGGCCCGCGCCGGGCTCGGCACGCTCAACCACACCGCATTGACCCTGGAGGCGCTGGAACGGCGGGCCGTCCCCGCCGGGGTGGTGATCGGCGCCTGGCCGACGGAGCCGGAGCTGGTGCACTGGACCAACCTGACCGACCTGGTACCCGACCTGCTCGGCGCGCTGCCGATGGGCGCGGGCGCGATGGACCCCGGGGTCTTCCGGCGTTCCGCCCCCGGCTGGCTCACCCCGGCCCTCCACGGGGTGCTCGACGACTGGCGGGCCTGGGCCGAGGACATCAGCTGAGCCCCACCACCTGACCTTCGTCGGTGCCCGGGCCGGCCGGCCGTCGGTAGCCTGACCGACGTGCGCAGACGTCGGGTGTGGTGCCGGGTCGACCGGTGGCGGGCCGGTGACCTGGCGCTCTGGGCCGTCATCGCCGCCCCGGTGGCCGCCGCCCGCCTCAGCCCGCCGTACGAGCGGTTCGCCTTACCGTTGCTGATCGGCTCGTTGCTCCTGCTGGCGGCGGCGGTCGGCGCGGCCCGGCGGTGGCCGGCCACGGCGGTGGCGCTGGTCCTGGCCGGTTCCCTGGTCGACGGCAACTTCGTCTTCGCCCTGCTCGCCGTCAGCTACCTCGCCGGCCGGCGCAGCACCCGCACCGGGCCGGCCGCCGGGCTGTTCACCGTGGTGGCGGTCGGCGGCACGGTGCTGCACCTGGCGGTGCTCGGCACCGGCATGGCGACCTGGTTCCTGCTCAGCTGCGTGCTGCTTGGCGCGGGGGTGTTCCCCTGGCTGGTGGGCCGCTACCGGCGGCAGCAGCACGCGTTGGGGGTGGCGGGCCGGGAGCATGCCGAGGCGGTGGAGCGCGAGCAGCGGGGCGCGGCCGAGCGAATCCGGCTGCGCGAGCGGGCCCGGATCGCCCAGGAGATGCATGACTCGCTGGGCCACGAGCTGAGCCTGATCGCGCTGCGCGCCGCCGCTCTGGAGGTCGCCCCCGACCTTGCCGCGGGGCACCGGGCCGCCGCCGGAGAGCTGCGCTCCAGCGTCGCCGCGGCCACGGAGCGGCTGCATCAGGTCATCGGGGTGCTCCGGGACGGCCCGGCCACCACCCACCCGGTCGGGGAGACCCTCGACGAGCTGGTCGACCGGTCCCGCGAGGCGGGCATGGTGGTGCTGCCGCACCTCGGACCCGGGACCGATCGGCTGCCGGTGGTCACGGCCCGCGCCGCGCACCAGGTGGTCCGCGAGGCGCTGACCAACGCCGCCCGGTACGCCCCCGGCGCCCCGGTGACTGTCGCGGTCACCGAGGACGGCGGCCGGATCGAGGTGCGGGTGGCCAACCCGCCGCCCCCGGCCGGTCCGCTGCCCGGCCCGCCGTCGCACGGCTCCGGCTTGCTGGCGCTGGACGAACGGATCCGGTTGCTCGGCGGCACCCTGGACGCCGGCCCGGCCCCGGACGGCGGGTTCGTGGTCGCCGCCCGGCTGCCCGGGGCGACGGGGGCAGAACCGGCCGGCACCGCGCTGTTCCCCGCGGCCGTCCCCGATCCGGCCGTCCCCGATCCGGCCGTCCCCGATCCGGCCGTCCCCGATCCGGCCGGCGCCGATCCGGCCGGCGATCCGCCGGACGTCGGGGCGGCCGAGGGGCGGCGGCTGCGGGCGGCCCGGCGGCGGGTCCGGCGCAGCCTGCTGGTGGCCGTCGCCGTTCCGCCGGCCGTGGCCCTGCTGCTGTCGCTGGTCTACTACCCGGTGGCCACGGCGGACGCGGTGCTCGACCGGGCTGTCTTCGAGCGGATGCGGATCGGTACGCCCCGCGCCGAGCTGGCCGGGCTGCCCCGCCGCCAGGTCGAGCCGCCGGCCGACGTACCGGTCGTCGCGGACCCCCGCTGCGAGTACTACACCGACGGGAACTTCCCGCTGGCCGAGCCGACCTGGCGGCTCTGCTTCGTCGACGGCCAGCTGACCAGCAAGGAGCGGGTGACGGGATGACCAGCGATCCAGGACCGGTGCGGGTGCTGGTCGCCGACGACGAGGCGATGATCCGGGCCGGGGTACGGGCCATCCTCGCCACCGACGCCGGCATCGAGGTGGTCGCCGAGGCGGCCGACGGCCGGGCGGCGGTCGACCTCGCCCGCGTCCACCGGCCCCGGGTGGCACTGCTGGACATCCGGATGCCGGTGCTGGACGGGCTCGCCGCCGCCGCCGAGATCCGTCGCTGCGTGCCCGGCACCGCCACGGTCATGCTCACCACGTTCGGGGAGGACGAGCACGTGGCCCGGGCGCTCGGACACGGCGCCAGCGGCTTCCTGCTCAAGGCCGGCGACCCGCGCGAGTTGATCGCCGGGGTGCACGCGGTCGCCGACGGCGGGGCGTACCTGTCGCCGCGGGTGGCCCGTCGGGTCATCGAGCTGAACTCCGACCGGCTGGCCCGGGTGCCGGCGGCGCGGGACCGGACCGCCGGGCTGACCGAGCGGGAACGCGAGGTACTCGGCCTGGTGGGGGCGGGACTGTCCAACGCCGAGATCGCCCGCCGGCTCTTCCTCACCGAGGGGACGGTGAAGGGCTACCTGACCAGCATCTTCACCCGCCTCGAGGTACGCAACCGGGTGCAGGCGGCGATCCTGGCGTACGAGGCGGGGCTGGCCGGCTGAACCCGGCCGGCCCCGCCCCGGCGCCACTCAGGCGTCCCGGCGGCGCAGCGCGTACCGGCCGAGCGCCAGTGCTCCGGCGGCCCAGCCGGCGAGCAACAGCAGCCCCACCACCGGCGGGTACGGGTCGGTGTCCCCGGCCAGGAAGTGCCCGCCGGCCACCCCGGGGAAGGCGTCGGCGATCCGGTTCAGCACGGCGATGTCCGGCTCCTGCAACGACAGCGGCACGATCATCAGCACTGCGAAGAGCACGGTGAGGGTGAGCACCGCGCTGCGTAGCGCCGCGCCCAGGCCGAGCGCGAGCACGCCCACCAGCGCCAGGTACGTGGCCGTCGCGAGGACGTCGCCGACCGTGCCGGCCACCGGGACGCTGCCCCACTCGCCGAGCAGCGGGCGGGCGGCCAGCATGCCGACCACGCTGAGCAACAGGCCGAAGGCGAAGGTCACCCCACCGGTCACCACCGCCTTGGCCAGCAGCACCCGTCCCCGCGACGGGGTGCACTGCAGGGTGGTCCGGATGGTGCCGGTGGCGTACTCGCCGGTGATGGCGAGCAGGCCGAGGGCCAGCACGGCGTACTGGGTGAGTTCCAGCGCCCCGACGACGATGCTGCCCACGGTGACCACTCCCGGGTCGTCGGCCGGGTCGCCGTTGGTGTTGGCATTCGCGGCGTAGATGGCGAGCTGGGCGGCGGTCGCGGCCATCACCAGCACGCCGGCCAGCAGGGTCCACCAGGTGGCCCGCACCGACCAGAGTCGGGTCCACTCGGCAGCGAGCGCGCCGGCCACGCCACCGCGTCGACCGGCGGGACGGGTGGGGGAGAGGGCGCTCACCGGGCCCCACCCCCGGCGTACTCGACCGCGTCGCCGGTCAACCGCATGAACGTCTCCTCGAGGGTGGCGGTCACCGTGGTCAGCTCGTGCAGCGGCACCCCCAGCTCGTACGCAAGGTCGCCGATCCGAGCGGCGGTCGCGCCGGTGACGGTCAGGCCGTCGGCGTCGGACGCGGTCACCGTGCCGCCCTCGACGGTGAGCCGGTCGGCCAGCGCGGCGAGCGCCGCCGGTCGCGGCCCCCGTACCCGGACCGTGGCGGCGCCGGCGGCGAGCAGCTCGGCCACGGGCGCGTCGGCGATCAACCGGCCCCGGCCGATCACCACCAGGTGCGCGGCGGTCTGCTCCATCTCGCTCATCAGATGGCTGGAGACCAGCACCGTCCGCCCCTCGGCGGCGAGGCGTCGGGTGAGGTCCCGAATCCAGCGCACGCCGTCCGGATCGAGGCCGTTGACCGGCTCGTCGAAGAGCAGCACCGGTGGGTCACCGAGCAGCGCTCCGGCGATGCCGAGCCGCTGGGCCATGCCGAGCGACAGCGCCCGGCCCGGCTTGGCGGCCGCCCGGTCGTCCAGGCCGGCGAGGGCGAGGACCTCGTCGACCCGACGGGCCGGGATGCCGTTGCTGCGGGCCGTCGTCAGCAGGTGGGCCCGCCCCGACCGGGACGGGTGGATCGCCCGGGCGTCGAGCAGCGCGCCCACCTCGTACAGCGGATGCCGCAGCTCCCGGTACTGCCGCCCGTCCACCAGGGCCCGGCCGGCGGTGGGCCGGTCCAGGCCGAGGACCATCCGCATGGTGGTGGACTTGCCCGCACCGTTCGGGCCGAGGAACCCGGTGACCCGGCCAGGTCGGATGTCGACGGTCAGGTCATCGACCGCCGTCACCGCCCCGAACCGTTTCGTCAACCCACGTAGTGTGATCATGCGTTGACGGTAGGAACCGCGCAGGTTTCGTCGCCGCTGCCGATCGGCAGCTGCTGCCCCCGACCTTCGTCAGGTGCTGCCGGTTGGTCGCTGCCGACCGGCTCAGGGCCGCCGCACCACGAACGCGTCCGGCATCCGGAAGGTGAGGTTGTCCGGGCACCACGGCGGCCGGACCACCGTCACCCCGTCCAGCAGTGCCGCGGCCTCGGCGACCACCACCGCCGCCTCCATCCGGGCCAGCTGCGCGCCGACGCAGCGGTGCGCCCCCGCCCCGAAGGCCAGGTGCCGACGCGAGCCGCGCTGGCCGGGGAGGAACCCGGAAGGTTCCGCCACCACCTCGGGGTCGCGTCCGGCGCGGGCCAGCCAGAGCACCACGCTGGCCCCCGCCGCCACCGCCGTCCCGCCGAGCGTGGCGTCGACCGCGGCCACCCGCCGCCAGGTCACGATCGGCGGCTCCAGCCGCAGTCCCTCCTCGACCACGTCGGCGACCGCCACCGTGCCGTCCCGCAGCCCGGCGCGGACCGTCGGCTCGCCGGCCAGCCGGTGCAGCAGCAGGGTGAGGAACTGCGAGGTGGTCTCCTGACCGGCGACCAGCAGGAAGAAGAGCGCGCCGACCACCACGTCGGGGGAGTGGCCGGCGGCCCGCAGCCGGGCGGCGAGCCCACCGCCGGTGGCGGCGAAGTCCCGCAGCACGGTGTGGAACCGGCCCACCTCCGCGGCCAGGACGAGCTGCCGGTCGGCGTCCAGTGGGGCCCAGAACAGCTCCAGCGCGGCCCGGGCGAAGTCCTTGACCGCCTCGACCGGGGCGTCCGGCAGGTCGACCAGCCGGGCCAGCACCAGCAGCGGCAGGTCGGCGGCGAGCGCGGCGTACAGGTCGACCGGTTCCCCGGCGGCCAGCGCGGCATCCAGCCGGGCCACCCGCCGCCGGACCAGGTCGGTCAGCCAGGGCCGCTGCGCGTCCACCCGGGCCGGGTGCAGCGCCTCGGCGACGATCTCCCGGATCGCCGGGTGGCTCGCCCCGGAGTTGTTGGCCAGCGTCGGCGGCAGCCGGAACCGGTGCCGGGCGAGGATCCGCAGCGCCGCCACCGGGACCGGGGTCACCGCGTCCAGGGCGTTGTCGGGCAGCCAGGTCACCGGGTCGGCGAGCACCTGCCGGACCAGCGCGTGCCGGGTCACCACCAGGTGCGCGACGCCCACGTGGTCAACGACGGTCGCCACGTCGGGCCAGGGCCCGTCGACGGACTCCCAGCCCCGGAACAGCACGCCGACACGCTAGCGGGCGGCTCCCGGCGGCGTCGGGTCCAGCTCCCAGACGGTGGTGCGCTTCACCCGTACGCTCTCCAGCGCCTCCGGCACCGGCACGTCGTACGCGGCCAGCTCGCGGAAGCGTTCGCGGGGCAGGAACGCCCGGCCGGGGTCGCCGACCAGCACCCGGGCCCCTTCGGTGCGGGCCGCCCGGAGCAGGAACCGCAGCATCCGCTTCGCCATCGCCTCGCTGTAGAAGACGTCCCCGGCGAGCACCACGTCCGCGCCTCCGGCGTCGCCGTCCAGGATGTCGCCGAGTTCGGCGTCGACGCGTACCCCGTTGGCCTCGGCGTTCAGCGCGACCGCCGCGACCGCCCGGTCGTCCACCTCGACGGCGCGCACGGACGCCGCGCCGGCCTTCGCGGCGGCGATGGCCACCAGGCCGGAGCCGGCGGCCAGGTCGAGCACCCGGCGGCCGGCGACCAGCTCGGGGTGGTCGGTGACGTAGCGGGCCAGGCTCTGCCCGCCGGCCCAGGCGAAGGCCCAGAACGGCGGGGGCTGGGCGCTGCGGAACTCGCCCTCGGTCAGCTCCCACAGCCCGATCGGCTCGTCGGCCTGGTGCAGCCGCACCTCGGGAACGAAGGGCACCGGGGCGAGCCGGGCGTGCAGCCGGACGAAGGCCGCGGAAAGGTCGGACACTCTGGAATTGTGCCCCGGCCGGCTTTCCGGGCGTGTCGCGGGGCGACGGTGACCGGTTCACCACAGCCGGTGATAACGCGCCCCGGATGTGGCGGTCGGTGCGAACACGCCCGTCTACCGGCTTCCCCGGCCCGCTCATAGCGTGGCGAGTGGACCGGACCCACGAAATGACGAGGCGGTGATGACGGTGTGGCGCAACGCGCTGCGGGTCGGGGTGGTGCTGGCCTGCCTGTCGGCGACGGGGCTGGCGGCGCCGACGCCGGCGTCGGCCGCGCCCGGGTTCGCCACCGAGCTGAGCGGCCTGCCCGACGAGTTCAGCGCGGGTGACCAGGTGCGCACGGTCTCCGCGGTGGTCCGCCGCGACGGCGGCGGTTGCCTCAAGGTGCGCTGGTCGATGGTGCTCAGCGTGCAGGGCGGCCTGCGGCTGGACCAGGTGAAGATGGACCGGGTGGAGGACTCCGGCTCCTTCCCGCTGGAGATCCGGACCGACGGGGACGTGGCCCGGTTGACCGACCGGGAGCTAGACCCGGGCACGCTCTGCCCGGACCGCACGGTCACCGCCCGCTACCAGGTGGCCTTCGCCGAGGACGTCACCGAGGGGCAGCTCACCCTCGCCGCCGAGGCGTACGACGAGGGTCTGCGCCTGCTCGCCCGGCAGACCGCCACCCGGGAGGTGGTCGGCGCGGCCGCCGCCCCGACGACCGAGCCGACGGTGCCGGCCGAGCCGACGGTGCCGGCCGAGCCGACCGTGCCCGCCACCGAGGACGCCGAGCCGACCGAGGCGGCGATCGCCGACGTGGCGCCGCCCGCCGCTGCGAACCGGGCGCAGACCGGCCCCGGCGGCTTCGGGCTGGTACAGGCGGCCTTCCTCCTCGGCGGGTTGCTGCTCTTCCTCGGCGTCGGCCTGCTGATGCGGCTGCGGCAGCTCACCCGCGCCGCCGGCGCGGCCGGCGGTGGCACCGGAGGGCGGCCCTTCGAGCGGCAGCCCGGGCGCTGGACGCCGGCCCGTCGCTGATCGGGGGCCGCCGGGGGCCGGGCACTGCCCGACCCCCGGCGGGCATCACTTCGAGAACACCTGGAACTCGGCGACCCGGACCTGGTCGCGCGCCGGGCTGGCGGTCGCGCAGTCGGTCGTGGTGGCCGGGTCGTCGTCCTGCTCACCGGCGTACGCGGGCCCGCCCGTGCACTGGCTGGCCAGCACCTCCAGCTTCACGTGGGTGGCGAGGGTGGTCGGCACCCGGAACGAGCGCAGGTTGATGTCCCGGGTGTAGGCCCGGTACTTCCCACCGGGGAACGCGTCGGCGTCGCTGGTGTAGATCCGCTGCCAGCGGGCCGGGTCGGCGCAGTCGGTGGTGGTCGCGTCGCAGGTCGACACGGCGAACGCGCGCAGCGCGCTCAACGCGTTCTGCCCGCCCGCGTCGGCGTCCCCGAGGATCGCCGGGCGCAGCATGGCGCTGACGTTCACCCGCTTGACCACCTGGGCCGCGTCCCCGGGCAGCGCCACGGTGACCTGCCTGCCGGCGACGCCGTCCAGCGAGGCCCAGTTGGTGGCCTCGGTGTCGTCGCCGATCCGGTCCAGGTTCAGCCCGTCTCCGCTGATCACCGCGCCGGAGGCGGTGGACGCCAGGTTGCGGCTCAGCCGCAGGTCGACGTACGCCTGCTGGCCGGCCTGGGCGACCACGCTGAGCCGCTGGTGGCCGAAGCCGGGCGCGACCGCCAGCAGCTGGTACGTCCCGGCGACCGCCTCGAAGGTGTCCGGCAGCCCGGTGGCCGGATCGGTGTCGGCGATCGGGGTGGCCCGGGCCTCGTAGTCGCCGACGTACACCCGGATCGGCGCGTCGGCGCTGTCGCCCTTGGCCCGCAGCGTGAGGGTGGCGTTGCCGCCGGCCGGGCTGGCGAAGCTCGGCGTCGGGTCGCTGTCGGCGGCGCCGACCGTGGCGGCGTCCCGGCCCATGCCGGAGCGGGCGAACTCGGCCCAGATCAGCTCCTGGTCGGCCCCGCCGAAGCGGAGCAGGTCGGCGGTGAGCAGGGTGTCCCGCATGTCGAGCATGCTGACCTGGCTCGCGGCCTGGAGCAGGAACGAGTCGAAGACCAGCTGCGCCCAGCGCCGGTTGCCCGGGCACTGGTCCGCGGTGACCTTCCCCTGCGCGCAGTCGAGCTGCCGCTGCCCGGTGCCGAGGCCGTACCGCTTCACCATGGCGGCCCGGATCCGGTAGTTGGTGGCGCTCCAGATCTCGCCGTCGGCGTGCACGGCCGGGCCGGCGGTGTTGTAGCCGACGTCGGAGTAGTTCAGCGGGCTGCGGCTCATGTCGTGGTTGCGGATGCCGCTGACCAGGTTGCCGGTGACGTATCCGCCGGTGACGAAGGGCGTCTCGCCGGGGGCGCGCAGACCGTGCTCGTACAGGTACTCAGCGGCGAGCAGGTCGCTCCACGACTCGCCCATCGCGCCGCCCTGGAGGCCGCTGATGCCGGTGTCCGGCCCGGCGATCATCCGGTTGGTGATCGCGTGGGTGTACTCGTGCCCGATCACCGTCATGTCGTAGTCGCCGTCGACGCACGGCGGGTACGGCCCGCCGGCCTGCGGCTGCCACAGGTACATGTTGGTGCTCGGCGGGAGGCCGTCGCGGGGCGTGCCCTGGTTGGCGTTGTTCCGGTTGCCGCTGAGCGCGCCCTGCTGGGCCCGGCCCTGCTCGGCGTCACCGCCCAGGCCGGCCGCGCCGACGTTGACCGCCTGCAGGTTCCAGGTGGCCTCGGTGAAGCCGAGGTGCCAGGCCCAGTCGTGCATCCGGTTGTGCATCGCGAAGAGGTTCGCGATGGCCGCGTCGGTGTCATTGCGCTGCGCCGAGGTGAACGCCGCCGGGTTGCAGCGGGACTGGTGCCACTGGTCGGTGAAGGGGTACTCGTAGCGGCGCTCGGGGCTGGCCGGGGCCGGCAGCAGCGGGCTGCCCGCGCCCCAGGAGACCACCGTGTTGGCCGAGTTGCCCCGGGAGGTGCCGGTCGGCGTGCCGGTGGCCAGGTCGACGTCCCAGGGCTGGCCGCTCGCCGGGTCGCGGAACGCGGCGGCGCAGTCCGGCGCGGGGTCGCCGCACCAGCGCACCCGAGGGTCCTGCCCGGCGGCGAGGTCCTGCGGCGGGGTGGCCGGGTAGACCGCCCAGCTCGGGTTGTCGGAGTCGAAGTCGACCAGGTCCTCGCGAACCAGGACGCCACCGGTGATCCCGTCGACGTACGTGGTGACGGCGGCCGGGTGGTCGGTGGCCTTCCCGATCAGGGTCACCTCGTACGCGGCCCGGTTGCCGTCGGTCGGGGTGGGCACGGCGACCTGCCGGACGCTGTGGCTGGCCACCCCCTCGGCGGTCAGCCCGGCGTCGGCGAGCGCGGCGGCGTACGCCTGCTCGCCGGTGAGCGTGGCCGGGGCGGGCGCCGTGTCGTCGCGGGTCAGCGAGGAGCTGACCGAGACCACGGTGCCGTCGACGACCGCCACGGTGACCAGGCCGTCGTATCCGGCGGGGAGGTCGCCGAGGCGTTGCCGGAGGGTGACCACCGCGCCCGCGCCGAGCGGCCGCACCAGCAGCCGGTCCATCGCGGCGACCGTGTCGGCGTCGAGGCCGAACAGGTCGCGGTTGTCGGCGAGGTAGCGCCGGGCGGCGGCCTCCGGGTCGACCGGCAGCCCGGTGGCGAGCGGTGTCCGGGCCGGTCCGAGCGCCTGCGGGGTGCCGAGCCGGTTCCACCGGACGTCGGCGTCGGCGCGCCGGGCGAGCCCTCGCTGGCGGGCGTCGGGTGCGGCCGTACCGGTGCGGTTGTCGACGTCTGCGGAGGCGTGGCTGTCGTCGGCGAACGCGCCGGAGCGGCCCGGTGTCGCGGCCGCTGCGTCGCCCGGTGCGGCCGCGGCGGTGCCGGTCGGCAGCAGGGCGGCGACCACGGCGGCGGTGGCCAGTACGGGAACGAGCCGGCGTCGGCGCCGGCTCGTCGTTGGTGTCCACTCCGGTATGGGCACGGAACCTCCTCGTGGGAGCGGGGCCGGCGTCGGGGCCGGCGGGCAGGCGCGGTTACGCATGCGCATCTGTGAATACCAGCCGCAGCGGACCGGGGCAAGGTCGCCGGTGACGTCGGGTGTCGCCGGGACGACGCTGCGCAGAAGATCTCGCTTTACAAAAGCCGGCATCTTGTAAATCAACGTGACCGGTGCCACAGTCGACGGCAGACCCGTGAGATCGGAGGTCGACGATGGCCGTCAGCACCGGCACCAGCACCGTCGCCTGGCGCGACACCCGCAAGCCGCTCTGGCCGCTGGCCCTGCTCGTCCCGGTGCTGCCCTTCCTGGGCTGGCTCGGCTGGCGAAGCACCGGCGGCGCCTGGGCCTGGTGGCTCACCCCGGCGGTGGTCTTCGGGCTCATCCCGGCGATCGACCTGCTCATCGGCGACGACCGGCGCAACCCGCCGGACGAGGCGGTGCCCGGCCTGCAGGCCGACGGCTACTACCGCTGGCTCACCTACCTCTACCTGCCCGCCCAGTACGCCGCCCTGGTGCTCTGCTGCGCCGTCTGGGCCCGCGGCGAGCTCTCCTGGCTCGGCGCGGCCGGGCTGGTCGCCACGGTCGGCGTGGTCAACGGCATCGCCATCAACACCGCCCACGAGCTGGGGCACAAGCGGGAGACCGCGGAACGCTGGCTCTCCAAGATCGCCCTGGCGCCCACCGGCTACGGGCACTTCTACGTCGAGCACAACCGGGGCCACCACACCCGGGTCGCCACCCCGGAGGACCCGGCCAGCTCCCGGCTGGGGGAGAGCTTCTGGGCCTTCTGGCCGCGTACCGTCCTGGGCAGCCTGCGGTCGGCCTGGCGGCTGGAGACCAGCCGGTTCCGGTTGCGCGGCCGCAACCCCTGGACCCATCGCAACGACATCCTCAACGCCTGGGCGATGACGGTGCTGCTGTTCGGGGTGCTGGCCGTCGTCTTCGGCCCGGGGGTGCTGCTGCTCCTGGTGCTCCAGGCGGTGGTCGGCTTCTCCCTGCTGGAGGTGGTCAACTACCTGGAGCACTACGGGCTGGCCCGGCAGCGCACCGCCGCCGGCCGCTACGAGAAGGTCGACCCGCGGCACAGCTGGAACAGCGACCGGACGGTCACCAACGTCTTCCTCTTCCAGCTCCAGCGGCACAGCGACCACCACGCCAACCCGCTACGCCGCTACCAGACCCTGCGCAGCTTCGACATGTCGCCCCGGCTACCGGCCGGCTACGCCACCATGGTCGTCGCCGCGCTGGTGCCGCCGCTCTGGCGGCGGGTGATGGACCACCGGGTACTCGCCCACTACGGCGGCGAGCTCGAGCTGGCCAACGTCCACCCGCCGGCCCTGCGCCGGCTGCGGGAGCGCCGGCGCCCTGCGGCCTCCGGTCAGGGGTACGCCCACTGACCACACCCCCGGCGCCGGCGCCCCGTGGGTCGGTGTCAGTCCGGTGGCGTCCAGTCCGGGTCGCGGCCGAAGGCGGCGATGAGCTGGTCCTGCCTGTCGGCGTCGGCGGGCACGTCGACGCCGGGGTGGACCAGCTGCGCCCGCTGGTAGTCGGAGACCCGCCCGGCGAACCACTGCGCGCAGGTGGCGACCGGCTCCGGGTCGAGCCGCGGGTCGGCGCCGATCGCCACCGCCAGGTCCCATCCGTGTACGAGGTGCTCGGCGACGAGCTGCTGCAGGTACTCCTCGGCCGGGGTCTCGCCGGTGGAGAGGTGGACCGTCCGGTCGAGCGCGCCGGGGTGGGTGGCGGCGACCTCGGCCTGGGACGCCGCCTGCCGGGCGGTGTCGATCGGGTCGTCGCCGAGCTGGTCGCCGTCGAACCGGTCACCCACCTCGTCGAGGGTCCGCCCGGCCAGCAGCGGCACCGTCCAGCGGTCCTCGCCCACCACATGGTTGACCAGGGTGCGGACGTCCCACCCGGGGCAGGGCGTCGGGTCGCCCCACTGCCCCGGGGCCACCTGGTCCACCCGGTCGATGAACTCGGCCAGTGCGCGTCGGTAGCTCTCCACCAGCTCCATGCCCCCGATCCTCCCGGCCCGCCACCCCACCCCGCCCCCACGATCCGCGCACTCGCACGGAAAGAGTGGCTTCCCCAGGCGGGATGGCCACTCTTTCCGGGAAAGTGCTCCGCCGGGGAGGGGTGGGAGTCAGTCGAGTTGGGTGGGGTCCAGGGCTAGTTCGCGGGCGGCGGTCAGGCGGACCCATTCGGCGCACTGGCGGCGGGAGATCACCCGGTCGTGCACCGCGAGCTGCACGGCCAGGCCGTCCATCACGGCGTTGATCCGCCAGGCGGCGCCGGCCGGGTCGGCGCACTCGAAGGTGCCCTCGGCCACCCCGTCGGCGATCACCGTGGTCAGGTCCTGCCGCCAGCGCAGGTCCAGCCGGCGGGAGACCTTCTCCAGCTCGGGGGTGCGCAGCGACTCCGACCAGCCGTCGATCCACATCGACCAGGAGATCGAGCGGCCGGCCGGGGTGTAGAGCCGCAGGATCCGCCGCAGCTTCGTCAGCGGCGCCGCGGCGGACCGGGTCACCGCGTCCAGCCGGGCCAGATCCTGCTCCGCCGCGTAGGCGAAGGCCTGCGCGAGCAGCCGTTCCTTGGTGGCGAAGTGGTAGAAGACCAGCGCCTGGCTCACCCCGGCGGCCTCTGCCACGTCGGCTGTACGGGTGTTGGCAAGTCCACGTTCGACGATCACGTCGCAGGCCGTTCGCAACAGGGAATCCAGGCGCACAGCGGCGGCACGTCTCGTCACGCCGTTACCGTAACCTATCGACTTGAGCACAGGGAGTTACCGTCACCGTCGGTTCGCCCGGGCAAACAGTCGGAACCCGGACAGCTGTCGCCCGGCGCGTCGGTTCGCCCCATCGGCCATCGAGGGCCCTCGCCGCGGCGAGGCTCCCCACCCAGTCTCCTAGGAAGCTTTAGGGGACCGGCCGGGCGCCTCTCCACCCGTCTCCGGCGCGCCGGGAAACACCCCCGATTTGGCATCCCTCCGGCGACTCGGCTAAAGTTCTCATCCGTCACCGGGAACGTCCGGAGACAAGCGGACGTAGCGCAGCTGGTAGCGCATCACCTTGCCAAGGTGAGGGTCGCGGGTTCGAATCCCGTCGTCCGCTCGGAGCTGCCGCCACGCACGACGGGGGCAACCTCGGTGGGGTGGCCGAGAGGCGAGGCAACGGCCTGCAAAGCCGTGTACGCGGGTTCAAATCCCGTCCCCACCTCGGTAACAAAGGCGCGGGCGATTGGCGCAGTGGGAGCGCGCTTCCTTGACACGGAAGAGGTCACTGGTTCAAACCCAGTATCGCCCACCAGCGAAAAGGCTCGTCACCGACAGGTGACGAGCCTTTTCCGTGTCCCGTTCGTCCGGCCCGCGGGCACCTCCGGCCCGCGGGCACCATCCGCTCAGAGCGGCGGGGCCACGTCCCGGCGCTCCTCGACCCGTCGGTACTCCACCGGCTCGGCCGTGGTGACCACCTGCCGGCGGCGACCCCAGACCAGCGTGGTCATCACCAGGCCCAGCACGCCGGCCGCCATCAGGATCCAGCCGACCACGTCGAGGTTCACGCCGCCGACGCTGGCGTCCAGCGCGAAGGTGAGGATCGCGCCGACCGCGATCAGGAAGATGCTCGTTCCGATACCCACGACAGCCTCCTTAAGGGGGATGTGGTGCGCTGTCGACGGAGTCAGTACCCCATCGGTGAGCAGCGCAATCACCCGGCCGGACCAGCGCCGGAGGGGCGGCGCCGGCCACGATCTTGCCGTCGGGTAGAGTTCAACCCGTCGCCGGGGAAACCGGGCGGCACGCGGACGTAGCGCAGCTGGTAGCGCATCACCTTGCCAAGGTGAGGGTCGCGGGTTCGAATCCCGTCGTCCGCTCGCGATCACGGGCGATTGGCGCAGTGGGAGCGCGCTTCCTTGACACGGAAGAGGTCACTGGTTCAAACCCAGTATCGCCCACCAGGCGCTGCACGAAGGCCCCGGCTCCAACGAGCCGGGGCCTTCGTCATCTCCGCGCCTCACCTTTCGGCCCCCGGGTACGCCGCCGGCCGGCACCCGGGGCGGGGTGCCGGCCAGCGTGTCACGGTCAGCTGTTCCAGTGCGCGGCGACCAGGTCGGCGGCCTGCTGCTCCCACTGCGCGTAGTGGTCCGGGTAGGCCGAGACCTGCACGGTCTGGGCGGCCTCGGTCAGCGGCATGTCCTGCCAGCCGTCGACCTGCTTCAGGCCCTTGAGGAACGCCATCGTCGAGTACTCGGGGTCGGTGATCTGCTCGACCGTGCCCCAACCCGAGCTCGGACGCTGCTGGAACAGGCCCTGCGAGTCGTGGTCGTTGCGGTCACCCAGGTGCCCCAGGTTCTCCAGCTTCGACTCCTGGAGGCTGGTCGCGAGGGCCACCACGGCGGCCCGCTCGTCCATGCCGGACTTCTTGGTCGCGGCGATGATCGCCTTGACGTTGCCGGTCTGCTCGTCGCCCAGCTCGATCCGCGACTGCGCGCCCTGCACGCCGTGCGGGATCAGCTTGGCCCGGTCCACGGCCGGCTTGTCAGCCTGGACCACGGCGACGTCCTTCGCCTCGACCAGGGTGGTCGTGGCGGTCGTGCCGTGGTTCAGCGGGCCGGCGGCGAGGCCACCGGCGAAGGCGAGACCAGCGATACCGAGCACGCTCTTGCGCAGCATGGTGTTCATGGGTGGCTCCATTCGGGGGTCGACCCGCACGCCCGGGGGACCGGCGCGGGGCAAGCACCACGAGAAGGCGCTCAGAAGGCAAAGGGGAAAGTCTTCGTCCGGGCGGCTTCGCGAGCGGGGGCTCGCGGCGCCGGGACCATGTGTAACGACCGCCGGCCCGGCGTCATTCCGGGGGTTCGTCGTCCATCGGCCAGGCAGCGGGGGCTGCTGCTGCGGTCGTACGGAGGGTGTAACGACCTGGGCTCGCCTGCGATTCCGGGCCGGGGGTGCCGCCGGTCACGGGACACCCGGGCCGTGCCGGACCCGCAACCGGACAGGCGGCGCACGGGTGCCCAAGGCATCTGATTCGGGGCCGTCCGGGAGGCTTTCTGCCGAGGGCAGATCCGCTGCCGGTGAACAGGAGTGCCGGCCCGGGCCACCGCCCGGCAGGCTGGGACGCATGAGACTGCTGGTGCTGGGTGGGACGGGGTTCGTCGGCGGGGCGATCGTGGCCGAGGCGGTACGGCGAGGCTGGCCGGTGACGGTGTTCAACCGGGGACTGCACGGGGAGGTGCCGACGGGCGTACGCCGGTTGCGGGGTGACCGCACGGCGCCGGACGGGCTGGCGGCGCTGGCCGGCGGGGCATGGGACCTGGTGGTGGACACCTGGGACGGCGCGCCCCGGGCGGTGCGGGACGCGGCGCGGGTGCTGGCCGGCTCCGTCGGGCACTACGCCTACGTCTCCAGCGGCTCGGTCTACGCCGCGCCGGTGGAGCCGGGCTCGGCCGAGGACGCGCCGGTCGTCGAGGCGGCCGCGGACGCGGTCGACGGGGACTACGCGCAGCTCAAGGCCGGTGGCGAGCGGGCCGCGGTGGAGGTCCTGGGCGACCGGGCGCTGCTGGCCCGGGCCGGGCTGATCCTCGGGCCGGGGGAGGACATCGGGCGGCTGCCCTGGTGGCTGAACCGGATCGCCCGGGGTGGCGCGGTGCTGGCGCCGGGGCCCCGCGACCTGCCGGTGCAGTACATCGACGTGCGGGACCTGGCGATCTGGCTGCTCGACCGGGGTGCGGAGGGGCTCGGCGGGGCGTACAACGTGGTGGGCCGCACCGGGCACACGACGATGGGGGAACTGCTCGACGCGGCCGTCGCGGCGACCGGGTCGGACGCGGTGCTGCGCTGGACGGACCCGGCGCCGATCCTGGCCGCCGGCGTGGAGCCCTGGAACGACCTGCCGATCTGGATCCCACGCGGGCACGAGTACCGCTGGTTGCAGGAGCGCGACGTGGAGCGGGCGTACGCGGCGGGGCTGGTCTGCCGCCCGGTGGCCGAGACGGTCGCCGACACCTGGCGTTGGTTGCGCGAGGTGGGCGGGGTGCCACCGCGCGCCGGTCGTCCGGCGCGGGCGCCGGTCGGCCTGGACCCGGAACGGGAGGCGGCGCTCCTGGCCGCGACCGCTGCGCCGCGGCCCTGAACCCCCGGCCGGGGCGCAGCGAGACCCGGCGGGGCCGGACCACCCGGCCCCGCCGCATGCCCTCAGGCCGGCACCACCGGCAGGTCGAGCAGCTCGTCGACCCGGCGTCGCGGGGTGGCCATGCCGGGCTGGCCGTACCCGATCCGCATCACCATCTGCGGCGTGCCGAACCGGCCCAGCGACAGCCGCAGCGCCTCCCGCGCCCCCGGCACCTCGATGGGCTGGGAGAGCATCGACACGCTCAGCCCGGCGTCGGTGGCGGTGAGCAGCACCCGCTGAAGGGCCTGGCCGGCGATGATCTGGTCGGTGGCGGTGTTCCCCGCCGACCCGAGCACCGCGACCAGCGGCTCCGGCTCGAAGTCGCGTCCCGGGGCCCGGTTGCGCCCGCCGAAGCCGCGCTGCGGGAGCAGGTCCTGCGGTTCGCTCTGCGGCCCGCCGGCGGCGGTCGGCACCCCGTCCGGGGAGGGCTCCGAGCGGATCCACGCGGCCCGCTCCGCCACGTACGCCGGTTCGCGTTCGAGCACCCGGTGGGCGCTGCGGGCGATCTCGGCGAAGGCGTTGACGGCGCTGGTGCCGATCAGCAGCTCCAGCCAGCACTGCTCGGCGCGGGCCGCCTCACCCAGTTGCCAGCGGGCGTCGGCGGGCACCGGGTCCGGCCAGAACGGGGCCCGGTTGCTGAACCGGCGCGGGATGGCCGCGTACAGGCTCTGCTCGCCGGGGGTCGCGCGGCGTGGCAGGTCCGGCACCAGCCGGGCCACCACGTCCGGCTCGGCCGGGTACGGCCGCAGCCGCACCGTCGCCGGCGTGCCGGCCACCGCGAGCGCCAGCCGCAGGTTGAACAGGGCCGCGCCGCAGGAGATCCGGGCGCCCCAGCCGCTCGGGTCGGTGGCGGCCAGCCGCCGCGCCGGGTCGACCGAGAGTTCGATCCCGCCGTCGCGCAGCCGGAAGCGCCACGGCTGGGTGTTGTGCAGGGAGGGCGCGCGCACGGCATCCGCGACGGCGGCCCGTAGCTGCGCGACGGTGAAGCCGGTGTCCATGGTCATGCTCCTTCCGTGGCAGGTCGTACCGCCTCCCGATGGGTCCGTCTACACGGTCCGTCACCGGCGGGGGGCGCGGGCAGGGCCGGACGTCCCGTCCCGGTCGGGGCCCCCGGCCCGCCGCGGCGCCCCACGGTAGGGACCTTCGGCCCGTGTAGCGGACGGTCCGGGCGGGTAGAAACGAGGGATGATTCGGGTGTTCCTCCTCGACGACCATGAGGTCGTCCGCCGTGGCCTTGCCGACCTGCTGCAGAGCAGCGGTGACATTGAAGTGGTCGGTGAGTCCGGCTCCGCGCAGGAGGCGGCGCGCCGTATTCCCGCCCTCCGGCCGGACGTGGCGATCCTCGACGCCCGGCTGCCCGACGGCAACGGCATCGACGTGTGCCGCGACGTCCGGGCCGTGGACTCGTCGATCAAGGGACTGATCCTCACCTCGTACGAGGACGACGAGGCGCTCTTCGCCGCGATCATGGCGGGGGCGGCCGGGTATGTGCTCAAGCAGATCCGCGGCACCGACCTGGTCGACGCCGTGCGTCGGGTGGCGGCCGGTCAGTCGCTGCTCGACCCGGCGATCACCACCCGGGTGCTGGAGCGCATCCGCAGCGGCGTCGAGCAGCCCCGCGAGCTGAAGACGCTCACCGAGCAGGAGCGCCGGATCCTGGAGTACGTGGCCGAGGGGCTGACCAACCGGGAGATCGCCGGCAAGATGTTCCTCGCCGAGAAGACGGTGAAGAACTACGTCTCCAGCGTGCTGGCCAAGCTGGGCCTGGAGCGGCGTACCCAGGCCGCCGTGCTGGCCACCCGGTTGCTCGGCAAGACCCACTGACCGCCGGCGCGGCCGCGCCGGCCCGCCGGGGCAGTGCTCCGGCCCGCCCGGAGACGGCCCGCCCGGAGACGGCCCGCCCGGAGACGGCCCGCCCGGACGGCGGGCCGGCGACTGCGCTCAGTCGCGCAGCGGCACGCACCAGGACAGCTCGGTGCCGTGCGGATGCACCGGGCGTACCTCGAACTCGCCGCCGTGCCGCTCGGCCCGCTCCCGCAGGTTGATCAGGCCGCCCCGGGCGGCGGCCGGGTCACAACCCTTGCCGTCGTCGGTGACCGTCACCGCGACTCGACCGGCGTCCACCCGGACGGCGACCGCGACCCGGCTGGCCTCGGCGTGCCGGACCGCGTTGGAGAGCGCCTCCCGCAGCACCGCGGTCAGGTCCGGCCGGACCGAGTCGGGCACCGCGCTGTCGATCGGCCCGTCCAGCTCCACGGCGGGTCGGAAGCCCAGCGACGCGGCGGCCACGTCGACCGCCTCCCGGATCTCGGTGCGCAGCGCCGCGCTCATCGGGGTACGCAGCTCGAAGATGGTGCGCCGGATGTCGCGGATGGTGGCGTCCAGGTCGTCGACGGCCGCGTTGATCCGCTTGGCCACCTCGGGCCGGGCGTTCATCGCGCCGCTCTGCAGTTGCAGGCCGGTGGCGAAGAGCCGCTGGATCACCACGTCGTGCAGGTCGCGGGCGATCCGCTCGCGATCCTCCAGGACCACCAGCAGCTCGCGTTCCTCCTGGCCGCGGGCCCGTTCCATGGCCAGCGCCGCCTGGCCGGCGAAGCTGCCCAGCAGCTTCACGTCGTCGTCGGGGGTCCGCGCCGCGTCTGGCCGGTGGGCGATCACCAGCACACCGTGCAGGGTGGCCGCCGCGGCGAGCGGCGAGACCACCGCCGGGCCGGCGACCACCGGCACCGGCCACGGGGCCGCCTCGGCCAGGTTCTCCACCCGCTCGTGCCGGTGCTCGATGACCGGGCCGGCGAAGCTCGTCTCCTCGGCCGGCAGCACCGCGCCGACCAGCTCCTGAGCGGCGTCGTCGGCCGAGTCGACGACCTCGACAGTGAACTGGCCGGCGTCCTCGTCGTAGAGCAGCACCAGGGCCAGTTCCGCCTCGGCGACCTCCCGGGCCCGGCGGGCCACCAGGGCCAGCGCGTCGGTACGGCGGACCTCGCCGAGCAGCACCGAGGTGATCTCGGCGGTGGCGGCCAGCCAGCGCTCCCGCCGGTGGGCCAGCGCGTAGAGCCGGGCGTTCTCGATCGCCACACCCGCCGCGGCGGCCAGCGCGACCACGATCTCCTCGTCGTCCTCGCTGAACTCGGGAGCGCCCTGCTTCTCGGCGAGGTAGAGGTTGCCGAAGACCTGGTCGCGGATGCGCACCGGCACGCCGAGGAAGCTGTGCATCGGCGGGTGGTGCGGCGGGAAGCCGTACGACTTGGGGTGCTGGGTGATGTCCGGCATGCGTACCGGGCGGGGCTCGTCGATGAGCAGGCCGAGCACACCCCGCCCGTGCGGCAGGTCGCCGATCTTCGCGTGCAGCTCCGGGTCGATGCCGTGGATGATGAAGTCGTGCAGCATCCGGTCGGACCCGATCACCCCGAGGGCGCCGTACCGGGCACCGACCAGTTCGCACGCCGCCTGCACGATCCGTTGCAGGGTGCTGCGCAGGTCGAGGTCGGAGCCGATGCCGACCACCGCGTCGAGCAGGGCGCGCAGCCGCTCCCGACTGGTCACCACCTCGCCGACCCGGTCCAGCATCTCCTGGAGCAACTCGTCGAGCCGAACCCGGGACAGCGGGCTCAGCCCGAGCGAGGGCAGGTGGTCGTTGCGGGGGTTCGGTGCGCTGGGAGCCACGCAGGCGATGCTATCGCCCGGTGACCGCCCGGCACGAGCCCGTCACGGGCGCTCGTCGCGTACCGCCGAGGTGTCCACCACCTGTGCGACGTCGAGCCGCGGCGTGTGCGGCGGGCCGGCGTGCGTCGGGTCCGCGAGCCCCAGCCGCATCGAGAGGTACGGAAAGCCCAGGTCCGAGAGGATGTGGCGGAGTGCCTGCCGGGTGCCGTCGACCTCCACCACGCCGCTGAGCGGCAACAGGGACACCCCGAGCCGGGTCGCGGTGAGCCAGGCGGCGGAGAGCGCCTCACCGGCGCGCAGCCAGCTGTCCGGTTCGTCCTCCGAGCCCCAGAGGATCGCGTAGACGGCCGCCCGGTCGTGCCCGGGGCCGACCGGCAGGGTGCCCGGGCGGCCGAAGTCACGGCCCGGGACGGTGGTCTGCGGGGCCTGTTCGGGCAGCACCTCCGGCGGCAGCCCGGTGCCGGTCCCGGCCCGGCTCGTCCAGTACGCCAGCTCCTGCAGCAGTTCCGGATTGCCCGCCTCGACCGCGGCGGCCTGCTGGGCGGCGCTGGCGAGCTGGATCTTCTGGGTGTCGTCGAGAATCTGGAGGTTCACGCCCTCGCGGCTGGCCGCCCGGTCGATCTCGTCGAGCGTGGCGTCGGGGATCGGCTCGTCGCTGACCGGCCGCCGGTCGGTGTGGCGTACCTGCATGCACTGCACCAGGTGCATGGCGTTCGGGTCCGCCCCGGTGTGCGTGAAGCCGGTAAGCCGGGCCAGCAGGTCCGGTCGGGCCGGGTCGGGCATGCGCTCCACCAGCGCCGTCCAGCCCTCGGCGGCCAGCGCCACCCGGGCGTGGTGCAGTGCGGCGCCACAACTGATCGCCAGCAGCCGGCCCTCCGGGTCCATGGCGCTGAGCCGGCGGTCCTGGACCACCCGCAGCTCGAGTGCGTCGGGTAGGACCGTCCAGCGCCACGGCTGGGTGTTGTGCACCGAGGGGGCGTGGCCGGCCATCCCGGCGGCCTCCGCGAGCGCGGTGGTCAGCGGGCGGTCCGTAGCCGGCGTCTCGTGGCTCATCGTCACGACCTTTCCGTTTCTCCCCATCGTGCCCCACCCCGACGGTCCCGGGGCGGGATGCGCCTCCCATCCTTCTTCATTGCCCGGTGCGACGCACGGTACGCAGGTCCCGTCGCGTGAGCACTTCGGCCCGCCCGATTCCTCCGGATCCGCCGCACCTCCCGGCCGCCGCTGCGACGATCCGCAGGTGAGGCAGGAGCAGCGGGAGTGCGTTCCGGAGCGGCCGGTCGGCCGGCACCGGGTCGACTGGCGGGAGTGGGCGCCGCTGACCCTGCTGACCCTGGCGGTGCTGCTCGGGGCGGGGCTGTGGTCCGCCGGCTGGCGCGGCGCCGCCGACCTGGTCTGGACGGCGGTGACCCTGGTCGCCCTGCTCCCGGCGGCCTGGGCGGTGCTGCGGCAGCTCTGGCGCCGGCAGTTCGGGGTGGACGTCATCGCGGTGCTGGCGCTGGCCGGGGCGCTCGTCGTGCGCGAGTACCTGGCCGGCGCGGTGATCGCGGTGATGGTGGCGACCGGCCGGGCGCTGGAGACGTACGCCCAGCGCCGGGCCACCCGTGACCTGCGGGCGCTGCTCGAACGCGCGCCCCGGCAGGCCCGCCGGCGGACGGCGGACGGCCGGATCGAGGTGGTCCCGCTGGACCGGGTCGCGGCCGGCGACCGACTGCTGGTCGGCCCCGGTGACGTGGTGCCGGTGGACGGGACGCTCGACGCCGCCGCCACCCTCGACGAGTCGGCGGTGACCGGCGAGTCGCAGCTGGTGGACCGGGCCGCCGGTGAGCAGGTGGCCAGCGGCGTGGTGAACTCCGGCGCGGCGGTCGGGCTGCGGGCCACCCGCAACGCGGCGGAGAGCACGTACGCGGGGATCGTCCGGCTGGCCGAGGAGGCGACCGCCCGCAAGGCGCCGATGGTCCGGCTCGCCGACCGCTACGCGGCGGCGTTCGTGCCGTTCACCCTGCTGCTGGCGGGGCTGGCCTGGCTGCTGTCCGGGCAGTTCATCCGGGCGGTGGCGGTGCTGGTGGTGGCCACCCCGTGCCCGCTGCTGCTGGCCACCCCGATCGCGATCGTGTCGGGGCTGTCCCGGGTGGCCCGGCGGGGGGTGCTGGTCCGCGACGGTGGCTCGTTGGAGCTGCTGGGCCGGGCCCGGACCCTGCTGGTCGACAAGACCGGGACGCTCACCGCCGGAAAGCCGCGGGCGGCCGAGACGGTGGTGGCCCCGGGCGGGGACCGGGACGAGGTGCTGCGGCTGGCCGCGTCGGTCGAGCAGCTCTCCCCGCACGTGCTGGCCGTCGCGCTGGTGCGCCAGGCCCGCGAGCGTGGGCTGGCGTTGGCCGAGCCGTCGGACGTCACCGAGGAGCCCGGGCGCGGGGTCGACGGGCGGGTCGACGGCCGCCGGGTGCGGGTCGGTCAGCTCGCCGGGGAGCCGCCGGAGTGGGCGCGGCTGGCCCGGGAACGCGCCGAACTCGCCGGCTGGTCCACGGTCTGGGTGAGCGACGAGCACGGTCCGCTGGGCGCGATCCTGCTGGAGGACCCGGTCCGCCCCGACGCCCGGCGCACGGTGCGGCGGCTGCGCGAGGCGGGGCTGCAACGGCTGGTGATGCTCACCGGGGACCGGCCCCGCACCGCCGACCAGGTGGCCCGGGCGGTCGGGGTGGACGAGGCGCTGGCCCAGTGCTCCCCGGAGGAGAAGGTGGCCCGGGTGAAGGCCGAGTCGGCCCGGGCGATCACCGTGATGGTCGGCGACGGGGTCAACGACGCCCCGGCGCTCGCCGAGGCGCACGTCGGGGTGGCGATGGGCGCCACCGGGGCGACCGCCTCGGCGGACGTGGCCGACGCGGTGCTCACCGTGGACCGGCTGGACCGGCTCGCCGACGCGGTGGAGATCGCCCGGCACGCTCGCCGGATCGCGGTGCAGAGCGCCACCGTCGGGATGGGGCTGGCCGTGCTGGCGATGCTGGTCGCCGCGGCCGGCCGGCTGCCCCCGGTCGGCGGCGCCTTCCTCCAGGAGGGCATCGACGTCCTGGTGATCCTCAACGCGCTGCGCGCCCTGACCGGCGGGCTGCGCCGCCGGGACGTCCCGCCGGGCACCCGCGAACTGCTCGACCGGTACGCCGGCCAGCACGCCGGGGTGCGCGACGTGCTGGCCCGGGTACGCGACACCGCCGACCTGGTCGCCACCCGCCCGGACGCCCCGGAGTGCCTGCCGGCGCTGCGGGAGACCCACCGGCGGCTCACCGACGAGGTGCTGCCGCACGAGAGCGCCGAGGAACGGCAGCTCTATCCGGCGCTGGCCGGCCCGCTGGGCAGCGAGGAGGCGACGTCCACGATGAGCCGGGGGCACCTGGAGATCCGCCGGCTGGTCGACCGGATCGGCGGGCACCTGACCCAGACCGCGGACGGGCGGATCCGCCCGGACCAGGTGCCCGACCTGCTGGCCAGTCTGTACGGCCTGGACGCGGTGCTCCGGCTGCACCTGGCCCAGGAGGAGGAGGACTACTTCTCCCTGAACCCGGCCGAGGGCACCCCGGGCGACGGACGCTGACCGCTCGCGGCCCGGTCAGCGTTCCCGGGCCACCGCCACCGGACAGTGGGCGTGCTGGATGAGCTGCTGGCCGACCGAGCCGAGCAGCATCCCCCGCAGCCCGCCCCGGCCCCGGCTGCCCACCACCACGAGCTGGGCGTCCCGGCTCGCCTCGACCAGGGTGGCGGCCGGTTGGCCGGGCATGACGTCCACGGTGACCGGCAGCTCCGGGAAGGTCTCCCGCCACTGGGCGAGCGCCTGCTCGACCGCGGACCGCTCCTCGGCGGCGGTCGCCTCGGCGTCGTAGTCCGACGGCCGCCACCGGTCGCCCGGCGGCTCGAAGACCCGGACCACCCGCAGCGGCACCTCCCGCTGGGCGGCGCGCTCCACCGCGAAGCCCAACGCCACCCGGGACTCCTCGGAGCTGTCGAAGCCGACCACCACCGGGCCGGCCGCCCCGGCCTGCGCCTCCCGAACGACCACCACGGGGCAGTGCGCGTGCGCGCTCACCGCCACCGCGGTGGAGCCGGCGAGCAGCCCGCCGAAGCCGCCGTGGCCCCGACTACCCAGCACCAGCAGGCTCGCCTCGGCGGACCGTTCCTCCAGCACCAGGGCGGGCGGGCCGTCGAAGACCTCCCCGTGGACCGTGATCCCCGGCCGCGCCGCCGAGGCGTCCGTCGCCGCCTTGCCGACCAGCTCCTCCACCTGCCGGCGGGCCGTCTCGTCCGGCCAGATCCCGGGCGCCACCCCAGGACCGATCCAGCCGGCCACGGTCAACCACTCGAAGACGTACGCCAGGCGGACGGGCCGGCCGCTGCGCTCCGCCTCGGCGAGCGCCCAGTCCAGGGCCACCGTCGCGTCGGCGGAGCCGTCGTAGCCGACCAGGATCTCGCCTTCGGCCGGATCGCCGGTCTGCCGTCCGCCGCGACCGGCGGGCGTGCTCACTGCCCGCTCCGCACTGCGGGGTCGGTCTCCCGGATCCACCGCCACTCGGCGACCCGGGGGTCGTCCTCGCCGTAGGCGCGGGTGTAGTCGCGGCAGGCCTGCCGGGCGTCGATCATCTCCTGGCGCAGGTGGGCGGCGCGCGAGGCCAGCCCGGGCACCCGGTCGATGACGTCGATGACCAGGTGGAACCGGTCCAGGTCGTTGAGCATCACCATGTCGAACGGCGTGGTGGTGGTGCCCTCCTCCTTGTAGCCGCGCACGTGCAGGTTGTTGTGGTTGGTGCGCCGGTAGGTGAGCCGGTGGATCAGCCACGGGTAGCCGTGGTAGGCGAAGATGATCTGCTTGTCGCGGGTGAAGATGGTGTCGAACTCGTTGTCCGGCAGGCCGTGCGGGTGCTCCGACGGCGGCTGGAGGCGCATCAGGTCGACCACGTTGACCACCCGCACCTTCAGTTCGGGCAGGTGCTTGCGGAGCAGGTCGGCCGCGGCGAGGGTCTCCAGCGTGGGCACGTCGCCGGCGCAGGCGAGCACGACGTCCGGTTCCTGGCCGTCGTCGCTGCTGGCCCAGTCCCAGATGCCCAGGCCGCGCCGGCAGTGCTGGACCGCCTCGTCCATGGCGAGCCAGTTCGGCGCCGGCTGCTTGCCGGCCACCACCACGTTGATGTAGTGCCGGCTGCGCAGGCAGTGGTCCATGGTGGAGAGCAGCGTGTTCGCGTCCGGCGGCAGGTAGACCCGGACCACCTCGGCCTTCTTGTTCATCACGTGGTCGATGAAGCCGGGGTCCTGGTGCGAGAAGCCGTTGTGGTCCTGCCGCCAGACGTGGCTGGAGAGCAGGTAGTTCAGCGAGGCGAGCGGCTGCCGCCAGGGGATGCCCCGGGTCACCTTCAGCCACTTGGCGTGCTGGTTGACCATCGAGTCGACGATGTGGATGAAGGCCTCGTAGCTGGTGAAGATGCCGTGCCGGCCGGTGAGCAGGTAGCCCTCCAGCCAACCCTCGCAGAGATGCTCGGAGAGCACCTCCATCACCCGGCCGTCGGGGGAGAGGTGGTCGTCGCCGGGCACCGTGCCGGCGACGAACGCCCGGTCGGTGACCTCGAAGGCCGCGCCGAGCCGGTTGGAGGCCACCTCGTCGGGGCCGAAGAGGCGGAAGGTCTGCGGGTTGGCGGTGATCACGTCGCGGATCCATTTGCCCAGCTCGCCGGTGGCCCCGACAGCGGGCTCACCCGGCTGCTTCACGTCGACCCCGTACTGGCGGAAGTCCGGCAGGTGCAGGTCGCGCAGCACCGTGCCGCCGTTGGTGACCGGGTTGGCGCTCATCCGCCGCTCACCCCTGGGCGGCAGCGAGGACAGCTCGGCGACGGGGGCGCCGGTGGCGTCGAAGAGCTCCTCCGGCCGGTAGCTGCGCAACCAGCGCTCCAGCTCGGCCAGGTGCTCCGGGTTCTTTCGCACCTCGTCGATGGGCACCTGGTGCGCGCGGTAGGTCCCCTCGACCTGCTTGCCGTCGACCTGGGCGGGGCCGGTCCAGCCCTTCGGCGTGCGCAGGATGATCATCGGCCAGCGGGGGCGCTCGACGGGGCCGCCGGAGCGGGCCCGGCGCTGAATCTCGGCGATCTCGTCGCAGGCCCGGTCCAGGGTGGCGGCCAGGAGCTGGTGCACCTTCTCCGGCTCGTCGCCCGCGACGATGTACGGCTGGTAGCCGTAGCCACGCATCTGGGCGAGCAGGTCGTCGGTGGGGATCCGGTCCAGCACGGTCGGGTTGGCGATCTTGTAGCCGTTGAGGTGCAGGATGGGCAGCACCGCGCCGTCGCGGGCCGGGTTGAGGAAGACATTGGACAGCCAACTGCCGGCCAGCGGGCCGGTCTCCGCCTCACCGTCGCCGATCACGCAGGCGACCAGCAGGTCCGGGTTGTCGAACGCGGCGCCGTAGGCGTGGCTCAGGGCGTACCCCAGCTCGCCGCCCTCGTGGATCGAACCCGGCACCTCCGGCGCCACGTGGCTCGGGATGCCGCCGGGGAAGGAGAACTGCCGGAACAGCCCGGCCATGCCCGTCTCGTCCCGACCGATCGAGTGGTAGAGCTCGCTGTAGGTGCCCTCCAGCCAGGTGTTCGCCACCAGGGCCGGGCCGCCGTGGCCGGGCCCGGTGACGAACATGGCGGACAGGTCACGGTTGACGATGACCCGGTTGAGGTGCGCGTAGAGCAGGTTCAGGCCGGGGCTGGTGCCCCAGTGGCCGAGCAGCCGCGGCTTGACGTGCTCGGGGGCCAGCGGTTCACGCAGCAGCGGATTGTCGAGCAGGTAGATCTGCCCGACGGTGAGGTAGTTCGCCGCCCGCCAGTAGGCGTCCAGCCGGCGCAGCTCGTCATCGGTCAGGGGGCTGTGCAGGTCGAGAGCGGTGTCCATGCTGCAAAAGCCTCTCGCGGGTCGGGGGGTTCTGCACCCGGAAGCGGGATTTCGTCCCGGGCCGGTCCAGCTTCGCGTCCCGGGCCGGGCGCCGATCAGGGCCGTAGGTCCCGGGCCGTGAGGGCGTCATGCCCCGGCCGGCGCGGCGGAGACCAGTCCACGAACGACGATGACCGGTGCCGGCGAGTGATAGAGCAGGGTCTGGCTGACCTCGCCCAGCATCCCGCGCCACGGCTCGTCGCCGCGCGCGCCGACCATGGCGACCTGGGCGGACCGGGACTGCTCGACCAGCACCGTGCCGGGGTCGCCGCGGACGGTGTGGCACTCCGCCGCCACCGACCGGTACGGCCGTCCGGCCCGGGCCACCGCCTCGGCGAGCAGCGCGTCCACGTCGCCGTCCGGGCGGCCCGGCTCCGTCACCCACACCGCGATGATCCGGGCCTGCCGCCGGGAGGCGCAGTCGAAGGCGAAGTCGAGCGCCGCCCGCGCGCTCTCCGATCCGTCCACCCCGACCAGCACCGGGCCGGGCGGCGGTGGCTCGGGGCGGGCGACCAGGACCGGGCAGCCGGCCCGGGCGGCGAGCTGCACCGCGAGCGCGTCGGCCGGTACGCACTCCTGGCAGCCGGCCATCCCGCCGTCGCCGATCGCCACCAGGAAGGCCGTCTCGGAACGGCGGATGAGCGCCGTGAGCGGGCTGCCCTCGACGATCTCGCCGCGGACCGACACCCCCGGGTCGACCTCGTTGGCCACGGCCGCGGCGCGGGAGATCAGCTCGTCGGCCGCGGCCCGCGCCCCGGCCACCGAGGGCGCGGTCAGCGCGGCCTCCCAGTTGAACGCGTGCAGCAGGGCCAGCTCCCGGCCGTGTTCGGCGGCCTCCCGGGCGGCGGCCCGGACCACCTCCAGGTCCTGCCGCGAGGGGCCGACGCCAGCGACCACCGGCGCGCCGGCGGATCCGGTCATCCGGCTCACCTCCCGGGCGCCCCGCACGGTACGGCCACGCCGTCCCCACCGACGCTAGTCGCGACGGCGGGGCGGCGGGGTCGGATCGGGCGACCCGGCTCAGCGGAACTGGAACCGGTTGACCGCGTCGAAGACCCGGGCGCCGAGCAGTCGGCGGGTGTGCACCATCGCCCAGGCGGCGGCGGTGACCACGTAGCGGGTGCGCGGACGGCCGGCGGTCACCGCCCGCTCGATCACCGCGGCCACCGTCTCCGGCGTCGCCGCGAGCATCCTGTTCGAGTACGACTCGGCCATCGCCGCGTCGACCGAGGCGACCATCTTCCGGTACGGCCCGGCCGGGTCCGCGCCGGCGCCGAGCGACTCGGCGGCCACCGCCCCGAAACCGGTGCGGATCAGGCCCGGCTCGACGATCGTCACGTCGATGCCGAACGGCCGCACCTCCTGCCGCAGCGCGTCGGAGATCGCCTCGACCGCGTACTTGCTGGCGTGGTAGTAGCCGCCGCCGGGAAAGACCAGCCGGCCGCCCATCGAGCTGATGTTGACGATCCGGCCCCGGCCGGCTCGGCGCATCCCGGGCAGCACCAGCTGGGTGAGTCGGCTGAGACCGAAGACGTTGGTCTCGAACTGGGCCCGGACCCGGTCCATCGGGGTCTCCTCGATCGGGCCGTACTCGCCGTAGCCGGCGTTGTTGATCAGCACGTCGACCTGGCCGTGCTCGGCCTCGATCGCGGCGACGGCGGCGCGCATCGAGGCCTCGTCGGTGACGTCGAGGGGGAGCAGCCGGACGCCGGCGTCGGCGAGGTCGGCGATCGCCTCGACCTTGCGGGCGGTGGCGTAGACGGTGAGCTCCGGCCGGCGGGCGAGCTGGCGCACGGTGGCGCGGCCGATGCCGGAGGAGGTGCCGGTGATCAGGACGGTCGTCATGACGGGGCTCCAGGGTGGGTGAGCCCGGCGACGACCAGCGCGACGCCGTCGCGCAGCCGCTGCCGGGGCAGGTCAGGGTCGGTGAGGTCGGCTTCCAGGCCGCGGGTCAGCGCGACCAGCACGTCGGCGACCGCGCGGGCCCGGGGCCCGGCGACGTCGGCGAGGACATCGGCCACCACGTCGGTCAGCTCCCGGGTGTACGCCTCGACGAGGTCGCCGGTGAGCTTGGTGCTGGTGTCGAGCAGCTCGGCGGCGTGCCGACTCTCCCGGTGCAGTCGCAGGGTCAGTTCGAGCTTGGCGCCGAGCACGGCGTGCAGTCGCTGGGTGGGCGACGCCGCCGGGTCGGTCGCGGCGGCCCGGGCCTGGTCGAGGGACTCGGCGAAGAGCCGTTCGGCGAGGCGTCGGTAGGCGTCGTCCTTGTTGCGGACGTACTGGTAGACGGCGGGGCGCGACATGCCGGCCGCGGCGGCGATGTCGTCCATCGTCGTGCGGCGCACCCCGTGCCGGGTGAAGCACTCGTAGGCGGCGGCGAGGATGGCGTCCAGCCGTTCGTTCGACATGCTGACAATATCTGCACATCTTGTCAGCACGTCAAGAGTGTTCGCCGTGACGGGTGGAGATGGGTGGGGCTCAGAGGGTGGCGGGATGCACCCGGAGCACGACGGCGGTGGCGTTGTCGTGGCCACCGTCGTCCAGGCTGGCGGCGAGCACCTCCCGGACCGCTCGCGCCGGGTCACGGTCGGCCAGGAACTCCCGCAGCAGGTGGTAGTCGACCTGGTCGCTCACCCCGTCGGTGCAGAGCAGCCAGGTGTCGCCGGGGCGCAACGGGACGGCGGCAACGTCCGGATCCGGGGAGTCGGGATGGCCGACGTAGCGCAGGAGCTGGTAGCGGGCCCGGTCGGCGGCGGGGGAGTTCGCCGGGTACCAGCCGTGCAGCAGCCCGAGCCAGGCGGCGGTGTGGTCGACGGTGATCAGTTCGAGCACGCCGCCGCGCATCCGGTACGCCCGCGAGTCGCCGAGCTGGACGATCCAGGCCTGTTCGCCGTCCGGCTCGACCAGCAGGGCGGTCAGCGTGCAGCCGGTCAGCTCGGCCAGCCGGGCGCCGGCGGTGCGTACCCGCGACCGGGCCTCGGCCACCGCGGCGCGCAGCCGGCGCGGCCCGATGGCCGGCCAGTCGGTCCGGACCGCCTCGACCATCGTGCGCATCGTGGTGGTGCCGGCCACCCGGCTGCCCTCGCCGGCGCCCATGCCGTCGGCGACCGCGACGAACGGCAGCTCCGGGTCGACGTGCAGCACGTCATAGTTCTCCCGGTAGCGGTGGCCGACCACGCTCCCGCCGACGGCCTCCAGCGTCACGGGTCCGGCCGTGACGCGGCATTCGACCAGGTCGGGGCGGTTGCCGGTGGGACGTCGGAGCACCAGCGGACGGTAGCACCGGGGAGCTTTTCCGCCGGGATGTCCGGTGTCGTGTTCCCGGCCGCCCCACGGGCGCTGTCAACGAGGGTTGACAGTGGCCGCTCGTCAACGTAGGTTGACACCATGAGTCAGGCGACGGAACTCGCGGCGGCCGCCGGCAGCACCGACCCCCGGGTCGGCCTGCGTGCGGTCCTCGCCCTGCGCCGGCTCCTCGAACGGCTCGAGGTGGTCCAGGTGGACAACGCCCGTCGACAGGGCTGGTCCTGGCAGGAGATCGCCGACGCGCTCGAGGTCAGCCGGCAGGCGGTCCACAAGAAGCACGCCGGGCGACCGGCGGTCCGAGGTACCTGGGAGGCGTGATGTTCGAACGGTTCACCGACCGGTCCCGCACGGTCGTCCGACGGGCGGTCGAGGAGTCCCGGGCCGAGGGGCGACGTCCCGTCGGCACCGAGCACCTGCTGCTCGGCGTCCTCGCCGACGCCGACAACCTGGCCGTGCGGGTGCTCGCCGACGCCGGGGTACGCGCCGACGACCTACGCGCCGCCGTCGCCCGGCACACCGCCCGCGGCGACACCGGCCTCGGCGAGGCGGACGCCGCCGCGCTGCGCGAGATCGGCATCGACCTGGCGGCCATCGTCGCCCGGATCGAGGAGTCCTTCGGCCCGGACGCGCTGCGCGAGGCGGTCCCGCCGCCGCGCCGCCGGTGGGGCCGCCGGCGCCCCGACGACGGGCGGTTCTCGCCCCGGGCGAAGAAGGTGCTGGAGCTGTCGCTGCGCGAGGCGATCCGGCTGCGCCACCACCACATCGGCACCGAGCACATCCTGCTCGGGCTGCTCCGGGAGGGCGGCGGGCTCGGCGCGCTGGTCCTGACCGAGGCCGGCGTGGACCTCGACGACCTGCGGCGCCGGGTCGAGGTCGCGCTGCGGACGGCGGCCTGAGGCGTGGACGACGCGCAGCGGTGAACGGGCCAACCGGTGGCGGCCGCGTTGAAACCTCTTTGCGGCACAGGCAACCTTCCGCCATGTCGGCTCGCTGACTGCCCGAATCTGCTGCACACTTGCGCCGTGGATGGTGGAGAGCAGAAGCGCCCGGTGACCGCTGGTGAGGCCGCGCCGCGCTCCGCGGTGGTGGTGAACCCCGTGAAGGTGACCGATCTCGACGACTTCCGTCGGACCGTCAACGAGGCCCTCGCCGCCGCCGGCTGGCCCGAGCCGGCCTGGCACGAGACCACCGTCGAGGATCCCGGCCGGGGGCAGACCGAGCAGGCCGTCGCCGATGGCGCCGAGGTCGTCTTCGCCTGCGGGGGCGACGGCACCGTGATGGCCTGCGTCAGCGCCCTGGCCGGCACCGACACCGCGCTGGCCGTGCTGCCCCAGGGCACCGGCAACCTGCTGGCCGCCAACCTCGGCCTCTCCAACGACCTGGCCGCCGGCCTCCAGGTCGCCGTCGAGCGCGGCATGCGCCGGCTGGACGTCGGCGTGGTGGGCGACCAGTGCTTCGCGGTGATGGCCGGGATGGGCTTCGACGCGCAGATGCTCGACTCCACCTCCGAGACGACCAAGAAGCGGATCGGCTGGCCGGCGTACATCGTGGGGGCCGCCAAGCACCTGCGGGACCGGCCGATGCGGGTCACCATCGCCATCGACGACCAGCCGCCGCGCCGCCGTCGCGCCCAGTCCGTGCTGGTCGCCAACGTCGGCCGGTTGCAGGGCGGGGTGCGGCTGCTCACCGACGCCGAGCCCGACGACGGCTGGCTGGACGTGGCCGTGCTCACCCCCCGTACCCTGCGGCACTGGCTGGCGATGGGCTGGGCGCTGATGCGCCGGCGCGGCAGCGTGCCCCGGATGGAGGTGTTCCGGGCCCGCACCGTCGAGATCACCAGCAATCGGGCGCAGCCCCGCCAGCTCGACGGCGACCTGATCGACCCGGGTCGCAGCCTGAAGGCCGAGATCAGGCCCGAGTCGCTCTGGCTCTGCGTGCCGCGTCCCGAGCGGGACCCGGATCTGGCGTACGACGCCAGCGCGGCGGCGAAGCGCGGTGAGCGGCTGGTCGAGGAGGCCCGCCGTGAGTAGCACCAAGCTGGTCCCCGAGACCCGGCTGATGGCGCAGGACGAGCTCTCCGCCGACGACGCCTGGCGCACCCTGCGCCGGCAGGGCGGTTGGTGCCTGCTGCGGGACGCCTTCATCCGGTTCCGCTACGGCGACGGGTTCAGCCACTCCCGGGCGTTCGCCCTGCAACTCTGCCTCGCCGTGGTGCCGTTCATGATCGCGCTGACCGGTCTGATCACCGACCTCGGCGTGGAGGAGGGCGGCCAGGTGGTCGCCGACACCCTGCTGGCGCTCACCCCCGGGCAGAGCGAGCAGATGGTGCAGGAACTGCTCGGCGACGGGGAGCGCACCGAACGCGCCGGCGAGCTGGCGCTGAGCCTCGGTCTGCTCACCGGGCTGATCGCGCTCACCACCACCATGGCCCAGATCGAACGCGGCGCGAACCGGATCTACGGGGTCGAACGGGACCGCCCGGCCCTGGCCAAGTACGTCCGGGCCGCGATCCTCGCAGTGACCGCCGGCGTACCGGCACTGATCGGCTTCCTGATCCTGGTCGGCGGCGGGGCGATGGGCGACTCCGTGCAGCGGCACTACGAGTGGGGCGGGTTCGCCGACGGGGCCTGGGACGTCATCCGGTGGCCGTTGAGCCTCGGGCTGACCGTGCTCGCCGTGGCGGTGCTGTTCCGGCGCGCGCCCCGCCGCCAGCAGCCGGGGCTGTCCTGGCTCCTGTTCGGCGCCGGCATCGCCACCGTCCTGTGGTGGCTGGCCAGCGTGGCGCTCGCCGCGTACGTCAAGCTCAGCGGCGGTTTCGGGCAGACCTACGGCGCGCTGACCGGGATGATGGCCCTGCTGCTCTGGGCCAACCTGACCGGGATGGCGCTCTTCGGCGGGCTGGCCTTCGCCGCCCAACTGGAGGCGATGCGGATCGGGGTGCAGGAGCCGGCCAAGCCGGACCTGTGGGAGCCCGAGGCCGAGCGGCAGGAGACGTTGGACACCGGGGAGATGACCTCACTCTGACCCGACGCGCGGCAGCCCGGTGTACGCGCAACGCCGATCGGGTACAGCGCCTCGCCAGAGGACAAGGGAGGTGCGGAGTGACCGCGGTCAAGGAGACTACGGCCCGACGGCCGCTCGGCCATTTCGCCGAACGAAGCATCGCCGGGCTGCTGGTGATCGCCGGCGCGGGCGTCGCGTTCGGGCTGCTGCTGATGCTGGTCCGGTTCAAGTGGGGCCCGCTCTACCGCGCCGACCACGAGGCGGCGGAGTGGTTCAACGGGCTGGTCGCCCCGCACCACGCGCTGGTCACCGTGCTCCAGGCGATCACCGACCTGGGCGGGCGGCCGGTGCTGATCTGGCTGGTCACGATCGCCGTGGTCGGCCTGTTGATCCGCCGCCAGTCCCGGCTGGCGGTCTACCTGATCATCACCGGGGTGGGCGGGCTCATCCTCGACCCGTCGCTCAAGGCCATCGTCGGCCGGCTGCGCCCGGTGGTCGATGTGCCCGTGGCCAGCGCCCCGGGCAACAGCTTCCCCAGCGGGCACGCGCTCGGCTCGTTCGTCGCGTACGGGGCGCTGCTGCTGGTCTTCCTGCCGGCCATGGCGCCGCGCTGGCGCAAGCCGGCGATCGGGATCGTCGCCTTCCTGGTGGTGCTGGTCGGGCTGACCCGGATCGCGCTGGGCGTGCACTTCGTCTCCGACGTGCTCGCCGGCTGGCTGCTCGGGGCGGCATGGCTCGGCGTCACCGCGTACGCCTTCCGGCTCTGGCGGCGCGAGCGCGGCCGCCCGGTGCCGCCGCTGTCCGAGGGGCTGGAGCCGGAGGCCGGCGAGGAGATCAGCCCGGCCCCGGACGAGGAGCACGTGCTGGCCCACCCCCGCTCGGCCGTCGCCGAGCTGCTGGTCGGCTGGGTGCTGGTCTTCGGCGCGCTCTACGCCTTCGGCATGTACGTCAGCTACCACGCCAAGGGCACCGTCTTCGACACCCTCGACACCGACGTGCCGCGGTGGTTCGCCGACCGGCACACCGACACCCTCACCGACCTGAGCTGGTGGTGGAGCAAGTTCGGCGACACCCACGCGATCCTGCTGGTCTCGCTGGTCTTCTGCCCGCTGGTGCTGGCGATCTGGCGGCGCTGGCGCCCGGTGCTCTTCGTGGTGCTGGCCATGTTCGGCGAGTTGAGCCTCTTCCTGGCCTCGGCCCGCGCGGTCGAGCGGCCCCGCCCGCAGGTGGAGAACCTGGACGGGCAGATGCCCACCTCGTCCTTCCCGTCCGGGCACATCGCGGCGACCATCTGCCTCTGGTCGGCGATCGCCATCATCGTGTTCGCCCGGACCGACCGCTGGTGGCGGTGGCTCTTCGTGGCGATGGCGGTGATCATGCCGGTCGGGGTGGCGGTCTCCCGGATGTACCGCGGCATGCACCACCCCACCGACTTCATGGGCGCGATCCTGCTCAGCGCGCTCTGGATCGGGTTGCTCTACTGGGTGGTCCGACCCAACGCCGACGTGCACGCGGGCAACCGGCCGGCGATCGAGTCGGAACAGGTCGGCGAGCTCGACGACGAGCTGGCCAAGGCCGCCCGGCCGGAGTGACGTACCGCCGATGCTGCGGGTGATGACCTGGAACATCCGGACCGGTGGCCGGGACCGCACCGGCCCCGGCCGGCTGGACCGGGTGGTCCGGGTCGTCACCGCCCAGGGGCCGGACGTGCTGGCCCTGCAGGAGCTGCGCGGCTTCGACCGCGGCGGGCTGCTGGCCGAGGTGGCGGGCCGGGTGGGGATGATCCCCCACCTGGCCCGTTCCTGGGTCGGGCAGCCGGTGGCGGTGCTGGTCCGCCCGCCGTGGCGCACCCTGGCGGCGGGGCCGCTGCGCCGCCCCTTTCACCACGCGGCGCAGCGGGTGGTGCTGGCCACCGACGTCGGGCCGCTGACGGTGCTCAGCGCGCACCTGGACCCGTACACCGGGGTGCGGCGGTTGCTGGAGGCCGGTTGGCTGGCGGCGGCGACCCGCCGGGGGGAGCTGGCCCTGCTCGCCGGTGACCTGAACACCCTGGAACCGGGCGCCGACCACACCGAGCGGGTCGCCCGGCTGCCGGCGGCGTACCGGCGGCGGCACCTGCGCCGGGACGGGCGCACGGTGGAGACCCGGGCGGTGGGCGGGCTGCTCGCGGCCGGTCTGGTCGACCTGTGGGCGGCGACGGGCGCGCCCCCGGACGAGGGGCTGACCGCGCCCACCCGGCACGGCGGTGGCGCGGAGTTCTCCGGGATGCGGCTGGACTACATCTTCGGCACCCCGGCGCTCGCGGCCCGGCTGCGGTCCTGCCGGGTGGTGCGCGGCGGCGATACCGAGTACGCCTCCGACCACTACCCGGTCCTCGCCGAGCTGGACCTGGATCCCGCCTGAACGGCCGTGCAACCGGATCGGGTTCCGGCGCCATCCGTACGGTGAAGACGCCGACGTCCGGGACGGGGAGTGGTCGATGCACGCCACACAGCGGCAGGAGTACGTGGAGTTCGTGACGGCGGTGACGCCGAGGCTGCGGCGGACCGCGTACCTGCTGACCGGGGGTGACGCGCACCGGGCCGACGACGTCGTGCAGCAGACCCTCACCCACCTCTACGTGAAGTGGGGCCGGGCGCGGGGCGCCGACGACCTCGGCGCGTACGTGCACCGGATGCTGGTGAACGCGTTCCGGCAGGAGCGGCGTTCCCGCTGGTTCGGCGTCCAGTTGTTCGACCGGGCACCGGAACCGGTGCCGCGGGGTGCGCCTCCGGGGTCGACCGACGGTGTGGCTGACGCGGTGTCGGTGCGGGCCGCGCTGGCGGCGGTGCCGCCGGGACAGCGGGTGGTGCTGGTGCTGCGGTTCTACGCCGACCTGAGCGTGGAGCAGACCGCCGAGGTGCTGCACTGCTCGACCGGGAACGTGAAGAGCCAGACCGCCCGGGGGCTCGCCGCGCTGCGCCGGGAACTGCCGCTGGGCGAGACGACGGGGGTGACCCGATGAACGGCACCGAGGAGACCCTGGTCCGGGGCATGCTGCACCGTGCCACGGCCGACCTGTCCCCGGGGGAGTTGACCCCGGAGCGGCTGGTGGTCGCGGGGGAGCGGGCGGTATGGCGGCGTCGGCGGCGGACGGTGGGGTCGGCGGCGGCGGTGACGGCCCTGGCGCTGCTGGGGGTCACCGTCCTGCTCGGCGTACGACCGGCCGGCCCCCCGGCCGACCGGGTCGGCCCGCCCGCGGCGAGCCCGACGGCGGCGTGGCCGACGGTGGCGCCCACGTCGTTCGACCCGGAGCAGCGCGCCTTCCGGCTCGGCTGGCGCCCGGACGGTCTGACCGACGAGGCGTTCACCGGTGGCCCGTCCCGCCAGGAGCTTTATCTCGCCTCCGGGACCGGGCCGGCCGACCGGCGGGTCACGGTGAAGGTGGGTGCGCGTGGCTACGAGGTGTTCCACCTGCTCACGGGCCAGCAGACCTCTAGCCGCACGCCGGGGCAGCAGACCGGGCCCGGCGTGTCCACCGACCCGGTGCAGGGCCACGACGCCTGGATGTACACCAGCCCGACGGGGCACGACGTAACGCTCTCCTGGCAGTACGCCCCTGACGGCTGGGTCGTCGTTTCCGCGAAGGACGCCGAGCGTCCCGCCGAGGTGGCCCGGCGGGTGGCCGAGGGACTGACCTGGGAATCGGAACCGGTCACGGTGCCGTTGGCGCCGATCCGGACCCCGCAGGGTGCCCGGCTGGAGGGCGTGGCTGTGGACTCCCGGTCCGGCCGGTGGAACGGGGTCCACCTCAACTATGCAGCCGGCGCGACGGACGAAGACGGATTCTCCATCGCGGTCCGTCGGGACAGGCCGGGAAGGAGAGGCACGGCCACCACCGTAGCCGGGCGGCCGGCCTGGTTCGGCGACCCCACGCCCGGCATCGGCGTCTACCAGGTGGCCGAGTTGTCGGCCGCCTGTTCGCCCTGCTACGCGGAGGTGACGGTCTTGCCCGGCGGCCTGGCCGTGCTCGGCGGCCGCGCCGCCGCCCTGCGGTTCGCCGCCTCGGTCCGGCTGGTCGACGACCCGGACGACCGGAGCGGCTGGCGCCCGCTGTGAGCGCCCGCGGCCGGCCCGCACCGGGCCGGCCGCCCCGCTCAGAGGAACAGGTTGAGCAGGACGGTCAGCACGACCGAGGCGAGGATCGAGAAGAGGATCATCAGGAGGCAGCCGAGGCCGCCGCCGAGCGGTCGCACTTCCGTGTTGCCGATGCGCATGGGTTCACCTTGTCAGGGTCGGGGTGAGCAGGGTGCGGATCGCGTCGGCGACCTGCGCCGGCGCGGTGGTGACCACGTTGTGCGCGGCGCCCGGCACGGTGACCAGCCGGGCGTCGGGCACCAGCCGGGCCACCTCGGCGCGCCAGCGGGCCGGGACGACGGTGTCCTTCGCTCCGGCCACCACCAGGGTGGGGACGGTGATCCGGACCAGGTCCTCCTCGACCGGGTGGTGCACGGAGTGGGAGACGGTGGCGGCGACCCGCCAGGGGCGGGCGTCCCAGACGTCGCGGAGCAGGATCGGCGTCTGGAGCTTGGCCTCGACGACGGTGTCGACCAGCCAGCGGCCGACCAGTCCACGCCGGGAGCGGGCGGTCGGGTCGCTGGTCGGGCCGGCGAGCACCAGCGCGCCGACCAGCTCCCGATGGCGTACGGCCAGCGCGGCGGCCACCTCGGCGCCGTACGAGTGGCCGAGCAGGCAGACCGGCGGCAGCCGGTACGCGGCCAGCCAGGCGGCCAGCCAGTCGGCGTGCTCCCGCGCGTCGTACGCCCGGCCGGGGCGGTCGCTGAGGCCGAAGCCGGGCAGGTCCGGCACGTACACCGGATGGGTCGCCGACAGCGCGACGGCCAGCGGGGTGAGGTAGCGGTGCGAGACGGCCAGCCCGTGCACCAGTACCACCGGTGGGGCGCCGGTGCCCGGGTCGGCGGTCCGGCGGGTGTGCGTGCGTACCCCGTCGACCAGCCGGAACTCGCTGATCAGGCCGGCGGCCGGGCGGGGCGCGGCGAGTGCGGCGCGCAGCTCGGCCGGGCCGAAGCGGCCGGATCGGGTGAGCGGCGGCCGGTCCCGCCCCGGTGCGGTCGGCGGGGCGGGCGGGGTCGACCGGGTGAGGCTCACAGCTCGCGGAGCCTGGGGAGCAGCTGCTCCTGGGCCCAGTCCAGGAACATCGGCTGGGTCTCCCCGCCGACCTGCACGATCGCCACGTGGGTGAAGCCGGCGTCGACGAACTTCTTGAACGCCTCGACGTGCTTGTCGACGTCGGGGCCGCAGGAGATGCCCTCGGCGACGTCCTCCTCGCGGACGAACTGGGTGGCGGCGGCGAAGGCGTCCGGGTCGGGCAGGTCGGCGTTGACCTTCCAGCCCATGCCGAACCAGCGGAACTGGTCGTGTACGAGCTTGCGCGCCTCGGCCTCGTCGGGGCCGTAGCAGATGGCCACCTGGCCGTAGCGGGGGCGCCCGATGCCGCCCGCGTCGTCGTACAGCTCCATGATGTGCGGGTCCGGCTCGGTGGCGACGATGCCGTCGGCGTACTCGGCGGCCAGCGCGGTGGACGACGGCCCGGAGGCGGCGACGGCCATCGGGACGGGCCGGTCCGGCCGGTCCCAGAGGTACGCGTCGGGCACGTCGAAGTGGTTGCCGGAGAAGGTCAACGTCTCGCCGTTGAGCAGCGGGCGGATGATCTGGAGCGCCTCCTCGAACATCTCGTGCCGCTGCTGCACGTGCGGCCAGCCGCCGATCACGTGCTCGTTGAGGTTCTCGCCGGCGCCGAGGCCGAGGGTGAACCGGCCGTCGGAGAGCGCGCCCATGGTGCTGGCCTTCTGCGCCACCACGGCCGGGTGGTAGCGGCGGATCGGGCAGGTCACGAAGGACATCAGCTCGGCCCGGCTGGTGGCGTGGGCGACGGCGCCGAGCACCGACCAGGCGTACGGGGCGTGGCCCTGGGAGTCCAGCCACGGGTAGTAGTGGTCGGAGATGACCAGCTGGTCGAAGCCGGCCGCCTCGGCCCGTACCGCATAGTCGACCAGCTGCTTCGGGCCGGCCTGCTCGCACATCAGGGTGTAGCCGACGGTGACCATTGGTTTCTCCTTCACCTCTGGCGGATCGTCCTCCGATACCCCGGCGGGCGCTGGTCAACCGCCGCCGTCCGGTACGGGCGCGAGCCGGATCCGGGCCCTTGACGTGCGCTCAATGCCGGCCTAAGGTCCGGCCTTAACCGGTTCAGGCCGGTGGCGTTCACATCCTGTGGTGGGGATGACCGCCCCTGCGGCGGCCCACGGTCGGCGTGGGCGGCCGCAGGCCGTCCCGGCGGATGGGCGGTGAACTTAACCGGTTGCCTTCCAGGTTCCATCGGCCTAGGCTGATGCCTGCGCTGCCACGGAGCCGGGCGGCGGCTGTCGGGCTGCAGCCGCGCGCCACACCGTCGCCACCATCGCCGACCCCGCCAGGGCACGGGGTCGTTCGTCCCTGAGGAAAAGCCCATGAAGAAGCGACTCTCCGTCGCCGGCGTCGCCCTGCTCACCGTCCTCGCCGCCGTCTTCGCCTTCGGCCAGCCGGCCCACGCCGCGGCCGGCTTCTCGGTCGCCAACGGCAAGCTCTACGACGCCAACGGCACCGAGTTCGTGATGCGCGGCGTCAACCACGCGCACACCTGGTACCCGCAGCAGACCAGTTCCTTCGCCAACATCAAGGCCCTCGGCGCCAACACCGTGCGGGTGGTCCTCGCCAGCGGCGACCGCTGGACGAAGAACAGCGCCGCCGACGTCGCCAACGTCATCTCGCTCTGCAAGGCCAACCGGCTCATCTGCGTGCTGGAGGTGCACGACACCACCGGCTACGGCGAGGACGGCGCGGCGACCACCCTGAACCGGGCCGTCGACTACTGGCTGAGCATCGCCAGCACCCTCGCCGGCCAGGAGAAGTACGTCATCCTCAACATCGGCAACGAGCCGTACGGCAACCAGGGCTACGGCTCCTGGGCCACCGACACCGCGAACGCGGTCAAGCGGCTGCGTTCCGGCGGCATCGCGCACACCATCATGGTCGACGCCCCGAACTGGGGTCAGGACTGGTCGTTCACCATGCGTGACAACGCCGGCACGGTCTTCAACGCCGATCCCGCGAAGAACACCGTCTTCGACATCCACATGTACGGCGTCTTCGACACCGCCGCCGAGATCACCGACTACCTGGGCCGCTTCCGCAGCGCCGGGCTGCCCATCGTGGTCGGCGAGTTCGGCTTCAACCACTCGGACGGCAACCCGGACGAGGACACCATCATGGCCTACAGCCAGGCCAACGGGATCGGCTACCTGGGCTGGTCGTGGAGCGGCAACGGGGGCGGCGTCGAGTACCTCGACATGGCCACCGCCTTCGACCCCAACCGGCTGACCAGCTGGGGCCAGCGGATCTTCAACGGCGCCAACGGCATCAGGGCGACCGCGCGGGAGGCCTCGGTCTACTCCGGCACCACCCCGACCACGCCGCCGAGCAGCCCGAGCCCGACCACCAGCCCCACGACTAGCCCCAGCCCGACCACGCCGCCGACGACCACGCCGCCGCCGAGCGGCGGCTGCACGGCCAGCTACACGATCGTGAACTCGTGGCAGGGCGGCTTCCAGGGTGAGATCAGGGTGACCGCGGGTTCGGCGGCCATCAACGGCTGGTCGACGACGTGGACGTTCACCGGTGGCCAGACGATCAGCCAGTCCTGGAGCACGACGCTGAGCAACAGCGGGTCCACGTACACCGCCCGCAACGTCGACTACAACGGCCGGCTCGGCGCCGGCGCCAGCACCACCTTCGGCTTCATCGCCAGCTGGAACGGGGCCAATGCGATCCCCGCGGTGAGCTGCGCCGCGAGCTGAGGCACGTCGCCGCATCGGTGGCCGGGTCCGCACGGACCCGGCCACCTCTCTCCGGGTACGACCACCGGGGTGACGCCTGAGGCCGGGGAACCCCGCCGTCGGGGCTCCCCGGCCCGGTCACCAGCCGGTCCAGAGCCAGTCCGCGCAGTCCGGCCAGACCCGGGGCAGCGCCTCGGCGACGACGCCGGCGAAGGCCACCGTGGCCTCGTGCGAGGCGTAACCGACCCAGTCGAGATGCTCGTCGCTCCACAGTCCTTCGGCGCCGTCGTAGACCGGGTCGAGCAGCTCGACCGCCAGCCGGTGCCCCGTGCCGTCCTCCCGCAGCTCGGTGACCCGCGCCCGACCCAGCCCGGTCAGCGTCCGGCGCACCGCGGCCACCCCGTCCGCCGCCCACATGCTCTCCGCGCGCAGGATCAGCACGCCGGGCGGGACCGGCTCGTCCGTCAGCGGGTGCCAGTACGGCCCTCGCACCCCCCACCGCCGCGCCAGCCGGCCCCGCTGCGCGGCGGCCTCTGCCGGGGCGAGGACCCGCCGATAGGGGAGCGGATCGGCCGGCGGGACGGCATCGGACCGCCAGCCCCGGACGACCGAGGCGAACCGTTCCCGCTCGTCCGCCGCCGCCGCCTTTCCCCGGCGATCCATCGGTTCCGTCAGCTCGGACCGCGCGTTCCCGGCGGCCCGCAGCAGCGCGGCGAAGACCAGGTCCGGCGGTGGCAGGTCGTCGGGATCGAGCCGCTCGATCTCCACCAGGATGGCGTCGACCACGTGGTACCGGGAGAAGAGCTGCACGGCGTCCGGGGTGTAGCGGAAGCCGTCCCACGCCATGCCGTCGTTCGGCAGCGCGGCGTACCTGCCGGTCAGCTCCGCGTACCGTCCGGCCAGGTGTCGACGGGCCGCCAGGTGCAGTGAGCCGGATTCCACGAGCGCCATTCTGCTCCTGGCGGGGCTCGCCGGTCAGTGGCCGGCGTCGTCCGTCCCGGCGAGCCGGGCCGCCCGCATCAGCAGGTAGTGCTGCTCCGGGCGGCTGCTGGTCCGCCCGGCCGCCGCCCGGTAGTGGGCCACCGCGCGCTCCCGGTCGCCGGCCATCTCGTACAGGTGGGCCCGGGCCGCGTCGAGGCGGTGCTGCCCGGCGAGGCGGGCGTCGACGTCCAGCGCGGCGAGCGCGTCGAGGCCGGCGGCCGGCCCGTGCACCATGGCGGTGGCGACCGCCCGGTTGAGCGCGACCACCGGGCTGGCGGAGAGCCGCTCCAGCACCTCGTACAGGGCGAGGATCTGCGGCCAGTCGGTGTCCGTCGCGGTGGCCGCCTCGTCGTGCAGCGCCGCGATCGCGGCCTGGAGCTGGTACGGCCCGACGGGTCCCCGGGTCATCGCCCGGGTGACCAGCGCGGTCCCCTCGGCGATCAAGTCGGCGTCCCACCGGCCGCGGTCCTGCTCGGCCAGGGAGATCAGCTCGCCGGCCGGTCCGGTCCGGGCGGCGGCCCGGGCGTCGGTGAGCAGCATCAGCGCGAGCAGGCCGGCGACCTCGCTGTCGTCGGGCAGCAGCGCGTGCATCGCCCGGGTCAGCCGGACCGCCTCCTCGGAGAGGTCCACCCGGCGCAGCGCCGCGCCGACGCTGGCGGTGTGCCCCTCGGTGAAGACCAGGTAGAGCACGTGCAGCACCACGGCGAGCCGGGCCTGCCGCTCCGCCTGCTCGGGCATCCGGAACGGCACGCCCGAGTCGCGGATGCGCTGCTTGGCCCGGCTGATCCGCTGCGCCATGGTGGCCTCGGGGACGAGGAAGGCGCGGGCGATCTCGGCGGTGGTCAGCCCGCCCACCGCGCGCAGGGTCAACGCGATCGCGGAGCTGGTGGAGAGCGTGGGATGGCAGCAGAGGAAGAGCAGCACCAGGGTGTCGTCGGAGTCGGCGGCCGGCTCGTCCGCCGCCGGCGCGACCCACCGGGCGTCCGGTTCCCGGCGACCGGCCAGGTCCTCGCGACGCCGCCGGGCCACCTCCGAGCGGACCAGCTCGATCATCCGCCGGTGGCCGACCTGGATCAGCCAGCCGCGCGGGGTCTCCGGCACGCCCTCGACCGGCCACTGCGTCGCCGCCGCCAGCAGCGCCTCCTGGGTCGCGTCCTCGGCGTCGGCGAAGTCACCGAACCGGCGGGCGAGCACGCCGAGGACCTGCGGCGCCAGCTCGCGCAGCAGGTCCTCGACGGGGCGCTCCGGGGTGTCCAGGCGTCACAGCTCCTGCGGCGGGGCGGACATGACCGGGTGCACCTCGATGGGCATCCGCAGCGGCCGGCCACCGGGGCCGGGCGCGGTGGAGATGTACGCGGCGATCTCGGTCGCCCGCTGCGGGGTGTCGCAGTCGACGATCCACCAGCCGGCCAGGAACTCCTTGGTCTCGGCGAACGGCCCCTCGGTGACCACCGGCGCGCCACCCTCGCCGGCCCGGACGATCCGGGCCTGCTGCGGCCCGCCCAGCCCCTCGGCCTGGACCAGCTCGCCGGCGGCGGTGAGCTTCCCGTCCACCTCCCGCATGAACCCGATGTGCGCCGCGATCTCCTCCGGCGTCCAGGTGTCGATCGACGGGAAGTCGGCTCCGGCGGCGCTGAACTGCATCAGCAGCATGTACTTCACGGCTCGCTCCTCACGCTGTGGCACCGATTCTCGGTGCTCTCACCCCCGGGTAGAAGCCGCCGTCGGTGTTCTCGACATCCGCCGGAGAAAAATCCGGAGAATTTCTAACCGACCGCGGTGACCTCCAGCAGCAGCGCCTGCTCGGGGTGCAGGGCCGGCAGTTGCAGCCCCACCGCGCCGAGCACGGTTCCGGCCAGCGTGACGCCCCGCGGCAGCCAGCCCGGCTCGGTGAGTTGCAGGACCGCCGGCTCCGGCACGCCTTCGGCGGGGCGGACCGCGTACCGGCGGGACGGGTCGAGGCCGGGCAGCCGGACCGGTCCGGGGACCTGGGCGGCGGAGGTGGCCACCCGGGACACCGCGTACACCGCGTGGGAGCCGTCGTGGGCGACCACGCCGTGCGCCTGGACGGCCGGGTCGGGGTGGTCGACCCGGACCACCCGGCCGGCGTGCAGCAGCGGGCGCAGCCGCTTGTGCAGCGCCACCCAGGCGGCCAGTTCGGCCAGTTCGGCCGGGGTGATCGCGCCGATGTCCCACTCGATGCCGTGGTGGCCGAAGAGCGCGGTGACCGCGCGGAAGCCGAGGTCGTGCACCCGGTGGGTGGTGTGCGAGCGCTCCGGTCCGATGTGGGTGCCGACCAGCTCCGGCGGGAGCAGCAGCCCGGTCCAGCGCTGGATCGACAGCCGTTCCAGGGCGTCGTTGCAGTCGCTGGCCCAGACCCGGTCGGTACGACCGAGGATCTCCAGGTCGACCCGGGCGCCGCCGGAGGAGCAGCTCTCGATCTCCAGGTGCGGGTGCCGGGCGCGCAGCTCGTCCAGCAGCCGGTAGACCGCCAGGGTCTGCGCGTGCACCCCGGGCCGGCCGGCGTGCCCCGCCTCGGTCAGGTCCCGGTTGTGGTCCCACTTCAGGTAGGCGATGCCCTCATGCTCGGTGAGCAGCGCGTCGAGCCGGCCGAACACGTGGTCGTACGCCTCGGGGTGGGCCAGGTCGAGGACCTGCTGGTGCCGCCACTCGGGGGGCAGTCGACCCGGCGCGGCGAGCAGCCAGTCCGGGTGGGCGCGGAACAGGTCGGAGTCGGGGTTGACCATCTCCGGCTCGACCCAGAGCCCGAACTGCATCCCGTGCCCGCGCACGTGGTCGATCAGCGGTCCCAGCCCGTCCGGCCAGACCTCGTCGTCGACGTGCCAGTCGCCCAGGCCGGCCCGGTCGTGGCGGCGGCCCCGGAACCAGCCGTCGTCGAGGACGAACCGTTCCACCCCCACCTCGGCGGCCCGGTCGGCGAGCGCGGTGAGCCGCGCCAGGTCGTGGTCGAAGTAGACCGCCTCCCAGACGTTGAGGGTGACCGGCCGGGGGGAGCGGGGGTGCCCGGGGCGGGCCCGCAGGTGGGCGTGGAGCACGTCGCTGAGCCCGTCCAGCCCGGTGTCGGAGCGGACGGCGTGCAGCAGGGGAGTGGCGTACTCCTCGCCGGGGCCGAGCAGGATCTCGCCGGGGGCGAGCAGTTCGCCGCCGCCCAGGGTGGACTCCCCGGTGGGGCGGCGCTCGGCGACCGTGACGTGGTCGCCGCTCCACGCGGTGTGCACCGCCCACACCTCGCCGTGCCGGAAGCCGAAGCCGGGCGGGCCGGCCACCAGCAGCAGGGTGGCGTCGTGTCCGGTCCGGCCGTGCCGGCCCTCGCGGACCCAGGCGCCCATCGGCCAGGGGTGCCGCTGCGGCGCGCGTTCCCGGCACCAGCGTCCGGTCAGGTCGAGCAGTTCGGTGGCGACCGCCGGCACCGGCAGCACCGGGGTCAGCTCGCGCACCTCGTAGGGGGCGTCGCCGGTGTTGCGCAGCCGGTGCCGCAGCGTCAGCAACCCGGTCGGGTGCAGGGTGATCTCGACGGTGAGGGCGAGGGCGGCGCCGGGGTCCGACGCCCGCACGGTCACCCGCGCGCCCAGCTCCGAGACGTCGCGGCCGCCGCCCGCGTCGACGACGTCGAGCCCGTCGAGGCGGAAGGCGGTGGACCAGTCCCGTCCGTCGCGGTGGCCGCCGAGGCCGGGCCGGCCGCTCCAGCCGGCGCTCGCCTCCGGCAGCAGCGACAGCACGGTCGGCGCGTCGAAGCTGCTCGGCACGACGGGTGGAACGGTGGCGTCCACCAGCGCGGGCAGGTCGTCGGTCGGCAGCGGGCCGAGGTCGGCGCCCCAGTGCACGACCCGGGGCAGGCCCGGGCCGCGGGCGTCCAGCACCAGGCTGGTCCGCCCGCGGCGCAGGTGGACGACGCTCATCCCTTGCTGGCTCCCAGCGTCAGGCCCCGGACGAACTGCTTCTGCAGCAGGAAGAAGATCACCAGGGTGGGGATCGCGACCAGGACCGAGCCGGCCGAGACCAGGTTGTTGTCGGTGAAGAACTCGCCGCGCAGGTTGTTCAGCGAGCTGGTCACCGGGAACTTGTCGCCGGTGCGCATCAGCACGGTGGCCCAGAAGAACTCGTTGTAGATCCAGGTCACCTCCAGGGTGGCCAGCGCGGCCAGGGCCGGCCGGCACAGCGGCATGGTGATCTGCCAGTACTGACGCCAGATGTTCGCCCCGTCGACCATCGCCGCCTCGTACAGGTCGCGGGGGAGCGCCTTCATGTAGTTGCTGAGCACGAAGACGCAGAAGCCGCACTGGAAGGCGACGTTGACCAGGATCAGCCCCCAGTAGCTGTCGTAGAGCAGTTCCGAGTCGCTCATGAACGCCGGCAGCGGCACCTCGGTGAAGAGCCGGAACAGCGGGATCAGCAGCGCCTGCTGGGGCAGCAGGTTCGCCGCCGTGAAGAGTCCGAGCAGGACGATGTTGAGCTTCCAGCTGAACCGGGCGATCACGAAGGCCACGCAGGAGGCCATGAAGAGCGTCAGCAGCACCGCCGGGACGGTGATGTACACCGAGTTGAGGAAGTGCTTGCCGAACTCGGCCGTCTGCCAGGCGGTGACGTAGTTGTCGAACGTCCAGCCGCCGAAGGAGACGTAGCCGTTGGTGGCCGTGTACTCGTACGACCGCAGCGAGCTCAGCACCGCCCAGAGGATCGGGAAGAGCCAGCCGACGGCGATCGCACCCAGGAAGAGGTGCAGGGCCACCCGGGCCGGCCGGAGCGGCCGGCGCGGGCTGACCGGGGCGGTGGCCGCCGGCTCGCGGGTCAGGGTGGTGCTCATCGCCGGTCCTCCCGCATGACGGTGGTCAGGTAGAGGGTGATGAAGACCAGCGAGACGACCAGCATGATCGTCGCCAGGGCCGAGCCGAAGCCGATCCGGCTGGCCTCGCCCACCACGTTCTGGGTGACCAGGGCGGAGAGCAGCTCCAGGCCGTTGCGACCCTTGTTGATCACCCAGACCAGGTCGAACGCGCGCAGCGACTCGATCACGGTGACCACCAGGACGATGATGTTGATGGGTCGCATCACCGGGAACACCACGCGGAAGAAGGTGCTGGTCTCGGAGGCGCCGTCCACCGCCGCGGCCTCGCGCAGCGACGGGTCGACGCCCTTGAGGCCGGCCAGGTACAGCAGCATGATGTAGCCGACGTGCCGCCAGCCGGCGGCGACCAGCACCGCCCAGATGTTGACGTTCGGGTCGCCGTACCAGTCGGTGTCGCCGCCGAGCACCGCGTTGAGCAGCCCCTGGTCGCGGGAGTAGATCAGCTGCCAGACGAAGCCGATGAGCGCCAGCGAGAGCACCACCGGCAGATAGAGCGCGGTCTGGTAGAACCGGCTGCCGCGGATCTCCTTGTCCAGCAGCACCGCGAGGAACATGCCGATCGGGGTGGCCACCACGAAGAGCGCGGCCAGCCAGAGCAGGTTGTTCTGCACCGCCGGCACGAACGGCGGGTAGATGTCCACCACGTCGGAGTAGTTCTTTCCGCCGACCCAGTCGATCTCGCTGATCGGGCCGATGCCGTCCCAGTCGGTGCCGGAGAGTGCCACGGTGGCCAGCGCCGGCAGCCAGACCAGGCCGACCACCAGCAGCAGCGGTACGAGGACCATCAGCGTGATCACCACGCGGTCGGTGCGGGACAGGAGCCGTAGCCGGCGGCCGCGACCACCCCGGGAGGAGGTGGTCGCGGCCGGCGACGGCACGGCGCGATCCGCTTGGATCAGGGGCAGGTCGGACACGATGTCCTTCCCCTCTCGCCGTCAGCTGGTGAAGATCGACTTCTTCTGGTTCTCGATGCTGGTCAGCAGCCCGCTGACGTCCTTCGGGTTCTTGAGGAACTGCTGCAGCGCCGGGATGACCACGGTGGAGGCGAAGTCCGGTCGGGTGTCCCGGTCCAGGAACTGGGCGATCTCGGTGGCCGAGCCGACCAGCTCCGCGGCCTTCTTCTGCAGGGCGGTGTAGCCGCTGACGTCGGCCTTGCCGTTGGCCACCAGGGTGCTCGGGTCGTTCTTGACGGTGATGTTCGCGGCGTCGGTGGAGCCGAGGTACTCCAGCAGCTTCTTGGCGTTGGCCTCGGACTTCGGCTTGCGGGCCAGCATGTAGCCGTCGATCGGGGCGTCCAGGGCCTTGGCCCCGATCGTCGAGTCGATCTCCGGGAAGGTGAAGAAGTCCAGATCGTCCTGCTCGGCGGCGCTGAACTGCTGGGCGACGAAGAGGCCGAGCAGGTACATGCCGCTCTTCTTCTGCTGCAACGACTGCGCGGCCTCCTGCCAGGTGCGGCCCAGCGCGTCCGGCTGGTGCAGCGGCAGCAGCCCGTTCCAGGTGTCGAAAACCTTCTTCACCTTGTCCGAGGTCCAGGCCTCCTTGCCGGCCATCAGGTCGACGTGGAACTGGTAGCCGTTGATCCGCAGGTTGAGGATGTCGAAGGTGCCCATCGCCGGCCAGCCGTCCTTGTCGGCGAAGGCGATCGGCGCCAGGCCGTCCTTCTTCATCTGCGCGCCGAGCGTGTTGAGCTGGTCCAACGTGGTCGGCACCTGGTAGCCGTACTGCTTCCAGACCGACTTGCGATAGAAGAGCGCCCACGGGTAGTACGACGACGGCACCAGGTACTGCTTGCCGTCGTCGCCGGTCGAGGCGGTCTTGAACGCGTCGGAGAAGCCGGAGAGCTTGCCCCAGACGTCGCTGACGTCACCGGCCAGGCCCTTCTCCGCGAAGAACCGCATCCGGTAGCCGGAGAACCAGGTGAACACGTCGTCCGGCTTGCCCTGCAGGTAGTTGTTGATGTTCTCCTGGAAGGTGTTGTGGTCGACCGTGTTGATCGCGACCTGGATGCCGGACGAGGTCTTGAACCCGTCCATGACCTTGGCGATGACGCCCTTCGGCACCGGGTCGGACTGGTTCGAGCCGAGCGACACCGCCTTGCTGTCCGACCCGGAGTCGGAGTCGGAGCCGCAGCCGGCGAGGAGGCCGGTGCCGAGCAGCGCGCCCGCCCCGGCGGTGCCGGCGAGCAGCGAGCGTCGCCGGAGGCCGGTGACGGAGGGCGGTGTGAGTCGGGCCAGGTACTCGGCTTCGGTACGGGGACGGGACATGGTGCCTCCTGCGGATGAGAAGGTGCGCTGCGGCCGTCGGGTGTGAGGGGGTCGGTGTCGGTGAAAGCCACATAGATCCACCGAGAACAAACATTCGCAAACACAAAGTGCCGGTGGCGCTTGAAGCTACCCCTCCCTGCGGCCGTGTCAAGAGGGCTGAAGCCAATCGGTATCGCAGCGTTGACAAGGGATCCCGGTGGTAAACGTTGGAAATTCTGTCGATGTTGGAAAGTGTTGACTTGGCCCGTCCGTCGGGGCACGCTCTGGTGCCATGCGACAGGACGGCACCTGGCAGGGCGACGGAATCTTCTACGGCGCCGACTACAACCCGGAGCAGTGGCCCGAGGAGGTCTGGGCCGAGGACGTGGCCCTGATGCGCCGGGCCGGGGTCGACCTGGTCTCGGTCGGGATCTTCTCCTGGGCCCTGCTCGAACCGGCCCCCGACCGCTACGACTTCGGCTGGCTCGACCGCGCCCTCGACGTGCTGCACCGGGGTGGGATCAGCGTCGACCTGGCCACCGCCACCGCGAGCCCGCCGCCGTGGCTGGCCCACCGGCACCCGGAGACGCTGCCCCGCCGGGCCGACGGCACGGTGCTCTGGCCCGGCGGCCGGCAGGCGTACTGCCCCAGCTCGCCGGTCTTCCGGCAGCGCTCGCTCGCCCTGGTCGAGGCCGTCGCCGACCGGTACGCCGACCACCCCGCCGTGGTGATGTGGCACGTCTCCAACGAGCTCGGTTGCCACAACGTGCACTGCTACTGCGACGTCAGCGCCGAGGCGTTCCGCGGCTGGCTGCGCGACCGCTACGGCGACCTGGCCGCACTCAACGACGCCTGGGGCACCACCTTCTGGAGCCAGCGGTACGGCGACTGGGCCGAAATCAACCCGCCGCGCACCGCGCCCACCTTCGCCAACCCCACCCAGCAGCTGGATTTCCTGCGCTTCTCCTCGGACGAGCAGCGGGCCCAGCTGCGCGCCGAGCGCGAGGTGCTCAAGCGGCGGGTCCACCAGCCGGTCACCACGAACTTCATGATCGGCACCGGGATCAAGTACCTCGACTACCACTCCTGGGCCGCGGACGTGGACGTCGTCGCCAACGACCACTACCTGACCGCCGCGGACCCCCGCTCACACCTGGGCCTGGCGCTCGCCGCCGACCACACCCGCGGAGTGGCCGGCGGGGACCCGTGGCTGCTGATGGAGCACTCCACCAGCGCCGTCAACTGGCAGCCGCGCAACGTCGCCAAGGCCCCCGGCCAGCTGCGCCGCAACAGCCTCACCCACGTGGCCCGCGGCGCCGACGGGGTGCTCTTCTTCCAGTGGCGGGCGTCCCGGGCCGGCGCCGAGAAGTTCCACTCGGCGCTCGTCCCGCACGCCGGGCCGGAGACCAAGGTGTTCCGCGAGGTCTGCCAGCTCGGCGCCGACCTCAAGGCCATCGCCGAGGTGCGCGGCAGCCGGGTCGAGGCGGAGGTGGCGATCCTCTTCGACTGGGAGGCGTGGTGGGGGGTCGAGCTGGACTCGCACCCCAGCGTCGACGTGACCTACGCCGACCGGGTCACCGCGCTGTACGGCGCGCTCTGGCGGGCCGGTGTCACCGCCGACCTGGTGCACCCCTCGGCCGACCTCACCGGCTACAAGCTCGTCCTGGTGCCCACCCTCTACCTGGTCCGGGACGCCGATGCCGAGGCGCTGCGCCGGTATGTCGACAGTGGCGGCACCGCCCTGGTGACGTACTTCAGCGGCATCGTCGACGAGCACGACCACATCCGCCTCGGCGGCTACCCGGGCGCGTTCCGCGAGCTGCTGGGTGTCCGTACCGAGGAGTTCTTCCCGCTGCGCGCCGGCGAGCGGGTGCGCCTCGACGACGGCTCCGGCGCCGACGTGTGGACCGAGTGGCTGCACCCGGAGGGGGCCGAGGTGCTCGCCTCGTACGCCGACGGGCCGCTGCCCGGGGTGGCCGCCCTGACCCGGCACCGGGTCGGCGCGGGCACCGCCTGGTACGTCGGCACCCGGCTCGACGAGGCGGCCACCGACCGGCTGGTGGCCCGGCTGCTGGCCGAGGCGGGCGCCCGTCCACCGGTGGACGCCCCGACCGGGGTCGAGGTGGTCCGCCGCCGCGCCGGGGACCGGTCCTGGCTCTTCGTGGTCAACCACACCGACGCCGACGCCCGGCTCGACGTCACCGGCGCGGACCTGCTCACCGGTACGCGCTGCGCCGGCGATCTCGTCGTCGGCGCCGGCGGGGTGGCCGTGGTGCGGGAGGAGCCGGCCGTGGCCGGTCATGTCCCGAACGCCGAGCCGCGAGCAGCGGCCTGATCCGCGTACCGTTTTCGCCGTCCGCCGCCGAGAGGGAGGTCCGATGCTGGCCCAGCAACGGCAGAGCGCCATCCTGGAGCTGATCCGGCAGCATGGTGGCGTCCGGGTCAGCCACCTGGTCAGCCGGTTCGGGGTCTCCGACATGACCATCCGGCGGGACCTGGAGGTTCTCGCCGAGCGCGGGCTGATCGACAAGGTGCACGGCGGCGCGACGCTCGCCGGCCCGGGCTCCGCCGAGGAGCCGGGCTTCGCCGCCAAGTCGATCCGCCAGCAGGACGAGAAGCGCGTCATCGCCGAGCGGGCGGCGTGCCTGGTCGAACCGGGCATGGCGATCGCGCTCTCCGCCGGCACCACCACCGCCGCGCTGGCCACCCGGCTCGCCGACGTGCGGGGGCTGACCGTGGTGACCAATTCGATCCCGGTGGCCGACGCGCTCTACCAGAACCCGCGCGCCGACCAGACGGTCGTACTGACCGGTGGCATCCGCACCCCGTCGGACGCGCTGACCGGGCCGGTGGCCGAGGCGGCGATCGGCGCGCTCAACGTGGACCTGCTCTTCCTCGGCGTGCACGGGATGAGCCCCCGTACCGGGTTCACCACGCCGAACCTGCTGGAGGCCGCGGTCAACCGACGGTTGATCGGCGCTGCCCGGCGGCTGGTCGTGCTCGCCGACCACACCAAGTGGGAGACCATCGGGATCGCCACCATCGCCCCCCTCACCGAGGCCGACGTGCTCATCACCGACGGGAAGCTGCCGGCCGAGGGGCGGCGCCAGATCGGGGAGGAGGTCGGTGAGCTGATCGTGGTCGAGACCGACTGAGCCGGCGGCCGGGGCGACGTACCGCCGGGCGGCGCGCTTCCCAGGCACTTCACAGCGCTGCGGGTTAGGGTGCCCTGCGTGACCGTGCGCGCTCCACGGTGGAGCACGCCGAGGGTGAAGCAGGAGTGCCGATGGTCTTCAAGAAGATGCTGAGCGCGTTCGGTGTGGGTGGGCCCAGCGTCGACACCGTGCTGGCCAACCCGAACACCCGTCCGGGCCTGGCCCTGGACGGCCAGGTCAACCTGGTCGGCGGGGACGCCCCGGCGAGCATCGAGCAGATCACCGTCGCCCTGGTCACCCGGGTCGAGATCGAGGGCGGCGACACCGAGTACGCCGGCATCATGGAGTTCCAGCGGATGGCGGTTAGCGGCCCGCTCCAGCTGGCGCCGAAGCAGCAGCTGTCGATCCCGTTCCAGCTGCCGGTGCCCTGGGAGACCCCGATCACCGACGTCTACGGCCAGCGGCTGCACGGCATGACGATGGGGCTGCGGACCGAGCTGGCGATCGCCCGGGCGGTCGACAAGACCGACCTGGACCAGGTCAACGTGCACCCGCTGCCGGTGCACGAGCGGATCCTGGAGGCCTTCCAGCGGCTCGGTTTCCGGTTCAAGCACGCCGACCTGGAGCGCGGCCACATCCGGGGCACCCAGCAGACTCTGCCCTTCTACCAGGAGATCGAGTTCTTCGCCGCGCCGCAGTACGCGCGGACCGTGAACGAGGTCGAGGTGACCTTCGTGACCAGCCCGCACGGCGTCGAGGTGATCCTCGAGTGCGACAAGCGCGGCGGCTTCCTCAGCGCCGGGCACGACGCCTTCGGCCGGTACGCCGTCTCGCACGCGGACGCCGACCGGGTCGACTGGGCCCGCGTCGTCGAGGGCTGGTTGCAGGAGACCACCTCCCGCTACGGCGGGCTGCGCGCCTCCGGCTTCGGCCAGCCGACCCACGGCTACCCGACGCAGGGGCACCACGGCCGTGGCGCGGGCATGGGCGGCATGGTGGCCGGCGCGGCCCTCGGCATGGCCGGTGGCCTCGTCGCCGGCGAGATCATCGAGGACGCCTTCGAGGGTGACTTCGGCGGCGACGACTTCGGTGGAGACTTCGAGTGAGCCGCTGACGGCCGACGACGGTGGCCCCCGGGAATGATCCCGGGGGCCACCGTTCTCAGGAGCTGATCTCGTCGGGGTCAGTGGCGCGCCCTGCGCTCTTCGCCCGTGCGGAAGTTGCTGCCGGCCTTGGACAGCCCTCGGCTGCCCAGGTAACCGATGGTCAGCAGCGTGATGAAGAACCAGGCCTGCGGGGCGCGGAAGATGTCCACGCCGACCGAGTTCTTGCCGACCAGGTACGACGCGGCCAGCACGCCGATCACACCAGCGACGTAGACCCAGAATTCAGTCGTCGCGAACGACGGCTTGGTCTCCGTGCCCGGCGCCGTCAGTTCCTGCCGGCGTCCTTCGTGCATCATCGGCATCGGACGGGTCATCTCGTCCATCCGCGCCCGATCGTCCATGTCCATCGGCCGGTTCGGCGCGTTCTGGGTAGGCCGGTTCATCGGCCTGGTCGATGCAGCCTGCGTGCTCATCTGTCCTCCTCAAGGATTGATGAGTACCTGCATTCCCTCGCCCCGCTACCGCGGTTCGGCCACGGCGCGGTTCGCCTGCTGTGGCGGGGGCACCCTGCGTCTACCCGGCCCCCCCGAGGAGGTAACACCGACCCGCCGGCGGATCGGTCCGCCGGTGACGCCCCGCGCGGACGCACCACCGGCGGGGTACGTCAGCGCAGTCCGTGCGCACGGCCACCCCGATCAGCGGCTCCGGGTCGCTCGGTGAACCGGCGCGGGCCGGTTTGTCGTCCCCGTCAGCGGGCAGGCGGTGGGTTACCGCCAGTTCTGCGAGGTGATCAACGTGCGTGAGAGCAACCCGACGCGGGATTCCGCCCGCAAGACCGAGGAGCGGCTCACCGCCGGCGTGTACGGCGAGGGCGCGCTCGACGAGGTGACCGTGCCGCGTTTCGACGAGACCCGGGTGATCCAGGAGGAGGACCCGGACGATCCGGCCGACGCGCCGATCGACCCGAACGTGCTGCGTGACGGCGGCCCGACCCGGGGCCAGGGCGCGATCACCACCACGGGCGGCACCGCCGGCCCGGCCAGCGCCCGCCGGGTGGCCAGACAGCCCGAGCGACACCCTGGCAAGGTGGCTCCGACCACCACCGGCGACGCCACCACCGGCGGCCTGAGCACTCCCGCCGGTGGCTCCACCAGCGACAAGTCCAGCTCCGGCAGCCAGGTGGGCAACTTCACCAACGACCGGGCCAACCCTGGCTGATCCGGTTGCCCGCTGATCGCGCGCGACCAGGGAAGCAGTGGCCTCACCCGCACGGGGAGGCCACTGCTTCCCGCATCTGCCGGCTCGTCGCCGGCTCGGCGGCGGTCAGGGGGTGGGGCGGAGGATGCCGAGGCGCTGGGTGGCGCGGGTGAGGGCGACGTAGAGGTCGCTGCGGCCGCGCGGGGACTCCGCCACGATGCCCTCGGGGTCCACCACCAGGACGGTGTCGAACTCCAGGCCCTTGGCCTGGCCGACGGTCAGCACCACCACCCGGCTCTCCAGCTCCGGTTGCTCGCCGACGGCGGCTTCGGGCAGCGCGGCGACCACGGCCGCCGCCAGCTCGTCCGCCCGGCCGGCCGGGACGATCACGCCGAGCCGGCCCTCGTCCAGCGCGGCGGCCTCCCGGGTGGTCGCCTCGACCACCTCTGTCGCGAGCGTTGCGGCGTCCACCGCCCGGTCCCACGGCGGCTCGCCGCTCTCCCGGACCGAGCGGGGCGGGCGCAGCGCCGGGTCGATCTCGGCGAGCACCTCGGCGGCGACCGCCATGATCTCGGCGGGGGTGCGGTAGCTGACGGTCAGCTCCTCCAGCCGCCACCGCCGCGCCACGTACGGCTCCAGCGCCTCGCCCCAGGACGGCGTGCCGGCCAGCGCGCCGGTCTGTGCGACGTCCCCGACGATGGTCATCGACCGGCTCGGGCAGCGGCGCATCAGCAGCCGCCAGCCCATCGGGGTCAACTCCTGCGCCTCGTCGACGATGACGTGCCCGAACGCCCAGCTCCGGTCGGCGGCGGCGCGCTGCGCGGTGGTGAGGTGGTCGGCCTCCTCCTGCCGTTCCAGCAGCCGGTCGGCGTCGATCAGGTCGGTGACGCCGAGGATCTCACCGCCGTCGGCCTCGTCCTCCACGTCGATGGAGCGGGAACCCCGGGCGATCTCCAGCACGCCCTCGGCGTACTCGCGCTGGAAGGAACGGATCCGTTCGCGGCGGGCGGCGGCGGCCCGTTCGTCCTCCCCGAGCAGCTCGGCGGCCTCGTCGAGCAGCGGCACGTCTGCCGGCGTCCATCCGCCGCCCGGTTCCCGGTGCAGCAGGGCGCGCTCGGCGTCGGTGAGCATCGGCGCGGCGGTGGCGAGCCGGTCGGGGGAGGCGTACAGGTCGGCCAGGAGTCGCTGCGGGGTGAGCACCGGCCAGAGCCGGTCGAGCACGGCCTGGACCTCGGGTTCCTCCCGCAGCTCCCGGCGGATCTCGGCGCGGTCCGCCTCCTCCAGCAGGTTCTCCCCGCCCAACGGGTCGGCGCCGATCCGCTCGGCGACCTGCGCGGCGAGCGCGTGCACCAGCTCGATGTCGAAGAGCGCCCGGGCCAGGTTGTGCGGCCGGTCGGCGTGGCGGACCCGGTCGCGGGCCGCCCGGACGGTCTCCGGTTCCACCCGCAGGATCTCGCCCTGGGGCAGTTCGATCTCCAGCGGCTCGTCCGGCACCCACTGCCGGTCGCGGACCGCGGCGGCCAGCACCTCGGCCATCACCGCCCGGCCCTTCAGCGCCGCCGTCCCGGCCGGCTCCGCGCGCCCGGCGCTCACCCCGGGGAAGAGGTCCCCGGGGGTACGCAGCAGCACGCCCGTCTCGGCCAGCGCCGGCAGCACCTGCGAGATGTAGCGCAGGAAGGTGGCGTTCGGACCGACCAGCAGCACGCCACGGGTGGAGAGCTGCTGGCGGTGGGTGTAGAGCAGGTACGCCGCGCGGTGCAGCGCGACCGCGGTCTTGCCGGTGCCCGGGCCGCCCTGCACGACAAGCACGCCCGGCAGGTCGGCCCGGATGATCCGGTCCTGCTCGGCCTGGATGGTCTCGACGATGTCGCGCATCCGGCCGGTGCGGCCAGCGTTGAGCGCGGCGAGCAGGGACGCCTCGCCGGTCAGCTCCTCGTGGGCGGTGGGGGAGGCGGTGGCGATGTCGAGCGTCTCGTCGTTGAGGCCGGTGACCATGCGCTGCCGGCTCCGCAGGTGCCGCCGCCGGCGTACGCCCTGGGGGTTGGCGGCGGTGGCGAGGTAGAACGGGCGGGCGGCGGGGGCGCGCCAGTCCATCAGCAGCGGGTCGTAGTCGCCGCTGGTGTCGAAGATGCCGATCCGGCCGATGTAGTGCCGGGCGCCGTCGGCGCCGTCGAGCCGGCCGAAGCAGAGGCCGTTCTCCACCGCGGAGAACTGCTCGACCTGGTCGGCGTACATCCGTACGGCGCTGTCCCGTTGGGACCGCGCCTGGAGGGTGCCGCCGGTGGTCCGCAGCTCCTGCGTGAGCCGGCGGGCGGCCTGCTCACGCAACCCGTCCAGCCGGCCGTAGAGCATCGAGACGTACTCCTGCTCGCGGCCGATCTCGTCGTCGTGCCGCGGCAGCTCGCCGGGACCGCCGGAATGCGTTGACAAGCCGTCTCCTCGTCAATTAGAATTGCACCGGGAATGGCCGAGAGCGCCATTCCTTTTTTGTGCCCAGGAACTGTTGAAGATACCGCGCGGCGAGCCGCGGCACCAAGCCTGCCGGTCCGGGCGCGACCACGTCACACCGCCGCGCCGACTCCGGGCACGCGAACGGGGGCCCGCACCGGCTTCCGCCGGCCCGGACCCCCTGCGCTGTCGCGGTGGGTCAGCCGCGCGCGGCCTGGTAGAGCCGCTCGGGCGTCACCGCCCCGGCCAGCAGCCGGCCGTCGTCGGTGAGCAGCACGCTGAACAGCTTCCCGGTCAGCAGCCGGCCGCTGCCCCAGTCGCCGCTGACCTTCGGCAGCCCGTTCAGCAGGCTCCCGAGCTGGGCCGCGTCGGGTCCACCGGTGCCGTCCGCGGCGGTCGGCTTCTCCTCGCGCGGGGCGGTCGCGTCCGTGCGGGCCACCACCACGGTGGTCCAGCCCTCGCCGACGGTACGCACGTCCGCGCCGTCCGGCCGGTGCTGCGCGGCCCGCTGCCCGTCACCCGCCGGCGCGTCGGCCCGCTCCTCGGTGACCTTCACCCCGGGCGGCGGGTTGAAGGCGAACTGGTCGGCGTCCGGCCGGCGGAAGTCGACCTGGGTGAACGCCACCTCGAAGGCCGGCTGGTCGGCGCCGTCGGCGAGCACCTCGAAGCGGAGCGGGATGTGCTCGGTGGCGTCGATGGCGATCCGCACCTGATGCACCAGGGACGCCTCGTCGCGCGGGGTGAGCACCAGCTCGTACGCGTCCCGCCCGGCGACCGTGGCGGTGCGACCGGTGGTGACCACGGTGCTCGGGTCGATCGCGGCCAGCGCCCGGTTGGCGGCCTCCTGCGGGGTGGCCGGCAGCTCCGCCGCCGGCGCGCGGCCCGCCGACTCCGGCAGGGTGCGGTGGCTGGCGGTGTTGGCCCGGCTGTCCCAGGTCCAGACGTCCCGGCCGGCGCGGATCACGTCCCGCTCGCCGAGGGTGTCGAGCAGCGCGACCCGCTGCCGGTCCGGGCCGGAGTGCCAGACCCGCAGGGTGTGCGTGCCGGTCAGCAGCTTGGTCAGATCGCCGCCGACCAGGCCGGCGATCGGCGGCAGCCCCAGGTCGGCGCGCTGCACCACGGTGCCGGAGAGCCCGTCCAGCCGGGCGGTCTGCACGTCGACCAGGAGTTGGGCGGCGCTGCGCGGCGGCAGCGCGGGTTCGGCGTTGGCGGCGAACGTGCCCACCGCCACGCCGCCTCCGACGACGGTGACGGCCGCGGCCAGCGGCACCAGCCAACGCAGCGCGGGACGGCTCTTCAGTACGGACATGACGCACCTCCTGCGCCCATCCTGCCCGGAAGGTGCTGTGAACGTGCTGAGGACGCCAGACCGGCCGGCGGCGCCGGGGTGGCACGCTTGTGGGCGTGCGGGTGCTGGTGGTGGAGGACGAGTCCCGGTTGGCGGCCGCCCTGCAACGCGGCCTGACGGCGGAGGGGTTCGTGGTGGACACCGCGTCCACGGGTCCCTCCGGGCTGGACGCCGCCCGGCACGGCGGGTACGACGCGATGATCCTCGACGTGATGCTCCCCGGCCTTTCGGGCTACGAGGTGGTCCGCCGGCTGCGCGCCGAGGAGCGCTGGTTGCCGGTGCTGATGCTGTCGGCCAAGGACGGCGAGTACGACCAGGCCGACGGGCTGGACTGCGGGGCCGACGACTACCTGACCAAGCCCTTCTCGTACGTCGTCCTGCTGGCCCGGCTGCGGGCGCTGCTGCGCCGGGGCGCGCCGGAGCGCCCGACCGTGCTCACCGTCGGCGACCTGCGCCTCGACCCGGCCCGCCGGCGGGTCACCCGGGCCGACGTGGAGGTCGTCCTGACCGCCCGCGAGTACGCCCTGCTCGACTACCTGATCCGCCGCCCCGGTGAGGTGGTCTCCAAGACCGAGCTGCTCGACCACGTCTGGGACGGCGGGATGCGGACCGCGCCGAACGCGGTCGAGGTGTACGTCGGCTACCTGCGCCGCAAGATCGGCCGGGACCGGTTGGAGACGGTCCGGGGCGCCGGTTACCGGCTGGCGACGTGAGCCGCCCCGGCTGGCCGTCGCTCGGGCTGCGCGTCCGGCTGATGGCGCTCGGGGTGGCGGGGCTCAGCGTGGGGCTGGCCCTCGGCGGGGTGGTGCTGCTGGTGGCGCTCGGCTGGACGCTGCAACGCAACGTCGACGACGAGGCGTTCCGGACCGCCGACGCGGTGGCCCGGCTGGCCGCCGAGGACGCCCTGCCGGATCCGCTGCCGGTGGCCGGTGGGCAGCTACGGGTGCAGGTGGTGGACGCGTCGGGGCGGATCCGGGCCGCCTCGATCGACGCCGACCGGCTGGTGCCGATGGTCCGCCCGGACCAGCTCGGCGGGGGCGACCGGCGGCGTACCGTCGTCCCGGGGCAGCGCCTCGGCCTGCCGGGACCGGTGCGGGTGGTGGCCGTCCCGGCCGGCACGCCCACTGAGCCGCTGACGGTCCTGGTCGGCCGGTCGACCGAGGACGTCGCGCACGCGGTGCGGGCGGCCCGGACGGTGCTGCTGGTGGCCTTCCCGCTGCTGGTGGCGCTGCTTGCGGCGGTGGCCTGGCGGGTCGTCGGGGCGACCCTGCGCCCGGTGGAGGCGCTGCGCAGCGGCGCGGCGGAGATCACCGGCCGGGGCGCGGACGCCCGGTTGCCGGTGCCGCCGGCCCGGGACGAGATCCACCGGCTGGCGGTCACCCTCAACGACATGCTCGACCGGTTGGAGGCGGCCCGGGCCCGGCAGCGGGCGTTCCTCGCCGACGCCGCGCACGAGCTGCGCAGCCCGCTGACCAACATGCGCACGGAGCTGGAGGTGGCGCAGCGGCTGGCGGACCGGACCGACTGGCCGGCGGTCGCCACCGACCTGCTCGCCGACACCGAGCGGCTGGGTCGGCTCGTCGACGACCTGCTCCTGCTGGCCCGCCTGGACGAGCAGCCGTCCGCGCCAGCCACGCCGACGGGCGGGCCCGGCACGTCCGCCGGCGAGCCGGTGGAGCTGGGCGGGCTGCTCGGCGAGGTAGCCGCCCGCTACCCGTCCCCGCCGGTGTCGGTGATCCCGGCGCCGGGCCCGGTGTGGAGCGTCGGCCACCCGGAGGAGCTGCGCCGGGTGCTGGCCAATCTGGTGGACAACGCCGTCCGGCACGCTCGCTCCCGGGTCGTGCTCGCGGTCCGCCCTGCCGCCGGAAGCGACGCGGCCGGCCCGGGTGGGGCGTACCACCTGGTGACGGTGACCGACGACGGGCCGGGCATCCCGGCAACGGACCGGGAGCGGGTCTTCGAGCGGTTCACCCGGCTGGACGAGGGGCGGGCCCGCGACGCCGGCGGCGCCGGCCTGGGGCTGGCCATCGTGCGGGAGCTGGTCCGCCGGGCCGGCGGGACAATCGAGCTGTCCGACGCCGGGCCCGGCCTGGCCGTTCGGCTACGGCTCCCGGCGCTGCCCGATCCGGGCTGACCCGCGCGGGCCGAGCGGCGGCGGCACATCCGAGGCGCTTCCGGACAGCGATGCGCTGAAGAGCGATATGACGCTGCGTCATATCTATGACGCGGAGTCATATCGCCGACCGGGACATGCGGCCCCGGGCCTCGACACGCCGAAGCGGTGATGTCCCCCGTGGCCGCCCCCGCTCGCGGCCACCGTCGATGAGCGGACCCACCGCCTAAGGGCCCCGACGACCACGGCAGGACGCGGGCCAGGACCGGGCAACCGGCCGACCGGCCAATGGGGACGTGGGGTCAGCGGCGCTTGGTGCAGACCCGGTTGGCCCGGGCGACCGTGTCGGTGGACCAGGCCACCGCGACCGTGAAGCAGTAGTCGGTGGTCCCGTCGAGGCCGTAGACGACGAAGTTGGTCGTCCCGGCGGGCAGCTCCTGGAAGGCGCGCGGATCCTGGTCGGCGCGGCCGCCCGCGATCACCACCGGCCCCTCGGCGCCGGCCGGGTACGTCCAGCTCAGCGCGATGTTGTCGCGGCGGTCGCGGAGGCTGACCGCGCCCGGCGGGGTGCCGGGCGAGGCTGCGACGGGCGACGACGCGCTCGGCGCGGCGGGCGACCCGGACCACGCGGTGGACGCGCTCGGGGAGGCGGGTGCGGCGGGGCCATCCCCGGTGCCGTCCACCTGGGACACCCCGGCGATCACCGCGACGGCGCCGAGCAGCACCACGACCACCCCGGCGACGACCGCCGGCGCGGCCCGGATCCGGCGGGGTGGGGGAGCGTGGTGCCCGGGCACCAGCACCGGCAGCAGCCGGGACGAATCCGGCTGCCCGACCCGGCGGACCCCGTCGGCCTCGTCGGCGTACCCGCCGGCCAGGCCGACCACCGAGGGCGGGACCGGGTCGTGCGGGGTCGGCTCGGGCGCGGGTTCCGGCGGCCACCAGTCGGTGTCCTCCGGGTACGTGTCGTCGGGCGGGAGCCGCTGGCCGGGCACGGTCGGCGGGTGGGGCTCGTCGGCGGCCGGCGTCGCGACCGGCCAGACCGGCGGCTCCGGCGGGCCCTCGGCCGGCGGCGGAGTACGGGCGGCCGGCACCACCGGCCCGTCGTGCTCCGGCCCTTGCTCGTCGTCGCACACGTGGTCGGGGTCGGCGGCGCCCCGGGCCAGCGCGGCGACCTGGCGGGCCAGCGGGTCGTCGGCGGCCAGGTGGTCGGCGGCCAGTTCGCGGGCGAGCGCGAGGGTGTCGTGCGCCTCGCCGAACCGGCCGCAGTCGCGCTGCATCGCGCCGAGCCGGGCGAGCATCTTGATGCCGCTGGGGTGCCCGTCGCCGTAGACCTCGCGGTGCAGCTCCCAGGCGTCCTGGAGGCGTTCCCGCGCCTGGACGCACTGGCCGCGGGCGTACTCGACGGTGGCCAGGTCGGCGTGGGCGGCGAGCACCCGCACCGACTCGGGGCCGTCCCGGGCGGTCAGCTCCAGGATCACCTCGGAGTAGAGCCGGGCGGCCCGGGCCTCGCTGCCGACCCGGTGCAGCACTGCGGCGAGGGTGGCCGCGGCGGAGATGGTGCGTTCGTCGGAGCGGCCGTACAGGCGGTTGGCGGCCGCGTACGCGAAGGCGGCCCAGCCTCGGGCGGAGTGCGGTTCGCCGAGCGCGACCAGCACCCGGGCCTGGAGCCCGGCGGCGTCGGCCAGCTCGGGGGAGGCGTGGTCCGGGCGGGGGTCGGCATCGGTCAGCGCGTCGGAGAGCAGCCGCTGCGCGCCGGCCAGGTCACCGGCGGACACCAGCTGGTGCGCCTGGACAGTGAGTTCACCGAAGCCAGAGGACACGCCCCATCGTGCTCGTCCGGCGACGGTATGTACAACCCTTGCCCGGGAGCAAGTTGGTCAAGAACTGGTCAGGTGGGCGGCGAGCGTTTCGCTGATCCGGCGCAGCTGGTCGACCTGGGCCGGGCTGAGCGCGTCGAACAGGTGGCGGCGTACCCCCTCGACGTGGCCGGGCGCGGCGGCGGCGAGCGCCGCGAAGCCGGCGTCGGTGAGGACGGCGAGCTGCCCGCGCCGGTCGGTGGGGCATTCCTCGCGGCGGATCCAGCCGGCGGCCTCCAGCCGGGCGGCGGCGTGCGAGAGCCGGCTGCGCGAGGAGCCGGTGGCGTCGGCCAGGTCGCTCATCCGCAGCCGCCGGTCGGTGGCCTCGGAGAGCCGGACCAGGATCTCGTAGTACGCGTGCGGCATCCCCGCGTCGCGTTGCAGCTCGCGGTCGAGGGTCTCCATCAGGGCGCGGGAGGCGGTCAGGTAGGAGCGCCAGGTCTGTTGCTCGTCGGGGTCCAGCCACCGGGTCATGACGACCATCATACCGGAAATGGTTGAGCGTTCAACCAAACCGCGCTACCGTGGGTCGCATGGGAATCCACCGCCTGAACCACGCCGTCCTCTACGTGAGCAACCTCGACCGCAGCGTCGCGTTCTACCGTGACGTGCTCGGCTTCCGCCCGGTGTCGATGACCCCGGACGGCTTCCGTGGCGCCGCCTTCCTGCAGGCGCCCGACTCGACCAACGACCACGACCTCGGCCTCTTCGAGATCGGCGCCGCCGCCGGCCGGTCGACCGCCGGTCGCGCCACCGTCGGCCTCTACCACCTGGCCTGGGAGGTCGACACCCTCGACGAGCTGGCCGCCACCGCCGAGCGGCTCGCCGCCGCCGGTGGCCTGGTCGGCAGCTCCGACCACGGCACCACCAAGAGCCTCTACGGGCAGGACCCGGACGGGCTGGAGTTCGAGGTGGTCTGGCTCGTCCCCGCCGACCTGCTCGACGAGGCCGCTCTCGCCGCCCGCAAGCGGATCGGCCCGCTCGACCTCGACCGGGAGCGCCGGCGCTACGGCGGCCAGACCCGCGGCGGTGTGGGGATCTCCATCCCGGCCTGAGCGGCCCTACTGGTACAACGGCAGGATGTCGACCGACGCCGTCCTGCGTGAGCTGCTCGTCCGCCAGCTCGACCACTGGTTGCCGGGGGCGTTGCAGCGCTCCCGGCGGGCCACCCTCGCCCTGGCCTACGCCGGGGAGCCCGCCACCGCCGAGGCGGCCCTGCGGGTGGTGGCCGAGTTCGCCGACCGGCTGCGCGGGCGGCGGCTCACCGTGCTGGTGCTGGCCGGCGGCGCCGACCTGCCGGCCCGACTCGGCGCGGTCGAGGCGACCCTGCCCGCCGACGTCGCCGTGCACCTGGTTCCCGGCGACCCGGCCCGGCTGCCCGTCGCGCTGAAGGCCGCCGGGGCGGCCGGGGCGCCGCTGCTGACCGTCGTCGACGGGGTCGTCCCCGACCCGGCGGTGCTGGACGCCGCCGCCACCGGTCGCCCGGCCGAGGTGCTGGCCGTCGCGCCCGCCCCGGCGACGCTGCGTCCGGCCCTCGACGCGGCCGGGTTCCCGCTGGTCACCGAGGTCGAGCTGGTACCCGCCGACGGCGGCGCCGGCCGGGTGGTCGCCTACGGCACCCGCCTCGACCGGAGCCTGGAGGCGTTCAAGGACGCCCTCTGGGACGCCGACGAGTTCGCCGGGGTCCGCTACCGGGACCCGGCCGACCCGGCCGGCGGGCTGCTCGACATCGCGTTGCACCCCGAGCCCGGGCCGCTGCGCCGCGAGCTGCTGGCCGAGCTGGCCCGCTCCGGCCCCCGTACGGTCACCGAGCTGCGCCGGCACACCCTGACCGCGACCGCCTACCGGGCCGCCGACACCGTCCGTGCGCTGAGCACCCTGCTGACCTCGGGTGCGGTGACCCGGGAGCCGGAGCACGGCCGGCTCGGCGGCGACGTGCTGATCAGCGCCGCCCCGGGCGGCCCGTCAGCTGCCTGACCAGGATGGACGCCCCGGTGGCGATCACCCCGATGCTGAACAGCATCTGCGCGCAGACCACCACCCGGGCGACCTGCCCCCGGGCGTGCACGTCGCCGTAGCCGATGGTGGTCAGGGTGGCCAGCGAGAAGTAGAGCGCGTCGACCCGGGTGTCCAGGTTCGCGAACTGGTCTGGCCGGGTGTTCGCCACCACGTAGTCGGCGAGGGCGAAGGTGACCACTCCGGCGACCAGGGCCACCGTCAGCCGGACCAGCGAGCGGGCCTCCGCGTCGCCGGTGGGTGCCGCGGCGGTGCGCTGTCGACGTACCTGGCCGGTGACCAGCACGGCGACGGTGAGCACCAGCAGCAGCGTGCCGACCGAGCGCAGGACCAGCCGCGGCCCGTTCGGGTCCGGCTCCACCGGGACCAGGAAGTAGGCGAGGAGCAGCAGGAGGCATCCGATCGCCGCGCGCCGCCGCTCCCGACGCCAGAACCCGTCCCCACCCATGCCGCGATTCTGCGCCGGGAACGCGGCCGTCCCAGGCCGAACGCCGAACCGGGCCGGAACGCCGAGCGGGGTGCCGGTGATTCACCGGCACCCCGCTCGACCTCGGGACGTCATGCCCGGGACTTGTCCTGCTTCCAGGAGAGGGGCCCCGGCAGGTCGACCCGGTGCGCCTTGGCCTTGGAGTTCCAGGACCAGCGACCGATCTTGATGCTCCAGGAGGAGAAGCCGTTCTCGGTGAAGTTCAGGATGATCGGCCCGTACTTCTTGCGCTTGCGGAACATCAGACCCATCGTGGGCTCCCTTCGCATTCCCTCTACTGCCCTGCTCTGTCGTGATCGAACATGCCCGGATCGAGGAATTACGAAACCTGCCTCCGTTCCGCTCTGGACGGTGCGCGGCGACGCCCCTCAATCCCCATTGAGCCGGTAGGTGTTGCGGGCAGGTAAACCCAGCTCAGCAAGGGATGTAACAAAGCCAGCGACGCGCATCCCATGTTCTGGAAGGCCGTTGACCGGGGCGCCCGCCGGCCGGCAGCATGGGCTCATGTCGCAGCGGGATGAGCTTCTCCTCACCGCTCGCGTGCACGTCGACCTGGTCCGGCACGCGAGCGCACTCTGTTGAGCTGACGCGCTCCGCCGTCTTCCACACCTCACCTTCTCCGCGCAGACCACGCCCCGCCCACGACGGCCCGGTGGCGCGCGTCGGCGTACCCCCCGCGCCCCGGGCGCGGTTCGTGCACAGATCAGGAGACCGCCATGTCCCCATTCCGTCGTACCGTCGCCGCCCTCGCGGCCCTGCTCACCCTCGGCGCCGCCACCGCCTGCGGCGCGGACGCCGAAGCCTCCGGCCAGACCAAGCAGCTGCGCTACCAGGGCTCGGTCGGCCAGGTCACCCTTCCCGAACTCGCCGCCGACCTCGGCTACCTCGGCGACGTCAAGCTCAACTGGATCGGCAACGTCACCGGCGGTCCGGCCGACATCCAGGCCACCGCCACCGGGCAGAGCGACTTCGGTGGCGCGTTCAACGGTGCGATCGTCAAGCTCGCCACGGCAGGAGCCCCGATCACCGCCGTGGTCAGCTACTACGGCTCCGACGCGCAGACCTTCCAGGGCTACTACGTGCTGCAGGACAGCCCGATCAGGACGCCGCGCGACCTGATCGGGAAGAAGGTCGGGATGAACACCCTCGGCGCGCACGCCGAGGCGGTGCTGAAGACCTGGCTGGTCAAGGGCGGCCTCACCCCGGCCGAGATCGCCAGGGTCGAGCTGGTCGCGCTGCCCCCGGTCAACACCGAGCAGTCGCTGCGGGCGAAGCAGATCGATGTCGCGGTGCTCGGCGGCGTCATCCGCGACAAGGCGGTCGCCAACGGCGGCGTCCGCACCATCTTCACCGACCACGAGCTGCTCGGCGCGTTCAGCGCCGGCGCGTACGTCTTCCGCGACGACTTCATCAAGCGCAACCCGCAGACGGTGAAGACATTCGTGGGTGGGGTCGGCAAGGCGATCGAGTGGGCCCGTAGCCAGCCCCGGGAGACCGTGGTCGCCCGGCTGGAGCAGATCATCGCCAAGCGCGGCCGCAACGAGGACCCGTCCCTGGTGCGGTACTGGAAATCCACCGGCGTCGCCGGAAAGGGCGGCGTGATCACCGACCGGGAGTTCGCCACCTGGATCGACTGGCTGGCCGACGCCGGCGAGCTCAAGGGCGACAAGCCGAAGCCCGGTGACATCTACACCAACCAGTACAACCCCTTCGCCTCCGGTGGCGGTGCGGCATGACCGGCGACAAGGTCCTCTTCGACCGGGTGACCAAGACCTTCGACGTCCGCGGCGGCCGGCGCGCGTCCGCCGGCACGGTCACCGCGCTGGACCAGCTGACCCTCGGGGTACGCCCCGGCGAGTTCCTGGTCGTCGTCGGCCCGAGCGGCTGCGGCAAGTCCACCCTGCTGGACCTGCTCGGCGGGCTCTCCCGGCCCACCTCCGGGCAGGTGCTGGTCGACGGCCGCCCGGTCAGCGGGCCCGGCCTCGACCGGGGCATCGTCTTCCAGCAGTACGCCCTGCTGCCCTGGCGCACCGCCGCCGGCAATGTCGCGTTCGGACTGGAGGCCAAGGGGGTGCCCCGCGCCCAGCGGGCCGACCTGGTCGCCCACCACCTGGAGCTGGTCGGGCTGAGCGGGTTCGCCGAGCGCTACCCGCACGAGCTCTCCGGTGGCATGAAGCAGCGCGTCGCCATCGCCCGCAGCCTCGCGTACGACCCGGACATCCTGCTGATGGACGAGCCGTTCGCGGCGCTCGACGCGCAGACCCGCGACTCGCTCCAGGACGAGCTGGTACGGATCTGGCAGGCCACCGGCAAGACCATCGTGTTCATCACCCACGGCATCGACGAGGCCGTCTACCTCGGCCGCCGAGTCGCCGTGATGACCTCGCGCCCGGGGCGGATCAAGCAGGTCATCGACATCGAGCTGGGGGACCGGGGTGAGGCCGAGGATGTCCGCTCCTCCGACGCGTTCCGGCACCACCGGCACGAGATCTGGACGCTGCTGCGCGACGAGGTCCGCGCCGCCCAGTCCGCCGAACGCCCCGCCGCCACCCCGGCGGCTCGCCGACAGGAGGCCCGAGTTGGTTGACATCGCCGAACGTCCCGCCCGGCTGGCGGCCCCGCCCGCCGCGCCACCGGCGACGGCCGTCGCCGCGCCCACCCTGCCCGGCCGGCTGCTCGGTCTCGGCGGCCGGGCGCTGCACCGCAGTGCCGCGCTGCTGGCCCTGGCCGCCGTCTGGGAGACCGCGCCCCGGGCCGGGCTGGTCGACCGGGTCTTCCTGCCGCCGCTGTCCGAGGTGCTGGTGGCCTGGTGGGCGCTGCTCACCAGCGGGCAGCTCGCCGAGCACGTCGGCGCCAGCCTCACCCGGTCGCTGACCGGGCTCGGGCTGGCCGTGCTCACCGCCATCCCGCTCGGGCTGCTGATCGGTTGGTACCGCCCCCTGGCGGAGCTGCTCAGCCCGCTGCTGGAGGTGTTCCGCAACACCGCCGCCCTGGCCCTGCTGCCGGTCTTCGTGCTGATCCTCGGCCTCGGCGAGACCTCCAAGATCGCCCTGGTGCTCTACGCCTGCTCCTGGCCGATCCTGCTGAACACCATCGCCGGGGTGAAGGGCGTCGACCCGCTGCTGGTGCGCTCGGCCCGTTCGATGGGGCTGAACCACCTGCGGCTGTTCCAGAAGGTGATCCTGCCGGCGGCGGTGCCCACCGTCTTCACCGGCGTCCGGCTCGCCGGGGCGTACTCGATCCTGGTGCTGGTCGCCGCCGAGATGGTCGGCGCGAAGGCCGGGCTCGGCTACCTCGTCAACTACGCGCAGTACAACTTCGCGATCCCCGACATGTACGCCGGGATCATCACCATCTCCGCCATCGGCCTCGTGGTCAACCAGCTCCTGGTCGCCGTGGAACGCCGCTTCTCCACCTGGCGCGTCGACGTCTCCGCCTGAGAGGAACCCCTTATGTCCCGCACCCTGCACCTGAACGCCTTCCTGATGGGCGTCGGCCACCACGAGGCGGCCTGGCGGCACCCGCGCACCGACCCCCGGCGGGTCGCCGACGTCCGGCACTTCCAGGAGCTGGCCCGGATCGCCGAACGCGGCACCCTCGACTCGGTCTTCCTGGCCGACGGGCTCGCCGTCGGGCCGAACGTCCGGCACAACATCCAGGCCGTCTTCGAGCCGCTGACCCTGCTCGCCGCGCTGGCCACCGCCACCGAGCACATCGGTCTGATCGCCACCGTCTCCACCACCTACAACGAGCCGTTCAACGTCGCCCGCAAGTTCGCCTCGCTGGACCACCTCAGCGGCGGCCGGGCCGGCTGGAACATCGTCACCTCCGCCCAGTCGCGGGAGGCGTGGAACTTCAACCTCGACGACCACCCGTCGCACGCCGACCGTTACCGCCGGGCCGCCGAGTTCGTCGACGTCGCGGTGAAGCTCTGGGACAGCTGGGAGGACGACGCGCTGGTCCTCGACGCCGCCGCCGGGGTCTTCGCCGACACCGACCGGGTGCACGAGGTCGCCCACGCCGGCGGGCACTTCACGGTCCGCGGCCCGCTGAACACGCCCCGCCCGCCGCAGGGCCGGCCGCTGCTGGTGCAGGCCGGCTCGTCCGTCGACGGCATCGCCTTCGCCGCCCGGTACGCCGAGGCCGTCTTCACCGCGCAGCAGACCCTCGCCGACGGGCAGGCGTTCTACGCCGAGCTCAAGCGGGCGACCGCCGCCGCCGGCCGCGACTCCGAACTGGTCAAGGTGCTGCCGGGCATCGCCCCGGTGATCGGGGGTACGGAGGCGGAGGCGCAGGCCCTCGCCGACGAACTGGAGGCGCTGATCGTGCCCGAGCACGCCCTCGCCCAACTGTCCGGGATGACCGGGGTGGACCTCACCAGCCTGCCGCTGGACGGCCCGCTGCCCGACCTGCCCGATGCCACCAGCGTGCAGGCCCACCAGAGCCGCTACCAGCTCGTCGTCGACCTGGCCCGGCGGGAGAAGTTGACCATCCGGCAGCTGATCGGCCGGCTCGGCGGCGGGCGCGGCCACCGGGTGATCGCCGGCACCCCCGAGCAGATCGCCGACCAGATCGAGCTCTGGTTCACCGAGGGCGCCGCCGACGGCTTCAACGTCATGCCGCCGCTGCTGCCCAGCGGCCTGGAGGCGTTCGTCGACCACGTGGTGCCGCTGCTGCGCCGGCGCGGCCTGTTCCGCCACGAGTACACCGGTCGGACCCTGCGCGAGCACTACGGCCTGCCCCGCCCCGCCAGCGGGTACGCCGCCGAGCGGGAGCTGGTGACGACGTGACCACCGTGGAACGTCCCACCGACCTGCTGCCGGTGGACCGGGATCTGTTCCGGACCCTGCTGCGCCGGCAGGCGTCCACCGTCACCGTGGTCACCGCGGTGGCCCGGGGCACCGACCCGGCCTGCCTCGGCGGGGTCGGCGCCCCGGTCCGGGCGGGCTTCACCGCAACCTCGTTCACCTCGGTCTCGCTGGACCCGCCGCTGGTCTCGTTCTGCCTCGGCGTGACCTCGTCGAGCTGGCCGGTGCTGGCCCGCGCCGAACACGTCGCGGTGCACCTGCTCGGCGCCGGCCAGCAGGAGGCGGCCCGGGTCTTCGCCACCAGCGGCATCGACCGGTTCGCCGCGTACCCGGGGTGGACGCCGGGGCCGTTCGGGCTGCCACTGCTCGACGGGGTGCTGGCCCGGCTGCTCTGCCGGGTGGTGCACCGGGTGCCGGCCGGGGACCACACCCTGGTCATCGCCGAGCCGCTGGCGCTCGGCCCGGGGGAGGACGGCGACCCGCTCGTCCACCACCGGGGCGGCTACACCACCACCGGTGGCGTCGCCGAGGCGGCCCGGTGACGGCCGCGCCCGCGACCGACCTGCTCGCCCTCGATCCGGCCGCCCAGGACCTGCTGTTCCGGGCGGCCCGGACGGCGAACACCTTCACCGACGAGCCGGTCGACGACGCGCAGCTGGCCGCCGTCCACGACCTGGTCCGGTACGGGCCGACCGCGCTCAACGGTCAGCCGCTGCGGGTGCTGCTGGTCCGCTCGGCGGCGGCCCGGCGACGGCTGCTGCCATACGTGTCCAGCGGGAACCGGGTCAAGACGGCGGGCGCGCCGCTGGTGGCGGTGCTCGCCGCGGACGTCGATTTCCACGAGCGGCTGCCCGAGCTGTTCCCGCACCGGCCGCAGGCCCGGGACTGGCTGGCCGACCGGGCCGAGCGGGTCACCCAGGCCCGGTTCAATGCCACCCTCCAGATTGGCTACTTCCTGATCGGGGTGCGCGCCGCCGGGCTGGCCGCCGGGCCGATGGCCGGCTTCGACGCGGCCGGCGTGCGACGGGAGTTCTTCCCCGACGGCCGGCACGAGGTGCTGCTGTTGGTGAACGTCGGCCGCCCGGGGCCGGACGCCTGGCACGACCGGCTGCCTCGGCTCGCCGCGGAGGAGGTGATCCGGACGGTGTGACTCAGCGCGGCTCCCAGGCGTCCGGCAGCGCCGTCAACCGTCGTACGTGGGCGGGCATCCGGCCGCTGAGGATCTCGGCGAGGCTGACCTCGTCGAGCACCTGCCGGACGGCCGCCCGGACGGCGACCCAGAGCCGGGGCAGGTTCTCGGCAGAGCCCTCGTACCGGGTCTCCTCCGGGCGCAGCCCGCGTACCCCGGCCAGCGGGCCCTCCACGGCACGCAGGATCGTCCCGACGGTGACCTCGCGCGGCGGGCGGGCCAGGGTGTAGCCACCCTCGGCGCCGCGCTGGGCGCGGACCACGCCGGCCCGGCGCAGGTCGGCCAGGACGGCCTCCAGGAACTTGCGAGGCATGTCCTGCTCGGTGGCGATCGCCTGGGTGGAGAGCAGCGACGGGTACGCGGCGGCGAGGCTCAGCGCCGCCCGCACCGCGTAGTCGCCGCGCGCGGAGATCTGCACCCTGCCATCATGCCCGGCCGGGGTCGACCGGCGGGTCGGCGGGCCGGCGTGGCCGCACCACCCGGGGCAGTGGTTGCTCGCGGGCCGCGCGGAACGCCCCGGGGCTGACCCCGACCTCCCGGGTGAAGAAGCGACCGAAGTTGGTCGGCTCGGGGAAGCCGAGCCGGCGACCGATCCGGGCCACCGGCTCGTCGGTCGCCGCGAGCAGCCGGCTGGCCTGCAACGCGACCCGCTCGTCGACCACCTGCTTGGCGCTGCGGCCGGTGACCGCCAGGCAGGCCCGGGTCAGGGTACGCACGGAGCAGCCCAGCCGGGCGGCGTAGTCCTCGACCCGGCGGGTCTGCTGGTAGCCGTGCTCGACCTCCCGGCAGAACCGGCGGAAGGTGATCAGCTCGGCGCGCTGCGACTCGGCGCCGTCGCTGTTCCGCCCGTTGTTCTCGCGCCCGGCGGCGTCCCGGTACGGGTCGGGGAGCAGGGCCAGTCGCAGCAGCAGCACGGCGAGCTGGTGGCGCAGCAGCGGGTGCGCGGCCGGGTCGGCGCGGTGCCGGCGGTGGTCCACCATCAGCTGGCTCACCTCGTTGATGACGGCGTCCTCGTCCTCGCCGGCGAGCTGGTGGTGGGCCGGGACGGACTCCGGGTCGACGTCCAGGCCGCGCAGCGCGTCGCCGTGCCACCGGATGACCGTGGCGTCGAGTTGCGCGGTGCAGCGCAGCACCTGGCCCGGGCCGGCGTGCAGCAGCGTGCCGGGGCGGCAGGGCAGCGGACGGAAGTCGAGTTCCGCGGTGCCGTGCCCGCCGGTGACCAGCACGAGCACGTCGGCGTCGAGCAGCACGGGTCGACGCCACCCCGCGCCCGGGGCGAGGTCGCCGAGTTCGAGGATGTCGATCTCGGTTTCGGGCAGGTCGGGACGGGTTGCCGGGGAGAGCTGACCGGAAGGGACCATCACCTGCGACGGTAACCGGACGTCCGGTCGGTCGCATCCCGGCCACGGGACTCCGGTCCCGCCCACGGTTGTCCGGCTCCGCGGGTGAGACTAGGTTACCGAGCGGTAGGGCTTCGGCGGGTGATGGGACGGGCATGACGGATCTGTTCTCGGTCGACGGCAAGACGGTCCTGGTCACCGGAGGGTCGCGGGGAATCGGGCTGATGATCGCCCGGGGCTTCGTACAGGCCGGCGCGCGCGTGATCATCTCGTCCCGCAAGGCCGACGTCTGCGAGTCGGTGGCCAGGGAGCTGTCGGCCGAGGGGCAGTGCGAGGCGATCCCGGCCGACCTCGGCCACGACGCCGGCGCCGAGGCGCTCGCCGCTGCCGTGCGGGAGCGTACCGACCGGCTCGACGTGCTGGTCAACAACGCCGGCGCGACCTGGGGCGCACCGCTGGAGCAGTATCCCGAGGCCGCGTTCGACAAGCTCTGGGCGATCAACGTCAAGGCCGTCTTCCGGCTCACCACCGCGCTGCTGCCGGCGCTGCGCGCCGCGGCGGGTGCCGACGACCCGGCCCGCGTGATCAACATCGGCTCGGTCGACGGCCTCCGGGTGCCGTTCATGGAGGTGTACGCGTACTCGGCCACCAAGGCGGCCGTGCACATGCTCACCCGGACCCTGGCCCACCAGCTCGCCAGCGAACACATCACGGTCAACGCGATCGCGCCCGGCCCGTTCGAGAGCAGGATGATGGCGTTCGCGCTGGACGACCCGGCGTCGAGGGCGGCCATCGCCGGACAGGTCCCGCTGGGTCGGATCGGCCGGCCCGAGGACATGGCCGGCACGGCGATCTACCTGGCGTCGCGGGCGGGCGCCTACCTGACCGGCGCGGTGATCCCGGTGGACGGTGGGCTCACGACGCACGGCTGAGGGCGTACCCCGGCGTGGTAGCCGGAGCCGCGCGGACTCGGCAGATCCGCGCGGCTCCTTCGACGAGCGTGGTCAGCGACCGGCGAGCAGCCGGTTCACCGCCGTGTCGACGTCCAGGTGCTCGGCCTCGCGGCCGCGCGGGACGACGACGTAGGTCCGGCGCAGGAAGCGCACGAGCACGCTGCGCGGCACCTCGAACAGGGCGTTGCCGTCCGGGGACGACAGTGCCAGCGCGACGAAGTCACCGCGCGGTGTGGCCCACGGCCACACCCGGACGTCGCCGATGCCGGCCGGCTCGTCGAGACCGGTCACCAGCAGCTCACGGGCGAAGGACCAACTGACGGCCTCGCCACCGGCGGATTCGGCGTGGAACAGGACATGGACCGCATACGGGTCAGCAGGGTCGTAACGCAGGCTGGCACGCACCGGCAAGGCGGTGGCGTCAGGCGCGACGAGCCTTAGCGACGTCTCGACCTCTACGGTCGTCGGTCGGATGACACTCATGGACGTTCTCCCCCCGGCACCGCTGCGGAACGCGCGTGTCCCGCTTTTCCCATACTCAGGTGCTACTCCTGGCTACGCTCCGCCATACGCTGACTTCACCCAGTGGTGGGAAGGGGTTCGGAAAGGCCTCGAGAATGTGAAGATTCTTGTAGGATTTCCGGTTCTGCCCAGTGCGTGATCCCGCCCGAAGTCGGGTGGCTCAGTCGTCGACTTACTCCGGTAACGTCCAGTGGTCTGCAGGAGTGACGGGCCGGGGCGACACTGGGGGGTGAAATGGTCACGAACCGATCCTCAGTGGATGCGGGGCGCACGGCCGACTCACCGAAAGTAGGGGCCCGAGCAGCCGAAAGGCGGGGGAACGGCGTGCCGATGGATCAGCCCGGCAGGGACGGACGGCCGACGTCCGGGGCGTCTCCGGCCGGTTCGTCGGGCGCCCCGACCGGTGCTTCGTCGGGCCGCGGCGGTCCTTCCGGACCTGGCGGTTCTTTCCGTCGCGGTGGATCCTCCCGCGGCGAGGCCGGCCCGCGATCGGCGGGCGGCGGACGCGGTGGCGTCGCGGTGGCCGAGCGGCGACCGTCCGGCTGGCGGAAGCGGGTCCGGACGACCCTGGACCTGATCCGGTCCAACCCCACCGGGCGGATCACCCTCAAGATCTTCATCTCGATCGCCGGGGCGCTGGTGGTCACCGTCGGCATCGCGCTCATCCCGCTGCCCGGGCCGGGCTGGCTGATCGTGATCGCCGGGCTGGCCATCTGGGCGGTGGAGTTCCACTGGGCGCGACGACTGCTCGCCTTCACCCGCCGACACGTCCAAGCCTGGACGCGATGGGTCACCACCCGGTCGCTGGGGGTGCGTTTCATCCTCGGGGCCGTCGGCCTCGTCTTCGTGGCCGTGGTGGTCTGGCTGTCGCTCAAGTACAGCCTGGGGATCGACCTCGTGGCGCGGTTGGCGCACTATCTGGCGACGCACTGACGCCTCTTCAAGGCGCGCGGACCCCGGGTTTTTGGTCCGGTGGCTCGATCAGGTAGAGTCATGCGCGCTGAGGGCGATTAGCTCAGCGGGAGAGCGCTTCGTTCACACCGAAGAGGTCACTGGTTCGATCCCAGTATCGCCCACGCAGGTCAAAGGCCACTTCCCGGCTTCGGGAGGTGGCCTTTCTGCTGTCGTACAGCAGCTTTGTACAGCAGTTCCGTCAGCGGCCGAGTGAGGCACCGAGGCGTTTGAGGGCGTCTCTGGTCGCCTTCGTCGATACCTGCGTGTAGATCTCCATCGTCACGGAGAAGCGGGCGTGCCTCAGCACCTGCATGGCGACTCGCGGATGGACGTCGAGGTCGGCCAGGAGCGTGGCGCAGGTTCTTCCTGCGTCGTGGACGGTGACCGGCTTGACGTTGGCCTTCTCGCATCTGATCTGCCAGGAGCGTTGGAAGTTGCGCGGCTCGATGGGTGTGCCATAGCGAGTGGTGAATACGAGGCCGGTTTCATGCCACGCCTTGCCGGCGGTTGCTTCAGCCTCGTCGCGCTGTTGCTGCCTGAGCTTGAAGGCGGCCAGGCAGATATCGGGCAGGGGGAGGGTGGCGTCGGATCGTCGTCGGATTCGGGTCGGCGAGTTACGAACCACGGCGCTGTGAGGTCCAGGGCCGCTCCGCTTGCCGTCGGAATGGCAAGATCGTGTCCCATGATCGAGGATTTCGCGAAGGGCCATCTGCACGGCCAGCTCAGGCGGACACGTCAGGCGCTGCTCTGGAAGCTCGATGGCCTGTCCGAGTACGACGTCCGGCGTCCCTTGACAGCGACGGGGACCAACCTCCTTGGCCTGGTGAAGCACTTGGCGACCCTGGAGGCCTGGTATTTCGGTGAGGTCTTCGGCCGCCCGTTCCCGGAGCCGCTAGGGCGATGGCAGGACGCGGACGGCAGCGACCTGTGGGTGACCCCGGGCGAGACCCGCGAGCAGATCATCGACTTCTATCAGCGTGCCTGGGGGCATGCGGACGCGACGATCGAAGAGCTTCCCATCGACGCGCCTGGCCACGTGCCGTGGTGGTCGCGGCCGGACGTCAAGCTGTTCAACATCATGGTCCATGTCCTTCAGGAGACCACCCGGCATGCCGGACACGCCGACATCCTGCGTGAGCAGCTCGATGGCCGGACCGGGGTGATGGCTGAGTACGAGGAGCAGATCGACACGGCAGCCCGGGAGGGGTACTGGGCGAAGATCGAGCGGGCTGCGCAGGAAGCGGCCGGCGGCTCGCATCATGCCGAGCTAGCCGACACGCATGGCGCGGTGGGGACGCCGTGAGAAATCCGGATCTCGTGGAGGTTCGCCCGTGAGGGCGGTCATCGTCGCGGCCGCGGTCGCGTTCATCATCTCCCTGTTCGGCACGCCGGTGGCGATTCGCGTCTTCACCGCGCTCAAGGCCGGCCAGCCGATCCGATCCATCGGGCTTGCCAGCAACCAGGGCAAGAAGGGCACGCCCACGATGGGCGGCGTCGTCTTCATCGTGGCGACCGTCTTCGCCTACGTCGCCGGGCACATCGCCCTGACCACCCTGCCCGAACGGCAGATCGCGCAGGAGGGCCCGACCATGACGGCCCTCGTGCTGCTCGGGCTGTTCGTCTTCTGCGGCGCGGTCGGCTTCTTCGACGACTTCCTCAAGGTGCGCCGGCGCAACTCCGACGGACTGTCCGCCAAAGGCAAGCTGCTCGGCCAGGCGATCGTCGGCGGCGGGTTCGGCATCGCCGCTCTCTACGTGCCGAGCACCAACGGCCAGACCGTGGCCAGCGAGCACATCTCGCTCATCCGCGACATCAGCTGGCTCAACGTCGGCAAGGTCGGCGCGGTCATGGTCATCGTCTTCGTGATCACGGCGATGTCGAACGGCGTGAACCTCACCGACGGCCTCGACGGCCTGGCCACCGGCGCGTCGATCCTGGTTCTCGGCGCGTACGCGCTGATCGGCTTTTGGCAGTACCGGCACTGGTGCGCCGACGACACGTACGCCCACGTGAACGACTACTGCTACCAGGTGCGGGATCCCCTGGAGATCGCCATGATCGCGGCGGCGGCGGCCGGCGCCTGCGTCGGCTTCCTGTGGTGGAACACGTCCCCGGCGCGGATCTTCATGGGTGACGTGGGCTCGCTCGGGCTCGGCGCCCTGATCGGCGGGCTCGCGGTGGCAACCCGCACCACGCTGCTATCGATCATGATCGGCGGGCTCTTCGTCATCATCACAACGACGTGGGTGATCCAGATCGTCTCGTTCCGGACCACCGGTAGACGTGTCTTCCGGATGGTGCCGTTGCACCACCACTTCGAGCTGGCCGGATGGAGCGAGGTCAATATTGTGGTCCGGTTCTGGATCGTGGCCGGCGTCTGCGTGGCGGTCGGCCTGGGCCTGTTCTACTCGGATTTCTTGGCGGTCGTTGGATAAAAGCCACGCGACAAGCCTGTGTCGTGCCACCGACGGTGATCCGCCGGGCAGCCTGGTTCCCCACCGGGGTGCCAGCGTCTGGCAGCAGCATTGCCTAAGCCGGTCGCGGCCAGACCCGTCGGTCGCTGTGTCAGCAAGAAGTCAGCAAGAGGTCTGGCGTCATCCATCACGGGGCGACCTCGGGCGGCGGCTGGAGCGCACGCGACGACATCACGTGGTATCGGCTGTGAACTGGCGACAGGCGAGATCGACGTTCACACCGAAGAGGTCACTGGTTCGATCCCAGTATCGCCCACGCAGGTCAAAGGCCACTTCCCGGCTTCGGGAGGTGGCCTTTCTGCTGTCGTACAGCAGTGAAGTACAGCAACGGTCAGCGGGCGGGTGACGACCAGGCCAGGAGATGTCCGCCTGCCCTGTTACTTTGCCGGCCGTGAATGATCAGCTGACGTGGATCGACCGGATCATCGACGTGACCGGGTGGTGCCATGAGCCTGAGGGCGGTGCCGGCTGGGAGCAGGCGGAGGCCGAGCTCGGCGTCACGCTGCCATGCGACTTCAAGGAGTTGTGCCGGCGGTTCGTGCCGGGCCTGTTCATGGGTGTCCTTGACCTACTGCGACCGACCGACGATCACGATTCGACTTCGCTGCTCGGGTGGTGGAACTCCAGCCGGCGTTGGGTGAGCGAGCATGACGATCCCGCCGCGCGCTTGTACGCCCCGCACGATCTGTACGGGCCCGACAAGGGGTCCGGGCTGATCGAATGGGGTCACGACTCGTCCGGGGGTCAGTACTTCTGGCTGGCGGACCGCTCCGTGGAGTCTGATCGGTGGCCCGTGGTGGCTCGGCACGACCCGCCCCACCCGTGGCACCGGTTCGACATGTCCATGACGGAGTTCGTCTACCGCATGCTCGCGGACCCGGAACTGGAGTCGTTTTCGATGGTCACTCCGACATGGCGACCGTTCTATCTGCCGTACTGGCAGCCGTTTCCCAGCACACCTGAGGAGTGGGACGCTCTCGGCGAACCGAACCGCGAGAACTGAACCAGTAGCCGTATCTGCCCGTGTAGGTCAGATGCCGAGCGAGTCGCCGAGGCGCTTGAGGGCTTCGCGCGTCGCTTTTGACGAGACCTGCGTGTAGATCTCCATCGTCACGGAGAAGCGGGCGTGCCGGAGGACCTGCATGGCGACTCTCGGATGGACGTCGAGGTCCGCCAGGAGGGTGGCACAAGTTCGCCGCGCGTCGTGGACGGTGATCGGCCGGACACCGGCCTTCTCGCACCGGGTCTGCCAGGAGCGCTGGAAGTTGCGCGGCTCGATGGGTGTGCCGTAGCGAGTGGCGAATACGAGGTCGGTTTCGTGCCATGCCTTGCCAGCGGTTGCCCGTGCCTCGTCCCGTTGCGCGTTCCTGATATTTAGTGCCGTCGCACAGATATCAGGCACGGGAAGTGTGGCGTCGGATGCCTGGGTCTTGGTGTCGCGATGGAGCAGCTGGCCGCGGACGCGCTGCAGTTGGCGGCCGACGGCCAACTCTCCCGCGTCGAGGTCGACGTCTTCCCAGGTGAGTCCCAGTGCTCCGCCCTTTCGCGCCTGGCAGCACCGACCGACAGCGCAGCAGCGCCGCTTGTGCTTCGGCCGGGCGGCGTCCTTGCCCTGGGCGCAGCACTGGCAGGTCCGGGCCACCTGGTTGATCCAGGTCTGCACGTCCCGCGACTGGAGCCGGTCGAGCCGCCTGGCCCCGAGGCCGGGGGAGATGTAGCGGCGGACGAACGTCTCGTAGGTCGCGTAGGTCAGCGGTGCCCGGTTCGGCTGGATGATCTCGGCCAGCCACCAGGTGAGGAAGCTTCCGACCGTGGGGACGCTGGTCGCCACCGGCCCGGCCTTGGCCTGTTGGTGCAGTTTGATCCACTTGTCGTGGACGGTCTCGCGGGTCTTGCCGTAGACGTACTTGCGGGTGCGCTTGCCGTCGGGTTTGGGGTGACCTAGACGTAGGCGGCGAAGCCGTTGCGGTAGGGGAAGATCGAGCCTTCGCCGTTGGCTCGTGTACGTCCGGGCATCAGGCGGCTTCCTGGCGTTCGACCTGTTCGCGGATGTAGTCGTCGACCCATTCGGGGAGGATGCGGCGGTACTTGCCGTCCTTGATGGAGCGCAGCTCGCCGGTGGCGATCTTCATCTTGACCTTGGAGATGCCGAAACCGAGCAGCACGGCGACCTTCTGCCGGCGAGTACCAGCGGGGGCGGAGGTCGTGGGGAGCCCCTTGCCGCCGGTCAAGCCGCGACAAACGACTTGGTAGGCATCGCCCCGGTAGACCCAGGCGCAGTCCGGGCACACCGATTCGCGGCGGTTGCCGCACGCCTTGTAGAGCGTCCGGTCGGGCAGCTCGTCCGTGTGCAGCTGGCCGGTGATGCGGCCGGTGTCTCGCTCGACCGCGGCGATGGTGCCGGTGAGGCGGATCGGGCAAGCACAGCCGCCGGCGGGGCGGGTGTGCTCCAGCCAGCCGGAGAACTCGAGCGAGGCGGCGCGGTGCAGGACCTGGGCGTCACGGCCGACAGCGAGACCGGGGCGGTAGATGGTGAGCGGGGTGGACACGACTATCTCCTCTTCAGGGGTGGCAGGGACGGGAGACGAAGCACCACCAGCCGTGGACGTCTGTCCGCTGGTGGTGTTCGTCGTGTCTCCTGGCACCGTCCGAGAGGGCGGCTGACGCCGGAGGGCGGAAACGTGGTCTTGCCACTGCCCGCCGATGGGTCATGTCCTTTCACGCTCGTGAACCTGATGAATGAGCCGGCGCGGGTAGGGAGCCTGGGATATCGGCATCCGGTGGTTAGCCGCAGGCTGTCCCCACCCGTGGAGAGGTGCGAATCTGGGCCATCGTGGACGGCAGGGAAGGCCGTGCTGGGCCGCTCAGCGGATTCGGAGGACCGGCGCAGCGGCCGGCGCGATCGAGAGCCGGCCGGACCTGGCCCGCATCAGCGGCAGGAAGGCCGCTCGGCATCTCTGAGATCGAGCCCAGCGATCCGGCAGGAAGGCCGCGCTGGGGTGCTCGACGAGCGCCAGAGTAGCACCGGGTACCGACACGTCAACCCGCCGTGACTCGGGCAACCGGCATCAAAAGGTCGGCTCCCGACCTGCCGTATCCGAGCTGATGCTCCAGGTCCACATCTCACGTGATGTGCCATGTCTGCTGCTAGCTTGGCTCTTCGGCATCCCCGACATGGGAGTACACATGCCAAACGTGGCCCTCATCGCCGGGCCGGTAGTCGACCTGGCTTCCGCTGCGGCAGCTCTGGCAGGCGCCATCGGCCTACAGGTCGTCAGCGCAGGCAATGTCTTCCGCGAGCACGTGCAGCAGCAGACGCCGCTGGGCAAAGAGGCGAACCGGCATATGCAGGCCGGACAGCTTGTCCGGGATGAGCTAATGGTCAGAGCCATCGCTGACGCCCTAGCCAACGTCGACGGTGGCTGGGTGCTGTACAACTTCCCTCGCAAGGTCCGTCAGGCTGAGTTGCTGGCGCAGAGCGGCCATGTCCCCGACGCAGTGATCGAACTCGTCCTTACTGAGGACCAACTTCGCCTCGCCGTTCACCGCCGGGTGGAACGTCAGAGGGCACTGGACCCCCAGCAAGCCGAGCGACGCCAGGAACTCTTGCTCATGTACTCGCATTCGCAGGAGAACTACCAGGAGCAGGTCGAGCCGTTACGCGCTTACTACCGGACCCATGGCCTGTTGCGAACCGTCAGTGGCTTCGGTGACTTCGAGGACGTAGCAGCCAGGCTGATCCCGATCGCCTCCGACGGTCGACGCCGCCCGTGAGATCGGGCAGGGTAGCGGCTGCCTGCCGACGTGGGAGGACTTTCTTTACATCTATCAAGGCGGCCCGCAACGGGCCGCACGCGCCGCCGCCAGGGCACGCGGCCTGCACTCTGCTGTCGCTCCGCTCCGGCCACGCACAACGCCCGGCGGCTGGCGCGGAGAACGGGGAGCCCGGGGCGGCCGCAGACGGTAGGGCCGAGAGTGGTTGAGGTTCGCGGGCCGGCAGCCGGCCGCGCCGCGCCCGAGCAGTGCGGCGCATGGAAGGCACGCCGGGTCCGCGCGGCGGGTCGCGCCGGTCGCCCGGTCGCGGTCACTGCGCCTCCGGCGGGGGCGCAACGACTCCAGGATGGCCGGGGCTCCGTCGGCGGGTCGCGGTCCGTGGGTGGTTGCGCATGGCCATCCCGCCAGCCGACTACCCGGGCAAGCCGAGCAGACCACCGCCCGGCCCGCCAGCGTCCGTACGTGCGTCAAGGTCCGCTTGACGTGGCGGACCGCGGCGGCCCGCTCCCCGGATGGGCGGGTCGGCGGCAGGCGGGATGGCAGATGACGGGGAGGCTGGAAGGCCTACGGCTGAAGTCACGCGCGCTGGTAGCCTGACGCGTCTCGCGCGAGAGGTGGAGTGTGCCCGGTGCTCAGGATGGTGCTGCGTAGGTTAGTCGCGGTGGTGGCCGTCTTCATGGTGACCGCGTGCGGTTCTACAACAGCTCATACAGCGGATCGATCAGCGGGCGAAACGATCCCCTCCACGGCGCAGGCGACGGGCTCGGCCACAGCCACGAAGCCAGCGTCCCCAGCAGTTCCGGCGACCGGCGGGTCCGGCTACTCCGCGACGCTGTCCGCACGCTTGGTGACCGCGGACTCAGTGCCGCCCGGATTCACTGTGGACATCGCGACAGTCATGGCGCCTGATGCTGGAGATCAGCGCTCAAGCGGCGACGCGTCCTGTTCGGACAGCATGATCCCGCTGCTGTCGGCCAGGCGGCTCACCGGGACTCCGTCAGCGATGGCCGCAGCCACCCTCAGCTATGACGCGGATCCCGATGATTTCTGGGTGGGAGCCGAAGTCCTCAGGACCTACGCCGATGACGGCGCACGACGAGCAATGAGCGACCTGCGAACCTTCATCGGCCGTTGCCCCACCGTTGTCGTGTCGTCCGGCCTTGGCATCGGCGACAGGTACCGCTTCGCAGTGGCACCAGGGCCGCAGCTCGGCGATGACAGTATTCAGGTCAGCGACAGCATGACGTCCGGTTCTGACACGCTGGAAAGCGACAGCGTACTCGTCCGGATCGGAACCACTCTGCTGGTCGTCCACGAGGAGGGCAACAAACCCGGCGGCGACAAATACCTCAACCAGCTCGCCGAAGCTGCGCTCCGCAGATACCAGACGACCGGATCCTGAATGGGCTGACGCACCTCTGAGGCCAGGGCCGTTTGCCACCCGAGTGGCGGGACAAGGTCGTCGCCGTCTAGGCAAGAGCATCCCAGCCGCGTGACCGTGCTCGAACTGGCTCACCGAGTTACTGCGCGACTCCGGCTGGCTGCGATGATCGAGGCCGTCACCTCGTCAGCCCGAGTGTGCCTGCCCGTCCAGGTGGCAAGGTTGGACTTCTGCACGGCCCACGCGACCACGCGTTCACCTGTCGAGGTCGTGATGGTCAAACCGCCATACCCAGGCTCGACCTTCGCCACATCCCGCAGGCTGACGTGTTGGGAGCCGTTGGGGTTCCGCACGATCACTTCCGTGTCTGTCAGTACCACCGAGGGGCGGAAGGCGAACCGGAACCAACTGACGAGCGCACCGAGGCTCGCGAGGAGACTCACGAACACGTTGGCCCAGCCCAGCCAGGTGATGGCGCCAAGCAGAGGAATGAGAGCAAGTACGCCGTACCGCCCAAGCGGTGAGACCTTCCAGATCTGGTGCATGAGCCGGGATCGTACGGGGCATGGGCCACCCCTGCTGCCCGCTAGCTGCTGGTGAAGAAGTTCGGCGGGCAGTTCTTCGACGTCGCGTATTCGATCAAGAACAAGGTGCCGCACCACCGGTTCGTCCCGTCCGCCATCCGAAGTCAGATTGATGCCGCGATCGATACCATCACCGTTGGCATCGGGACGCTCTACAACGCGCTCGTCCCACCGACAGGCTGATCAACATGAGGCGCGCTTTGGAGGACCGGTGTCGGTAAGGCTTCCCAGCGGGATGCGAATCATCGTCGCGGCTCTCGTCGGAACCCTGCTCATCTGCGGCGGGATCCTGCTCCAGGCTCGCCTGGGCGCCGCGATCGACCAGCGGGTCAGCGAGGGAACGGCGGTGACCGGCCGGGTCGTGCAGGCGGATCGGCTCAGGGTGAGCCGCTCGTACGCGGTGACGCGGATGACCGTGGCGTACTCCGTCGACGGTTTGGCGTACCAGGAGCGGTTCTCCAGCGAGCTCGACGAGGGTCGGCGCGACGCCGGGGAGGAGCTGACGGTGTACGTCGACCGGGGCGATCCGTCCAAGGCGGCCACGGCTGACGGGTACGCGACGGAGGACCTGCTGCTCCAGCTGCCCGTCGCGCTCGGGGTCGCCGGGGCCTTGGCGATTGTGGCGGCGCTCGCCTGGATCAGGGCGGGCCGCCGGCCCGGCGCGAGTTGACGGGCTGCCGCCCTGCTCTGGAGAAGCGGAGGCTGACTCTGTAGGCCGGCGGTGACAGCGAATCCGGGAGTCGAGGTGAAACGGGAGAGGCAGCAAGGAGGCAGCGAAAGAACCAGGAGCGGCCGGGAAGACGACAGCAGGCACCATCCGACCTGCGCCCATAGAGGCAGGGCGGCCCATGCCGGACGGGTTAGCTGAACGACGACGGCGAAACAGGCGGGTGGACAAGCATGCGCTCGTGGACCGTCGCGGCAGCTCGGAGCAGGTGCGGCAGCAGGTCAGAGGGCAGTGCTGGTTGCCTGGGGGCAAGGGGTCGTCCGGGGCACACACGAGGCACAAGACAGCGTGAAACGTCGGCCACCATCCATCAACGACGTGAGCCCAGGAGCGAGCGTGACCAGCGTGCCGACCAGGTCGCCACAGGTCACGCGACCGCCCGTCTAAGTTCCGCTTCAACGTCTGACACCCGCGCTGGGTGATCAACTGGGCGACGATTGGCACGACCAGCGCCGGACGTCTATGGACTCCAGTGGACCGTTCGGGCAGCTCAGCTCTGTTGCTGGCGCAGCTTCTAGACGGCTAGTGGTCCCTTCGGGACGAACAGGTCTCCGTGCCTGGTATGCCGGTCAAGCTTGCCCAGTAGCGTGCTGGGGCATGGGTGAGTTCGTTGGAGCCGTCGAGCTGATACATCGGGTCATCGGTCGTGACCTCGTCGCGGTCACGGAGGCTCGGCACTGGCACGACGGCCGACGTGGTGGTGATACGGAAAGCTTGTTGCACTTCTGGCTGCACTTTCAGGGAGTGCCGCCGCTCATGGCGCATGCGTCTGGCGAGCTGCTGCTTCTTGAGTTCAGCGAGCCGTACGCGGCGTACGACCTAGGAGAACACGGTGAGACGCGCGTTGGGCCGGCGCAGAAGCCAGACGTGCTGGCGCTACTGCCGGGTCATCGGCTGCAAGACACCGCTCTCATCCGGGGCTACACGACGCGGCCGGCCTTGGGCGGTGTCCTGCTGAGGTTCGACCACTGCGACCTGGTCGTGGCGTCGTTGGGTGATGAGTGGGTGCTGAGGCAGGGAACGATACCGCCCGAGCTAGCCACGTACCTGACCGTTGGTAGCTGGCTCGGAGACCGGGCCATCGGCTAACAGCGCACGGCGTAATGGTCGCCGTGCCCGAGGCGTGCCCGATGCAGCGGTCAACACCGGCCTACAACGGCACCCCTGCAGCCGCAAGCTGAACGCTCCGTGCTTGCCCGCCAGGCAGTACGGCTACCCACGGTGTGAATCAATCCGATTCCCAAGCTGAGCGTCCGAAGCTGCGATGATGCTTCCCGTGAGTCAGACGGTGGGATGGGACTGCATGGTCGAGGGCGCTCGTGTTTGCTTCATGCTCGGCCAGGGCGATGAACCCGCGACGGCCGACAACACCGATGCCCACATCTACCTCGCTGACGGCACCCATCGTTACGCCGCGTTTATGACGACGGATGAGATCGGTCGCGTCCTGCAAAGGTGGGCTGAAACCGGGGAGGCTGGTGGCGGTCGGTACTTCTGGTGCTCCGACTTGGTCATCGTTCCAAGACCCGGTGTCGAGGCGATGGTGGCGGCCCTGGGAGAGATCATCCGATCCGGTGACGTCGACGTGATGCTCAGCAAGGTAGGGGACAGCTCGATAGCTGAGTGACTAACCGGGTGACAATCGGGTTGGACGCTGACGGACGAGCATGGACACCGGAGGACCCATCCGGCAGCTCACGGCCGGCGAAAATGCAGGTCACCGATCCGTGTTGGTTGCCTGGGGGTCAAGGGGTCGCAGTTGACATCCATAGGAGCATCGGGATGGGTGGAGCGCCGCACGTGCGGGCATCAGGCGGCCTCCTGGCGTTCGACCTGTTCGCGGATGTAGTCGTCGACCCATTCGGGGAGGATGCGGCGGTACTTGCCGCTGAGCACAGCGCTTCCCCAACGGTCGTCTGTCTATTGTGGTGAGCGCGCTCCGGCGCTAGCCTCGCAGGCATGATCAGATTCACGGGAAAACTCGCCCTCGGACTGGCCACGGTCGTCGCCGCGGTGGGGCTCTCGCCGGTGCCGGCTTCCGCCGTGCCGAGCAACTGCCACGCCGGTACGGACGGTGGGAATTGGGCGTATGCGACGTGCACTGCGGGATACGGTCAGTACAGGGTCTGGATCGAGTGCTGGAACGAGTACACCGGCGCGAAGACCAAGCTGTACGGGACCTGGAAGGATCGAGCCAGCGACGGCAGCGCCTGGTCAGTAAAGTACTGCAATTCCACATACCCGCTCCGGGGCAATTACGGATACCAGGTGCAGTGAACCGCATGCGGCGAGCTGTCCCCGCCGCATGAGTCCGGCCCGGAAGGTGCCGCCGTGGCGACTACGGCGGCACCTTTCGCTTAGCCTCGGTCTTTCATGCGCAATAGATCTTGTCTTGAGCTCTTGGCGCTGAAGTACTTGGCGCAGCTCGGCTGTGATCCGGATGCGCCGTACCGCCGGTTCCGACTGCGGGAAGAACACCAGGGGCGCTGGTGGAACAAGGGGTGCCGATGCAAGCTCTGTTCCTGACTACGTCGCCAGAGCGGGCAGAGGTCACGAGCGGGGACTGAGTGACTATCTGGGTGACGATCGCGACGGACACAGGCGGACTGTCGTCGACACTGGGGATCGTCGTGGCAGCTCAGCGGCTTCGGAGCCGCAGGTCAGCGTGCCGTGTTGGTTGCCTGGGGGTCAAGGGGTCGACGCATGTGGGCAGGTGTCATGCCGGTCGCGGAGATCCGCATCTTCGGCCCCCGGCCTGATGCCAAAGCTGGAACCTCTGCTCACGAGCTGGTTGCCGGTCAAGCGTTCACGGAATTGGTCTCGTACTTCGTTGATCCAGGGGCGACCTGTGGACGACGGTTGTGGCCGAGGACTCGTACTCTAATGACCATGAAGACGGGCAGGCCGCTGCTGGTGGCCGTATTCGGCGCGGCTGCTGCGATGCTGCTGGCGGGCGTCGGGTGCGCCGCGGCCGGATTCCTGCTCATCGGTGACGATCCGGCGGAGACGCGTACCTGCCAGGAGTCCGTGCAGGTCGCAGAGGCGAAGGTCCGGACCGACCATTGGGATCCTCCGGATGACTTGCCGGACCTCGGCGATTACCCAGAAATCCACTGGCAGCTGCGCACCTCGGGCAACCCGTGTTCCAGAATGCCCGGCCCTACGGACTGGGCGTACCAGGGCGTGGTCAAGCTGCGACCGGAGGACGCGCAGGCGTTGGCGAAGCGATACGACTTCGTACCGTACGCATCTGTCAACCTGGATGAGCTTCCCCACGACAGTAGCCCCGCAGACGTGTGGCCTGCCCTGGTGCCGTTCCTGCCAAGCGAGTCGCGGTGGCTGCACAGCAGGTCGTACAACGAAACAGCGCCGTCGCCACGATGGCGGGTCGCGTTCCTCGATGTCGAGCACCAGACGGTCTTGTTCATGCTCAACGACCACTAGCTGGCGCCTGCCCAGTTCCCGTTGGTCAGCTTGCCGCGGCTTGGAGGGCCCACGTCGGTGACCGGTTTCGATGGACGGCGGCTGCGGGTCGTCGTGGCGGTCGTCCTGGGCAGTCTCCTGGTCGGTGGCGGACTCATGCTCTCGGCCCGGCTAGACGCGGTGATCGGCGAGAGGGTGCGCGTCGGCGTCGAGACGACCGGCCGAGTCGTCCACGTGGAGCGATACCAGATCGGGCGCTCGACCTCGGTGACGAGGGTGACCGTGGACTACGCCCTCAACGGTGCGCGGCACCGGGAGTTGCTCTCCAGCGAACTCGATGAGGTTCGGTATCGCAAGGGAGACGCGGTGCGGCTGCACGTCGACCGAACGGATGCGACCAAAGCTGCCACGGCCGAGGGGTATGCGACGGAGGACCTGCTTCTCCAGTTGCCCGCATTCCTCGAAGCCGCCGGAATCATCATGATCATGCTGGCTCTCGCTCGGCTCAGACGCCGGGGGCGAGGACCGTCACCCGATTCAGGTTGAGACTCGTGGTCGGGTTGCCTCAGCCGGGCCGCAGGCCAACTCCTGCAACTGGCTGGCCTGGTCGGGTTCGAGCTGGCGTGCTGTCTGCCGTCGCCCGCGCACTGCTGCACTTTCAGGTCCCGCTCGGGTGGGCCCTTAGCATCCGGGTGGGTGAGCCGCCCGTCTCTGTGTCGACAGCAACGATGACAGCAAACTGCCCGAACGGGGACACCCGCTCGAGGACGAGTGCGGACAGTCAAGTCGGCATGTGGCCACGCAGCCGCCCAGGTGAACCCATGAACCCGATCCTCGTGGGATAGCACTCAGCCGAGTCGATGCGGTCCCCCATGATCGCCGATATACGATTCGCCGGTGAATCGGTCTCTCGCCGCCTGCCTCCTTGGCGCCACCCTGCTTCTGGCCGCTTGTACCGACGAGAAACCGGCAGCAAGCCCGCCCAGCCCTGACAAGTACACCCGTGGTGGTTGTGCTGGGGTGGCACGCCTGGTGGACGAGAATGAGCGCTTCTACGCCCCAAACGGCACCGTTGGGGCCCGGGCCGCCAATTCGACGGACCCCGCTGTCAGCGCGGCCGGCGGGGAGTTGGTGTTGGCGGTGAAGGAGGCTGGCGATCTGGACGTGGGCAGCCATGGCAAGGCGGACATGACGCAAGCGGAAGCCCGGATCGCCGACGCTCAAGAGAAGCTCATGACGGCTTGCCGTGAACTGCTGGGCGAGCCGCCCTGGTCGTGATCCCCGCGCTTCACGGCAGGCATCGGAGCATCGACTTGGAGACGAGCGTGGTCGAGACGGGCCGACGACTTTCTCCGGCTTCCTCGGCAGGGTCACCCTCGTCGACCAGGAAGCCGCAACAGCGGCGAGCTGACATCGGTCGTTGACATCAACGGTGGCGGCCGAGGCCGGACCAGCGCGGACGGGGGTCGCCTCCAGCCCTAATAGGCTGGACGTCAGCGGAGGCTGCGACCTTCGCCGAAAGCGCCTTGTAAGCGAGACGTCGTGGACAACAGGCCGGTCAGGCGGCTTGCAGCCGGCGGGCGATGTCGATGAGAGCGGTGAAGGTGTCTCGGTCTGCGTCGGTTGGAAGAAGAAGCGAGGTGGCGACGTGGTGGTGAAGACGGACATGGTCGGCTGCTGCGGCGATCACCCCACTTGCCCCCCAGCCCTTGGCCTGATCCGCGGCGATGTATTGCTCTAGGGCTTCAACGGCCTCGGGGCCGGCCAGGACGACGGAGGCTGTCGCAAGGGGCGGCGCGTCGAGGGCACCCCGCGATGTGGCTAGGGCGTGGAGAACGGCGGCGGTTACCTCCGGACCGCCGACCCCTACCGACTACCAGGCGCCCATGACACGTGGACGCCAGCTGTCATACAGGAGTGCGATCACATCGCAGGGCGTTGCGGCTCGGCTCACGTCTGCAACGGCTGCGAGCGAGGGAAGTCCGTACCTGAGGGCGTTGGGTCCCATCATGTCGAGGTAGAACGGCACGACGTAGCGGGCAATCAGTCCGTCGGTGCTCCGTTGCTCCACCTCGGCAACATAGTCGATGCCTGACGCATCAGTGCAGGACCAGGATCCGGTCGAGCAGCCAAGCGAGCAGCCAAACCAGCGAGCATGAGCGGACGATGGCGGACCGAGGCGCCCGGTCCGGCATGAGGACCAGGCGGTGGACCAGCGCTGGGGGACTGACTCGTAATGCGCAGGTCGAGTCAGCTGGCCTCCGGAGCCAGGCGGTAGCTGCTACAGATGTCGAGCAATAGAACGGCCCTGATCTCGAACGACTCGTCGGTGCCGTCCAACTCCAGGTCGACCAACACCTGGTCGTCCGTGCCCGCGAAGTGCATCTCGACGCGCGGCTGCCCGTCTAGGACGAACGTGAACCAGAGGTCGTTGTTGGCGTCGGAGTACTCGACTCCCGCAGTGAGCCCGCTCTCGTCGAGCCGGCACCGCACAAGATCAGCGATCGTCTCGACGAACGGCAGCAGATTCGCGCGCCAGATCCACCCATGCATCGTGCCGCGCGGCTCGGTCAGCATCCGTGCAGGCTAAGTTTTCGGCGCGGAGCGGCGCAAGGAAGCAGCGAAGAGGCAGCGAGACGACCACCAGCGGACGGCAGGAGACGACGCAAGGCAGCAGACGCCGCATGCTCCGAGGCGTAGGACGACACCGGATGTGATCCGACGACGTCCCGTACCCGCGTTCACACAGAAGAGGTCACGGGTTCGGTTCGGTCAAGCCGGCGTTGAGTATGTGTGTGCGCCCTCCGGGACACACGGGCCCAAATGGACAAGGCCCGGAGAGTCTACTGACCATCCCAAGATCGAGGTCACCGCGCGTAGCCGGCGGCGCGCTCTCCATCCGGATGGCCCATCAGTATTCGTTGACCCAATCGCCGGGGTGCTCGGTACGGAACGAGTCCAGCGCGTCTGCGGTGCGGGCGCCGACTGCCACCCAGGTATCGTCCTCGACGCCGAGGATGAGATCCTCGGTCGCGTACCACTGCCCGCCGCTGTAGCTGCCCAAATATCGGGGAACCACCGCTTGGGTGAGGTGGGCGGCAAAGGACGCCGGCTCGCCGCCCAGCAGGTCACGGCCGTCGCTCAGCTCGCCGCCCTCCACACGCTCGGACAGCAGGATGTCGACGCAGGCCAGCGAGAAGCGGTCGATAAAGGGCTCCCATGATTCGCTCGCCGTGTCCAGCATGCTGAGCCGCACGAGGACAGGCGGGTCTTGCTGCTCGGGGTCTGCTAGGGGCAGGCCGTAGGAGGCGACGCCCTGATGGGCGGTACGAAACACAAGCACCTGGTGGTCGTCGTCATAGCTCAGCTTTTCGGGTGGGTACAGCGTTCCGTGCCGGCTGGTCAGCTGGGTGCGCCGCCCGAACAGCAGGTAACCCTGTCGGACGGCAGTTGGCAGTCGTAGGCCCAGCCGTGCCTCCGCCGCGTCGACTTCTTCAGCGCTGAACCCGTCCGTTTCGTCGATGGGGTGACCCACGTCGCGGCGAAATCCCGGATGAACTGCCAGGCGTCAAAATGAGGATCCGGCTGGCCGAGGGCCGCAGCGACATTGAATGGTGCGGGCACGCCGCGACCCTACACGGCGGGAGAGCCCCGGGTAGGGGTGGTCACGGCGAAGAGCATTGACTCCAGTGTGACCCCAACGCGGCGCCAGAGCGGCACCATCAGCACGACCAGCAGAGAGTCGGATGCAGGTAGGGCGCGGTGACCCCTGGTCTGGCGGGAGTCCTTTTAGTCCGCTGGTCCGGTCGACGCAGGGTGTAGCAGCGGCTGTAGCAACGATGACGGACGACGGCGCACGATCACGGGCTCGCGACGGGTCGAACGGGGACGGGCCAGTCGGGGATGGACGCGGCGGGAGGGCTGCCCAGAACATACAAGCGAGGGGGCTGAGCACGCGGGAAGCAGGCCTCAGCTCCGTCGACCAGCAGGCGTTTCGTCAGTGAGGCAGCCACAATCTTTCGTCTTCGTAGAGGCTATCGATGTCGGCCTCTAGAAGACGTGGCTGGACTTCTTTCACAAATGCGAGGACGACCCACACCCGCCGGGCCTGCCGATGGCCGGGCTTATCCCAGAAGAGTAGATAGGCCGACGTGCAGCTTTGGCCGCGAGTACTTGGTCAGCGATGAACGCTGGCTGGTGCCCGACGTAGTACTCCTTTACAGAGCCGTCGTGGTAGGTCACGCGGATGAAGCCGTTCACTGCACGCTGGCTGGGCTCGACGATGGGGTCGGTGTTGGGTGCGGCGCTGGTTACTCCACCGGCTGGGTCCTCTGGAAGAGGCTCCTCCAATACGTCAAGATCCTTCGCGACCTTCGCTGGGGCGTAGGAAAGCAGGACGGCAGCCATCGTCAGCTCCATCCATGCTCGAACTCGACGCCGTGTCACAAGCAGAGGCTAGCTGCCGAGGTCCAGCAACTCCCACCAACGATTGGGCGACCGGTCCAACCCGGTCTGCGGAAGCCACGCCGCAGGTGTCAGCGGCCGACGCGGATGCGGTCGGCGGGGTACAGCTCACGGGAGCCGTCGGCGCGGAAGACCACCAGGACCGGGACGCCTTCGCCGATGTCCAGCTCCTTGCGTTCGGCAGGGGTGGGCATTCGGGCTGACGCCGTGTCGCCCTTGAGTAGGGTCACTGTCTCGACCGGCTCCATGCTGCGGACGAAGGTGCCGCGCGGGGGTTGGACGATCACGAGCCCTTCCGACCGGAGTAGGGAGATGGCCTGCCGGACGCTCGTCCGGCTGAGTCCATACTCCTGAGCCAGTCGCAGCTCGCTGGGCAGCGACGCGCCGGGCGCGAGGTCGCCGGACGTGATCCGGTCGCGCAGTAGGTCGGCGAGCTGCCGGAACACTGCGCGGTCCGCGCTGGGGTCGATCACGAATGTGACGCTACGTGTCCAACAGTTCTACAGATTATTGTACCTACATTCCTACGTCTGTACAGTGTGACATGGCAGGGGCGGCGGTCGGATGACCAGCGAAGGCCCGGCCGCCGTGCCGTCGACCATGCCCGAAGGGAGATCCGGTGCGGCGTGCCTCGTACGAGGAGTACCTGCTCGCCGTCGCGATGACCCTCGCGAGACGGCATCGGCCGGTCTGGTGCTGGCGGCGGTGGCGGCGGATCTGCCGGTGCGGAGCCGACCTGCCGTGCCGGGCCCGGCACCGGATTCCGATCAACCGTGGCCACTGGCCGGGGGAAGGGGAGTAGTGGGCGACGAACAAGCACAGATGATCCTCGCGGTGCACGTCCGCGGACTCCATAGCATGTGCGCCGGCTGCCGAGCCTGGTGGTCGCGGCTGGCGCCGTACCCGTGCTGGCAGGTGGACTGGGCGACCAGTTGGCGGGCCCGGGCGATCACCGCCCGGTTCCTAAAGGGCGTGCGGTGACCACCCACGGCCCGGTCATGCCGGTCTGGAGCTGCGGCGGATGCGACCTGCCCTGGCCCTGCGCAACGCGGAAGCGGGAGCTGCGGGCCGAGTACGTCGATGCTCCGGTGTCGCTGGCCCTCTACCTCGGCTCCTACCTCGTCCAAGCCACCGAGGACATGCCCTGGACGCCGGCCGGCGTGCTGCATCGCCGCTTCCTCGGCTGGACGAGGGAAGCTGACTCCATGCCAGCAGTACAGCAGCGAAGTGCAGCAACGGTGCCAGCCGAACCGAGCCGAGAAGTGCGTCAGCAGGCCGTCTGACCTCGCATCAAGCCCGACCCGACCGCCTCGCCGAGAGTTCACACCGAAGTGGTCAGACTGCGTTGCTCCCTGCCTGGCTGGTGTCCGACGTCTACTTGGATTCCTTGGCACCGCCCACCCCAGCCTTTCTGCATCGGCGTATGACGTTGGATTCTGCCGCGCTGGTATCGGTGTGGGTCCCGCGAGCTGAGACTGGGATCCCACGCGCAACGCCCTGATCAGCGCCTCGTGCGCGGTGACCTCTTCGGCGCATCCGAAGGCATCAGCCTGGCGGGGTGTCGGCCGGCGACGTTCTCAACTGGCTGCTGGGACTCGTCGCCGTCAACACCCTCGTGAACTCGGTGGGAATCCGTATGACCGCGGTCGTCACGCGGGTGATGCTGGTCGGTGAGTTGCTCGTTCTGGCGGTGCTCCTCGTCGTCGCTGGCTGGGCTATCGCCTCCGGCAAGGGCCGGTTCAGTTGGGAGGCGCTCTACAACCCGGGCACCTTCACCTGATGCCTGGTAGCGAGGGTGGTGCCGATCGCGGTGCTGTCCTTTCTGGGCTTCGACAGCATCAGCATGCTGGCCGAGGATACCTGCGACGGTGCCCGGCAGATTGGCCGCGCGATGGCGGCGGTACTGGTGCTGGCGGGGGTGTTGTTCATCGCTCAAACGCGGCCGGCGGCGAGCGCCGTGGCGCAGCGCGGCGAACGCCGACTTTTTGGCAACCTGGCGGTGCCGCGGCCCCTGCGCGCGTTCAATCCGAAGGCTGAGGACTCACGGCTCCCGATTCGCCTGATAGATCCCGAATGCCTCCATAGGCTTGCTCGGGGACGTACCGCTGATGGCGTTGGAGGGGATCGTGTCATGGCCGACGATCAGGTCACCCGCAACCTGAAGAGCATGGACGAACTCGACTTCAAGGGGTGGAACCCGGCGGACTGGAACGGGGTGTTCGCCCACCACCACACCGATGACGTGCTCGTCGACTTGAAGGGGCAGCCGCAGACTCACGGCGTCCAGGAGCACATCGATGCCATGAAGACGTTCGCCAAGAGCACCGGTGGCACGCCGGTCCAGATCAAGTCGCACCCCATCGGTTTCGGGTCGGGGGAGTGGACCTGTGTGGTGGGCGAGTTGGAAGACGGCGGCCGGATGGTGACGGTAGCGAAGTGGCGCGACGGCGCCATCGCCGAGGAGTGCATCTGGATGTAGCCAGCGGGTTGATCTGCAAGCCCGCCCATTCATGGGCGGTCGTTGACGTTCGACGTCCCAGGCGCCCGAGGAGTGCACGGTGGGCGACAACCCGTGCGATGGACTGTGAAACGCGTCGTGGCCCCGTCGGGGATGCGCCGGAACGTCAGGAATCAATCCTCGCCCGCCACAGTGCCAGGGCAAGCCAGGCCGAGCCGACCGCGACGAGTAGGCCGTGTGCGACCCGGACGGCTGCGGGCGTGTAGAACTGCGGAAGGAAGAGGGCGAATCCGAGCGCGAAGAGGATGCCGCTGGGGCGCGGCAGCACCCCCGAGCGCCAGACCGCGACGGCGGTCAGGATCGCCGACACCCCGAGCGCGACGAGGCCGATCCCGAACGTCGTGATCGCGACGGGGTTGTTCCGGACCGTGTCGACCAGGTCGAGCAGGTCGAGCGGCTGGCCTGCGGCGTACTTGCTGGCGATGGCGTGCAGGCCGAAGTCCTCGGCGCCGTAGTAGGGCAGGACGAGTCCCACGCCGATCCAACCGGTCACGACGGCAGCGAAAGCGAGCCGCTCGGCTCGGGTGTGCCTGACCGCCTCGCGTACGGCGAGGAGACCCAGCGTTACCAGGATGAAGCCGCTGATGGCGAACAGGTGCGAGGCGACCCACCAGTCGGAACTCATCGCTCGGGTCGCGCCGTCGATCGTCGATTCGTCGTGCCACGGTCTGGTCGCTGGGTAGAGGATGAACAGAACCCCGGCGACAGCGAGGGCGAGGGCGCCGAGCCGGGTGCGGGCGGGGGAGGTGGGCATCGTCTTCTCCAGCTTCAAGATGAGGTGCGGGGCAGGCTCGCGATGAACATGTGGATCAGTTGCTCGTGGGTGGTGTCCAGGTCCTCGGGCAGGCCGAAGCCACCGGCCGTCTCGATCGAGGCGAAGCCATGGACGAGCGCCCGCAGGCAGCGGGTGGCGTGGATGGCGGCCTCGCCTTCGAGTCCGTAGCCCCGCAGCACCGCGAGGAAGATCTCCAGCAGCCGTGCACCGGCGCTCGCCAGGGCCAGGTCGTGCAGGGGGTCCGGCGGCATCGCGGCGTGCCGGGCCGGATGTTCGAGCGCGTAGCGACGATAGGTGCGCATCAGGGCGGCGACGGCGTCGTCGCCGCTGCGTCCGACCAACGCGCTGGTAGAGCGTTCGATCAGTTCTTCCATGATCCGTACGGCCATCAGCGTCCGCAGCTGAGCGAGGCTGCCGACGTGCTTGTACAGCGAGGGCGCGGCGACTCCGGTGCGTTCGGCGACCGCGGCCAAGGTCAGGGCTTCCAGGCCCCGATCGTCGATGAGGTCGAGAGCCGCGTCGACGACGGCTGCGGTGGACAGCCCGGCCCTAGGCATAGTCGCACTCCCGGCCGCCAGAGCGGGTCTGGGAAAGGGCTCGGCTAATCCTCATAGCCAAAAGGCTACGCCTAATAGCCGAGGCCGTCAACGTACTGGTCACGGCGGCTCCGTTCACGCCGAGGGGCCTGGTGACTCAGGGCTCCCGCCCTGAACGACGCGGATTCGGGGTACGTGGACCAAGGTGGTGATGACAGACGTTCGTGCCGAGCAGTTGGATCCGGGCGAAGTTCTCGGGAAGCTCGGGATCCAGTACCAGTTGGGCGGCGTTCGCGAGCTGCCACGGCGCTGCTTGCCGCCGTCCCTCCGCGTCGGCCGGGATGTCGGCTGAGGCTCTCGGTACGGCCATTCCAGGCGCCCGCCAGCCTTGCCTTGCCGAACACGTCATCGCCCTGGTGGGAGCCTGCGGGGTTCCAGGCCTCGGTGGCGGAGTCGGCGGCGTCGGTGAGCCGGATCAGGGGTCGATCAGGGGCCGACCAGGGTAGGTCCCGATGCCCCCGCGCGGCCTCCGCTGGAACGGTGGACGCAGACGGACCGCAGGCCCGTCGCGTCCGATTGATCCAGAGAGGCGACCGTGACCGCCGGAACCCCCATGCGCAGCCGCAACACAACGGAGCGGAGGACGGCAGACCTGACCTTCCGGTCGGTCCGCACCTTCTTCCTCGCCACTTTCGGCCTGTCCTGGGGTGCGGGTGTGCTGTACGTGCTGTTCCAGGCGAAGGTCGACGCGATCTTCGGGCCGATGGGCTACACCAACCCGGTGTTCATCCTCATGGTCTACACACCCGGGATCGTGGGGGTGTTCATGGTGTGGCGCCACTACGGGCTATCGGGCCTGGGCGCCTTCTTCCGTCGCTTCACCTTGTGGCGGATGTCGCTGTCGTGGTGGCTCGTGCTGGTCGTCGGCATGCCTGCGGTGTTCTACGCCGGGGCCGCGATCACCGGCAACCTCACCGACCCGTTCCCCTTCTCACCGTGGTACGCCATGCTGCCGGCCCTGCTGCCGATGCTCTTCATCGGCCCGATTGAGGAACTCGGCTGGCGGGGCGTGGCGCTGCCGCTGCTCCAGCGGCGGTTCTCGCCGCTGTGGGCCGGGCTCCTGCTCGGCCTGGTGGTGGCGGTATGGCGCGCGCCGTCGTTCCTGTTGAGTGGGACAAAGCAGTCCGCGTGGGCGTTCTGGCCGTTCTTCTTCGGCGTCGTGGCGATCAGCGTCATCCTCACGCCGATGTTCAACGCCGCAGGGGGAAGCCTGCTGGTGCCGTTCCTGTTCCACGCGCAGATGAACAACCCGGTCTGGCCCGATGCCCAACCGTGGGACATGTGGCTGTTCGTCGCGACGGCAGTCGTGGTGGCCGTGGTGAGCCGCAAGGCCCTGCTCGACCGCGGCGCGGCGGTGACCGCGATCCTCACTCCGGGTGACGAGCCCGACGACACCGGAACGACGCCGCGCCCGTAGGCTGGTCGCCGGTAGGGCGGCCGGCACGGAGTGTCGTCGCCACCATGACCATCGGCGCCGCAGCGGCGGCGGTCAGCGGTGCGGCCCAGGCCCAGGCCCAGGCCCTCGGCAAGGAGGACGCCTTCGTGGTCGGCGGCTTCCTGGGGACCGTCGCCGTGGTGTGCGCGCCCTTCGCACCGGCGGTCATGGCCTCCCCAGAAGAGTGGCCGCCCGACCGATAGGCGTGTCTGCCATCGACCTGCCTTGGCCAACCGCCACTACCCCGGCTCCTTGCCGTGGGATGAGGCGGCTGCGATCCGGACCCACACCACCGAGGCGGGGACGTCGAGGAGCGCCGAGATCCGCGCGATGTCGGTCATCTGGGGACGGCCGGTGTGCTCCCAACGGTGCACGCAGGTCTCAGACCCGACTTGGCTCAAATTAGTGCACACCTTGGGTGATCGCGGCGCCGGCGGTGCGGAGGTCGTCGGGTAGTAGGTCGGTGGCGGTGATGGTGTGGTTGCCGGCCTGAATTTCGATGACGCGGTAGCGGCCGGCGGTGCGGACGAGTCGTCTGCTCGACCAGTCATTGCGGTCTTCGGTCCAGCGGCGGGCTACCCTACCTGCGGTGCCTCGAACCGCGTGACCGGAGGAGTCGATGCTGGGATGACGGCCGGGCGACCGATGCCCACACAGGACGACGTGCTCGGGTACTTCAACACGCTGTCGAACTGGGGACGGTGGGGCGACGAAGACGAGCTCGGAACTCTGAACCACATCACCGACGACGTCCGGCTGGCGGCGGCGCGGGCCGTGCGCCACGGCAGGAGCGTGTCCTGCGCATGGGAGGTTGCCGTACCGGAAGACATGGAGCGGTCGACGACGACGTGCCCGTGCGCCGCCGACATGCCGGGTGCCGAGAACATGCCGGTGCCCGGCTTCCACGCCGACCGGCGCTGGGGCTTTTCGTCCGAGCGGCTCGGCATCACGTTCCACGGCAACACCCTCACCCACGTCGACTCGCCGTGCCACATCTTCTGGGACGGCACGATGTACAACGGGCGGTCGCACTCGTTGGTCGACGCCGCAACGGGATCGGCGTGGGCGGCCGTCACGGCGGCGGCGAACGGGATCATCACGCGAGGTGTCCTGCTGGACATTGCGAGGGCCCGCGATGTGCCGTGGTTGGAATCGGGGCAGGGTGTGTTTCCCGACGATCTCGAGGAGGCCGAGCGTCGCCAGGGTGTACGGGTGCGATCCGGCGATGCGGTACTCCTGCGGACCGGCTATGGCCGCGTCCGGCACGAGGCCGGTGAGGCCAGCGGTTTCACCCAGGCCGGCTGGCACGCGTCCTGCCTGCCGTGGCTACATGAACGCGACGTCGCGCTGATCGGCGCTGACACCCCCCAGGACGTTCAGCCGTCGGGGTACGAAGACGTGTTGATGCCGGTTCACGCCGTGAGTCTCGTCGCGATGGGTCTGTGGCTGCTCGACAACTGCGACCTGGAGGTGTGCGCGACAACGGCTGCCGAGCTCGGCCAGTGGGACTTCCACCTCGCAGTCGCGCCGGTCCGCTTCGCCGGTACGTCCGGCAGCCCGGTCAACCCGATCGCCACATTCTGACCGCGGTTCACGAGGGGGTGCGTGCTGCCGCCACGATTCCTTCGCGAACCTCGGCAGGGCCAGCACCAACTGACCGAACACCGCGTCCCCGCTCACGGCCTGCTCAAACTCGAGCACCCGGTAGGCATAGATCGCTGCTGCGGCGATGGCCTGGCGCGGGTCAGTCGGTCTCCGCGTCCCGCAGCATGCGACGGGCTCTAGGGTCGTCGGCGGCGTGTTGCAGTAACGCGATCGGCGGTGCCCCGAGCCCGCACCGGGCTTCGATGGCGGCCGTCATCTGGTGCCATTCTCGGGGAGGGAGCCGGTAGCTCTGGCCGACAGCGAACTGATACATCCAGCGCAGGTGCGGGCCGTCCTGGTCGTGCAGCCCGTCGATCAGGTAGGGCAGGAGGACCCGAACGACGATCGGGTGGACGGTCAACGCCGGCTCCGCTGGCCGTTCCCAGCGACCCTTGCGCAGGATCGTGCCGCCGCCCCACTGGCCGGCCCACCAGTCGCTGCTGTCGAACAGCATCGAGCACACCCACCGGGCGAAAGCCGCGCAGGGGCCGAGCCCTGCGGCGGACAGGAGGTCAACGAATCGGCTAGCGCTGGCCAAGGCGTCACGGCGCCGCCCTTGCGCCCAGCACGCCAGGTAGGTGCTCCACGCCTCGGCCGAGGGGCCGTCGGGCAGCGGTGACGCGGCGAGCTGATCCCGACTCAGATGACGCACGTGGAGATTCTCGCCGACATCCGTCCCGTGGCTGGCCGTGGTATGCGGCTCAGCTCCGCAGCCCGGCTATCTGTGCGACGAGCGCCGGATGCGGCGCCGGCGCTGGGCTGGACGAGCGCTGGCTCATGCCGCCAACCGAGCGTCGCGGTGCGTGACGGGCACGCGCCTGCGCTCGGCGCGTGGTCTTGCCGATGAGCGGACGCCGCGTAGAGAGCTGGTGCGACACATGACGCGAGAATCGGCGCTAACGGGTCACCGCTTTTGCACCGCAGGCAGCTTCGTGCACACGCACGCCTTGTTGCCGTCCTGGTCGGCAATCGCCATGTACGAGGGCGCCCGGCTGTCATCGACGATGATTGCGATGGATGGCACCGGTGCGGGCCGGTGACGAGCTGGCCGGGGTGCTGAGCGTGCTGGAAACCGCCGTGTCGACGACCCGTCGCGGTTTGCGGCACCCTGTTCCTGCGCGGTGAGCTGACCCGGGCCGGGGAGACGGTGCTCAGTACGACGTTCCGGGCCTGTTCGGACGCCGTTCGTAGCGCCTCGGCCGCACGACGGGACGCGCCATGACCGTCGGCCGGCCCCGGGGCGGCACCTCGGGCGGCCTACCAGTAGTTGGGCTGGTCCAGCGGGCCGCGCTCCGGCCGCGGTGCTGTGAACAATGTAACCAACATGGGGTAGACGCCGGTGAATCTTGTTAGGGTTTTGCATTTCTTCATGCCGCCACCATGGAAGAAGGGATCCGTCCAATGCATATCGTGGACACCGCGCGCTATCCACTGGCCGATCCGGGAAGCGACGCATGGGAACGCGTCGTTTCCCGAACGCGCACCGAACTGCGCGAACTCGGGTGCAGCGTGCTGCCGGAGTTCATTCTGCCGAGCAGCTGGGAGGCGCTGCGGCGGGAAGGCGCCGGGGTCGCTCCGCTGGCGTACTACGACGTCGAGGAGACCAACGTCTACAACATCGCGTTCGACGACGACCTGCCGGCCGAGCACCCGGGCCGCATCGTCATGCAGCGCGGCAACGCGTTCGTCCCGCGCGACCGGATCCCCACCGACAGTGTCATCCACCGGCTCTACATCGACCCGTCGTTCGTGCGCTTCGTCGCCGCCTGCTTCGAACTCCCGGAGCTGCACGAGCTCGCCGACCCGCTGTCCAGCCTGGTGCTCAACGTCGTGCAGCCCGGCATGGAGCACCCGTGGCACTTCGACACCAACGAGTTCACCGTCAGCATGCTGACCCAGGAGCCGGAGGAGGGCGGCGTCTTCGAGTACTGCCCGAACATCCGTTCGGCGGGCGCGGAGAACTTCGGCGCCGTCCGTTCGGTGCTCACCGGCGCCGACCGCTCGCCGGTGCGGGCCCTGACCCTGCGCCCCGGTGACCTCCAGCTGTTCAAGGGCCGGTACGCGCTGCACCGGGTGAGCGCGGTGCGCGGCGCCACCGCCCGGCACTCAGCGATCTTCGCCTACTCCGAACGCCCCGGCGTGATGGGCAGTGTCGCCCGTACCCGGCAGCTGTTCGGCCGGGTCCTGCCCGCGCACCGCGACGCCGAGCGCAATGCCGTGCGAGTCGACCAGTTGCTGGATTAGTAATCGCGAGGAGCCGCCCCCGTGCGTTTCGACCGGACCGGAAAAGTTTCCCTCGACGGCATCTACACGCAACCCGATCCCCGCGCCTATTTCACCACCCTGCGTGAGCTCGACTATTACATTCCCCAACTCGCCAAGCCCTATTTCCAGCAAATCATCGGGCAGTACCGCCAATCGCGGCAGGTGGCCGTCCCGACCGTCGTCGACGTCGGCTGCTCCTACGGCGTCAACGCGGCGCTGCTGCGCTGCGACGCCACCATGGACGACCTGTACGACCGCTACGCCGGCGCCGAGTGCACCCGGCAAGCGCTGCTGGAGCGCGATCGTGAGCTGGTCCGGGCGCACCGGTCCCCGGCCCGGTTCGTGGGGCTGGACGTGTCCCGGCCGGCGCTGGGGTACGCATCGGCGGCCGGGTTCCTCGACGACGCCGTGCAGGCCGACCTAGAGGCGCGCGAACCCACGGCTCGGCAGCGCGCCCTGTTCGCCGGTGCCGATATCGTGATCTCCACCGGATGCCTCGGCTACGTCAGCGGCCGGACGCTCGTGCGCGTGGTCGACTCCCGCCGGGACCGGCTGCCGTGGATGGCGCATTTCGCGCTGCGGATGTTCCCGTTCGAACCGATCGCCGACAGCCTCGCGGCCCTCGGTTACGACACGGTGCGGGTGGACCGGACGTTTCGGCAGCGCCGTTTCGCGTCCGACCGGGAACAGCGGCAGGTGCTGGAGACGATGTCCGCCGCCGGCGTTGATCCGGAGGGTCTGGAGACCAACGGCTGGTTATACGCTCAGCTCTACGTTTCCCGGCCCATCGGCACTCCCGACCCCTTGACCTTTGACGTTGACCAGTCACTGACCCTAAAGGCCGCCCGATGAGCAGCGAATTCCAGGAGACCGAGTGAGCACGTTCGAAAACGAGGACACGCTGCCGCGGGTGCCGTTGCCCGCGCTGGAGGACACCTGCGCCCGGTTCCTCGAGTGGTCTGCGCCGTTGCTGACGGAGGAAGAGTTCGCCGACACCGAGGCCGCGGTGCAGGAGTTCGGGCGGGCCGACGGTCCGGGGCCGAAGCTGCACGCCGATCTGGTGCGGTACAACGCGGATCCGGCCACGCACAGCTGGTTGGACACGTTCTGGCCGGCGCGCTATCTCGGTCGCCGGGACCGGATCGCGTTGAACGCCAACTTCATCTTCCTGTTCCGCGACACGCCGTTGCGCGGGTTCGCCGAGCCGCAGGTGGAGCGCGCGGCAAGGCTCATCGGCGCCGCCGTGAACTACAAGACCGAGCTCGACGACGAGCGCATCCCGCCGATCGTGACGCGCGGGCAGCCGTTGTCGATGGAGCAGAACAAGTTCCTGTTCTCGACCACCCGCATCCCGGGGCCGGTGCAGGACACCGTCCGAGCGCCGTACAGCGACGAGATGCCGGGCCCGTCGACGGCGCGGCACATCGTGGTGTTCCAGCGCGGCAACGCGTTCCGGATGGACGTGGTCGGTCCGGACGGGCGCCCGTACTCCCTCGACGACCTGGCGGCCGGCCTGCGTGAGGTGCAGAAGGCCGGTGCCGCGCGGGCCGCGACGGCCACCGCGGCCGGTCATCTCACCACGATGGCCCGGGCCGAGTGGGCGGCGGCCAGGGACCGGCTGGCGGCACTGGATCCCGGTAACGCCGCGGCGCTGGACACCATCGAGACGGCGCTGTTCTGCGTGTGCCTAGAGGACCTGACGCCGGCCGGCGACCTGGCGGCCTGCGACCAGTTGCTGCACGGCGACAGCGGCAACCGGTGGTTCGACAAGGCGGTGTCGGTCATCGTGTTCGCCGACGGCACGGCCGGCATCAACGTCGAGCACTGCGGGCTGGACGGCACCACCATCCTCAGCTTCGTCGACGCGATGCTCGCCGCGTCGCCCGAGGAGCACGCCGCGCAGTCGGGTGCGGCGGCGCAGGGGGTGCCGGCGATCGAGCCGGTCACGTTCGTGCTCGACGACGCGCTGCGGGCCGACATCGCCGCGGCGGCACGGTCGTTTGCCCAATACGGCGCGGACACCGCCACCGTGACCCTGTCCTTCGACGAGTTCGGGGTGGACGAGGTCAAGCGGCTGCGGATGTCGCCGGACGCGTTCGTGCAGGTGGCATACCAGCTCGCGCACAAGCGGGCCAAGGGCTTCATCGGCGCCACGTACGAGTCCATCGCCACCCGCCAGTACCTGCGGGGGCGGACCGAGGCGATGCGCGTCGTCACGCCCGAGGTGCTGCGGTTCGTGTCCACGATGGACGACCCCGACGCGTCACCCGACGAGCGGCGGGCGGCGTTCCGGGCCGCAGCCGACAAGCATGTCGAACGGGCGAAGCAGTGCCAGGCCGGTGCGGCACCGGAGCAGCACCTGTGGGAGCTGCAGCTGATCCAAAAGCGGCGTGGGGCGGCGCTCGGCGTGCCCGAGTCGTCCCGGCTGTACGAGACGCCGGGTTGGCTCAAGATACGCGACGACTACCTGAGCACCAGCTCGGCGCCGTCGACCAGCATCCGCTACTTCGGGTTCGGGGCCACCAGCAGTCGCTGCATCGGGATCGCGTACGTGCTGCTGCCGGACCGGTTCAACCTGTACCTCAGCACCCCGCGCCCGGTCGCCGGCATGATGTACACGTTTGCCGACCGGCTCCGCGAAGCGTTGCGTGAGCTGCGCGACCTGCTCGACGAGCGGTAGCCCGGGTCACGGGTCCGCCGCCGGCCGCTCGTTTCCGCGACATGGTGGTCGGCGTGGCGGCGGACCCGGTCCCGCAGCGCATCGCTGTGTAGCCGTTGCGGCCGGTGTCGAACCGGCCGCCGCCGACGACGGTCTCGTTGCCGGCCATGACCTCGATCGTTGCAGAGCGCTTGTGCGGGTCCATGCCGATGACCACACGATCCGACGTGACACTCAACGCGTCCTCCGATGCTCGATCCACCTGGTTGTCGAGCCGGGAGGGCAACGCTACTTCGAGCCGAACAAACCCCTTGAGCCTGTCCCCGCCCTGGGGGCGGCACCCGGGACTGCGCAGGCCAAATGAGAGCCACACGACCAGCGTGCGCAGCCGAATTGAGAGCGACAGCCCGGGCGCCTCGACCGAAGCCTGGCCGGGCCACGGTCGCAGGTCAAATGAAACAAGTAGCCGAGAAGCGGACGCGTGGACTGGGCGCGAGGGCGTCATGGCGGGTTCGACTCCGGAGCACTACGAGCACTACGAGCACTACGGGCGAATGTCGCGCGGTTGAGGGAGGTTTCACCGCGGTCCGTTACAGCGCCGTCCGTCACGGCGAAGCGGATCACGAGTGGACCACGACGTCCCAGCGCCCACACGGTGAGCGCGAAGCAGCAGAGCGCCGTTCCCGTGACCGTGACCGCTGTCCAGCCGCCCGCGGACCAGAGCGTGGTCGCGGCGGCGGAGCCGATAGCAGCGCCGATGAAGTTGCCGGTGGCCAGCGCCGTGTTGAGCCGGCTGCGGGCCTCGTGGGAGAGGGCGAACAGCCGCGCCCGGTTGAGGAGGGCCTGCGTCTGGAGGGCAACGTCGATCATGATGATCGCGACGATGACAAGTGCGACGGACCGGCCGGCGAATGCGGCGACGACGAAGGCGCTGAGGGCCAGTACCCAGGCAGCGCCGGTGGCCGGGAGCGACCAACCGCGGTCGTGCAGACGACCGCCGTGCAGGCCGGAAAGGACACCAGCGAGGCCGGCTAACCCGAACAACCCGATCACCGCTACCGGGTACCGGAACGGTGGGCCGCTGAGCAGGAACGTCAGCGCCGTCCAGAACAGCGAGAACGTGGCGAACCCTGTGGCGGCCAGGACCAGCGTCCATCGGGCTGCCGGCTCGCGCATGACCACCGCGCCGACCGAGGCGATGAGCTGCGGGTACGGCATGCGCGTCCGCGGTGCCAGCGGTGGAATCGCGCGGTAGAGCAGAACCGCGAGCAGGACGGCGACGACCGCGGCGAGGACGAAAACCGTACGCCACCCGGCGGCGCCGGCGACGAACCCGCTGATCGTGCGTGAGGCCAGGATACCGGTGAGGGTCCCGGACCCGACAACGCCGACGATCCGACCGCGTTGGGCGTCGCCGGCCAGGTCCCCGGCGAGCGGTGTGAGGACCTGCCCGGCAATCGTCGTCACGCCGAGCACGCCCAGTGCGAGGAGGAGTACGCCGATCGACGGCGCCAGCGCGCACAGCAGCAGTGCGGCGGCCGAGGTCAGCAGCATCACCAGGACGAACCGGCGGCGGTCCAGGACGTCGCCGAGCGGCACGAGCAGCAGCACGCCGACGGCGTACCCGACCTGCGTCGCGGTGACGAGCCAGCCGGCCGTCGCGGTCGCGGCGCGTAGATCGCCTGCGATGAAGCTGAGCAGTGGCTGCGCCCAATACAGGTTGGCGATGGCCGCTCCCGCCGCCAACGCGAACAGGAACGTCAGCCGGCCGCTCATCTCCGACGGCGGTGCCATGCGGGGTGCTGCCACCCTGCCACGCTAAGGCGCGGGATCAAGGCGTGGGGCCCAGCGAGGGCCTGAGCGTGGCAGGGCCGCATCCGCCGAGATGTCCAGATCTCTCCCGGCACCCTTCACGCGTGCCCGGACAGGTCGACACGGCGGGCAACGACATTCCCACCGGTATCGCAGTAGGGCACAAGACGCTGTCATGGCGATCGCGTGGGTATGGCTCGTCGCGTTCGCGGCCAGCGGGCGACGCCGTTGCCTTGGCATGATCGGGTGCGCACATCTGCCGCCGATCGTGCGCGCTCTCCGCTGCGTTGGGCGTCGCCATCACTGGCACCTGCGGCTGTGGCGAGGTGCGGACCTGCGGTCGCTCTGGCGGCCGCACGTGCGGAGCCAGGCGTTCTCCAGCGGCGAGGTTGTCACGCCAGTAGCGGTAGACCAGGCCGGGTAACACCTCAACCGCCCCTGCTGCGCTGAGACAGGTAGAGAAGATCACTCCAGGCCAGTGCGCCGACGTCGAAGGCAGCGATCACTGTACGGTGCCGCCTGGGAGAACCGTCGGCCGGCGTGACAGCACGCCGACTACAAAGGAAAAGGGGCCGGTCGGTGGGCATGGTGTTAATCGGGCGCCGGTTGTCGGCCGAGGAGTTGGCTGCGGTGCTCGCCGACCCGACGGCGGTCGACACGCTGCTTTACGGCGACCTCGACGACGACGAGGCCGAGATGCCCGAGCCGGAGCTGGATCTGGACAAGTCGTGGCACGGCATCCATTACCTGCTCACGGGCACCGCTTGGCAGATCGGCGAGGGTGCCAGCGCGGCGATCCTCGGCGGCGACGAGATCGGTCAGGATGGTGGCTACGGCCGGGCTCGGCTGCTCGCCCCGGACACCGTCCGCGCCATTGCCACCGCGCTCGACGCGCTGGATGTGGAGACGCTGCGCGCCCGCTTCGACCCGGGCGCCATGGCAGCCGCCGATATCTACCCGGCCATCTGGACCAACGGCACTGACGAGTTCGACTACCTCATGTCGCACTTCACCGAACTGCGCCGGTTTTACCACGCTGCAGCCGTGAACGGCCAGGCCGTGCTGTTGGCTATCACCTGACGCAGCCGCCAGGCTGTCTTCGGTTGCCGGCGATCCTCATGAGGTGCCAGGGTCTGCCGTTGACAACGGGCGGCCCCCGGCGATCCGGCCAGCGGAGCGCGAGTCAGGCGCTGCCCGGGGGCGGTGGGGGCACTATCGTTCTGACGTGCACATCCGTTTCGACGTCCCCGCCGATCCCGCCTACCCGGGCCGCGTGGCCGCTGCGCTCAGCAGTGTTCGGCTACGCAGGTACCGCGATATCGGCGCGGTGCTGGCGGCGGTCGGGGCGATCGGTTTCGCCCTCTCGTGGGGGTTCGCATGGGGCGAGCGGACCTCGCCGCTGTGGTTGTCGATGGTCTTGGCTGGCCTGCTGTCGATGCTGTACCCGCCGTGGGTGCGGTTGCGCGCCCGGCACCGCTCCAGTCGCTACGCTGTCGAGGGCGCCTACGACATCACCGAAGACAACATCATGATGCGCAGCGGCTTGGAGTCCGGCGGCATCGCCTGGGACGGGGTCACCGAGGTAAGGGACACCCCTGAGTTCTGGATCGTGTACGTCGGCCGGATGCCGGCGACCGTGATTCCACGCCGCTTGATGTCCAACGAGGACGCCGAGGCGTTGCGCGACTATATGGCCAAACGTGGGCTGCTTTAGATTCGGTGAACTCATTTGCCGCCGACAAAGTGCGGCACCGGGCCGCTTCCCGCGTCGGGCCAGTCCTTTACAGCTGGGTCACCAACCATGCTGTCGCTGACGCTTGTGCGCGCCGGGGTCGGCCGCCCGACCCGGTCGGACAGCGCCGGCGAGGAGTTCCCATCGATCGCGGGGTCACAGGCCCGATGACGACGGCCGTAGGATCTGGGAGTGGACGGTGTGCGTGGCGCAGATCATCGAACTCCGGCGTCCGTAACCGACTGGGCGCGGCTGTGCGTCAGCCACTGCCAATACGAGGTGTTCACCGTGCCGGGTGCGTCCGGCGTGGGCATCTACATCCTCGGTGACGGCCTGCTGCACGTCGGCGGGCCGAATCAGTTCACCGGCTTCTGTGGCATACACACCGGCTGGATCGAGGCACGCGTCCGTGTGTTGCCCGGGCCTCCCGCGGAGGCCGACGTCGGCTGGGACGCGATCAGCGAGGCGACGCTCTGGAGTCCCAGCGGCAGGCTGTCGGTCGTCGGCCTTATGGGCGGCGCCGCGGAGGCCCTCACCGACGTCGCCGTCCCGCGCGGGCTGATCCGGGTGCGGTTGCACGCGCGCGACCGCCTGCACGAGACCGTACGCACCGACGACGACCCGCCCGAGCGGCACGAGCTGCACATCTGGGCGGTGTCCGAGGAGACGCCATGGCGCACCGTGCTGGCCGACCCGGCAGGCCGCGACTGGGAGCAGAAGCCAGCGAAGGCCGCCGAGCGGGCGATGCTGTCCCTGGTACCGCGCCCGTCCGGCCGTGCGGCCATCCTTCGGCCGCTGCCACCTGACCCGTACGAGGACGACGCCGACCTGCCCCGGGTGGCTGTGGTCCGTCACCGGCCCGCGCCGGTCGAGGTCTCGGTGGGAGTGCTGCCCGCCGGCGACCTGGAGGTCCGGCTGGAGCGGGTCGACGGCGAGACCCTCATGTGGTCGTGGGCTACCGCCGACGAGCCGATTTTCCCCCAGCCGCTGGCCACGCTGCCCGACGACGAGCCGAGTACCGTACGCCTGACGTCCGGCCCCGACGGCTTCACGCTGCGGCACGAGGGAGTGCCGGGCGGGCAAGCCTTCGCCCTCGGCCTGATCTGGGACCATCTGCTCGACGCCGCCGGGTCGTATCCGTGGATGGAGACGTTGCGGGTGCAGGCCGCCGAGGCGACCGCGCTGGTGGAGAAGACCCGCCGCCTGAAGGCCGAGCGCGACGCCGAGCAGTGGGGAGGTGCGCCGCCGTCGGACCGTGTCCGCGGGCTCGTCAGCCAGGCGCGGTCTCTGGCCCGGATCGACCGCCCGTTGCTCGACCACATCGACGCGCTGCCCGCCGCCCGCCAGCGCGAGGCAGCCCGCTGGGCGGCCCGCCGCGCGATGCGGGTGGCCGGGCTGGAACGGATCGGGTGGATCGCCGACGCGCTCGCCGACGCCGAGGCCGACCGCCCACTGCCCCGACCCTTCACCGAGCAGAGCGGCACCGCCGCGTTCAACCGGCTGTTGTCCGATCCCGAGGTGCCGCACACCACCATCACGCTCCGCCTGGCCCCGAAAACGTTCGGCACCCGTCGCGTCACCGAGGTGCTCCAGCAGGCCGTCGCGTTCCCCGCCCTGATCGCCCTGGCGAACGACGATCCACTGGCCTCCGCGATCGACGCTGTCTACAACGCGGCAATCGCCCACGGCGACGACCGCGACCGCTTCCTCACCGACGCCCACATCGCCCTGCGCTGAGATCTCCAACTCCGCACGTGGACTCGAAGGCAGTACACGGACACGTCGCTACCGCCTGCCGAGCCGAGTCGGGGCCAGCCGGTTGGCCACCGGCATGGTGATCGACTACCTCCGCGCTCTTGGCGTCCCGGCCGACGCCACCCCAAAGTGGCAAGGCGCCTACGTGGTGGAGCGCAGGCCATGAGAATCGCAGGGGCGCAACGTTGTACACGATGCTCGCCTTGCTGCTGACACTCGTCGTCATGCTGCTCGACCCGAGTCCTGATTCCTGATTTGATCGCAGGCCCACACGAGGCATTTGGGTAGCCCCTGTTCCCTGATGGACCGCCCCGGTCTGCCGCCGATCGTGGACGTTCGGTGCCGCCCCGCCCTGCCGTGCCGAGAAGAGGTGTGGTCTGCGCTGCCAGAATGGCTCCGCTGCGCTTTTCTTGCGTCCTTATCTGGCCGCTGATTGTTCTCAGCTGTAGTACAAGGCCTCGAGTTCGTCCGCCCGGCGATGGTCCTTGGGACGGCTGAGGGATCGCCGCATCAGGATCAGGTCGGCCAGGTCGGCACAGCGGATGGTGAAGCCCGCCGGGTCGTGGGCGCTCACCGCCCGCCCGAGGCAGGAGGCGACGTCCATGTCGCCCCAGGGCAGGGCAGGTGTACACAGATCGCCGCTGGCACCGGTCACCTGATAGGCCACCTGGGGCCGGTCCAGGTCGGGCAGTTCCGTGCAGCCTGCGGCAATCAAGGCGTCGCGTATCGCGTGCGCCTGCTCGGGCGTACCGTCCCACAACAGGTCGAGGTCGCCGGTCAGCTCGACCGAGCCGTGCATGATTCCGGCAACCTGTCCGATGACCACCGCGTGCGAACCCGACTCGTGCAGCGCCCGAAGGAAGGGAAACGGATCAAAGCCGAGCACGCCGTCCGTCGCGAACGTACCGGCGACGTCGTCGGCCTCCTCGACGCTGCGCCCCATGGCGGCACGTTCGCGGGCAGCGTCCTGAATACGTCGGACGGCCTGACGAAGTCGCAGGACAGCATTCTCATTCATCCAGCCCATCCAACCGCAGGCGCGGCGGCCTCACACGCCCGCCCCTGATCACTGAACTACTCCGAGGTAGTGAAGGTCTACGCGTTCGCCTCGGTGCCATTCGAATGCCTACATCAAGACTATCGACCGGGTACGAAAGGTGGGCCGACCCGTAGAGACATGCAGCCTACCCTCTGCCTTGTAAAGGGCAACGGTAAGAGTCGAGGAACCTGGCGATTACTCCATAGATTCCGCCTCTTAATGCACTGCACCGCATAACAGTGCGCTCTTGTGCCGCCGGCAGCCCGACAACCAGCGGTGACAGCAGCAATAGGGGCCGGGTTCGGCGGGTTACCTTCGGGCGGTGTGAGATCGATCGCCCGTGGGAAGGCCCGGGCGAGCCCGAGATGTTGTCCGACACGTGCCGGATACGGATGTGGTGGTTGTCGGGGCCGGGCAGGCGGGGCTGGCCAGTGCGTACCACCTGCGCTCCTCCGGTCTTGACTTCGCTGTCCTGGACGCCGACGCGGCGCCCGGCGGGGCCTGGCAGCACCGGTGGCCGACGCTGCGCATGGCGACCGTGCACGGCATCTTCGACCTGCCCGGAATGCACTTCACGCCTCCACCGCCGGACGAACCGGCCGTCGAGGCGGTGCCGGCCTATTTCGCGGCCTACGAGAGTGAATTTGGCATCGACGTGCAGCGGCCGGTCGGCGTCAGGGCCGTCCGGAACGCCGGCGACGGAGGACTCCTCGTCGAAACCGACAGGGGCACCTGGACCACCCGGGCATTGATCAACGCGACGGGAACGTGGACGAGGCCCTTCGTGCCGTACTACCCCGGACAGGAAACGTTCCACGGGCGGCAGCTGCACACCGCCCACTACCGAGGACCGGCGGAATTCGCCGGGAAGCGGGTGGTTGTCGTCGGGGGCGGAACATCGGCCGTGCAGCTCCTGGTCGAGATCGCCGACGTCGCGGCGACGACCACCTGGGTCACCCGCCGCCCGCCGGTGTTTCGGGACGGGCCGTTCACGCCGGCCTACGGACGCGAGGTGGTCGCCAAGGTGGAGGCACGCGTACGCGCTGGCCTGCCCCCGGGAAGCATCGCCAGCGCGACCGAGCTGGCGTGGACACCGCAGTTGCTCGAAGCTCGGGAACGCGGCCTCCTCCGACGCCGGCCGATGTTCGACCGGATCGTCCCCGACGGCGTCCGGTGGCGCGACGGCACGGCACAGCACGTCGACGTCATCCTCTGGTGCACCGGCTTCCGGCCGGCGCTCGACCACCTGGCCCCGCTGCGGCTGCGCGGGCCCCGCGGTGGCATCGTCGTGGACGGCACCCGGGTGGTGGCCGATCCCCGGGTCCACCTGGTCGGCTACGGCCCGTCTGCGAGCACGGTCGGCGCGAACCGGGCGGGGCGGGCAGCGGTCCGCGAGCTGCGCGCGCTTCTGGCGGCGCCCGCCCGCGCCTGACCGGGCGGTGACGGTGGATCCGTCTGTGGTGAGGGTCGGCGTCCGCCGACGCGCCGCAGGGGTCGCCTCGGCGGTGACCTGCTCGACTTGGACCCATCTACCGACTCGCCATGCTGGGGGTCGGTGCCGTACCTCCGTCTTGCGCTGCTTGTTCCACACTTGCCGGTCGGTGTATCCGTTCACCGTCGGTGGAGGACGTGGCCGACCTAGTGCTGTGACCACATAGGTTTGCCGAGTTGGCGGCGTGCTGGGTGACGCTCGGCGGGTTCCAGCGGCGGAGACCCGCACCATAGGATCTTGAGCCCAGGGTGGAGTGTCGGAAGGTGAGGATGGAAGGTCCGCAAATGCGCCTCGGCAACGATGTTGCGTGGCTGGACATGGCTCGGACCGGTGAAGACACCTGGCGGGTCACCGCGGACTGGTGCTCTCGGCTGACGGCCGACTTGCACGCGGCTCTGGTGGTCTGACGGTTGGTTCTATTCACGAATCCCGACAGCAGATGTACGGCACTTCGGAAGGCGGCCCGCCGCTGCCGAAGTCGATGTCTACGAGAACCGGAGGCATCCCGTTCCTAGCAGGCGTGGCTTGTAGGGCCCGGCCCCGTAGGTGAGGGTGGGGCCCGGGCCGGTGGGTTGATCGGTGCGCGAGTCTTGATCGCTGCCGAGTCTGTTGATTAGCTGGCCGACATGACTGAGCTCGGACCCGTCGCCTGGCCGCCTGAGCAGATCCGGACCGAGAGGCTCGTGCTCCGTGAGTCCGAGGCCCGGGACCGTTCGGCGTTCATCGAGCTGCTGGCGTCGCCAGAGGTGCACACCTACCTCGGCGGCCCCCGGCCGCGTGACGAGCTTGAGCGCGAGATGCCCGGGGTGCCCGAGCGGTGGCCCGGGAGTTTCGTCGTTGATCTCGACGGGGCGATGATCGGCCAGATCCTGCTCAGGAGAGCAACGGGGCACCGTCGCCCGGCTGCCGCGGGGAAGGCCGATCTCGGTTACCTGTTCCTGCCGCGGGCGTGGGGATTCGGGTACGCCGCCGAGGCGTGCGGGGCGGCACTCGACTGGTTCGACGGCGTCCTTCCCGGCGAGCCGGTGGTGCTCAGCACCCAAACCGCCAACGTCGGCTCGATGCGCCTCGCGGCAAAGCTGGGGTTCACCGAGGTAGAGCGGTTCCAGGCCTGGGACGCCGAGCAGTGGCTCGGCCTGCGGTCCCCGGTCACGCCGTCTGCTTGAGCTCGTGCTCGACAGCACCGCTAGGACGGAGCCCAGCGCTGTTGAAACTCATGAACATCTCACCAGGCGGACACGGCCGAACGCCTCCCGAAACGCTGTCGAAGCGCTGTCCGTTCTCGTGGACGAAGCCAGACGGTCTGGGGCGCGGTGTGGTCAGACTGCCGTTGTGAGTGGGCGTCCGCCCCAGCGGATGCCTTTCTCGCTGCGGATGCGGGCGCGTTCGCGGCGCTGGGCTGCGAACGGTGCTAGGGCCTTATCAAAGTCGTCACAGTCACTCGGTGGCCCGGCGAGTTGGTAGTGGCGTCGTAGCGCCAGCGAGCTTTGCCGCCGTAGGTATCGTGCACGGAGTGGATATTCCGGTCGAGGACTCGTGGCGGCGGATCATTACCTGGTTGGCGCGGCACGCGTCGGTGACTGCGGGGGCGATCCGCCCACCTGCGAGCGCTGTGGAGGTTCGCCGCACCGAAGAGGCTGTGGGTCGCCCGCTGCCGGCTGACCTGCTCGCCTGGTGGCGGCTGATGGACGGCATCGCCGACGCCGACTACCGGGCCGGGTGCCCGATTCCTTCGCACTACTACCCGCTGCCGGTGGCCGGAGTACGCGAACGGTTCGCCAGCCTCTCACGGTTCGCCGACCAGGACTGCTGCGGCGCGGGCGGTGCACATGCCACAGTGGCCGGCGAGTCCTCGTTCGGGTTCTGTACCGCCACTGTCCCGATCTGTTGGGATCTAGCCGGTGATGTGCTCGTGGTGGATCTCCGCGATGGTCCTCGCCACGGCTGCGTCATGTCCTGGTGGGCGGAGGAGGGCTACGCCGAGACGGCCTGGGCCGGAACCGCGGCCATGCTCGCCGGCGCCGCCGACCGGCTCGACGACCCGACGCGAACTGAGATTGTCGAAGGTGGCTCGCTTCAGTGGACTTGAGGGCGTATTTCAGAGCTGGTCACAGCCATTCGTTGATCGCGGCGATGTAAACCGTGGCTTCGTAGCGCACGGCGAGCTTGTCGCACCGGGTGGCGACGGCCCGGTTGCGCTTCAACCGGTTGATGCCGCATTCCACGTGGCGCTGCTTGTACCGCTGTGGGCCAGGCGGTGGGCGTCGACTGCCCCGCCCATGCGGGTGACGGCATCGGTGAGGATCGCGGGCGAGGTGGCGAAGTTGAGTCGTACGAATCCTGCGCCGCCGGTGCCGAAGACGTGCCCGGAGCTCAGGGCAACCCGCGCACGGTCCAGGAACATCTTCGCAGGCCCGGCCAGGTCGCTGGCCACGCCGGGGTCGCTGTCCGGCTGCTCGGTGGCGATGCCCAGCCCCGTGCAGTCCAGCCAGGCGAGGTAGGTGCCCTCGGGGCGGTGGTAAGTGACGGACGGGAGGTGCTTCGCCAGCAGCGTCTCCAGGAGCGTGCGGTTGGCGTCGAGGCCGTCGAGGAGGAGATCGAGCCACGGTCCGCCGGCGCGGAACGCGGCGGTGTGCGCAATGACGCCCAGGTGGCTGGGCCCATGGCCGACTTCTTCCGGCATGCGGTCAAGGTCGCCGGCGGCCTGCGGCCCGGCGACCGCGAGCGCCGCCTTGAGGCCGGCGAGGTTCCATGCCTTCGAGGCGGAGGTCAGGGCGAACGCGTTCTCGGCGCCGGCCACCGTGAGGTACGGGGTGAAATGCGTCCCGGGAAGCACGAGGGGGGCGTGAATCTCGTCGGAGACCACTCGCACGCCGTGCCGGTCGGCCAGTTCGGCGACGGCCTCCAGCTCGTCGCGGCGGTGGACGACGCCGGTCGGGTTGTGCGGGTTGCACAGCAGGAACGCCGGCCGGCGGCCGCAGGCCCGGGCCCGGCGGAACGCCTCGTCGAGAGCGGCGGGATCCATCCGCAGGTCCGGTCCGAGTGGCGCCTCGAGCACTCGCCGGCCGGCGTGGCTGACGAAGGCGTAGAAGGGCGGGTACACGGGGGAGCAGACCACCACCGCGTCTCCGGGGTCGGTCACGAGCCGGAGCACCTCGACGACGCCCATCATCACGTCTGATACGACCGTGGTGTGGTCGACGCTGAAGTCGCCCCAGCCCCACCGCCGGGCGGCGAAGTCGCCGAGTGCCTCGGCGTACGCCGTCCCGTACGCGTATCCGGTGTCACCGAGGCCGATCGCGTGGCGAAGCACCTCGGCCACGGGGGGAGCGAGGGGTACGTCCATCTCCGCGACCCAGAGGGGGAGCACGTCGGGCGGATGCATGCGCCACTTCACGCTGGTGCGCCGCCGGAGTTCGTCCAGTGTGAGCAGGGTGAGCGGATTCTGCGCCACGAAGTCGTCGGGGGAGGGGGCAGGGCTTGCCATGCCGCCCACCTTAGGCCGTACGTCGATCTCACCGTCAGCTCCGGTGCAGCGTCCGATCATCGGATATCTCTATGGCGTGCCGTCAGGAGGGCTTGTTGGCCGCTCCACAGCCATTGGAGGTACCGCTGCAGTTCCTCGAGAGTCGCGATCCAGCCCTCGTTCATGTACGTGATGATGCGTGCCGCTTCCCCGGGGAGCAGGTCGTAGGCAGTCGCTCGTGTCTCGGGGGCGGCTGTGTCGGGAGCGACCGGCACAGGGTCCGGGATGAGCGGGACCCGGATGCCACTGCGGCTGAGCGCTTTGAGGACCGTGAGGTAGACGCGGGGCAGGTGGTAGGGGGTGACGGTGAGCCCGAGACTGGTGATCCCGAGGGCCTTGACGTGGCTGGCCACCCATGCGCCTTGTAGGCCGGTGTTGGGTGCCGGCTCGGCCTGTAGGTGGACCCCGTCCAGGCGGCGGAGGCCAAGCGTGCGTAGATAGGGGAGCGTGATCTGGTGGTACGTCTCTTCGGCCGGGTTCCCGTTTGCCACCAACAGATAGCTGATGTCGGGGTTGGCCTCCCAGCGCCGGATGGCATGCGTGAGACGCCACTCCTCGCCCTGGCCGATCGGTATGACGAGTGCGTTGACGTGTTCGGCGGCCGACTGAGGCAGGGCTAGGATCGCCATGAAGGCCTTCATGACGTCCATGAGCTGGACAGTTGTGTAACCAGCGGGGGCCTGTGGCTCCAGAACTCGAGGAAGCGACCTCCTTGGATGCGCCGGACGCACCGCTCGTACCTCCTCAGAGCCGTCCACCAGCGGCGACTGAGGGGACGGCGGCTCGCGGCGTGGGTCAGACCTCAGGGATCAGCACGCTCAGGCAGGTGACGCAGCCCTCAAGCTTCTCGTACTCGCCGATGTCAGTTGCGTCGCGGATCGATGCGGAAGGCCGGACGGCTCTCGCTGCGGCACGCGTACGCGTTCGCGAGCTGACCCGGTGACGACGGATGCGAGCAGCCGTGGACGTCTCTGGACGATCACGGCTTGCCTGCCCAGCTCACCGCCCAATCTGTTGCCCTGCTCGTTGACCTCTTCAGTGGCTTCAGAGGCATCAGCTTCGGTGCGTTACATGATCCGTCGGGTGAGCTCCCATCTGCTGACGAGCGCGCGTTGCGTCGCCGATGACCGGTGGGGGAGTGCCGTACGAGACCGGAAGAGCGACTGAGAGAGAGTGCGGGCGTTTCCAACCACGACGACTTGGTTGCCTTCGTGCAGGCCGTGGTTCGGGGCCAGCGCGCAGGGGCGGCGGTGCCTGCGTGGTCCGCTCGGGGCAAGTGTTGGGCTGGCCGGTGGGCTGAGGCAAACCGGCCAGCCTGCTGCACTTGACGCTGGCAATCGACGCCAGGGGTCAGGATCTTGGGATGGTCACGCGATGCTGGGCGCGGGCAGCGGCCGCTCCTTGGGGCTTGCGCCGAAACGGTTCGTGCCGGGCGTGCTGTCCGACACGAAGAACACCAGCAGGACGATGGCGCCCACGATCGGCACCAGCCCGATCAGCAGCCACCAGCCCGTCCGGTCGGTGTCGTGCATGCGTCGTACCGCGACCGCCAGCGTCGGCAGCAGCAGCGCCAGGTTGACGATGATGCCGATGACACCGGTGGACCCGTCCGAGCCGAGAGTTGATCCCAGCACGCTGTCCAGGATGGCAGCGGCAAGACCAACAAGGACGTTGAACAGGGTGAACCACCAGTACTCAGACCGGCGGGCCCGACCCGTGAAGCCGACGTACTGGGTAAGAACCGACCTGATGGCGGCAGTGAAGGACATAGCTGTCTCCGGTGTTTCGAGGGGGAGTTGCAAGGTCATCGCGGACGCAGCCAAGCAGATCGCCCCACCGCGGTCAACGGCCGAGCAGCCGCGAAGCAGAAGCCGCCACGCCATCAGGACGAACATCCGCGTCTGTCGCCGACAGCGCGTGCGAGACGACCGGATTCGCCGATGAGCGGGTTGTGATGTTGGGAGCCGCCTCAGGCGGGTCCTGCTCTGGCCGGGGCGGGCCTCCTGCGATCAGACGAGCGGGTCAAACCTGATTTCCCGGACCTCCTGTGCAGCGGCAGGCGACAGCGAACTTGGCAGCCCACTCCAGCGCCTCCTCGCGTGAGGGCACGTCGACCATCGCGAACCCGCCGATGACCGCCATGGTCTCCGGGTACGGGCCGTCGGTGAGCATCCCGTCGGTCGCCACGATGCTCGCCCTCTGGCTTTCCACCCCGCCCCCGAAGATCCACACCTGCATCCTGGGCCTCCCGGACCACCGCGTGCACGGCCTTGCCCACGGCGGCACACCAGTGACACCGGTGGGCAGCCGCAATGTGGGAGCATCTCGCCGAGCACCTGGACCGAGTCTGGCCGGACATCGATCCTGCGCAAAGTTCTCTAAGTAGCCGAGTTGCGGATGTTGCACAGGTCGCCCCATGGCGGTTGAACCACAGGGCGCTGCGCCACTTGGTCGAGCAGTTGCCGCACGGGAGAAAGAGGCATCACACCCGCGTAAGCGGGTGATGCGGCTTGGGCGGCAGCTCGACTTCAACGTGATCTCCGGCGCTGACCTGGCCGCTGCGGGAGACGATGCCCATGACGCCAGCCAGACGGACCACCTGCCCGTCATCGTCGGTATGCACGACCTGCTTGAGCAGTCCCTGCTGGAAATTGTTGATCTGCTGGCACGGGTTGCGCAGGCCCATGACCGTAATGACGGCCTCCCCGATGGTGAGGCGTGTGCCGACGGCTAGACCGAGCAGATCGATGCCTCGCGTCGTGATGTTTTCCCCGAGGTCACCGGGCATCACATGGAAACCTGCCTCAGCGAGGTCGTCAAACAGCTCTGCGTGGATGAGGTGGACCTGGCGCATGTTTGGCTGCGAGGGATCGGCGGCCACTCGCGATCGGTGCTGCACGGTGGCCCCGAAATGGGCATCACCCTCCACACCAAGACCCTCGTGCAGCGTGATGGCGTCCACCCTCTGCTTGCTGAAAGTGTGCGTCGGACTCACCTGGACCGCTACGACCTCACGGCTCATGCGCCTGATCCTGCCAGCGCACCGACACCTGGGATTGAGGAGCAGGCAACCTGCCCTGGGCGAACAGGCGTGGGAGCTCGCTCTCCAACTCCTAACCCTTTGCGGCAATCTTGAGTCGGACCCCTGGGCGCTCGCGCTCGCCGTAACACGCAGCGACGCCTGGTTCCTGCACGACCGCCCCTGATCAGGCCGACGAGTGCAAGCGGTGAGCTGGTCGGGTAGCTCTCGTGCCCGTCGAGGGGACGGCCGGACAGGTAGCGGTAAGCAGATGGAGCCATACGGTGGCGCGCAGGCTCTGACATCCGCCATTGACATCACTGGAGCCGACCGTCGGGGGATTCAGCCGGACGATCAAGGCGTCATCGTGGACGTCCTGGACGGCAATGAACGCCGCGACCATCGCCGGGAACGCCTTACAAGCGAAACGTCCGAGCCGGAGCGAGGCAACGAGAAGGCAGCAGGCTCCTCACGGATGCTCCGCCTGCGCATGCACGATCACCTCCCGTGCCCGACGTACGTCCGGCACGTCCCAGAGCACAGGATCCCTGCGTGGCTCGTTCGCCCAGATCCGCCACGGGTTTCCCTTGTGCTCCAGCACGTCGGAGGCGACCGGGAAAGCCCCGAAGGTGAGACTGCCCGTCCCGTCAGGCCGCTCGACGATCACCGGAGGTGCCAGGGCATTTAGGTAGGTCGAGGTGACCCGTATGCCGGACGTCCCGCCGAAGACCAGAAGCCGCCGGTTGGTGAGCACGTAGCGGGTCCGCCGCGACACGACGGCGCGGACGGCGAACCGTCCGACGAGCAGGTACAGGCCGCCTGGTGTGAGCAGGACGCTCACGGTCGACAGGACGACTGGCGCCGTGGGATCCGCCAGCACGGTCACGTCCCAAAACACCATGAAGCCGAATGTCATGATGCTCACCGGGATCAGCACCGCGTCCGCCGGGTGAAAGAGCCGGTGTCGTGCGGGGCAGCCCTGCCACCGGACACGTTCGTCGCGTAACAGATGTTCCGACGTACTGTCCATATCCCCATCATGGAATCCGACCACAAGCGAACACGCGGTCGATGCGTGCGAGGCCGCGCTGTGCGGGATGATTCGACAAGGCTTGTAAACGAGGCGTCAGGGTTCTGCCGAGCAGCCAAACCGGCGGGCATGGGCGGCCGCACCGCCCTACGGCGACGTTCGCGGGAGGGAGCCTCGGCGTCGGATCTGAAGTCGTTCCGGCGCGCCGGGAGTTGCTGGCAGCATCGGTGACAGCAAGATGGCAGGAAGAGGGCCGCCGCCGTGCGCGCGATGGTCGGCTTGCAGCACAGAAGTACAGCCGCAGCCGGTAGGGATTCGCGAGCTGCGCACGGAGCCGCAGGCGACCGCCTCGCCGGCAGATCCATGGGTTCGGGACGACCACGGCGACCAGGCCGAGGCCCGAGGCAGCGATGAGGCAGCAAGCCCTTTGATCCAGGTGAGTACGAGGCGGCAGAGGACGCCCAGCGTCAGCTGCTCAGTCGACCGTCACCGTCGACGATATCGCCCCGGGATCGCGCCGAGCCGGGGGAAGCCAGACGCGCCAGATCATGACCGGCCCAGTTCCCGCCCGGCCAGGTGGGCTCGCGCCTGCTGGTACTCCTCGGCGTTGATCTCGCCGCGGGCGAACCGGCGGTCGAGAATCTCCTGCGGCGTCTCCCGGCTCTGCTGGCCAGGCGCGCCCTGGCCGAAGGACGACCCCGGGACAAGTCTGATGACGGCCCAGATGATCAGGCCAATGATCGCGATGGTCACCAGTGGCATCAGAATCATCCACGCCCAGCCCGGCCCGTATCCGTTCATCATGGTGTCACCTCCGACGCGGTGGGCCTTACCGATTCATCCTCGCTCGCGGGGCGGCATCCTGTCAGGGGCATAGGTCACCTCCCTGTCGAGGGTTCTGGCGCATGCCGCCCACACCCTGTCACCACATCCTCGGCGGTCCCGCGCGACCCACCAGCGCCTGGCCAGCGGCTGCCCACTATCGGCCTCCATCGCGCCAGCGATCGCACCACGTCCACTCCAGCGGACCTGATCGCGGCGGCCCGTGGCGCTCCCTGCGTCGTCACCGCCTGGAACCCCCAGCTCGCTCAGCATCGAGAGCAGTCCGATGGTGTCGGCGAACGCCCTCGCCTCATTCGGGAATGAGGCCGGGGATGGTGGTGAGGCACCACTACTGGACACCAGCCCGTCTACGTCGAACAGGACGGTGTCCAGCCGCTCAAGCGGCAGGCGGAAGGTCTCCCCGGCCACGTCGTCTCGCCCTTCGCAGCCGGGCTGACGTCAGTACCCCGATTGGTCAACGGCGATCTCCACGGACCCTTCCGTGCTTGTGCGCTAGGACCGGCATACGCCCCGGCCGGCGATGAGGCTTCCGCTCTTTGGCCTCTGGGGTGACTCGGCAGGAGCGTCTCCGCCTGCTGCGGCCAGTGGCGGGGCCGACAACGGCCAGCCCCTCGCGTCGCGGCGGTTGCGGTTGCCTTGCGCGCCGCCGGAGAAGATCTTAGCCACGGCCATGAGCCGAGACGCCCGACTTCGCCAGATCGGCGGTGCGCAGACGGCCCGGCATGCATGCTGACATCTACTGCGCCAGCGGTCGGCGCGACTTACGCCAGGCACTGTTCGTGACGGTCATGAGCGACGAGGTCACCCGCGCGAGTAGCCGTCCAGGGCGTGCGGGAGGCGATGCGGATGGACCATGACGGCGGGTCCGCGCGGCACCCCGACCATGGAGCGTCTGGCCATCCCGATCAGGCGGCTGCCGGCCACGGTCGACCGGGCGCAGGCCCCAGTCCCGCCCAGGCTCCCACCGGGCACTCAGGCGGCGGGGCGCATGGCGGCCACGACAAGCATGCGGGGCACGACCCGGCGGTGTTCCGGCGCAAGTTCTGGCTCAGCCTCGCCCTGACCATCCCAATCGTGTTCACCAGCGATCTGGTGATGCAGACGTTGGGGTACTCGCTGCAGTTTCCGGGCATGGCATGGGTGGGTCCCGTGCTGGGGTCGGTCGTCTTCTTCTACGGCGGGTGGCCCTTTCTGGTGGGGGCCGTGCGGGAAGTCCGGGACCGCGCTCCCGGGATGATGCTGCTTATCGCCATGGCGATCACCGTGGCGTACGTCGCGTCGCTGGCCACCAGTCTGGGCGCCTTCCGGCTGGACTTCTGGTGGGAGCTGGCCGCGCTGGTGACCATCATGTTGTTCGGGCACTGGCAGGAGATGCAGGCCATCGGCCAAGCCCGGGGGGCCCTGGCGGCGCTGGCCGCGCTGCTGCCCGACGACGCTGAACGCGTAGCTGCCGATGGCCAGGTACAGCGCGTGCCGGTGAGCGACCTGCGCCTCGGTGACACGGTGCTGGTCCGCCCCGGCGCCCGGGTGCCCGCCGACGGGCACGTCGTCGACGGCACCGCGGAACTGGACGAATCCATGATCACCGGGGAGTCCCGCCCGGTGCCCCGGGCGGTCGGGGACCGGGTCGTCGCCGGCACGGTCGCCACCGACTCCGCGATCCGGGTGCAGATCGACGCGGTGGGGGAGGACACCGCCCTGGCCGGAATCCAGCGCCTCGTCGCCCAGGCCCAACAGGCCGGCGGTCGGGCTCAAGTGCTCGCCGACCGGTTCGCCGCGTGGCTGTTCTACATCGCCACCGGCACCGCCGCCGTCAGCTTGATCGTCTGGTCCGCCCTCGGGGACGTCGAACAGGCCGTGGTACGCACCATCACCGTGCTGGTGATCTCCTGTCCGCACGCGCTGGGCCTGGCGATTCCCCTGGTCATTGCACTGTCGACCAGCGTGGCTGCCAAGGGCGGGATCCTGGTCAAAGACCGCCTGGCGCTGGAGCGGATGCGCACCGTCGACGCGGTCCTGATCGACAAGACCGGCACGTTGACCAGGGGCGCGCACACCGTCACCGGGGTCACCGCCGCCGCTGGCACCACCGAGGACGACGTGCTGCGGCTGGCCGCCGGCGTGGAGGCCGACAGCGAGCACCCGCTGGCTCGCGCCATCGTCACCGCAGCCGAACGCGTCGGGCCGGCGAAGGGAAACGACTTCCGGTCCCTGCCCGGTCGGGGCGTGCAGGCCACCGTCGACGGAACGGCGTACGCGGTGGGCGGCCCGGCGCTGCTGCGCGAGCTGCACGCCGAACTGCCCGGCGAGCTCTCCCGCGCCGGCGAGGAGTGGTCCAAGCGGGGCGCCGCCGTGCTCTACCTGGCGCGGCTGGACGGTGCGCCGCAGCTGCTCGGGGCGCTCGCCCTGGAGGACGAGGTACGCCCCGAGGCGCGCGAGGCCATCGCCCAGCTGCGTGAACTCGGCATCCAGAAGATCGCAATGATTACTGGTGATGCCCGGCCGGTGGCCGACGCGGTCGCGGCGGACCTGGGTTTCCGCCCCGGCGTCGACGAGGTGTTCGCCGAGGTCCTGCCCGCGGACAAGGACGAGATCGTCACCGACCTGCAGGGCCGCGGCCTCACCGTCGCCATGGTCGGCGACGGCGTCAACGACGCTCCCGCGCTGGCCCGCGCCGACGTCGGCATCGCCATCGGCGCCGGCACTGACGTCGCCATCGAATCCGCCGGCGTGGTTCTGGCCTCCTCTGACCCGCGCGGCGTCAGCGCCACGGCCCGCCTGTCCAAGGCGTCCTACCGCAAGATGGTGCAGAACCTCGTCTGGGCCGCGGGCTACAACGTCGTCGCCATCCCGGTGGCGGCCGGCGTCTTCGCCTGGGCCGGAGTGGCGCTCAGCCCGGCTGCCGCCGCCGTGCTCATGTCCGCGTCCACGATCGTGGTTGCTCTCAACGCCCAGACGCTGCGCCGGGTGCACCTGACACCCGAGAAGCAGTGATGCGATGACCGCCTCCCTGCCCAACCCGATCAGCAGCGGCGTTCCGGCACAGTCAGAGCAGCAGTGGCCGACGAACTGCCGCCAAGCCAGGCCAGCGATGTCAGGCAGGCCGCGGCGCTTCGGCCTGGTCCGGTCGGCAGGGCTTCGGTGGTGAACCCGGGCCGGGACAGCGCCAGTCGCGGGCGGGGTCGCGCTGTGTGATGGCCCTCTGAAAACAGCTGACGCCTTCGTTGCTGACGGGATCGAAGTACCCCCCGGGGTATTTGAATCAAGAGCGGTGAGGACCGTCTCACTGTCGCCGTCGGTCAGGACAAGCTCTTGACGACAAATACCCCCAGGGGGTATACCTTTCCCACTTACCCATACCCCCCAGGGGCATAAGGAGGGGTGAAAATGTCGCACGGTTCCAAGCGGTGGTGGGCCCTCGGGCTCATCGCGCTCGCCCAGTTCATGGTCATCATGGACACGTCGATCATCGGCGTGGCCTTACCTCGCATGCAGGCCGATCTCGGCTTCTCGCCGGAGAACCTGTCGTGGGTGTTCAACGCCTACGTCGTTGCCTTCGGGGGCCTGCTGCTGCTCGGCGGCCGGCTGTCGGACCTGCTCGGTGCCCGGCGCATGTTCAGCGCGGGCTGGCTGATCCTTCTGGCCGGCTCATTGGCCGCCGGTCTGGCCGACGGCGTGGCGGTCGAGCTGGCCGCGCGTGCCGCGCAGGGCGTCGGCGCCGCACTTATCGCACCGTCGGCGCTGACGTTGCTGATGATGCTCTTCGGCCGTGAGCCGAGGGAACTCACCAAGGCCCTTGCCCTGTACGGCGCGGCCGCGCCGGCCGGCGGCACCGCCGGTGTCTTCCTGGGCGGCGTCATCACCCAGTACGTCAGCTGGCCCTGGGTCTTCTACATCAACATCCCGATCGCCCTGCTCGCGGTCCTCGCCACCCCGGTGCTGATGCCGGCCGGCGGCGCCCGCCGCGGCTCCCTCGACCTCGCCGGCGCTCTGACCGTGACGGCGGGTCTCGGGGCGGCCGTGTACGCGATTGTGCGCGCCCCCGAGGCCGGGTGGGCCTCCGCAGAAACGTGGCTGGTGCTCGCCGGCGCCGTGCTGGCTCTCGGCGCGTTCCTCGCGATCCAGGCCGTTCGCCGGGAACCGCTGATGCGGCTGTCCATCTTCCGTGCCCCGAACCTCGGCGCCGCCAACCTCGCCCAGCTCCTGCTCGGCGCGGCCTGGATCCCGATGTGGTTCTACCTCAACCTCTACCTGCAGCAGGTCCTCGGCTACAGCGCCTTCCCCAGCGGCGCGGCGCTGCTGCCGATGACCATCCTCATCATGCTCGGAATGATCACCATCGCCCCGCGAGCCATTGGCCGGTTCGGTCCCAAGCCGCTGGTGGTGACCGGCCTCGCCGTCCTCGCCACCGGGCTGGGCTGGCTCGCCCTGGCCCGCCCCGACGGCAATTTCCTCGTCGACGTCCTGCCCGCCTCGCTGGTCGCGGCGTTGGGCATGTCGCTGGCCTTCATCCCGTCGCTCGGCACGGCGATCTCCAGCGCCCGACCGGAGGAAGGCGGCCTGGCCTCCGGCATCGTCAACACCAGCTACCAGGTCGGCTCGGCACTCGGCCTGGCCGCCATGACCGCCATCGCCGCCTCCTACGGCGCCGACCGACTCGGTGACGTGCCGGCACTGACCGACGGCTACTCCGCCGCCTTCATCGGCGCCGGCGCCATTGCCGCGGTAGGGGCGGTCGTCACCGCGATCACCGTGCGCTCCGCGACCCCCCGCCTGGAGACCACCACAAACACCGAGCCCGCCCAGGTCCGTTGACCCTGCTGAGCAGGGAGCCGCTACGCCATGCGGCCTCCGGAGTCGGCTGGCCACGAACAGGCCAGTCGACTCCGGGGCACGACCGAACCCCAGCCGCCGCCCATTCGACCGGGCCGACCGCAACGGCCGCACCTCTCCGGCGCCGGACCTTGCGGCCCCGCCATGCTGGGACCTACGGCCCTGTTCGGAAGTCACCGGGCAAAGGAACAGTAGATCCAGATGGAACCCGGAAGCGGGGGCAGTGATCGGGAGAGGTGGCAGTGATGCGTGCGATTCGCAGGAGCGTCGCGGTGCTGGGAACGGTACTGGTCGCGGTCGTGGCCCTGCCCGTTGCCGCGATGGCCGACGCGGGCACGACAGGTCGTGACTTCGGCGGGCACGTCGTGGTTTGCGCGCAGACCATGGGCTTCGACGCGCAACACAACCCTGGAATGCACCAGGGGTTCTCCGACTGGGATCCAAGCCACACATGCTGACGCGGCGCGATCAGGGCGGCCCGGTCTACGGCGGCTGTCACCCGACCCCTCGGCGTCAGGCGGTTCAGCGGCCGTTCTCTGGCCTCACGTGAGCCGCCCGATGTGGTCAGCGACGGTGCTGGCCCCCTCGGTCGACAAAAGGACCGGGTAGTGGTTGACGTCAGACAACGTGGGCTGTATCAAGGTCCCACTCATCGTCAAGAGTCGGCCGCATGCGCCACAACCCAGCCAGGGGCGGGCCCGTGGAGACGACGAGAGACCCCGCCTCTACGGTGGACCGATGGCGTCCGTCAAGCAGATCCAAGTCACCTTCGACTGCGCAGAACCTAAGCGCGTCGCTCGTTTCTGGTGCGAGGTGTTGGGGGTACGTCGTACCGTCGCCACCGGAGGGGTTTGCTACCTGGGACGATTTCGATCGCGCCCTGCCGCCTGAGCATCAGGGTTCAGCGTTCGCATGCATTGATCCCTCAGGTGTGGGCCCGCGACTGTTCTTCCAGCGCGTTCCCGAAGGCAAGGTCGTCAAGAATCGGCTGCATCTTGACGTGCGGGTCGGTACCGGGCTCGTGGGTGAAGAGCGCCTGGCCGCACTTGAGGCCGAATGCGCACGACTGGTCGCGCTCGGCGCGGTACGCGTGCGACTACTGCCTGCCGATGGCGACAACGAGTCGTGCCTCGTGATGCAGGACATCGAGGGCAACGAGTTCTGTCTCGACTGAGTGGCCGCGACGCTGCGGCCGTCCGCTGATGCCCCTGGTCGCGCGACCTTGCCGACGAGCGGATGCTTCGGGTTCATCCGGACGATCGAGTACGAGGCCATCGGGCGGTGCCTGGCAGCCACGACGGGGCTATCGGTCACTCGGAATCCTGTCGTACTAGTCTTCGCGGCATGGCCTTGCGACCGGACGAGTTCTATGACCATGCAGTCGCCGTCGCGGACAGCGAGCGCCGGCTCCCGTTGGCACGCATGACGGGATGGGAGATCAGTCCGTTCGAGCCGGACGGACTGCGCGTAGCGCCGTTGCGCCCGCCGGTGCTCCCAGAGCCCGCGCGGCACGGCGAGGATCCGTCGGACTGCAACGCCTGCCGCGACCGGAACGAAGGGCTCTGGTTCAACGATCACTGGCGGCTGGTCCGGATTCCGGGAGTGGGCGTCCCGCTGGTGCTCATGCTGCATCCGCGCGATCACTACGACATGGCGGATCTACCCGACGAACTGGCCGCCGAACTGGGGCTGTTGAGCACTCGCATCGTCCGCCACATGCAGGCACTGCCGCACATCTCGCGGGCCCACGTCTACCGCATCGGAGATGGCGGCGCCCACCTGCACGTCTGGTTCTTCGCTCGGCCCGAGGGGCAGGCCCAGTTGTACGGGTCGTGGCTGGTCGTCTGGGACGACCTGCTGCCGGAGTACCCAGCGGATGTCGCACAAGCTGACGCTGAAATCGTGGCAGACGCGTTGGTCGCGTGCCACGGTGGCCACCGGTCGCCCACCAGCGAACCGGCCGCCTGACCGGCCTGATCCACGACCCGAATGTCACCGTGACGGCTGTTGCCACCGCCGCCGTGCGGATTTGCCAAGGTCACGTGTCCGGATCTGCCGCAAATCGCGCGTCTGGGCAACGTACGAAGCCGATGAGCGGCATTGGCGGTGTCGGATTGCCCGGCGATTGGTGGCGGGGGGCCTGGTGGGACGACGCCACGCGCTGGGCCGAAGTTGGTAGAAGGGCGGCCGACCGTCGGATGGCGGCAATGCGTCGGGCGGGTTTAGGTGACTACGAGCGGCCGAAACCCCGTCAGCAGATGATGGGACCGAGGGGTCGCCGGTGGTCTGGTGGTGGCAGACATGTTGGCGATCCGTGGCGGCGCTGCGTTTGACGGGGTCAGTCCCGTCCTGGTCGAGCGGCCCCTGGTGCTCATCGACGACGGGCGAATCGTGAGCGTACAGGCCAACGGGGCGCCGCCGGCGGGCGCCGAGGTGGCCGATCTGGGCGACGCAACGCTGCTGCCCGGCCTCGTCGACGCCCACGTGCATCTGGCTTTCGACGCCAGCGCAGACCCGGTCGGTGCGCTTGAGGGCCTGCCGGACGAGGAGTTGCTCGGTCGGATGCGCACCGCGGCGCGTGCCTGCCTGGCTGTGGGGATCACGACCGTACGGGACCTGGGCGACCGGGGTTATCTGGCGTTGCGGCTACGCGACGAGATCACCGCCGACCCCGCGTCTGGTCCGCAGATCCTCGCGGCCGGCCCGCCCGTCACCACCAGCCGGGGCCACTGCTGGTTCCTCGGTGGCGAGGCGGACGGCGTCGAAGGCGTCCGGGCCGCGGTACGTGCCCGCGTGAAGCGGGGCGTCGACGTGATCAAGGTGATGGCGACCGGTGGCGAGATGACGCCTGGGACGCACTCGCACGAGGCGCAGTACGGGCCGGACGAGTTGCGAGCGGCCGTTGAGGAGGCGCACCGCCACGGGTTGCCCGTGGCGGTGCACGCCCATGGCGTACCGAGCATCGAGTATGCCGTCGCGGCAGGCGTCGACACGATCGAGCATTGCTCGTTCATGACGGCCGACGGCGTCGACTCGCGCCCGGACGTGATTGACGCGATCGCCAGGGCCGGCATTGTCGTCTCGGCGACCCTCGGGTTTGTTCCGGGATCTGCACCCCCGCCGCGGATAGCCGCCCGGGTTGGCGGGTTCGTGGCCAACCTGCAGCGGATGCGGGATGCCGGCGTCACGGTGGTGTGCGGCAGCGATGCCGGTATCGGGCCACCCAAGCCTCATGGCGTCCTGCCTTACAGCGCATCGATGTTGGTCGAATGCGGGTTCCCGCCGGTCGCGGCACTGCGCGCGGTGACCTCACTGGCCGCCACGGCGTGCCGGGTCGGCGAGCGCAAGGGGCGGCTGGCTCCCGGCTTTGACGCTGACCTGCTCGCCGTTGAAGGCGATCCCCTCGCCGACGTCACCGCTGTACGCGCCGTAACGGCCGTGTTCCGCGCCGGCCATCGAGTGCGCTGACGCCGGGCGGGGCCTCAAGACAGCGGCGACCGGGAGGCTCACGATCCGGCCGCCGTGATCGCGCCCGGTCGAGCCGCCCGGTCGGGCAGGCGCGAGATGCCAGGCCGCGCAGTGGGGAATTGTCGGCCCTGTCTGGCAGCCTGGCCGCCGTGGTGATGATAAGCATCGTCGATGAAACGACCGCGGGTCGCGAGCCCGACGCGTGGCATCTGGAGATCTTCGAGGAGCGGCTGCCGCTGCGCGAGGTCATTCGTCGCCGGGTGTTCCAGGAGGTTGCGGAGCACAACGCCCGGCGCTCAGGAGAGTTCCGGGGACTGGTACAGCCGTCGGGGGCCGAGCGCGAGCTCAATGGCGCCCGCAGGTACCAGCATCGCCAGGTCGACCCACACCGCCAGTACGATCGCGCGGTGGAGGCGTTCGGTCGCAACGGTTTCATCGTGCTCGTCGACGACCGGCAGGTCGAGGACCTCGACGCGCAGGTCGAACTTCGGACGGGCACCGAGATCACGTTCCTCCGGCTCGTTCCCCTGGTCGGTGGTTGATGACCGCGGTGGTCCCCGACACGGCACTGTCGCCGTACGCCGCCAGCCTGCTGCGGGTGGTGACCGTCCCCGAAGCGGCGGCGGACGACTCGGTCGCCGGTCGGGTGGTGGACGCATCGCGGCTCAGCGACCGGGAACTCGGCGTACTGTTGGCCGCCGCTTATCGCCTGCTGCCGCTGGATCCCGCCCACTGGGTGAAGCTGGGCATCACGGCGGCGTGCCAGCAACGGCAGCCGGCGTTCACCCCGGAGTCGTGTGCCGCCATGCTGTCCGCGCTAGTGGACGAGCTGGCGCAGCCGTGGTGCTCCGGGAATCCCGTGCTGGCCGTCAACGTGCTGCTCCGGTGCGAGGGGCCGTTGCCGCAGGAGGCGGCGCGATCGGCCAGACGCCTGGTCACGGCACTCGGCGATCGATCCCGGCTTGATCATCCGTACGCGCTGATGGCCCTTGCCGGGCTCGGCGGCGGGTTGACCGCGCGTATCGAGAGCAAGCTGTTCGCGTGGTCGTTGCATTCGATCGCCCGGGACGAGGCCGCGGTGGTGTCCGCGCTCGACCCCATCGCGCAGGCGCTGCTCGCCGAGGCGAGCGGTGAGCGCTCGTACTACTCGCCACCCCGGCTGCCGGACATGTGGCAAAGACTGGCCGACAGGCCGGAGTACGCGTCGTTCGCGCACCGGGCGCTCGAGGCGGCACACCGGCGGGTCGCCGATATTCAGTCCGGCAGGATCGCGTACCAGGCGGACGCGGCGTTCGAGAGGGACGAGGTGGCGGCGCTCGGCCGGGCGGTGCGGGTCGCCCTGCTGCGGGACGAGCCCTGGCTGATGGACCTGCTACGACCGCTCCTGCTGGGCGTCGCTGTGGCACCGACCGCCGCCCGGACAGCCCCCTCGCAGGCGCTGCTGTACGAGGTGGCCCGCGCCGTCGAGGACTTCCCCACGCCGGAGGCTTCGGCCGCGCTGCGTGCCGCCCGCGCCGCAGCCCGGCACAAGGGCGTACACAAGCAGCTCGACCGCGAGCTGCGACGCATCGAACGAGCCCTGGGGGATCGACCCGACGTGGCGTTCCGACTACCCGACCTCGGGTTCGGGCCCGATGGCGTCCGCACCGTGACCGTCGGCGGGTACGACGCGGTCGTCACCCTGTCCCACGACGTTGACCTGGCCTGGCGACGGGCGGACGGCAAGGCGCTGGCGACCGTCCCAACGGCCGTACGGCGCGACCACGCCGACACCGTGCAGGAACTGCGCGACCTGGTGAAGCAGGCCCGGGGACATCTCGCGACGGTAGCGCGGTCGCTGGAAATCGGCTTCACCGCCGGCACCACGCTGCCCTATCGACGCTGGCGTGACGAGTTGGCGACGAACGGTCTCGGGTGGAGCGTGGTGCGGCGCCTGATCTGGGAGGTGCCGGGCGCGTCCGGCCAATGGCGGTCGGTGCTTCCCACGGGCGACGGTTTCGCGGATCTGAGCGGGACGGCCGTGCCCGAGCCCGAGCCGGACGCGGAAATCCGGCTGTGGCACCCGCTGAACACGTCGGCCGAGGAGATCCGGGGCTGGCGCGATGAGCTCACCGATCGCGAGCTGCGGCAACCGTTCAAGCAGGCGTTCCGGGAGGTCTACCTGCTGACGCCGGCCGAGCTGCAGACCGAGACCTACTCCAACCGGTTCGCCGCGCACATCGTGCACTACCGGCAGCTGTACGCGCTGATGAAGGGCCGGGGCTGGACGTGTTCGAGGCTCGGTCCGTGGGACGGCGGGGACACCGACGACGCGTACCGGGTCCTGCCCGGCGGGGCCTGGCGGATCGGGTTCCGGCATGACTACCGCGACCAACAACCGGACGGCGTCGAGTGCGCCAGCACCGACCGGGTGTGGTTCGATCGCCGGGTCGGCGGCGCCTGGCGGACGACACAGCTGGCCGACGTTCCGGCCATGGTCCTCAGCGAGGCGATGCGCGATGTGGACCTGTTCGTGTCCGTGACCTCGATCGCCGCCGATCCGCACTGGATGGACCGCGGGGACGACCTCTACGTCGATTACTGGCGGGAGGCGAGCCTCGCCGAGCTGACGGCGACGGCGCAGGCCCGGCGGAGCGCGCTGGAGCGGATCATCCCGCGGACGAAGCTCGCCGATCGATGCGAGCTGACCGAGCGCTATCTTGTCGTGCGGGGACACCTGCACAGCTACAGGATTCACCTGGGCAGCGCGAACATCCTGATGGAGCCGGGAAATGTGTACCTGTGCATCGTGCCGTCCCGGCGGGAACCACGCGAGCAGGTCTTCCTGCCGTTCGACGACGACCGGCTCGCGCTGATCCTCAGCAAGGCGTTTCTGCTTGCCGACGACGCCCGGATCACTGACCCGTCGATCGTGGCCCAGCTGCGTGGACGCCATTGACCACCAGTCGTGCCAGGCCGTGTCTTCCAAGGCTCACAACCATTGCAGTAACGCTGTGGTCAGTTTCCTCTCACGCAGAACTCGTTGCCGTCGGGATCGGCCAGCACGACGGCGCCGTCCGCACCGACCTCGAGCCGAGTGGCTCCGAGGGAGACCAGCCGGTCGACCTCCGCGTGCTGGTCGCCACCGGCCGGGGCGAGGTCGAAGCGCTGCCGGTTGCGCACCTTTTTCGGGGCCACGGGCGGGCCTCCCCAGGCGACCTTTGTGCCGCCGTGCGGTGACTGGATCGCGGTCTCCTGGTCCTGGTCCCACACCAGCGGCCAACCCAGCGCCTCGCTCCAGAAGAGGCCGACCTCCCGGCGGCCGTCGCAGGCGAGTTCCCCGAGCAAGCCGCACCCGGCGAGGAAGGCGTTGCCCGGCTCGATCACGCAGAACTCGTTGCCCTCGGGGTCGGCCAGGACGACGTGTTCCTCCTCGGGGCGCTGCCCGACGTCGAGGTGACCGGCGCCGAGCCCCAGCGCCGTCGTCACCGTGTGCTGCTGGTCGGCGCGGCTGGCGCTGGTCAGGTGAAGGTGCATGCGGTTCGGCCCCACCTTCTCCGCGCGGCTCGGAACGAACCGCAGGCTGAGCTGTGTGTCGTCGCCGGGCAGGAGCGCACCACCGGCGTCCTCGACGACCTCCCGGCCGAGCAAGCCGGCCCAGAACTCTGCCAGGCGAGCCGCGTCGTGCGCATCGAACGTCACCGTCAGCATTCGCGAAAGCATCACTGCACAGTAGGCACGGGCCAGCATGACGACAAGGCGCGAGCCGGGCCGGACGTATCGCGAGTGGCGCAGGGCGGGCGTTGACAGTCGCGCGCCAGAGGCGCCCATCCGCCGCACGGCGAAATGCGGTCGGGTATGAAGGCGCGATGAGCGACATGGACCGGGTCGTCGGCGCGCTGTTGTCGGCTGTCGCAGCCCTCGAGGGCAGCCATATCGCGCATCGCGGCCGCATACGACCTGGAGGAGCCCGGCACCGGCGAGTGGGTTCGCAATGTGCCACGAAGCCTGGGCCTGGGGTAGCGCCTCAGATCCGACATTCCGCCACGCCAGCATCGTTACGCCCACCCTCATCTGGCGCCGAGCGAGCATGGCGAACGATTCTCTCAGGTACGACCGGCGTGCACCTTCGTGGAAGTATCGCGTTGGGCGTCGCGTCCCATTCGCACGCCGGACCGACATCCTGATCGATCATCAGAGCCGAGCTGGCGCCTGGCGACGGTGGCGCAATGGCCGCCCCCTGCGGTCAACTCAGGTCACGGAACCGCTGGACGATGATGATGACGAACCCGACGAGCAGCGGTGCGGTGATCAGATCGAGGATCCGGACGACCTTCCGCCGCGCCGGCTGCGCGGTGAGCTGCACCACGATCCGGGCGATGAGCGCCAGCATCAGCAGGGTGAGCACGGTCGCCTGGACGGGCCCGGCCCGGGCCACACTGAGAGCGATGGCAGTCATTCAACGCCCACCTGTCGCGCCGGGACGTCGGCCCAGCCCGTCCCGGACCAGCTCGGTCAGGGAGGCGAGCGACGCGACCGCGGTGAGGGTGGTGAGCCCGAGCAGCGGTGACCATCGGTGCAGGTGGATCATTCCCTGCGCGACCAGGACGCCGAGGGCGAGACTGAGCGCGACGCCGACCACGAAGCGGCTGAGGCCGTCCGGTATCCGGATCAGACGCGCGCAGGCCAGTCCTGGTGCCACGGCGATGTAGACGGGAACGCTGACCGCACGCAGGATGCCCGGCACGTCCCAGACGACGAGGGCGAGGACGCCGCCGCCGGCGAAGAGCGTCACCAGCGCCGGCCACGGCGTACGCGACGGGGAATCCGTCGGCGACAAAGCTGGATCGGCATCGACAACGGACTCGACGATCTCGGTCACCGGTCGCCCCTTTCGCTGCTGCCGAGGACGTAGACCCTCGCATCGGGATTGGTGTAGACGAGCCGAAACTGTCCAGAGTCGACGACCTGGCGTTCCAGGTCCGGGCCCCACCCCCGCGGCTTGCCCAGGAACGACTCCGCGAAGACGTACTGCCCCTTTGTCATGATCAGGTAGGCGCCCTTCGGGTTGCGCCGCATCTCTTCCTCGATGGCGGTGACCGTCGTCGGGCCGAGGTCCTCGCCGATGGGTCGGTACCGGTACCGTTCGACGCCCTGCGCCCGCCAAGGGACGTTGGAGGTCACCGAGACGAACGAGACGCCCGCCGGCGCGTGCGCGTAGAGCCACTCCACGGCCCGGTGGTCGGCCGGCCGCACCTGCTCGAAGGCCTCGTTCCCGTATCGGGCGACGAAGAACGCGCCGATGAGGACGGTGCTCAGGACACCCGCCGTCAGGGCCGCGAGGCCGCGACGCCGTGCCGGCCACACGGGGACCACCAGCGCGGCCAGCAGGATCGTCACGAACGGCAGGGCGAAGGCGTAGACCCGAAGGAAGATCTCGCCGCCGTAGCTCTGCATCGCCAGGAGCAGGAAGGGCGCCCCGGCGAGCGCCAGGAGCCCCAGGTCGCCCTGTCCCCGGCGCATCCGCCGCCACGCGCCGACGGCCGCCAGCCCCCAGACCACCACGGTCAGGACGAGTCGCAACAGCACCACCGTCTGGTGCCCCTCGTCGCCGCGCACCCGTTCGACCGCCCCGTGGTTGATGGTGCCGCCGACGCTCCCGACGGAGCCGAACATGTCGTCCAGGTGCCCCGCCCAGTACGTGACGGCGCCGTAGCTGATGTAGGCCATCAGCATGACGGCGAGCAGGACCGGCAGCGTACGGAGCGTGCAGCGGCGGACCAGCACCAGGGCGCCGACGCCGACCACGATCGCCATCGGGGTGAGCTGGTGGCTCACGGTGCTGGCCGCGAAGACGGCGAGGACCACCGCGACCAGACCGACGAGCGAGGCCGAACTGGCCCTTTGCGCCACCGGTTCGAGCAGCAGCGGCTGCGGCGGGAGCCGGAGCAGGCGCAGCAGCAGACCGACCGGGCTCCTCGGGGGTCGCTCGCGGTGCAGGCCGCCGTACCAGATCGGGCGGAACCAGCGGAGCAGCACCATCAGCAGGACCAGGTAGAAGAGGTAGTTCATCGCCTGGGGGCCGAGGTAGTCCTGCCCCACCCAGTTGGCCGGGAAGAACAGCCAGACGGCGAGCCACGCCGTCCGCGCGTCGGCCGACGTCACCCGGGCCAGCCGGAACACCACGGCGCCGTAGAGCAGGTTGAACCCCACGGGCGCCCAGGCGAGCAGCGGCATGGCGTCCGGTATGCCGGCCGCCCGCGTCGCCATGGCCGTCAGCGCGAAGAAACCCGGCCAGCTGAACCGGGCGTCCAGCTCCGGCAACGTCTCCCCGGTACGGGCGATGTAGTCGGCGAAGCCGACGTGCAGCCAACCGGAGATGACGCGCGGCAGCGGCTCGATGACGGGCGCCGCGCCGAAGAGCAGGACGACGAGCACCACCGCGTGCGCGGCGAGCAGGGTGTCGGCGGCGGGGCGGGTGCGGAAGACGCCGCGGAGGAAGCTCGCGGTCAGCAGGGCGAGAGCCACGTACAGCTCGGGCCGGAGCGCGGTGACCAGCCCGAGCGAGCCGATGTCGGCGACGTCCCCCCGACGCAGGGCCCACACCCCGAGCGCGAGCGCCGCCGCGGGCGCGGCCCACTCGGCGACGGCGAGCAGGCCGTTTCGTACCCGCTGGCCGGCTGCGGCCGGGGCCGCCAGCAGGCCCGCGTCGCCACTCACGACGGGCCCCGCAGCAGCCGCACCATCGACGGCAGGACGGCGGCCGCCACCACGACCTGTCCGGCGAGGTACGCCATGCCGACCCCGACGACGCCGATCTCGGCCATCGCGACCAGCGCCAGCGACACGACCAGGGTGCTCGTGGACGCGTGCACGGCGATGATGCGCCCCACCCGGCGTTGCACCCGGGACACCGCGACGAAGACGGTCAGCACCAGCTTGGGCAGCACCGCGACGGCGAAGAGCCGCAGGCTGTCGGAGCCGGTCGAGGCGTAGTCACTGCCGAACAGGGTCAGCAGCAGCGGCGCCGACACGCAGAGCAGGACGACCGCCGGTACGAAGAGGAGCAGGCCTCGTCGCAGCATCTGCCGTGCGTACGCCGCGAGCCGCGACTCGTCGGCGGCGGCCTCCACGGTCAGCGAGGTGCCGAAGTGGTAGGCCACCAGCTCCAGGGAGCCGCCGAGCAGCCAGGCCACGTAGAAGACTCCGTTGGCCTCCGCGCCCAGCCGGGCGGTCACGATCAAGGGCAGTGCGTTCGTGCCGGCCTGCATGAACAGGTATCCGACGTAGTCCAGCGCCACGAACCGGGCGAGCACCCGACGGTCGGGCAGCGTCGCTTCGGTACGGCGGGCCCGCAGCCGGGGCAGCAGCCGGCGGAAGACCAGCACGTTGACGGGGATGAGGGTCGCGACGACCGCCAGGTTCCACGATACGAAGATGCCCAGGCTCGGTACGGCGCCGGCGAACAGCACCAGTAGCGCGATCTTGATGGTCCCGAAGGCGGTGTTCTCGACCGGTACCCACACCACCCCGCGCAGGGCGGTGAGCACGCTGTCCTGCAGGGTGAAGACGGACCAGCCGGCGACGCAGAGGGCGAACGCCACCGCGAGCAGGGGAGTGCGGTGCAGGAATTCGAGCCGGTCGGCGACGATGGGTGCGAGCAGCAGGAACCCACCGCTCAGGACGAGCGCCGCAAGGCAGCTGACCCCGTAGGCGTACCCGACCAGCCGGCTGCCCTGCGTGGCGGCGGTCGGCAGGAAGCGGGCGAGCGCCCCGTTCAGGTTGAGCTGGGAGAGGTTGCTCAGGAACGACATCGTGGACACCATCGCCGCGCCGATGCCCAACTCGGCCGGTGAGTAGAGGCGGGCGGCGAGAGCCCAGTACGCGATGCCGAGCAGCGAGCTCACCGCCGTGTTGAGCATCAGCGCGTAGACGTTGCCGTTCAGCGGGTCGCGCAGGTGCTGGCGCAGCCGTACGCCGATCGGCTCGGCGACGGTGCCGACGCCGGGAGCCGTGCGACCGGCCGACGCGTCGGCGGTCCCGGCCCGTTGGGCGCTCACGAGGTCACCCCTCCTCCCCGTCCCTGGTGCGCTCTCCCTGCCGTCACGAGGTCGGCTGGCTCAGCCGCGGACGCGCGCTGTGCACCAGGTGGCGGGCGCGTCGGTACGCGCGCCAACCCCGGGTGCGCAACCGCTCGCCCCGCCACGCCAGCGGCCAGCCGGTGCCGTCGAGCAGGGCCGCGATCCCGGCGACGCCGGTGTCCCGCTCGATCAGCACCCGGGCGATGGCGAGGACGTCGTCGTCCGGGTGGCTGAGCGCGTTCTTGACCGCGCAGGCGGAGGAGTAGCCCGCGGCGCGCACCGCGGTCCGCACGGCGGTGCTGTGGTAGCCGTACGGATAGGCAAACGATCGGACCGCCGTCCCCGTTCCCTTTTCCAGCACCTGTCGGCTCCCCGCGATCTCCTGGTGCAGCTCGGCCGGGCGGAGACAGTCGAGGGCGCGGTGGCTCCGGCTGTGCGACCCGATCTCCACCCCGTGCGAGCGCAGCTCACGGAGCTGGTCCCAGTCGACCGACGGATCCCCGTCCGGCGGCGGCGCCACGCCCACCCGCGCGGCGAGAACGTACGCGGTCGCCGTGAGCCCGTGCCGGCGCAGCGTCGGCAGCGCGGTCTCGACGAGGTCGGGGAAGCCGTCGTCGAAGGTGATCAGCACTGGTCGCGGCGGCAACGGGGCCAGCCCGCGCAGCGCGGCCGCGTAGCCGCTCACCGTCATCGCCGTCCGCCCGCGCTCCCGGATCAGCGCCAGCTGCTCATCGAAGTCGCCCGGCGACACCGACCAGCGCAGGGTGCCGTCGCGGCGTACGTCGCCGACGCTGTGGTAGCAGAGGACGGGGACGACCGTCTTCGGTGCACGGGTCACGGGCGACTCCGTCCGGATCGGGCCGCGGCGGCGGCGTAGTAGGCCGGTCCCAGCGCCAGCCCGCAGAATTCGAGGGCGGTCAGCGACGCGGGGTAGCCCTCCTGCTTGCGGCCGTTCTTCTCCGACCCGGGCCGCAGCGCGTAGGCCACGCCGCGAGGCAGCCGCCCCAGCAGCTCACGTCGGGCGGTGGGGTCGGTCGCCAGGCACTTCGTCAGCACGGCGCCGAGGCCGACCCCGTACCGGTACATGGTTCGTCGCAGTGCGCGCAGCTCGCGTCGGTGCGTGTGCCAGACGATGGCCCCCGGTTCGTAGGTCAGCGCGTGGCCGGCCAGCACCGTACGCAGCAGCACGTCGATGTCCTCCCCGCTGCGCAGCCGCGGATCGAAGCCGCCCAGCCGGCGTAGCGCGTCGATGCGGAACGCCATGTTGGCGCCGGAGCCGTACGATCCGGGCAGGTACGGGTAGAGCGACGGCGTCGGTAGGTCGACCCGACGCGCGCCGCCTCCGTAGAGCGTGGCGAACCCGGCCCGGTAGAACTGCCGCCGCTGGCAGCCCTTGCCGTAGCCGCCGTACTGCTCCAGCCAGATCTGCGACGGGGTGTCGAGTTCCCGGGCCAGGACCTGACCGGTCACACCGGCCACGCCGTCGTCGGTGAAACCGTCGACGAGGCTGCGCAACCAATCCCGGTCGACGGTGACGTCGTCGTCGGCGAAGGCGACGATCTCGCCCCGCGCCTCGGCGAGCCCCCGATTGCGGGCGTGCGCGACGCCGGGTCGCGGTTCGCCGGTGTAGCGGAACCGGGGATCCTCGGCGGCGCGCCCGGCGACGATCCGCGCGGTGTCGGCGACCTGCGGCGTGTTGTCGACGACGACGATCTCGTAGCGGGGGTAGTCGAGCGTGGCGAGCGAGTCGAGGGTGGACTCGAAGCGCGGCGTGCGTCCACACGTGGGCACGACCACGCTCACGAACGGGGCGGGCCCCACCGCCGGTCGACGGGACGGACACGACCCGACGCCGACGGGTGCGCCCGCTCCGGCGAACCCGGTCTCCCCGGCGCCGCCGGTCTCCCCGACCGGGCCGGGCTCGAGCCGGTCGAGTGGGGGCAGGCCGTCGTGTCGCAGGTGCTCGTCGATCGCCGCGGAGAGGCGGGCCCGGATCGCGGCGCCGAGCGCCGGCGCGGTCAGCCCGCCGGCCGGCAGTGCGACGTCGACCAGCCCGAGCGGTTGCCCGTGCAGCCGGACCAGGATCTGTGCCGCGCCGTACCGGGTGCCGTCCGGGCCACCCGTGTCGGGCAGGTCGGTCATCCCCTCGGAGAGCTCGACGGTGAGCACCCGTACCGGCACCGGACCCGCCGGGCGCCGGGGGGCGGGCCCGCCGACCGCCCGGGAGGCACGCCGGGTCTGGGCCGAGACGTAGCCCGCGGCGGTCACGAGCAGCCCGGCGACGATCGCCCCGGACCGCAGCAGCCCGGCGCGGTCGCCGGCGCGGGCCTGGCGCAGCCCGCGCCGCACCCCTGCCGGGAGGGTGCGGCGGGTGTACGTGCGCTCCATGGCGAGCGCGGCGTCGCTGCCCACCAGTCGGGCGACGACCGCCTTGGACCGCCCCTCGGAGAAGCAGCGTTGCCGGAAGTAACGCCAGGTCGCCCGGTCCATCGTCACCCGGTGCCGGACCCGGGCCGCCGGTTCGTACAGCACCACGCCGTCCGGCTCGACCTGCCGGATGCGGATGCAGAGCTCCGTCTCCTCGCAGCCCACCGGCGTCCGACCGACCCGACCGAGCGCCGGGTCGAAGCCTGAGGTGCGGTCCAGGACCGACCGGCGGAAGGACATGTTGCACCCGATCACGTTGCGGACGGGGGCGACCTCCGTGGGCTGGCCGGTGAAGCTGCACCCGACGACCCAGTCGAACTCGGCGGGCAGCCAACGCGGCCGCTCCTCCTCCCAGGCCGGTACGGCGTGGCCGCCGACCGCTAGCACCCGCTCGTCCCGATAGTGCGGAAGCAGCCGGGCCAGCCAGTCGGGCTCGGCCTCTGCGTCGTCGTCGAGGAAGGCGACGATCTCGCCGCTCGCCTGGGCCAGTCCGGTGTTGCGGGCAGCCGAGAGGCCGCGCGGGCCGGCGCTGGGCACGATGGTCAGCTCGGGGAACGTGGCGCGCACCCGCTCCAGCAGCGCCGGGTTGTGGTCGACGACCACGACGACCTGTGCCGCCGGTACGTCCTGCGCCAGCACGGAGCGGACCGCCCGGACGATCTGAGGCCACCGCCGCTCGGTGTAGACGCAGATGACGACGGTGACGGTCAGCGCCACCTCGGTCCGGGCCGGCGCCTGGGGAGCGGGTACGGAGATCAGCTCAGACGTTGACGAGGACGCGTTCGACGTTGCCGCGGATCCAGCGTGGATCGTCATGGTCACCTTCCGAGTCGATGAAGAGCAGGACGTGGCGCAGCCAGTAGAGGAGCAGGGCCGGCCGTGGCGGGATGTGGTCCAGCCAGGCGGCGGCCTCGCCGGCGGGGACGTCGAGCGTCCGGTCGATGCCGTGCCGCAGCGCGTGCACGACGATCTCGCCGAGATCCTCGCCGCGGGCCAGCCGCCGGGCGAGGACGTGCAGGTGCAGCAGGTCGTGCAGGGGGAGTTGACGGGCCGAGGCGCGGTCCCAGTCGACGATTCCGGTCACCTGCCCGTCGGGCGAGGTGGCCAGCAGGTTGCCGGGCCAGAAGTCGCCGTGGATCCAGGAGGTGTGCACGGTGCGGCCGACGAGGGCGGCGACGAGCTCCTCCCGCAGCCGCCAGAGCACGTCGAGGAGCCGGTCGCGTTGCGGGTGGGTGGCGGCGAACCCCTCCAGCCGCCGCAGCGGGACGTCCACCCACTGCACCACCAAGGCCCGGTCGAGCAGGGTCCGCTCCCGGGTACGCAGGTGGAGGTCGCGGATGACCCGGTTGGCGGAGGCGAGCAGGGCGGTCCGCCGGGTACGCCGCAGCATCATCCCGCTCGCCGGAGCGCCCCGCAGCGCCACCTCCACGCAGTAGAAGCGCCCCTCGACCGTTCCCTGAGCCGCGCAGTACGGCAGGACCCGACGCAGGCCGGGCAGGTGTGGATTCGTCCACAGCAGGTCGAGCACCTCGGCCTGGCGCCGCAGCCCCTCGACAGCCTGGTCGGTCCAGGGCACCTTGACCATGTAGCGGTCGCCGGCTCCGCTGCCCCGCACTGTGGCCACGGCGACGGACGTGCTGGTGAAGGCGACGGTCTCGGTCCGCCACCGCGCGTCGTCGGTGCCGGTCGCCCGGGCGACCAGGCGAGGGGCGACGGCGGCGGTCCAGCTCCGTTGCGGCCGGTGCAGCCAGCAGGCGAGCCGATCCCGCAGGACCGGCTGCGCCCACTGCACGGCGCCCCTCACCGGACCGTCCGCTCGACGTAGTGCCGCCAGATCCGGCCGAGCGCATCCCCGAGCACCAGTTCCGGCGCTCGGTCGGCGTCCACGCGCTCCAGGTGGGGAATGCGCCGGCGCAGGCGTCGGTACTGCTCGCGTTCCGCCTCGAGGTGCTCGGGGTCGTACTCCCCGGAGCGGCGGTACATGACCGAGCCCGGGACGTCCAGCAGCAGCACCACGTCCGGTGCCGGGCAGAGGCGGCTCAGCAACTGGAAGTACGGCCGCTTGAGCCGGACCAGCGGCCCGCGCGGCGGCAGCAGGGCGTCGTAGACGTAGCGGTCGAAGACCACCAGCCGGCCCAGCGCCCGGTGGCGCACCGCCGTCAGGTAGCGGCGCCACACGGTGAACGGGCGCAGCAGGACGCGTACCCCCTGCTCGGCGGTGCTGCGCGGTGCCTCGTTCGACGGCCAGAGGCCCATGTAGACGCGGCGTACCGGGAAGTAGAACGTCGACTCGATAGCCTGGGCCAGGGTGGACTTCCCGGAGCCGTCGGGGCCGATCAGGGCGACGCCTACACCCCGTCGGCTCCACGCCTGCAGCGGCCGTTCGATCGAGCGCAGGGCGGCCGAGCCGACGAGACGGCGGGCCGCGCTCGCCGGACGGGCCCGCCAGCAGGCGGCGAGCAGTTGCCGACGGATCGCCGGCAGTGCCGCGGGCGGGTGACCGGCCCGCCAGTACGCCAGTAGCACCCGGCCCGCCCGCTCCGGCAGCGCCCGGGCGAGTGGACCGTCGAGCGTGGCATGGCCCTCCAGTTGTCGCAGCCGACGAAGGTGGTGGTCGGCGACGCTGCGCTTGTCGAGCACGCAGTGCAGCAGCAGCGCCCAGAACTCGTCCCCGGGCGCGAGCACCCACACGCCGTCCTGGCGTGCGCGGTGACCCAGGCAGCCCCCGGCTGCCGGGGTGCGCACCTCGAAGTGACGGCCGTAGGCGAGCTCGGTCACCAGGTCAAGTTCGACCCACGAGCCGGTGGCCGGGTCGAGGCCGAGGAAGAACCGGTGGGTGCCCCGGCCGTGACTGGTCAGGCGGATCAGGCCGTGGGCCTCGACGACGGCCACGGCCCTCGCGAGATCGGCCGGCGCGACCAGGACGTCCAGGTCCCCGGGGACGATGAGTGCCTCCGGACCGCCGCGTAGCAGGCACCAGCGCACGTCGGCCTCATCCAGGCCGGACAGCACCGCCCGGGCGAGCCCATGCGCGGCCGTCGCCGGCTGCGCCGGCCCTGGCGGTTCCGGATGGCCCCCCACCACCGTCGCCGCCGGGACGGTCGCCTCGTCGCCTCTCATCGCGTCTCCGAAAGCTGTGTGGTTGCGGCGGTCAGGCGGAGGCACTGGGCCGCCGGTACCGCGGGCGCCGGCGGCCCCGGGTCGACGGGGAACGTGGACTCCACGGGTGTGTCGGTCCGCAGGGGGACGTATCGCACCTCGTACGGCCCGAGGCGGAGCGGCCGTCCCTGCATCTCCAGGTCGATCGGCTCGTCCTCGGTGTGCACGAGGAGGACGCCCTCCCGGCCGCGGACCAGGCCGAGCTCCGGCACCGGCCAGGAGACGGGGTCGGGCCCGGCGCGGTCGGCGAGCACCTGTTGCAGCCGGGCGACCGCATCCGCGTACGGGAGGGGGCGGCCCTCGTCGTGGCGGTCCGTCGAGCTCCACAGCGCCGGCCCGTGCTCCTTGCCGGTGTCGCCCTGGGGTTCCCAGATCAACGCCGTCGTCGCCCCCTGGTCGGCCATGTGCAGCAGGGCGGCGACGGCCCGGCCGGTCAGTTTCCGTTGGCCGGCGGCGTCGGCCCGGCCCACGTGGAACTCGCTCCACCAGATCGGCAGGGACGTCCGCTGGCGCAGCCATCGGGTGAGTGCGCCGAAGAGTGCGCTGCTGACGGTGGTCGCCGTGATCCTGCCCTGATCGCGCGTCGACAGCCCGGCGTCGACGGCGACGAAGTCCGCGCCGTGCTTGTGCCGGAGCCAGTAGTCCAGCGCGTCGAGACCACGCTGGTCGACCACGCCGCAGGCTCCGGCGAGCGCCGACGGGTGACTGGCGGTCTTCCGGCTCGCCCAGATGTCGATGACGACGTACGGACCACCGACGGCGATGGCGGGGTCCACCGCCTTGAGCGCGTCGTACACGACGTTGTAGAGGTTGGTGTAGGACTCGTAGTCCCAGCGGTTCCGCGCTTCGTCCCAGAAGCCCTTCATCTCGTTCCAGACCTGGTAGTGCCGTACGTCGGGGTAGCGCCGGGCGACCGCCGCGGCCAGCGCGGCGAAGTCGGCGTAGTGCTGTGGGCGGGGTGCGGCGTGCAGCCGGTTCCAGTCGGTCTGTCCCGCGCGTCCACCCTTCATCCAGTCCGGCGCGCAGCAGAGCGTGATGACCGGGGTGCCGCCGGTCGACCTGATCAGCCCCATCCGCCGGTCCAGCGAGGACCAGTCGAACCTTCCCGGGCTCGGCTCCGGGTTCTCCGTGCCCCAGCCGAAGATGTGCTGGTTCTGGTAGCTGGCCGTCGCGGTCAGGATGGCCTTGGCGGAGGCGATGGCGGGCGGGCTGCCCCAGTCGTCGATCGAGTGCCGGGTGTGGGTGACGCCGACGGAGAGCGTGCCCGGGTCGGGGCGGTGGCCCTGTGGCGCGGACCAGTCGTATCCGGCCGCGTCGGAGCCGAGCGGGGAGGGTTCGGCGCCGTGGGGAGCATCCGGGGCGGGGCGGCCGAAGATCCCGAGCAGCGTGATCGCGGTCAGGGCCGCGGTGGGGCCCAGCCAGCGGGGGACGGCTGGCCGGGGGCCCGACCGGCGAGGCGGTGTACGGCTCATGCACTACTCCCGAACCGGCCGGAGCGCCAGGATCCGCCGGGCGCCGCTGCGGGCACGCTGGACCAGCGGCGTGATCGGCAGCCGCTCGAACCGGTAGCTGGCGTAGTCCTGGCTGACGGCGCCGAAGCGGCTCTTGAACAGCTCCAACGAGGAGACCCGTGCCGAGTCGCCCATGTTGTAGGCCGTGCAGCCGGCGTCGGCGGCGTCGGCGATCGCCGACTTGTGCAGCAGGTAGTTGGCGTAGACCGGGCCGGCGAGCTTCTCCAGCATCGCGCCGCGCCAGTACATCGCCGTCGTCGTGCCGAGGAGCACGACGATCGCGGCGACCGGTCGCCCCTCGTGGTACGCGGCGTAGATCCGGCAACGGGAGCCCAGCATGGCCGCGACGGTGCGCAGCTTCCGGTGCGGCTCCCGTCGGGCCGCCAGCCGCCGGGCGAGCGGGAGCGGGAGACGGTCCCGCCGCGCCCAGCGGTCGACGGACTCGCTGTAGAGCTGGTGGAAGACGGCGACCAGGCGGCCCTCGTCGTCACGCTCGACGACCACGCCGGCCCGCTCCGCCCGGCGGATCCGGTTACGGGTGTCGCTGCGGAACCGCTTGCGCCAGACCTCGTCGAAGCCACCGTCGAGGAAGAGCGTCTGCGCCATCCGCTCCTGGCGCAGCACCCTCGCCGGCACCACCGCGTCCCAGGTCCCGGCCGTCGCCGGGTCGGGGCGGACCAGGGTGCTCAGCACGCGCCGCCGCGCCAGGTCGGCGACCACCATGCGGACGTCATCCGGGCCGACCTCACCGCCGTCGCAGACCAGCCCGCCCGGTCCCCAGCCGACGGGGAGCCCGAAGTCCGTCGCGAGGATCGGACCGAGCCCCGGGCGACGTACGAGCGGAAGGACGAGGCGCCTTCCGTCGACGGTCTCGTAGAGCCGCGAGACGTCCTCGTAGCCTTCGACCGTGCACACGCAGCGGAGCCAGGTCGGCGTCTGGCTGGGCAGGGCGGTCGGTGCGGAGGCGAGCACCTGCTCCCACACGTCGGCCGGGGCAGGACTCGTCACCCGCAGCGGTCGCGGGTCGCCGGGGGCCGGCCCGAGGCGGGGCTCGAGGCTGGTCCCCGCGCTCACGACGTGCCCAGCCGGAGGTCGGCGTGCCAGTAGCGCTGGGTGGCGTCGTTGCTGGCCATGACCACCATGCCGGTGGCGCTGGTGACGTCCTGCTTGGTGGTCGTCACATTGTTCAGGTTGGGTGACGTGGCGTCCCTGATGATCGGGGTGCCGCGGCCTTCGGGAAAGGCGATGGCGTCCATCGGGGAGCTCTTCATGAAGATCGTTCCCGGGTAGCCCGTGTAGGGGCAGCCACTGTCCGGCGCGGTCATGAAGACGTACAGCGTCTGCTGTTCGGAGTCGAGCAGCAGGACGGGCCGGGTGTGGCAGTCCCTGATCCGCCCGACCGGATAGCTGGACCAGTCGCCGGTCGACGGGTCCCGGGCGAGCAGCATGATCAAGGGCGCCGAGGACGAGGCGCCGGCGTCGTCGAGCCCGGTCTTGATGGCCGCGAAGACCCGTCCGGAGGCGTCGGCCTGGAGGGCCTTCAGGTTGATGTGGTCGTCAGAGCTGTTCGGGCCCTGGACCGCCGTACGAGTGACGTCCCAGGTGGAGCGCGACGTGCCGCCGACGTGCTCGGCGAAGTAGATGGCCGACGCCGCCTGGTTGCTCCACATCACTCCGGTGCGACCGTCGCCGAAGCTCACCACCGCCGAGATGTCGTCGCTGGACAGGTTGGCGGCCGCGGCGACCGGCAGCACGAACGGGGTGCCCCAGACCGCGTCCCCGCCCGTCGTGTTGTTCACGTAGACCTTCGAGCCCTGGGTCCAGGTCGCCCAGAGCACGCCCGTCGAGTCCTTGTCGATGGTCAGGGTCTCCGTGGAGTAGCTGGTGATCTGCACCGGGAAGCCGGTGTCACGGGTGTAGGTCCTCGTCGCGGCGTCGTAGCTGAAGCGGTAGAGCCGGGCCGGGTTTCCGGACGCCGCGCCGGTCGAGGAGCTGGCGCGCACGTGCGAGGAGACGTAGAGCCTGGTGCCGTCCCACCGCACGTCGGAGCGGGTCTTCGGCCGGTTGTCGACGATGGTCCCGGTGTCGACCCACTGCTCGGTGGAGCGATCCAGCCGGAAGATGTGGTGGGTCTGGCTGCTGGTGTGGAACAGCACCGCCCACCAGGCGCCGTCGTTCCACCACAGCTTGCTCTCCGGCTTCTCTCCGGTCGCCGCCGAACCGTCGCCGGAGGTGGACGGGCCGACGAAGCCGATGTCGCCGGCGGCGGCGCCGGCCGGTGTGGGGAGCCCACCGGGAACGGGTGCGGCACCGAACAGCACCCCGACCAGCAGGGCGAGGGCGAGGCTGCCGCGCGTCACCCGGGCTTGCGGACGCATCATGAGCTGGCCACCTCACTGAGTGCCGGACCGGCCGGCTCGGTTGTCAGGGGCTGCCACCGGTCCAGCACCCGGTGGTCGATCGGGTCCACCACCGGTCGAGGGCGCCGTACGACCCGCTCCCGGATCAGGGTCCGGAGCACCCGCTGCCCGTCCCGGAAGGTGTGCAGGTTCGAGGTGCCGCAGCGGCGCGGGAGTTCGTTGCTCGGCACCTCGGCGATGCGCAGGTTCGCCTTCAGCGCGTGGACCACGAGTTCGGTCTCGATCTCGAAGCCATGCGCGGTCAGGGCGAGCGCCGGCAGGCAGTCACGACGGAACGAGCAGAAGCCGTAGCACAGGTCGGTGAAGTGGACGAGGAACAGGCTGTTCGTCAGCCGCACCAGCATCTGGTTTCCCGTCCGGCGCAGCGGGGTCAGGTCGGTCGATCCGCCGCCGGCCAGGAACCGGGAGCCCTTGACGAAGTCGTAGCCGTTCATGAGCGGGGTGACGAAGCAGTGGATCTCGGCGGGATCCATGCTGCCGTCGGCGTCGATCATCACGATCAGGTCGCCGGTCGCCGCGGCGAACGCCACCCGCGCCGCGTCGCCCTTGCCCCGGCAGTTCTGCGTCACCACCACGATGTCCGGCCGGAGGGCGCGGGCGACCTCGACGGTACGGTCCGACGAGTGCCCGTCAACGAGGACCACCTCGTCGACGATCGGCGGCATGCGCTCGAGCACCCACCCGATGTTCTTCTCCTCGTTGAGCGTCGGGATGACCACGCTCACCGTCTGTCGCTTGGGACCGACGTTGCCGATCGCGGTGTCGCTCTCCGGGCGTTCCCGCATCCGCAGGATGCTCAGTGGCCGGTCGTCATGCCCCGGCGGTGGTGCCGTGAGTGGCGGCGCGGACAGCAGGCTGGGGACCGGGGTGTCGATGTCCCGGTCCAGTGTCACCGGATCCCCTTTCGCAGGGACGCCGCGAGACCGTTCGGTGGTGTGGAGGTCGGTCTTCGTACCGCCAGCGGTGACATTGGATGTGCCTGCCATCAGCCCCTCTTTCCCCCGTGAACCCGCGCATGGCCGGGCCTTTTAGTACGTAATGTCTGAATTGCCCAGATCCGGCCCTCTTGGACTGGGATGAACAGGAGGCAAAGCTAACATCGGGCAATTTCGTACACGCCGGATTTATGTGATGAGAGGGATTTGCGGGCCAGGCGTCGCGCGGCCGGGCGAGTTGATCGAGAGGTCACCAGCCGCCCGGGTGCGGCGCGGTCAGCCCGCCGCTCGCGCCGGTCGCGCTCGGCCGGCCGCTCGGCCGAGGCTGAACTGACCCCGACGGCAATGCGCCCCATGTACCATCGGCTCGGTGCGGCTCGGAGTTTTCCCAGCTCAGAGCTTGTTTTGGCGGCCCGTCTCTGCCAACCGCGCGCAACGGCATTGAACAGTGAGGAATCACCAGGTCAGCGCGACACGTAACTGCGGGCGTTCAGGCCTTGCTGGTCGGTGCGGCTCGGCGCGTCTGAATTGCACCCCGCCCGGGCGGTCGATGCGGCTCTGACCAGCAACGATGCGACATGCTGGTCGCCGTGACCGCCCAGCGGGCAGCGCTGCCGCCGCTGCGGGCGTTGGCTGCGCCGGCGCGAAGATCCCGAGAAGGGACTGCGATGGCACTGGCGCCACCGGCGGCTGAGGATGCACCGCCGGTCAGCGGCGTCGGGGCGGTCGCACCGCCGCCGCCCGACTGTGACCTGAGATACCTACCGGTCGACGGGGAATCAGGTCACCGGATCCGGGCTTGGGCCGAATGTGACTCCTGCACTGTTCTCCGTCCGGCTGCGCGACGAGCAGTCGGCGGCGACCCGATGACCGCCGCCGTCGACGCCCCTGAGGGTCCGTCAGCCCCGCTGACGCCGGGTGACCTGATGAGCCCCCGCCAACGCCTGCGGCTCGTCCTCGTGCTCGGGTCGCTGATCGCGGTGGGTCCGCTGACCATAGACATGTACCTGCCCGCGCTTCCCGCGATCGTCGCCGACTTCCAGACCACGTCGGCGGCGGTCCAACTGACCCTCACCGGCACGCTGGCGGGCCTCGCCCTCGGCCAGTTGCTGATCGGTCCGCTGTCCGACGCCGTCGGCCGGCGCGTGCCGCTGATCGCCGGCATCGCGCTGCACGTCGTGGCGTCGGTGCTCTGCGTCATCGCACCGAACATCGCGGTTCTCGGGGGATTGCGGGTGGTGCAGGGCCTCGGCGTCGCAGCGGCCTCGGTGGTCGGGATGGCCGTGGTCCGCGACCTGTTCAGCGGCGCGGCCTTCGCCAAGCTGCTCTCCCGGTTGCTGCTGGTCATGGGGGCGGCGCCGATCCTCGCTCCGACCCTCGGTGGCTGGCTGCTGCGCTGGACGGACTGGCGCGGCGTGTTCGTGGCTCTGGCCGCCTTCGGTGTGCTGCTCGTCGTGGTCGCCGCGTTCGGCCTCCGCGAGACGCTGCCGGCCGATCGGCGCCAGCGCGGCGGGGTGGTCGCGACGGTGACCGTGTACGGCTCGCTGCTGCGTGACCGTGCGTTCGTGGGACTGGTCTCGGTCGCCGGGCTGGCCATGGCGGCGTTGTTCGCCTACGTGGCCGGGTCGTCGTTCGTCCTGCAGGAGCAGTACGGGCTGGACGAGCAGCAGTTCGGGTTGGCCTTCGGCGCGGGCGCGGTCGGGCTGATCGCGGCGACCCAGTTCAACGTACGGCTGTTGCGCCGTTACTCGCCGCAGCAGATCCTCGTCGCCGCCCTCGGCGTGGGGGCCGGGGCTGGTCTGGCGCTGCTCGCCTTCGCCGTGACCGGGTTCGGCGGGCTGCCGAGCCTGCTGGTGTCGTTGTGGGTGGTGCTCGCGGCGGCGGGCCTCGCGATGCCGAACGCGCCGGCCCTGGCCCTGTCCCGGCACGGGGAATCGGCCGGTACGGCCTCCGCTCTGCTCGGTGCCGTGCAGTTCGGCGTCGGCGCGCTGGCCGCGCCCCTGGTGGGCGTGCTGGGCACCGGCGCGGTGGCCATGGCCCTCGTCGTTGCGGGGGGCATGGTGGCGGCGATGGCGGTGTTGATCCTGGTGGTGCGCCCGGCGCGGCTCGGCGACCTCGATCCGGTCGCGGTGGTCGTCGCAGCGCACTGAGCTCGTTGATACCGATGACCCAGTGGTACCCGGGGACCGTCGATCGCCAGGCGGCGATCACGGTGTCAGGAGCTGGTGAGGATGACGAGTTGCTGGGTCGCTCGGGTCATCGCGACATAGCGGTCGACCGCTCCTTCGATGCCTGAGCCGAATGCCTCTGGGTCGAGGAGGACGACCAGGTCGAACTCGAGCCCCTTCGACAGCTCCGGGGTCAGCGACCGGACGCGGGACGTCGCCCGGAAGGTGGGATCGCCGATGACGCAGGCGATCCCCTCGGCGTGCGCGGCGAGCCAGGCGTCGAGGATCGAGTTCAGGTCAGAAACAGATCCGTGTACGACGGGAACGTTGCTGCTGCGGATGGAGGTCGGCACGTTGGCGTCCGGGAGCGCGGCGCGGATGACCGGCTCGGCTTCCGCCATGACCTCTTCCGGCGTCCGGTAGTTGATGCTCAGCGAGGCCAGGTTGATCCGGTCGAGCCCGATCCGCTCGAGCCGTTCCTGCCACGACTCCGTGAACCCGTGCCGGGCCTGGGCGCGGTCCCCGACGATGGTGAAGCTCCGGGACGGGCAGCGGAGCAGCAACATCTGCCACTCAGCGTCGGTCAGTTCCTGCGCCTCGTCCACGACGATGTGCGCGAACGGGCCGGCGAGCAGGTCCGGATCGGCGCTCGGCAGTGCGGTCTCGTCGACCAGGGCGTCCCGCAGGTCCTGTTGGCGCAGCATCGTCAGCAGACCTTCGCCGTCGTCATAGGCGTTGGCCTCGATCAGGTCGTCGATGACCGTGGCCATGCGCTCGCGTTCGGCGGCGACAGCGGCGTCGTTCCGGCGGTTGCGCCGTGATGCCTCCGGGTCGCCGAGCCGCTGCCGTGCCGCGTCCAGGAGTGGCAGGTCGGACACCGTCCAGGCCTGGGCGTCTGCGCGCTGCAACGTCCGGACGTCGTCGGGGCTGAGCCACGGAGCGCACTTGCGCAGGTAGGCGGGCACCGACCACAGGTCCCCGACGAGGTCGGCCGCCTCGAGCAGCGGCCAGGCGCGGTGGAAGGTCGTGCGCAGCTCCCTGTTCTGGAGCAGCGACCTGCGGACCAGGTCATCCGGCTCATCGCCGTGGTACTTCTCCATCAGGATCGTGAGCAGCTCCGCCCAGATCTCGTCCCGCGCCTCGTTGTGCGGGGTACCGGGTCCGCACGCCTCGAACGCCTCGGCCCAGTCGTCGGCGCTCAGCCAGATGTCGGAGTCGCCGATCGTGACCGTCATTCCCTTGGCCCGCGGCTCCTCGTAGAACCTGACGGCCGTCTCGATCGCCTTCACCAGGTCCGCGGACGACTTCAGGCGGGCCATGTCGGGGTCGGTCTCGATCGCTGCTGCGGCTCCCTCGGCGACGAGGTCCCGCAGGGTGCAGGTCTGCACGTCCTCCTCGCCGAGGCTGGGCAGGACGTCGGAGACGTAGGCGAGATAGGGCTGGTGCGGACCGACGAACAGCACGCCGCCCCGGCGGTGACCCAGGCGAGGGTCGGAGTAGAGGAGGTAGGCGGTGCGGTGCAGAGCGACGACGGTCTTCCCCGTACCCGGACCGCCGTCGACGACGAGCGCGCCGCGGGATCCCGCGCGGATGATGGCGTCCTGGTCGGCCTGGATGGTGCCGAGCACGTCGCGCATCCGGGCCGACCGGTTGCCGCCCAGGCTGGCGATGAAGGCGGACTGGTCGTCGAGCGCGGCGTGCCCGACGAACCCGCCCGAGGTGAACACCTCGTCCCAGTAGTCGCTGATCCGGCCGCGGGTCCAGCGATACCTGCGGCGGCTTGCCAGACCCATCGGGTTGGCGTGGGTCGCTCCGAAGAACGGCTCAGCCGCGGGGGAGCGCCAGTCCAGCAACAGCCGACGACCCTCGCTGTCGGTGAGGCCACGTCGTCCGACGTACACGGGCTCGGGGCTGTCCGCGCTGACCATGTGCCCGATGCACAGGTCCAGACCAAAGCGACGCAGGGCACGCAGGCGAGCGGCCAGCCGGCGGACCTCCATGTCCCGCTCCACCGCCTGTCGGCCTTTGCCGCCGGGCGCCTTGCGCTGGGCATCGAGGCGGTCGGACAGGTCGGTGAGCAACTGCTCCAGGCTCTCCGCGATGGCCGCGAAGTGCTGCTCGTCGCGGGCGATCAACGTCGGGTCGGCCTTGGGGGAGAGGTGGTCGGGGAGGTCGAACACGCTGTTGGTCAGCGGGTCCACGTCATCAGCTCCGATCTGAGGTCGCTGGCAATGGGAGATGGGGTGCAGCGGCATCCCTGCCGCACGGATCGCATGGGTGGCCACCCTGGCGACTTTTCAAGGCGCCCTGCGCGACTCAGTGCGGTGCCGCCGCCGCTTCCCGCGCGCGGCGCTCGTCGCCGGTGAGGGTGGACAGCGGCTTCTCCTTGATGAAGACCACCGCGAGCACGGCGAAGAATGCGATCGGCGCGGACACCAGGAACAGGTCCGAGGTCGCCGTGGCGTAGATGTCCCGGATCGCGGCGAGGGCCGGTGCGGGCAGCGTCTCGAGGTCGGGCACCTTGGCGCTGCCGCCCCCGGTCGCCGCCACCCCGAAGTGGTCGACGACGAGCGAGGTCACCCTGTTGGTGAGCACCGCACCCAGCGCGCTCACCCCGATCGCGCCGCCCATGCTGCGGAAGAAGGTGAGCGTCGAGGTGGCCGCGCCCAATTCGGCAGCGGGCACGTCGTTCTGCGCGGCGAGCACGAGGTTCTGCATGAGCATGCCGACCCCGACCCCGAGCACCATCATGTACGCGGCCAGCACCGCCACGCCGGTATTCGCGTCGATCGTGCTGAGCAACAGGAACCCGCAGGTCATCACGAGCGAGCCCACCACCAGGTACGGCTTCCAGCGCCCGAACCGCGTGATGAGTTGTCCGGCGAGCGTCGAGGACACCAGCAGACCGAAAATCATCGGCAGGCTCATCAGACCGGCCACCGTCGGGGACTTACCGAGCGCCACTTGGAAGTACTGCGACAGGAACACCGTACCGCCGAACAGCGCCACGCCGACCAGCGTGCTGGCCACCACGGCCAGCGTGACCGTGCGGTTGCGAAAGATGCCGAGCGGGATGATCGGCTCCGCGGCCCGCGACTCGGTCCACACCGCGAGCGCGAGCAGGAGCACGCCGCCGCAGACCAACGCCGCGGTCTGCCACGAGCCCCAGGCGAAGTGCTGCCCGGCGAGGCTGGACCAGATCAGCAGCGTGCAGACACCGGCCATGATCAGCAGCGCGCCCAGCCAGTCGACCTTCACCGGCCGGCGGACGACCGGCAGGTGCAGCGTCTTCTGCAGCAGGGCGATCCCGGCCAGCGAGAACGGGATGCCGATGAAGAAGCACCAGCGCCAGCCCAGCCACGAGGTGTCCACCAGCACGCCGCCGATCAGCGGGCCGGCGATCGTGGCCGCGCCGAACACCGCGCCGAAGACGCCGGAGTAGCGGCCCAGCTCGCGCGGCGGGATCATCGCGGCCATCACGATCATCGCGAGCGCACCCATGCCGCCGGCGCCCACGCCCTGCGCGATGCGGCTGAGCAGCAGCAGCGTGACGTTCGGCGCGAAGCCGGCGATCAGCGAGCCGACCACGAACAGGCTCAGCGAGAGCTGGATCAGCAGCTTCTTGCTGTAGAGGTCGGCCATCTTGCCCCAGAGCGGCACGGTCGCGGTCATCGACAGCAGCTCGGTGGTGACCACCCAGGTGTAGACCGACTGGGTCCCGCCGAGGTCGGCGATGATGCGCGGCAGCGCGTTGGAGACGATCGTCGAGGCCAGGATCGTGACGAACATGCCGAGCATGAGGCCGGACAGCGCCTGGATCACCTCGGCGTGCGACATCCGCCCGGGCTGCTCGGCCGGTACCTCGTCGCGGGCGGTCGCCTCGGTGGCCATGGGTACGCCGGCCACGGCCAGGTCGTCCGGCACGATCGCCGCCGGCGTCCCGGCCGCGCCCGGCTCGGGGTGAACGGTCATCAGCTCTCCTCGGTGGTAAAGGTGGGTGTGGCCAGGCCGCTGGCGAGCATCGCGAACGCCTCGTCCACCTGGTCGGCGAGCGGGGCCGCGCCGTCGGCCGCCGTGGCCCTGCGGTGCGGAACGCGGCGCCCGTCACAGCCGCGACAACCCGCGCGTACGCGCCGTCGCGGCCCAAGGCGTAGTCGATCGACGTCCGGTGGATGTGGATGTTGCGCGCGTGCGCCGAACAGCGGGTTACAGCTCTGGGCGTCCAGTGCCCGGTTGTCGGTCACGTCCGGCGGGAAACGGGCGGCCCGGTGGCGGGTGCGGCGGGTGATGGGTGCGGCGACGGCAGCATGACCGGGACCGGCACGTCGCCCAACCGGTTCAGGCGCGACACCATGACGAGCGGTCTGGGCAGGCCCGCTCCACCGGGTCGCCAGCCCCACCCGCTCAGGCTTGTGCAGCCCCGTCCTAGCGGGATTTCACACTCGGGCCAGTGCCGGCATCGACGAAGAAGTTGGTCGGGTTCTTCTGCACGTGCCCGTCAGCACGAAACCCCGTCCCCGCGCGACGGGATCGTCGACAACAACACACGCATTTCGCGACTCCCATTTCCGTAGGTTCTGGCCTCGGCCGGCAATTCTGCGGCACGACCCGGGTCTTGCCGCAAGACCCCCAGTGCGGTATATGTTGAAGCTGGAAGGGAGTGGTTACCTCCCCTTCCCTTGATCGTCCGCTGGACGGACGACCTCCCTTGGGCCGGCCTACGGATGCAGCCGCGGAACGGGAGGTTTCTTCACCCTGTTCGGCAAGGCCGCCTCGAATGTCGTTGAGAGCGCCGGCATTCTCATGGTGTTCGTCGCCGCGCCGCACGAGCGATGGGCGGAGTTCGCCGAACGCACGCACGACACCGGGCACACCGGCGACGACCGCACGGAGAACTCCTGACCCTTTGAGTGTTGGAGTCGGCGCCAGCAGATGATGACGCAGGCAGGGGGTTGGGAGATCAACCGCTCGTTGCTGCCGACCAGGGGCGGTCATCCTGGCCGGTCAGTCGTTCGCCGAGGTAGGTGCTGGTGGAGGCGCGGAGCGCCGCGACGCATGCGACCACGGCGGGATGGACGCCCGCGCCTTTGCGGTAGGTGATGCGGGTGCGGCGGCGAATGGTCAGCGGGAGGAGCCGTACCCGCGGAAGCGGCTGCGCAAGGGCGAGTTGTGGGACGAGGGCGACGCCCTGGCCGGCGGCGACCAGAGCGAGCATCGCGGTGAAGTCGTCGGCGTGATGACGGACCGACGGACTGAAGCCCGCCATCTGGCAGGCGTGCACGGCCACGGAATGGCAGAGCGTGCCGGGGCTGCCGACGATCCAGTCCGCGTCGCGAACCTCTTGGAGCGGGTCGCCGTCCGTGTCGTTGTCCGCGTCGATGGGCGCGGCGAGGAACACGGTCTCCTCCAGCAGCGGAGTCGAATCCAGCGAAGGGTCGGGTGCGACCGGCGTGATGTCGTAGTCGTGCAGGAGTGCGACGTCGAGCCGTCGGTCGAGCAGCGCGGCAGGCATGGCGACCGGGTCCAGCTCGGTGACCATGAGATCGAGGGCGGGGTGATCGCGGGCCAGGGCGACCAGGGCCGCCGGCAGCAGGGTGCGTACGGCACTGGGGAAGGCGCCGATGCGAACCGTTCCGTGTACGCCGGTTCGGGCGGCTGCCAGTGTCGCGTCCGCCGCTTCAAGTGCGGCGAGAACAACCTCGGTGTGTTGCACGAGCGCAACGGCCGTGGGGGTGAGGCCTACCCGGCGGCCCGCGCGTTCCAGCAACTGGATGCCTGCTTCTCGCTGGAGCGCAGCCAACTGTTGGGAGACCGCGGAGGGCGTGTAGGCGTGAGCTTCGGCGACCGCGGCGATGGTGCCGAGGCGGGCCAGGTCCCGCAGCAGGTGCAGACGGCGAACGTCAAGCATCAGCTCAGCTTACGTATTTGTTGAGAAATCGGAACTGGTCCTTCACCGATAGTTGGCGCAGGGTGAAGGCATGACCTTGACCGGCGTGTACGTCCCGTTGATCACTCCGTTCGACGCGTCCGGGGATGTCGCCCTCGATGCGCTGACGGCCCTCGCTCACCAGGTGCTGGATGCCGGAGCGACCGGTGTGGTCGCTCTCGGCACGACCGGGGAGCCGACCGCACTCAGCGACAAGGAGCGGCGCGAGGTGCTCGACGTCCTCTCCTCGGTATGCCGCCAGCGCCGCGCGCAGCTGCTGGTCGGCGCCAACAGCGTCGAGGCACTGGGAGCGCTGGGCGAACGTCCCGAAGTGACAGCGGCCCTCTGCCTGGTGCCTCCCTTTCTCCGTCCAGGTGGCGCGGGCGTGCTCGCCCACTTCGCCCACCTTGCCCAGGCCAGCCCGGTGCCGCTGGTCGTCTACCACGTCCCGTACCGCACCGGACAGCAGCTCTGCGCGGACGATCTGCGGCGGCTCGCCGACCTGCCCGGTGTCGTGGGGATCAAGCACGCTGTCGGCGGGATCGACGCGGACACTGTGGACTTCCTCGCCGGCATCCGGCCTGATTTCGCGGTGCTCGGCGGCGAGGACCAGTTCATCTCCCCGCTGCTCGCTCTCGGCGCGCACGGCGGCATCCTGGCCTCGGCGCACGTCGCCACCGTCGACTTCGTCGAGTTGATCGCGCTCTGGCGTGCCGGTGACGTCGACCGTGCGCGACCACTCGGCCACCGGCTCGCGGCGCTGTCGGCAGCGTTGTTCGCCGAGCCCAACCCGGCGGTGATCAAATCCGTCCTTCACGCACAGGGCCGCATCCCGACCCCGGCGGTACGGCTGCCGCTGCTGCCCGCCGGTACGGACACCATGCGGGTGGCGCTTCAGCGCGTCGATGAACTGATGAATGTGCCGAGGTGACGGTGGCCCAGATACCTGCCCTGCCCATGCGGCTGACGGGCGCGCCGTCAGGCCATTGCGGAGAGGATGACCCGCTCCAGCACCGTGGGCGGGGTCCGCCACTGGTCGGGGTCGTCGTAGTTGCCGGCGGTGATGGCCACGGTGAGGTCCAGGTCGGGCAGGACGAACAGCCGCTGACCGCCGTTGCCCATGCCGGCCACCAGCCGATGGCCCTCGATGGATTCGATGTACCACTGGTAGCCGTACTGCGCGCCCCAACTGGTCTGCAGGCGTGGCTGAAGCATCGTGCGGATCCAGTCGGCGGGGACGATCCGCCGACCGTCCCAGGCTCCCTCGGCCAGCACCAGCTCGCCGATCCTGGCCAGGTCGCGGGGCGCCAGTCGCAGCCCGGACGCGGCGGAGGCCACTCCGTCCGCGCCGGTCATCCACTCGAAGCTGCCGATACCCAGCGGCGCGAACAGCACGTCTTCCCCGTACTGCGGCAGCGACCGGCCAGTGCCGTCGGCGATCAGTCGGCCGAGCAGGGCCGTGGCACCGCCGCAGTAGGTCCATCGGGCCCCGGGCGGCTCCAGGATCGGCCGCTCCAGGACGTACCGGCATCGGTCCGGCGCCAGCTCCATCGCGATTTCGGCGTTGGCTGGGCTGTTGTACGGGAGATCTTCGCGCCATTCCACGCCCAACGACATCGTCAGCGCGTGCTCGACGGTGAGCCGGGCACGCTGGGGGTCGGCCGCCAGGTCGGGGTACTGCGGAAACCGCGGCAAAAGCGGCTCCGCCGGCGGCGGGACCAGCCCTTCGCCGAGCGCGATGCCGTACAACAGCGCGGTCACGCTCTTGGTGACCGATCGGATGTCGTGCAGCGTCTCGGGCCCGAACTCGACGACACCCAGCGAGTCTCCCCAGGCGAAGTCCTCTCCGGCCCCGTAGTACTCCAGCAGGGTTTGGCCATCGCGAACCGCTGCGACGGCGTGCAGACCGCCGGCCTGGCCAGCTTGGAGCATTCCGTCGAGGCGCTCACGCAACTGCGTCGTCATGGGGCACTCCGGGAGGAAAAGAGCGGATGTCACCGGTCAGGGAGTTGCCCGTCCTTCAGCCGGGCGGCGTTGCGACGTACTGCAGGGAGTATTCAGGGCTGGCGTAGGCCCCGCCCTGCAAGGCGTCGGCGTCGATGGGGGCGTCCGAACCGGGCACCTTCGCGGCACAACGTTCCGCGTCGTCCACCGGCTGATAGCCGAGCTGTGTCCCGGCGCCGACATCCCAGAATCTGCGGGTGTTGGCCGAGACGGAATAGGCGGCCACGAAGTGAACGTCGCACGCCGTGATAGCCGCACGGATGAAGCCCACGCCGTCGCGCGGACTCAACCACGTTGCCAGATGTCGCGCCTCGGTCGGCTCGTCCTCGAAACTCCCGATCCGCAGGCACACCACCGACAGCCCGAACTTGTCAGCGTACAGACGCCCGAGTGCTTCCACGGCAACCTTGCTCACCCCGTAGAACCCGTCCGGCCGAACCGGCGCCTCCGGCACGACAACCTGCCCGACCGGGTAGAAGCCGGTGACCCGGTTGCTACTCGCCAGGACAACTCGTCCGACTTTCTGGCGGCGAGCAGCCTCCAACACGTGGTAGGTGCCCAGCACGTTGCTGTCGAGCAGGTCGGCCAACGGTGCCTCATCCGGCAGCCCGGCCAGATGCACCACGGCGTCCGCACCCTCCAGCGCGGCAATTAACGCGTCCAGGTCTGCCAGGTCCAGTTGGATCGCCCGCTCCACCGGCGACTGCGCCTGCCACAGGACCCGGTCGACCAGCACGAGTTGGCGAACCTCGTCGCGCAGGTGCTCGCGGACCGCCGAACCGATCCGGCCCGCCGCACCCGTGACGACGACCGTGCCCAGACGTGAACTCATGGGCTGCATTGTGGAGGCACATACCGACAATATGATCGACGTCGATCTTGCAGGAGCGCCAGCCGGCTGGCCGGCAAGCGGACCATCGCCGCTCGCTTCGCCCACGCCGTCGAGGAAGGAGATCTGCCCTGCGCCCCTACCGCCAGCATCCGATGATCCGCGCGATCGAGGCGCTCGTCCGCCTGGGGCGCCCGGTTTCGCTCTTCAGCGTGAAGAAGCCCGATATCAAGGCTGTGCTGAGAGGCCATCGGGCCACCCGATGACGCGCTCAGCGGTGACGCCTCGAAGGTCGGCCCCGTCCCACCGGACCCCGGTGACGTCCGTGCGCCCGTACTGCGGATCGTGCGTCGAAACGTAGCCGAACTGGGCGTAGGACAGATCCGCGTCACGCAGGTCGGCATCGCGCAGATCGCAGCCCGCGAAGTGAGCACCCCGGAGGGATACACCCCGGAGGTCGGCGCCGCGGAAATCACAGAGCTTGAATGAGTGCCTGTCCAGGGTGCGGTGCCGAAGGTCGCGGCCCGCGAACGACTTCCTCGTCGCGCCGGGCAGGGTGCTCATCCGCGAACCGTAGCGGGAACGCTCGATGTCGAGCCACCGACTTTCGACGCGCTGGTGGACGCGTTCGACCGGCACGGCTTCTTCGGCTGCCCGTTCGTCAGCGCGGCCGTGGAGTCTCCGCTCGCCTCACCGGCCCGGGCGATAACCCTCGCCCACACCGACCGTCGTCAGGCCTGGATCACCGGACACGTGTGAGCGGGCCCGGGTGTCGGAGCCGGCCCGCCTGGCCAGCCACCTCGGGCTGCTCATCGACGGAGCGATGACGCGTGGACGGCTCGAGCAGGACCGCTCGGTCGTGCAGGACGCCAAGGAAGCCGCCCGGGCGGCAATTCAGTCAAGTAGCGTCCCCGTGACGCCTCGGTAACGGAAAGTGTGACATTCATGCGTGCTGTAGTGCTGCGGGAGTTCGGCGTTCCGCTGAGGGTCGAGGAGATCGACCAACCCGCCGCCGGCGCCGGTCAGGTGCTCGTGCGGGTCGTTGCCAGTGGGGTCAACCCGCTCGACACGAAGATCCAGGCGGGAAAGGCCGCGCACGCCCGCGTCCAGCCGCCCGCCGTGCTCGGCCTGGACCTCGCCGGCGTCGTCGCCGCGGTGGGCCCGGGGGTGACCGGCTTTGCGCCGGGGGACGAGGTGTACGGGCTCTGCGGTGGTGTGGGCGATCTGCAGGGCTCGCTGGCCGAGTACGCCGCCGTGGACGCCCGGCTGCTGGCGCGCAAGCCGCAGGCGCTCTCGATGCGTGAGGCCGCCGCGCTGCCGCTGGCGGCGATCACCTCGTGGGAGGGGCTGGTCGACCGGGCCGGGGTCCGCGCCGGGCAGAAGGTGCTGTTGCACGGCGGTGCCGGCGGCGTCGGTCACGTGGGCGTGCAACTTGCCCGGGCGCGAGGCGCCGAGGTGTACGCGACGGGTGCGCCGGCAAGCCTGCCGGTGATCGAGAGCCTCGGCGCGGTGCCGATCGACTACACCTCGACCAGCGTCGAGGAGTACGTGCAGAGGTACACCGGGGGCGAGGGCTTCGACATCGTCGCCGACAACGTGGGCGGCGCGACGCTCGACGCGTCGTTCGCGGCGGTGCGTATCTATCACGGGCACGTCGTCAGCGCGTTGGGCTGGGGGTCGCACTCGCTCGCGCCGCTGTCGTTCCGGGGCGCAACCTATTCCGGGGTGTTCACCCTGCTGCCGATGCTGACCGGGCGCGGCCGCGAACATCAGGGCGAGATCCTGCGCGAGGTTGCGGGGCTGGCCGACGCCGGTGCGCTGCGTCCACGACTGGACCCGCACCCGTTCACGCTCGACACGGTCATGGACGCCCACCGGCTGGTTGCCGGCGGCACCGGTGCCGGCAAGGTCATCGTCGACATCGACGGCTGAGGCGCCGGCCGGGCCGGCCGGCGCCTCTCCGCGTTCAGCGGGAAGCGAGAACCTGTTCGGCGTACGCCCAGAGCCGGTCGGCGGCCGCGGGGTCGACGGCGTGCTCGGCCACCCCGGTCATCGGTTCCGGGGCGCCAGGGACGACCGCCGCCTCCTGGTTGTCCTCGAAGTAGCGGCCGGTGACGCCCTCGAGCAGCGGCGACGCCGCCAGCAGCACGGACGTCGCCGCGCCCTGGGCGGGGGTCTTGAAGTAGTCCGGCACCGTCCGGTTGCCCGCCTCGTCGATCGTCACCCCGAACGAGCGCAACGTGTCGTCGTCGAGGTGCCGCTGCAGGTTGGTCATGATGTAGCCGGGTTCGCCGCGTTGGCGGTGATCCCGTCCGCGGCCCAGTGCCGGGCGATGCCGACCACCAGCAGGACATCGGCGGTCTTGGACTGGAAGTACGCCGCCCACGGCTCGTACGGCTGCCGCTCGAACTGCGGGTCGTCGAAGTCGACGGCCCGGCGCAGCTGCGCCCCGGAGCTGACCACCACCACCCGCCCCGTAGCGGCGCGGAGGTTGTCGCGCAGCCCGCGGGCGAGCGCGAAGTGGCCGAGGTAGTTGGTGGCGAGCTGCATCTCCCAGCCCTCCGCGGTGAGCTGCCGGGTCGGGACCGCCATGACGCCGGCGTTGGCGACCAGCGCGTGCAGGGGGCCCTCCCAGGCCGCGACGAAGGCGTCGACCGACGACAGGTCGGCCAGGTCGAGGGCGGCCGCCCGGACGCTGCCCGGTCCGGGTCCGGCGAACTCCCCGACCAGCGCGGCGGCGCGGCCGGGATCGCGGGTGGCGATGGTCACCTCGGCGCCGGCGCCGGCGCCGGCCAGGGCGCGTACGGTTTCCGCGCCGATGCCCGAGGCGCCGCCGGTGACGATCATCCGGCGCCCGATGAGGTCTATGCCGGAGTACCTCACCGAGTGGCGGATCGAGCTCGCCGCCGACCGGCTCCGCCGGGGCGACGACACCGTCGCCACCATCGCCCGGGCCGTCGGCTACAGCTCGGAGAGCGCGCTCAGCGTCGCGTTCAAACGGACCACCGGGCACTCGCCGCGCGCGTACCGCAGTCAGCTCACCAGGGCCCGGTGAGTCATCCCCGGGAAGGGTGTCCGCGTCTCACGAAATCACTTCAGGGGTGGACCCCAACGTGCGGGGCCCACCCCTGAGGAGAGGTGCGGGTGCTGAGTCAGTCGCGTGGGGTCTGGAGCACCACGCGGCGACGGCGGAACAGCACGAGCAGCACCGCGCCGAGGGCGAGGACGCCGGCACCAGCACCGGCGAGGGCGCCGACCGGGGAGCCGGTGACCGGCAGGCCGCCGCCGGAGCCGCCGCTGTCCGAGCCGCCGTTGCTGCCAGCGCCGCCCGAGGTGCCGGTGGCGATGACGATGCGGGCGGTGTTGTTCGCCGGCTTCGACTCGACGGACGGGCCGCCGCTGCGGGCCACGATCGTGCCGTCGGCGCCGGGAGTGGACTTGATCTTCAGCTTGACGGTTGCCGTGATCTTGCCGTAGCCGGACGCGGTGGTCGGGAACTCGCTCTCGAAGTTGCAGCGCAGCTTCGTCGACTCCGGGAGCGTCTCGCCCTCGGTGCCGTCGGTGTAGCACCACTCGGCGGGCAGGAGCACCGTGCCGGTCGGCGCGGTGATGACCACACCCGGGCCGCCGCCGTCGGACGGGCCGTTGTTGACGACCTCGTAGGTGAGGTCGACGGTCTGCCCGACGGCGCCCTTGACCGCCGGCGCGGTGACAGCGACGTCGAGGGTGTTCTTCTTGCTCCAGATTCCGAAGTCCGCGTAGTTGTCGGACTCGTCGAGCTCGCGCTGCCCGGCGAGTCCGGCCTTCGCCTGCTGCTTACGGAGCGCATCGGCGAACGACGGCCCGGTGCCTTCGACGCGCTTGCCGTCCTTGGCGCCGACCGCCTGCTCGGCAAGGGCGACGTTGAACGAGCCGTAGAGCTGCTCCGGGCCCGGCAGGTTGCGGCCAAAGGTGACGTTGAACAGGGACTTGCCGGTCTCATCGTCGAACAGCAGCAGGGCTTCGCCGGGTTCGAGGGTCAGTGGGACGATGCAGAGAACCTCGCCGGGCCCGTACACGTAAGGTCGGCCGCTGTCGTTCGGGTAGTAGTCGGTGTAGGTGCAGTCGCTGTATCGCTCGGCGAATGTGGCACCGGTGGGCACGATGGCCCTGACCGTGAAGTTGGTCGCGGCGGTGTCGCCTTCGTTCGCGACGCCCGCGTAGAGCGGGACAGTGTCGCCGGGGCCGACCGGATCGTTCTGGCCATTCAGATCCTCGGCGCCGGCGACCAGGTCGGGGCCGGACGGGACCACCGTGACCGGGAACGTGGTGGTGTTGTTCCCCGGGGACATGTCGTCTTCCGCACCGGCGATGGTGACGGTGACCGATCCGGCGTCGCCAGGGATGGCGCCTTGGCGACTGGCCAGCGACAGCGGGTTCACGGTCGTGACCTGGCCGGGCTCGAGCACTCCGACGGTGCAGGTGACCTTGGTGCCGTCGAGCTTGCAGGCGTCGGTCCACTCGGGCACGGATGCGGTGACCGCGTCGGAGACCTTGCTCAGATCGAGGATGACGTCCACCGCGGTGGCGGTGGCTTCGCCGTAGTTGTAGACGTACATGCCGATGGTGGTGCCGCTGTTGTCGATCTCGGCCACGGGCTCGCGGTCGAACGAGACGAACAAGTCGGGCAGCGGATCTGCGGCAAGGGCCGCGGTCGGGGCGCTGATCAGTGCGACGGTTGCCAGTACGGCCGCGCTTGTGGCGACGCGAGACCAGACGGCCGTTATGTGATTCATGTGCTCTCCGGTGAGGAAGGGTGGTGCCGCACTCTAGCCAATGAGCATCGATAATTCCGCCCCTTGCTTCGGCGAGGGCGCTCCGCGACCCGTCGACGCGTGACCTTGTTTGCGGACGTGGAGGCTGGGAAATCGCCTGGCCCAACGGCGAGAGGAAGGCCGCACGGTGAACGACAACGAGTTCCTCGGCCTGGTGGCGACGCGTTCCGGCATGTCGTCGGAGCAGGCCACCGCCGTCACACGGGCCACGCTCACCACTCTGGCCGAACGGATCGACGGCGGCGAGGCGCGCGACCTGGCCGACCAGCTTCCCGAAGCGCTGCGGGCGTACGCCTTCGGCGGCAGCGAGACCGCGGAACGGTTCGGGCTCGAGGTGTTCGTCGACCGGGTCAGCGGACGCGCGGACCTCGACGCGGACCGGGCGAGGGACGGGGTGACGGCCGTTTTCGACGTCCTGCGCGACGCCCTCGGCCCCACCGGCTATGAACAGGTGGTCACCCAGCTGCCGGCGGAGTACGGCGACGTCGCCGACCAGACCGCGCCGTTCGTCCGGCGTCAGGCCTGATGGTCGATCGAGGGGACAGAGATGGCTGTGGACCGGGACGACGCTGACCCGTTGGGCCGGGCGTCCGAGGCGGACGCCCAGGAACAACAGCAGGACGAGACCGTGGTGGGCCCGACCGACGCGGTGTCGGACGCCGTCCCGGAGGCGTCCGAGGCGGACCTGGCGGAGCAGGGCGTCCTGGTGTCGCCGAGCGACCTGGGCGGCGTGGCCGATGCCATGCGCGACGACGTCAGCCCGGCGGACGCGTTGGAGCAGAACCAGGAGATTCCGACGCCGGATGAGGACCGCCGGGGCTGACCGCCGCTGCGCCCCGCGGCTGCCGGCCACGAGCCGCGACCGGCAGCCGCCGGGGTCACGCCGGCTGCTCCTAAGCCGCCAGGATGCTGCCGGCCAGGACCAGGTACGCCAGGCTCACGCCCAGTCCCGCGAGGATCATCAGGACCGCTTTGGCCCCGGTCGATCGATCACTGCGGGCGATCGAGTGGTTGACGGCGAAGCCAACTCCGCCGAAGAGCCCGCCGATCAGTCCGCCTGCGATCACCAGGAGAAACGGGAGCAGGATCAGGATCCGGAGCACGGCCGGCGTCTCCGGCCCGGTCCGGTGTTTCACCCCGTCGATCTCGATGACCGGGTACGCGTCGAGGAGGTTGCCCCTCACCTTGGCGCGGACCGTCCCGCCGCCCACCGCGGGCAGTTCGAAGACGTTCCGGCGGCCGCTCCCCGGGACACCGTTTACCAGCACCCGTGGACTGGCCAGCGCATTCACCTCGACCGCCACGGGCCCGTCGACTCCGGCGATCACCATCGGTTCGGTCTGCATGAGCGAGCACAGTAGGCGGTGGGTGGACCCGGCGCTGTCCCCGGAGCTCGGGCCGGCTAGCCGGCCCCCAACGACGTGGCGGTGCGCAGGCCGAGTCGGTCGACGGCCGCCGAGGCCAGCTCGTCCGGGGGGAGGGAGACGTCGAGCACCAGCAGCGCCTCGTCCGGATGGCCCCGTTCGAGCGTCGCCAGCTGTGATTCCAGCAGGCTCGCCGGCATGTAGTGCCCGGCGCGACGCGAAATCCGGTCCCGGATGACCTCCGCCGGCCCGTCCAGGTGCACGAAGTCCACCGTCGGCGGCCCCTGGCGCAGCACGTCGCGGTACGACCGCTTCAAGGCCGAGCAGGCCAGCACCGTGGACACGCCCTCGGCGCCGCGGGCAGCCATCCAGTCGGCGAGGGCGTGCAGCCAGGGCCAGCGGGCCGCGTCGTCCAGCGGTACGCCGGAGCGCATCCGTGCCACGTTCGCCTCGGAGTGGAACTCGTCCGCCTCGGCGAACGCCAGTCCGGTCAGGTCCCCGATCCCCCGGGCCACGGTGGTCTTGCCGGCACCGGAAACGCCCATCACCACGACGTGCCGGGTTGGCGATCCGCCGCGGCCACCGGTGACCGCGAGTCGCTCACCAGTCATGGACCGTCCCGTCCTTGAGCCGGTTGAACGGCAGGTACGCCGCCACGTACGGGAACCGGGCGGCGGCCGCCTCGTCGAGCTCGACCCCGATGCCCGGCTGGTCGCCCGGGTGGAGGTAGCCGTCGGTGAAGGTGAACGACTGCCGGAACACCTCGTTGGTGAGCGCGCCGTGCGGCATGTACTCCTGGATGCCGAAGTTGTGGATGGCCAGGTCGAGGTGGAGTGCGGCGGCCATGCCGACCGGTGAGATGTCGGTCGGGCCGTGGATGCCGGATTTGATCTGGTACTGCGCCGCGAAGTCGAGCAGCTTCCGCATGGCCGTGATACCCCCCGTGTGGGTGACCGCGGAGCGGACGTAGTCGATCAGCTGTTCCCGGATCAGGGTCTGGTAGTCCCACACGGTGTTGAAGACCTCGCCGATGGCCAACGGGGTGACGGTGTGCTGGCGGACCAGCCGCAACGCCTCCTGGTTCTCCGCCGGGGTACAGTCCTCCAGCCAGAACAGGTCGTACGGCTCCAGGTCCTTGCCGAGCCGGGCGGCCTGGATCGGGGTCATCCGGTGGTGCCCGTCGTGCAGCAGCGGCAGCTCCGGGCCGAACTCGTTGCGGACCGCCTCGAAGACGCCGGGCAGGTGGCGCAGGTAGGAGCGGGTGTCCCAGTCCTCCTCGGCGGGCAGCGCGGTGCGCTGCGCCGGCTCGTAGTCGTACCGCCTGCCGTCGATGCTGGGCTGGGCGGCGACACCGTAGACGGCGTTGATGCCGGGGACGGACGTCTGCACCCGGATCGACCGGTAGCCGAGGTCGAGGTGCCGGCGGATCGAGTCGAACAGCTCCGGCAGGTCCCGTCCGGACGCGTGGCCGTACGCCATGATCCCGGTGCGCGACGCGCCGCCCAGCAGCTGGTAGAGCGGCATCCCGGCGGCCTTGGCCTTGATGTCCCACAGGGCGACGTCCACGGCCGCGATGGCCGCCATGGTGACCGGGCCCCGCCGCCAGTACGCCGAGCGGTAGAGGAACTGCCAGGTGTCCTCGATGCGGTGCGGGTCGCGGCCGATCAGCAGGGGCACGACATGGTCCGCCAGGTAGGAGGCGACGGACAGCTCCCGCCCGTTGAGGGTGCCGTCGCCCAACCCGGTGAACCCCTCGTCGGTGGTGATCTTGAGAGTGACGAAGTTGCGGTCGGGGCTGGAGACGACGACGTCCGCTGCGACGATCTTCACGCAGGTGCCTTTCTCAGGGATGGTGTCAGCGAAGGGTGTTGCCGGGCCGCAGGTCGTCCAGAAGGGACAGTTCGTCACGGCGCGGCAGGGACTCCCAGTCGCCGTGTCCGGCGACGGCGAAGGCCCCGAGGGTGACCGCGCGGCGCAGCCGCCCGGCGAGGTCGAGTCCGTCCAGGTGACCGGAGAGGTAGCCGGCGGTGAAGGCGTCACCCGCGCCCACGGTGTCCACTGCCGTGACCGGCAGCGCCGCCGCCTGCCGGAGGCCGTCGCGGGTGTACGCGCGGGCGCCGTCGGCCCCCAGCTTGACCAGCACGGTCGCCACGCCTCGCGCCAGCAGCCCGGCCACCGTCGTCGCCTCGTCCGCGCCCGGTTCACCGACGAGGTCCAGCTCATCGGCGGAGGCGACGACGACCGAGGCGTACCCGGCGAGGGGAGCGAGCACCGCGCGGGCGTCGTCCCGGGTCCAGAGCTTCGCCCGGTGGTTGACGTCGAGGCACACCAGTGTCCCCGCCCGGGACGCGGTCTCCGCCGCCCACCGGGTGGCCTCGCGGGCGCTGTCGGACAGCGCCGGGGTGATGCCGGTCAGGTGCAGCACCCGGGTGCCCGTGGCCAGGGCCGGACGAAGGTCGTCCACGCCCAACGCGGAGCCGGCCGACGCCGCTCGGTGGTAGACCACCCGGGTCAGGTCGGCGGTACGCCGTTCCAGGAACATCAGCCCGGCGGGCCGGTCCGGATCGCGAGTCACGTGGTCGACGGCCACGCCCTCGGCGCGCAACTGGCGCAGCACGTACCCGCCGAGCTCGTCATCGCTGACCCGGCCGGCCCAGGCTGCCCGATGGCCCAGCCGGGCGACCCCGATCGCCACGTTGGCCTCGGCCCCGGCGAGGTGCATGGTCAGGTCGCCACCGGCGGCCAGCGGACCGGCCGACCGTAGTGACACCAGCGCCTCACCGAAGGTGAGCAGGTCGATGGCGGTCATGACAGCGCGGCGAGGTAGGCGCGAGCCCGCTCCCGGAGCGCGTCGAGGTCGCCGCCGGAGGCGGCGTCGCCGACCAGCGGGCCGCCGACGCCGACGGCGATCGCGCCGGCGGCGAGGTAGCCGGGCAGCTCGGCCAGGCCGACCCCGCCGACGGCGACGAACGGGATGTCCGGGAACGGGTCGCGCAGCGCCTTGAGGTACGCCGGCCCGCCCACCGAGGCCGGGAAGAGCTTCACCACGGCGGCGCCCAGCGTGATGGCGGTGTGCGCCTCGGTCGGGGTGAGCGCCCCGGCGGCGACCGGCAGCCCGCGGCGGACCGCCTCGGGGATGGAGTCGACGACGGCGGGGGTGACGACGAACTGCGCGCCGGCCGCCGCCACGTCGGCGACCGACGCCGGGGTGAGCACCGTCCCCGCGCCGACCAGTGAGCCGACCGGGGCGGCCGCCCGGATTGCCGCGATGGCGTCGAGCGCCCCCGGCGTTGTCAGGGCTACCTCCACCACCCGTACCCCCTCGGCGAGCAGGGCGGTGCCGGCGGCGATCGCGGCGGCCGTGTCGGTGCCGCGGATGACCGCCAGCAGGCGGGTGGCGGTGAGTTCGGCGGTGAGGTCGAGGGTCATGGTCACCATTCCGCGTAGGAGCCGTCGGGGTGCCGGAACATCGGGCTGCGCCAGGCGTGGCCGCGCTTGTCCGCGGCGCGGACCGCCTGCTCGTCGATCTCGATGCCCAGGCCGGGCGCGGTGAGCCGCTCGACGTGCCCGTCGACGAAGGTCAGCGGGGTCTTGTCGAGGCAGTAGTCGAGCACCTCCGCGCCGAGGTTGTAGTGGATCCCGATGCTCTGTTCCTGGATCAGGTAGTTCGGCGTGGCGAAGCCGACCTGGAGGCACGCCGCCAGGGCGATCGGCCCGAGCGGGCAGTGCGGGGCGAGCTGCACGTCGTACACCTCGGCGAGCGCCGCGATCTTGCGTACCTCGGTGATGCCGCCGGCGTGCGACAGGTCCGGCTGCGCGACCGCGATCCCGGCCTGGAGCACGGGCAGGAACTCCTGCCGGCTGTAGAGCCGCTCGCCGGTGGAGACCGGCGTGGTGGTGGACCGGACGAAGTCGCCGATCAGGTGTGAGTTCTCCGGGACGACCGGCTCCTCCAGGAACAGCGGCCGGTACGGCTCCAGCAGCGGCGCGACGCGCCGGGCGTTGGCCAGCGTGAACCGGCCGTGGAAGTCGACCGCGACGTCGCGATCGTCGCCGAGCACCTCGCGGGCCGCGGCCACCCGGGCGACCACACCCTCGAGCTCCGCCACGGAGGCGATCGGGCTCATCCGGCCGGAGGCGTTCATCTTGACCGCGGTCAACCCGGCCTCGACCTGGGCGGCGATGTGGTCGCGGACCTCGCTCGGCTCGTCGCCGCCGACCCACCCGTACACCCGGATCCGGTCGCGGACCGGACCGCCGAGCAGCTGGTGCACCGGGGCGCCGAAGTGCTTGCCGGCGATGTCCCACAGCGCCTGGTCCAGGCCGGACACGGCGCTGGCCAGGATCGGGCCGCCCCGATAGAACGAGCCCTTGGTCATCACCTGCCAGTGGTCCTCGATCCGCAGCGCGTCCCGGCCGACGAGCAGCTCGCCGAGCTGTTCGACCGCGGTACGGACGGTCTCGGAGCGCCCCTCGCAGGTGGCCTCGCCCCAGCCGACGATCCCGGCGGCGGTCTCGACGCGGACGAAGAGCCACCGGGGTGCGACCAGGAAGGTCTCGATGCGTGCGATTGTCGTCATGACCGGTCAGCCCTTCGTCGCGCCGGCGGTGAGGCCGGAGACCACGTACTTCTGCACGAACAGGGCGATCAGCATGATCGGCAGGGTGACCACGGTGGCGGCGGCCATCAGCCCGCCCCAGTCGATGCTGGCGTAGCCGACGAAGTCGAAGATCGCGACGGGCAGCGTCTTGGTGTCGGCGCCGGAGAGCACCAGGGCGAACATGAAGTTGTTCCAGGAGAAGATGAACGACAGGATGCCGGCGGTGGCGATGCCCGGCACCGACAGCGGCAGCGTGATCCGCCGGAACGCGCCGATGTGGGTCAGGCCGTCGACCAGCGCCGCCTCCTCCAACTCCTCCGGCAGGCCGTCGAAGTAGCCCATCATGATGTAGACGACCAGCGGCAGCGACACGAACATGTGGCTCAGGATGAGCACGCCGAAGCCGCCGACCATCTTCAGGTTGGAGAAGACGTAGTACCAGGGGACCAGCAGCGAGACGCCGGGGATGACCCGGGCCATCAGCACCACCAGCGCGGACTTTCGCATGTTGAACCGGCTCATCGAGTACGCGGCCGGCACGCCCAGGATCAGCGACGCCACGGTCGCGGCGAAGGCCACCCACAGGCTGTTGCCGATGAACTGGACGTAGTTCGCCCGCTTGAGCACCGTGGCGTAGTTGTCCAGGGTGGGGAGAAGGCCAGCGCCTTGCCGGTGTCGTAGATGTCGACGTTCGTCTTGAACGACGCGGCGATCATCCAGAGCAGGGGCGCGAGCAGCGACAGCACCACGACGGCGAGGGCCACCACCCGGAACACCCGGTACGGGGGACGGGGCTTCATCGCTGCGCCTCCTTGCGCCGGGCCGTCAGGGCCCACATCGACCCGATGATGATCAGGAAGAAGATGATGAGGACGGCCGACGAGACGCCGTACTCGTTGTAGTCGAAGCTGAGGCCGTAGGCGTAGACGTTGAGGGTCTCGACCTCGTGGAACGACCCACCGCCGCGACCCTTCGTGGCGTAGAGGATGTCGAACGTCTTCAGCGCGTCGATGCCGCGCAGCAGGATCGCCACGACCACCGTGGGCATCAGCAGCGGCAGGGTGACGTGCCGGAAGCGCTGCCACGTGCTGGCGCCGTCGATCCGGGCCGCTTCCTGCGGCTCCTCCGCCAGCGAGGTCAACCCGGCGAGCAGGATCAGCACCACCATCGGCGTCCACTGCCACACGTCGATGAAGATGGCGGTGGGCAGCGCCGAGTGCTGGCCGGCGAGCCACGGTTGAGGACCGATGCCGACCCAGCCGAGCAGTTGGTTGGCCAGGCCGATGTTGGGGTCGAAGATGAGCCGCCACATCATGCCGACCGCGACCGGGGTGGCGACCAGTGGCATCAGGATGGCCACCCGGACCCACTTCTGGCCGCGGAACGGCCGCCACAGCAGCAGCGCGACCGCCATCCCGAGGACCACCTCGAAGAGAAGCGCGACGACGGTGAACGCGGCGGTCCGCCCGACGGCGGGCCAGAACCGGTCGGTGTCCGACAGCACGTCGAGGTAGTTCTGGAAGCCGACGAACTCGCTCTCGGCGCGGACGGAACCCTCGGCGTCGGTGAGGCTGAGGTAGCCGGTCCAGGCCAGCGGGAAGACGATCAGCGCGGCGACGAAGGCCATCGCCGGCGCGGCGAAGAGCCACTTGCGGTGGTCGTTGGCCCAGCGTGCCCAGCCAGGCGTGCCGGGCATGGCCGAGGCGCTGCCGGGCGCTCGGGCGGGGGTGGTGACTGTTGCCATGGGATCTCCGGGGATGGGCGGGCCGGCGGGGAAACGCGGGTGGTGGGACCGGTGGGCCCACCACCCGCGTGGCTTACTTGGCCTCGTCGTCCAGGAACTTCTGGTAGGCGTCGTTGGCCGTGTCGGCGGCGGCCGCGGCGTCCTTGCCGGCGATCGCGTCGACGATCGGCTGGCCGACGATCTCGCGGGCCTGGGCAACCTTCACCACCAGCGGGCGGTCGTGGCCCACGCCGTCCTTGGTGCTGGTGGCGATCGCCTCGACCAGGTCCTTCGGGTAGGTGGCGGTACCTTCCGGGTTGGCCCAGACGGAGGTACGGGCGCTCGGCACGCCAGCCTTCTGCTGGGCGAGGGTCCGCTCCTTGCCGGTGGCCCACTCGATGAACTTCCAGGCGTTGCTCTTGTTCTCGGAGCTGCCGTTGACGCCCAGCGCCCAGGACGGGATGTTGTACGGCTTGGAGCCGGCCGGGCCGGCCGGGAACAACGCGAAGCCGACCTGGTCCGCCACCTTGGACTTGGCCGGGTCGGTGGCGTTCTTGTAGAGCGAGTCGGCCTCGGTGTAGAAGGCCGCCTTGCCCTGGGTGAAGATGGCCATCGCCTCGGGCCAGCCCATGTCGGTGCTGACGTTGGCCGGACCGGCATCCTTGATCAGCCCGCCGTAGTAGGCGTACGCCTGCTTGGCGGCGTCGCTGTTGACCGCGGCCTTGCCGCTGCCGTCGACGAAGTCACCGCCGAAGCTGTAGAGGAAGCTGGAGAACTGGGTGACCGCCGGCGACTTGCCGGTACGCGCGACGAACCCGGCGACGCCCGGCTCAGTCGACTTGATCCGGGTGGCTGCGGCCTTCAGCTCGTCGAGGGTCTTCGGCGGGGCGCTCAGGCCGGCCTTGGCGAGGAGGTCCTTGCGGTAGTACAGGACCTCCTGCTCGGTGATGATCGGGACACCGACCGGCTTGCCCTCGTACGAGGTGGCCTCCACCGGGCCGGCCTGGAAGTCGGCGAACTCCCAGTCCTTGTTCGACTTCACCTGGTCCGACAGGTCGGCGAGGTACTTGTTCTTGGCGAACAGCTTCCCCTCCTGCAGGGGGCGGTACATCATCACGTCGATGTCGGACGAGCCGGCGTTCAGCTTCACGTTGTACTGGTCGGAGAGCTGGTCCTCGCCGAGCTGGGTGAGCTCGACCTTGAGCCCCGTCTGCTTCTCGAACTCGGGCAGGGCCGCCTTGATGTTCTCCGTCCACACGTGGTTCGCCAGGGTCACCCGGACCGTCTTGGAAGCGCCACTGTCGTCGCCACCGCCGCCGCAGGCCGACAGGCCCATGGCGGCAACCACAGCCAGAGAAGTACCGATTATCGATCGACGCCGCATGTCCATCTCTCCTTCTTGTCGTGGCCGCCGCCCAGGGGAGGAGCGCCACATCGTCGTAACGTCCGCTTAACGACCGGATGCTAGGCCGAAAAAGCTGACTTATTCAAGAGGTGATCTCCAACTGATATGCTCCGGGTCGTGGATCAGTCCTCCTCAGGGGTCGCACCCGCCCAGCAAGCCCCTGCCGAGGCCGGGCTGCACGCCCGCGTTCTCGACCACCTCGGCACCGCCATCTGCGGCGGCGAGGTGGCCGCCGGTTCCGTGCTCAACATCGACGACCTGGTCGAGCGGTACGCGGTCTCCCGCTCCGTGATCCGCGAGGTCCTACGGGTGCTCGCGTCCATGGGGTTCGTCGAGACCCGCCGGCGGGTCGGCGTCATGATCAGGCCAGCGGCTAACTGGAACGTCTTCGACCCCCAGGTGATCCGCTGGCGACTCGCTTCGGCCGGACGGATGGCGCAGATGCGCTCCATCACCGAGCTGCGCACCGCGGTCGAGCCGCACGCCGCACTGCTTGCCGCCACGCGGGTCGACCACGACGAGGCGAGCGACCTGGTCGGGCTCGCGGCGAAGATGTGGGCCGCCGGGAAGGCCGGGGACGAGGCGCGGTTCCTCAGCCTCGACATCGAGTTCCACCGGCGGGTGCTGCTGGCCTCCGGCAACGAGATGTTCCTGAAGCTCCAGGAGCTGGTGGCCGAGGTGCTCACCGGCCGCCACCACTACCACCTGATGCCGCACCACCCGGACGAGCAGGCCCTCCAACTGCACGCCGACGTGGCTCAGGCGATCCAGCGGCGCGACGGTGAACGCGCCCGCGACGCCATGGTGCAGATCATGCAGCAGGCGTTCGAGGAGATGAAGTCGATGTGGGAGCAGACCGGCGAGCCCGACCGGAGCTAGGCCACGCCCGTTGCGATAAGACGGTGAGGGCATCATCAGAGGAGGTGGAGGTCGGTATGGACGCCGAGTCGTCCCGTGCGGCGCTGCGACGCGCCCGCGCCGAGACCGAGCTGCTGATCGCCTCGTTGACCCGCGATCTGAACGGCGTCATCGACGCCTCCCTGTCCTCCAATGCGGACGACGAACACGATCCCGAAGGCGCGACCATCGCGTTCGAGCGGGCACAGGTCGCCGCGCTGCTGGCCGGCGCCCGGCGACGCCTCGCCGACCTGGACGCCGCGTTGGGCCGGCTGGACGCGGGCACCTACGGCAGGTGTGAGCGGTGCGGGCTGTCGATCCCGGCGGAGCGGCTGGCGGTACGGCCGTCCGCGCGTACCTGCGTCCACTGCGCCGGCTGAACCGGAGCGCTACCCACACCTGGCCAGCGCGGCCGGGTCCGGGTAGAGCGTGCACTGAGCGCCCGGCCCGCTGCCGTGATCCACTGACCAGAGGATGTGGACGCTGGGGAGCGCGATGAGCGACGTACGACCGAAGCTGGACGGTGCGGAACGCCGACGCCTCGACGAGGAGGAGGCCGAGCAGATCGAGCCGGTACGCCCGCCCGACATCAACCGGACGCCCAACCGCTCGGCCACCCGGCTGGAGCTCTTCTTCGACCTGGCATTCGTGATCTTCGTGGCGCGCTGCGCCGACCTGCTCGCCGCGGACGAGACGTGGACCGGTGGGCTGCAGTTCGCGGCGGTGGTCAGCATCGGCTGGTGGGCCTGGGCCAGCACCACCCTGTACGCGAACCGCTTCGACACCGACGACGCGGTGTTCCGGCTGCTCACCCTGACCGCGATGGCCGGGGTGGTGGGAATGGCGGCCTCCGTCGACGGCATCGATGAGCAGACCGGGCGGTGGTTCGCCCTGGCGTACGCGCTGGTCCGGCTGGTGCTCATCGTCGGCTACCTGCGTGCCTGGTGGCACGTCGCCGACTCCCGCTCCACCATCCGGCCGTACCTGCTCTCCCATGGCCTGGGGGCGGTGATCTGGCTGGCGTCGGTGGCCGTGGCGGCGCCCGGCCGGTACGTGCTGTGGGGGGTCGGCGTCCTGGTCGACCAGCTGGGGCCGCTCGCCGTCTCCCGACTGCGCGACACCGCACCGCTGCACATGGAGCACCTGCCGGAGCGCTTCGCCCTCTTCATCATCCTGGTGCTGGGGGAGTCCGTCGCCGCCGCCGTGACCGGCGTCCACGACGGGGGTTGGCGGCCCTCGGTGGTGCTCACCGGGGCTCTCGCGTTCGTCGTGGTTGCGGGCCTGTGGTGGTCCTACTTCGACCTATCCGGCGGTGCCGCGAAACGGCGCCTGGTCGAGGAGGGCGGCGAGAACGCCCGGCACGGCGTCCACGACGTCTACGTCTACCTCCATCTGCCGATGGCGATCGCGTTGGCCGCCGTGGCGGTCGGGCTGGAGCACGCGATCGGGCACGCCGAGGACGACCACCTGTCGGCCGGTACGCGCGGGGTCCTCGCGATGGGCCTGGCCGGCTACCTGCTCAGCGCCGCGGTCATGCAGGCGGCGCTCTCCCGGCGGGTCCGGGCGGCGGTGATCTGGCCCGGACTGGGGGTGCCGACCGTGGTCGCGGTGGTGCTGCTCGACCTGCCCGCGGTCACGACGCTCGTGCTGCTCACCGTGATCGTCGCCGGGGGCGTGGTCACCGGTTTCGCCCTGCACCGCGCCGGCGAGGTGCGCACCGCCAAGGTGTGAGCGCCCGAGCGGTCGATGGTGACCGGCGCCACAGGAGTGCTTGCTCAGTCAAGGAATCTCGCCCGCCCCTCCCCGGGTTGCAGATGAGCGTCAGGTGCGACCGGTACGAGGGAGGCGGGCAGCTCGATGCAGTTCGGAATCTTTGGCGTGGGGGACGTGGCACGCGACCCGGTGACCGGGCGGATGCCGTCCGAGCACGAACGGATCAAGGCCGTGGTGGAGTACGCGACGCTGGCCGAGGAGGTCGGGCTCGACGTCTTCGCCATCGGGGAGCACCACAACCCACCCTTCATCCCCTCCTCGCCCACCACCCTGCTCGGTCACGTGGCGGCCCGGACCGAGAAGATCATTCTCTCCACCTCGACCACGCTGATCACCACCAACGACCCGGTGAAGATCGCCGAGGACTACGCCATGCTCCAGCACCTGGCCGACGGCCGCGTCGACCTGATCATGGGGCGTGGCAACACCGGCCCGGTCTACCCCTGGTTCGGCCAGGACATCCGCAACGCCATCCCGCTCGCGGTCGAGAACTACGAGCTGCTGCGCCGGCTCTGGCGCGAGGAGGTGGTCGACTGGGAGGGCCGATTCCGTACGCCGTTGCAGTCCTTCACCTCGACCCCGCGACCGCTGGACGGGGTGCCGCCGTTCGTCTGGCACGGCTCGATCCGTAGCCCGGAGATCGCCGAGCAGGCCGCCTACTACGGCGACGGGTTCCTGCACAACAACCTCCTCTGGCCGAAGGAGCACGTCCAGCGGATGGTCGCGCTCTACCGCCGGCGGTTCGAGCACCACGGGCACGGCCCGGCGGCCCAGGCGATCGTGGGCCTGGGCGCACAGGTGTTCATGCGGAAGAACTCGCAGGACGCGGTTCGGGAGTTCCATCCGTACTTCGACAACTCCGCGGCCTACGGGCACGGGCCGTCCCTGGAGGAGACGATGAGGCGGACGGCGCTCCTGGTCGGCAGCCCGCAGCAGGTGATCGACCGGACCCTGGCCTTCCGGGAGTACGCCGGCGGCGACTACCAGCGCCAACTCTTCAACGTCGACGGGATCGGCGTACCCCGCAAGACCGTGCTGGAGCAGATCGAGATGCTGGGCGGGGTCGTGCGGGTGCTGCGCAAGGAGTTCGCGGTGGGCCGCCCCGCCCACGTCCCGGACGCCCCGACCCACGCCTCGCTCAAGGCCGCGGCGTCGGCCGCTGCTGTGGGGGAGGCGCGATGAAGCGCACCATCGCCGTCGTGGCGGCCGGCCTGCGGCAGCCGTCGTCGACCCGGATGCTCGCCGACCGGCTGGCCGAGGCGGTCCGCCGCGAACTGGAGCGGCTCGGCGCCGAGGTCGACGTCGAGCTGATCGAGTTGCGCGACCACGCGCACGACCTGGTCGACAATCTGCTGGCCGGGTATCCGTCGGAGCGGCTCGAGCGGGTGCACGACATCGTCCGGCGTGCCGACGCGCTCGTCGTGGTGACGCCGACGTTCTCCGCGTCGTACAACGGGATGTTCAAGATGTTCGTCGACGTGCTCGACGACACCGCCCTGGTCGACAAGCCGGTGCTGGTCGCCGCCACCGGAGGGACGGGGCGTCACTCGCTGGTGCTGGAGCACGCGCTGCGGCCGCTCTTCAGTTATCTGCGCGCGGTCGTGGTGCCCACCGCGGTGTTCGCCGCGCCCGAGGACTGGGGGGCCGGCGACGCGGCCCAGGGTTCGCTGCCGCACCGGATCGACCGGGCGGCCGGCGAACTGGCCCGCGAGGTGGACCGGCGCGATCCGCCCGCTCCCGCCGACCCCTTCGGCGATCCGATGCCGTTCGAGCGGTTGCTCGGTGGCGAGTGAGCACGGCCTGGCTCAGTCGGCCATGCCGACCCGCTGAAACGCACGGGCCAACTGGACGAGGTCGAAGCCTTCGAAGTGGTCCAAAAACCGCCGCCGCACGGCGGCCAGGTGGCTCGGCCAGGACTCCTCCAGGCGGGCGAAGCCGGCATCGGTGAGGACGGCGTTCCAGCCACGGGCGTCCTCCCCGCTCCGCACCCGCTCGACCAGGCCCTGGGACTCGAGGCGGTTGACCGTACGGGTCATCCCGCTCAGGGAGAGCTGGCAGGCCGCGGCGAGTTCGCTCATCCGCAACTGGCGGCCCGGGGCCTCCGAGAGGTTCCGCAGGGCGGTGTACTCGGTGAGGGGCAGCTGACGTTCGCCGATCATGTCGGCGTCGATCGTCCGGGGCAGGACGTACATCACCTGGCCCAGAGAGCGGACGAGCGCCTCCTCGTCGGGGGTGAGGGGCCGCAGGGCCGGGGGAGTGCTCGACATGCCGCCATCCTAGTTGCTTGACCGAACAACGGCCGGTCAGGGCGTGTGACGGCAGGCTCACCCCGCTGCGCCGCCGGTGACCACGGCTACGGGCGGATGTCCAGCGCCCCGATCCGGTCGTCCCGCAGCGTGAAGCGGTGGCGCAGCTCCGTCGGACTGCCGGGGAACGTGCCCGACACCCGGGCGGTCACCACGTACGAGTCGCCCGCCTCGGGCTGCACCTCGAGCGGCTCGGCGGTGTAGGCGTAGGCCGCCATGGTCCGCTCCCGCCACGCCCTGATCGCGGCCGGGCCCTCGTGGAGCCGATCCTCGTCGGCGACCGTGGCGTCGTCGGCGAAACACGCGACGAAGGCGTCCAGGTCGCCGTCGTTGATCGCCCGGTAGTAGCGGTCGATCACCTCGGGCACCGCGACCGGCATCTGCTCCTCCTGCTCCCTGATCCGCTGGGGTGCTCCGCCGGCGGCAGACACCGGGCGGGCCAGCTCGGGCTCCACGCTACGAGACCAGGGCCCGCCAACGGGCCGGTTCGCCCAGGTGGGCCGGGGGCGGGAGGTCGACGGTGCCGTCACCTCGGCAGCTCTCATCCAGATTCGGCGGACACGTCGACGGCCGCGGCGCCGACGATGGCCTTGTCACCGTCGTTCTGCAGGTAGCCCACCACCGAGGCCTGTCGAGGATCCAGATCTGACGGAAGCTCCAGTTCCACCCGTCCACGCCCGGCGTCCAGATCCACCGACGTGAAGGCGCGCACCACGTTGTCCTGCCGCAGCGTCCGCCCGGCGTTCTCACCTCGGGCGACGTCGCTCACCAGGCCACGTTCCACGATCGCCACGTTCACCACCGCCCGCTCCGGCGGTCGCTCGGTCTGGTAGTCCACCACGACCCGGTGTCCGCCGCCCAGGCCACCGGCGGCGTCCTGGACCGAGAGCGCGAGCGGCGTGGTGGCTGCCGACGCCAGAGCGGACGCGATCGCGGTCGCCGCCGTGCGACGGTCGGAACCCACGAACTCGACGGTGCCGTTGACGACCATCTGCGGGGTGTACAGCCCCCGGGAGCCGAAGGCGCGCGCGTACGCCTCCTGCCGCGCCGTGTACGCCTCGTCGGCGAACCGGTCGGGCCAGCCCAGGTCGTCCCAGTAGTCGACGTGGAAGCCGAGCGCGAAGACGGGCTCTCCCCGCCTCCGGGCGTCGCGCTCGATCTCGGTCAGCACCTCCTCCGCCGGAGGACAGCTCGAGCAGCCTTGGGAGGTGAACATCTCCACGACGGCGAAGCCGCCGCCCGCCGGTGCGACGTCCCGTGCCGGCAGCGGCGAATCTGGCGGGCGGGCACGGTTCGACCCGCTGCGTGCTGGGTCCGTCATGACGTCTCCTCCGTCGGTGCTGCTGGCGGCTCTCCGATTCCCGTTCCGGCGGCGACGATGCCTGACAAGTCGTCGAGGGCGGACGCACCAACGGCGGGGCTCCGGCCGCTCGGAGCGGCTCAGCCGAGCGATTCCCCCGTCTCTCCCTGGCGTCCGGGTCTGCCTGCATATCGTGAAGTCGTGACGCCCCAAGGGCCGGGGAACAAGTCTGCGGCCGGAGTTTCTCAGCGTCGAGCCAGGAATGGGCGGCGCGACGGTGGTCGGGTGGGCATCGATCCTGTGCCGACACCGAGATGTGGGGAGAGGAATCGTCGTGAGCGCATCGTCCAGCCGGTATCCGGTCGCGGAGGGCCCGGGCTCCGTCTCGCAGGCGCCGCAGCTTCCCGCAGGGTTCACCGTCCTGGCGATCGGCGGAGCGGCGAGCTTCGGTGAACACGTCGGGGACAATGTGAAGCTCGTCGCGGACGACGTGCAGAGCCTGGTCATTCCCGGCGCCGGCCACTTCGTCGCCGAGGAGGCTCCCGACGAGATGCTGGCGGCGCTGACCGCGTTCCTGGCCCCGTACCGCCACGTGGTGGCGGTGGGCGCCTCCAGGGCCTAGTACGCCAGCTCACTGCGCTCGGGTGGCTCACCGGGGCGGTCATGAGGGCGGCCACCGCGTGATCGGTGCCGACGGGCGGGCGGGTGACCAGCATGGCGGAAGAGCTGCTGCGGAGGCCGGGGGAGCCGAAACAGGCAACCTTCCTGGAGCTGTTCTTCGACCTGGTGTTCGTCCTGGCGATCACCCAGCTCTCTCACGGGCTGATCCGGAACCTCACGTGGAGCGGGGCCTTCCAGACGCTGGTGCTGCTGCTCGCGGTGTGGTGGATCTGGACCAACACGGCGTGGATAACCGACCTGTACGACCCGCGGCGGATGGCGATACAGCTGCTGGTCATCGCCACCATGCTCGGCACCTTCATGATGGCGGTCGCGCTGCCCGACGCGTTCGGCAGCCAGGGCCTCGTGATCGCCGGGCTGTACGTCGCCATCCAGGTCGGCCGTGGCCTCTTTCTGGTCGTCGCCCTGCGCGGCCACGGGGCGCAGCAAAGAACCCTGCGGGTGCTGTTCTGGTTCGGCGTGTCCGCCGTGCCGTGGATCGCGGGGGCGCTCGCGCACGGCACGGCGCGCGGGGTGCTGTGGGCGCTCGCGGTCGCCGTGGACTACCTGGCAGGCGTGCTGCGCTACCCCACGCCGGGGCTGGGTCGCCCACCATCCTCGGAGTGGCCCATCGTGGCCGAGCACCTGGCCGAGCGGTACCGGCAGCTCTTCATCATCGTGCTCGGCGAGTTGATCCTGGTGGCCGGTTCGACCCTGTGGGGCACTGGCTTCGCGCCCGACCGGACCGCGGCTGCCGTGGTGTCCTTCTTCACCACGGTGCTGCTGTGGCGGATCTACATCTACCGCGCGGGGGAGCTGCTGCCCGCGGCCATCGCCGCCGCGCCCGACCCGGACCGCGTCGCCCGGTCGGCCCTGGTCGCCCACCTGCCCATGGTGGCCGGCATCCTCGTCACCGCCGTCGGCGTCGAACTCGTCATCGCCCACCCCTTCGAGCACCCCAGGCTGGCCTGGGCCGTCGTCATCCTCGGTGGGCCCTCGCTCTTCGTGGTCGGCCGGGCCTCCTTCGAGTACCAGGTCTTCCGGCGGGTCTCCCGGGATCGACTGATCGGCCTGCTCGTGCTGGCCGCCCTGACACCCGCGGTACTGCTCGTGCCGTCGTTGCTGGCGGCGCTCGCCGCCACCGCGGTCCTGGGCTGCATCGCCGTCGCCGACGCCGCCCGGGCGAGCGGACGCCCACCCGAGTCGCCGTCACCATTCGGCCGGCGACGGCCGCCGGACGGGTCAGCCGGGTGACGTCCGGCCGGCCCTGCGGAGCCCGAGCAGGGCGACCAGGGCGAGCAGGATGACGGCGACGGAGTATTCGTTGGCGGTCCGGGGCAGACCGCCGGCGTAGACCACGAGGAAGCCGGCAATGACGGTGGGTAGGCCGAAGCCGACGTAGCTGACGACGTAGAGCAGGGAGAGCACGCTGGCACGTTGGTGCGCCTCGACCAGCGGCATGACCGTCTTGAGGCTGCCCTGGAAGCCGCCACCGAAGCCGACGCCGCTGAGCGCGAGGCCGAGGAAGAAGCCGGGGATGAACTCGGTGGTGACCGACACCAAAGTGATGATCATGCCCAGGACGAGGGCGGCGATTCCGATGAGCATCACGGTTCGCGCGGGGGCGTTGCGCAGCAGCAGAACGGTGATGGACCCGACCATGCCGAAGACGAAGAGCAGCAGGCCGGCAGTCACGATCGAAGTGTTCATGAGGGCGCGTACGAGCGCCGGGCCGAGCGCTCCGAAGAAACCGGCCAGTGCCCAGACGGCGAAGACCACCGGAGCGACGACCAGCACCGGCCCGCGCACGGGGCGGGGCAGCTTGATCTCCGGCCGCAGGCTCTGCAGCGCTCCTTTCATCGGCGTGACCGTCTCCGGCATCAGCACGACCCCCAGACCCTGGATCAGCAGGATGACGAGCAGGACGACGAAGACCAGTCGCGTCGGCGCGGGCAGGAACTGGATGAACAGCGCCGAGAGCAGGGCCCCGGTACCGGTGCCGATGCCCGGTGCCATCGAGTTCGCCAGTGTGCCGCGGGGGCGGTTGATGTCGAGCATGGCGGCGCCGACGGCACCGGTGGCGGCGCCGGCCGCGATTCCCTGCACGACGCGGGCGGCCAACAACGTGGGTACGCCGTTGGCGAAGACGAAGATGACCAGCGCGATCACCTGGACGGCGATCGCGACGAGCAGGACCGGCCGTCGCCCGAGATGGTCGGACAGCTTGCCCAACGTGAGCAGGGACGCCAGCACCGCGATGGCGTAGACGGCGAACACCACCGTGGTGGTGATCGGCGAGAAGTGCCAGCGCGCCTGGTAGATCCCGTAGAGGGGGGTCGGGGCCGCCGACGCGGCCACGAACGACACGAGGATCGAGGCGAGCAGGATCAGGGAAGCATTAGGCGAGATCCGCCCCCGTCCGGCAACGGTCATCAGGCGTACTCCTCGGGTGAACCGCCAGCGGTGGCCCGGCGCGATCGACCAGGACCCCCTCCTGCCGGCGGGCTGCAGCGGAGTACCCAACACGCTCCCTCACACGCGGCATGGACCGGGCATCCAGTGGCGGCGGCGTTCCGGGCCCGCACATCTCCGGCCGTGGCTAGGCTGGGCATGCCATGGCGCGGAGCCTCAGCGGCGGCCGAGGAGGTTTCTTCTCGCTGGCCGGCTGGCCTGTGATCAGAGGAATGGGGAATCCTTCATGTCCGCTGCGGCCGCAGTGCGTCCGTTCCGGGCGGCCTCCCGGTCGCTGCGGTGAAGGGCGCAACGATGCGGTTGCCCGCCGTCCGCGTCCAGCGGTGGGTCAACTCCCCGCCGCTGACCCCCGATGCGCTGCACGGCCGGGTGGTCCTGGTCGACATCTGGGAATACACCTGCATCAACTGGATCCGCACCGCGCCCTACGTCAAGGCCTGGCACCGCGACTACGCCGACCTGGGCCTGACCGTCATCGGCGTGCACGCGCCCGAGTTCGAGTTCGGCAAGAGCCCCGAGAACATCGACCGGGCGATCCGCGACCACGGACTCACCTATCCCGTCGCGCTCGACAACGACTTCACGTTCTGGCGGGCCCTCGGCAATGATGCCTGGCCGGCGAAGTACCTCTTCGACGCGGACGGAAGACTCGTCGACCGGTGGGTCGGAGAGGGCAGCTACGAGCGGGTGGAGTCGGAGATCAGACGGCTCCTCGAGGTCAGGGCGCCCGGGACCAGGTTGCCGCCGGTCAGCCCCGAGGCGATGGCCTTCGCCACGACCGGGGAGCCCTCCTACGTCGGCATCACGCTCGAGACGTACCTCGGCGCCGACCGGGGAGTGCCGGGGACGTTCGCCCTGACCGGCGACTGGCGCAGCAGCGGCGAGTACGTCGAGCTCGCCAGCGGCATCGGCGAGCTCGCCCTGCCCTTCAACGCCGGCGAGGTGAACATCGTCGTCGACCCGGGACCCGCCGGGGAGGCCGCAGTCAGGGTGCTGCTCGACGGGACACCGATCGGCGACGAGCGCGGTGCCGGCGTCGACCCGGACGCGATCGCGCAGATCGACCGGGCAGGCATGATCCGGCTCGTCGCCGGCGCATCCCGGGACGACCACGTGCTGACCCTCGTCGCCAGCCAAGCCGGCTTCCGCGCGTACGTCTTCACGTTCGGCCCCTAGCCGCGCGAATCGACGGGGTTGGGGCGCGGGAGGCATACGCGCCGCAGCCCCGGGTAGCTGCCAGCCATGGCGCGGTACACGAAGCCCGAACTCAGGGAGCAGATCAAGGAAGAGATCAAGGCTTCCGACAAGGGCGGCAAGCAGGGGCAGTGGTCGGCCCGCAAGTCGCAGCTGCTCACTCAGGAGTACCAGAAGCGCGGCGGGGGATACCTGGGCGCCAAGGACGAACGGCAGAAGTCCCTGCAGCGGTGGGGCGCCGAGAACTGGCAGACCAAGGAGGGCGACACTCGGGCCCGTCGGGGCGGCACGACGAGTCGTTACCTGCCCGAGCGAGCCTGGGAGCAGCTCTCGGACGACGAGAAGCGCGCGACCGACACCAAGAAGCGGGCCGCGTCCCGATCCGGCAAGCAGCACGTAGCCAACACCGAGCCGGCCAAACGCGCGCGCAAGAAGGCCACGTCGGCCGGACGACTGTCAGAGCTGCCGGTCGCCGAGGCGGCCAAGCTCGTCCGCGGCCTCGACAAGCCGCAACTCAAGGCCGCACTCGCCGACGAGCGCGACGGCAAGGGTCGCAAGACGCTCGTCCAGCGGCTTCAGGCCGAGCTCGACCGGCGCTGACACCAGGTGGCGCCCCCCCAACTTCGGGCCGGCGACAGTAAGATCCACGCACCGCTCCGGCGGAGTCCTTGTTCACCTCCTCCGGAGCCCGCATGTCCGAGCCACCTCACCCGAGTGACGCGCCCGAGCCCAGCAGGGACCGGCGGCGCTGGTTGCTACCGGCCGCCGGGCTCGCCGCAGCCCTCGCGGTGCCGCTCATCACGATCATCGTGACCGGATCCGATGCGGAGCGCGCACCGGCCCGGCCCGCTGTCGCGCCGATCTCGCTACCGGGGACCGCCGGTGCCGTCACCCCGAGCGCGACCCCCGATGCCGCCCGTACGGCAACCCCCACGGCCATCGCCTCCCGCGCGGCGACCCCCGTGGCCACTGCCGCGCGCACGTCCACCCCGACCCGGCGGCCCGCACCGGCCCGGTCGACCACAGCGCCCGCCCCGCGGCCCGCCACGACGGCCACCACCCCCAGGCCGAGCTGCACCCATGCCGGGGTGGTGGACGTGGTCCAGGTCTTCACCGACGGAGTGGTCAAGGTCGCGGCGCGGACCGACGGCGAGTCGAGCAACCAGCTCTGCAGCGACTTCACGCTGCCCGAGTTCGCGGCGCTGGGCAGCTACGGCACGCTGGTGGACCGGGTGGCCCGGAAGGAGCAGCGGTGACCGGCTTCGGCACCATCGCCGTGCACGGCGACGACGGCCTGATCCCCGGTGGGGCGGTGGCGCCGCCGATCGTGCAGAGCGTGACCTTCAGCGCCGAGTCCGACGAGCGGTTCACCGAGATCGCCACCGAGACCCGGGGCAGTGCCTTCTACACCCGGTACGGCAACCCCAACCACGCCCAGGTCGCCGCGGTGGTGGCCGAGTTGGAGGGGGCGGAGACGGGTCTGGTGACCGCCTCCGGGATGGGCGCGATCAGTACCGTCACGCTGGCCCTGCTCTCCGCGGGGGACCACGTGGTGGTGCAGCGCAGCATGTACGGCGGCACCACCTCGCTCAGCACCGGCCTGCTGGCGCGCTTCGGGGTCTCGTGCACCCAGGTCGACCAGACCGACACCGGGGCGTTCGAGCGGGCGATGCGGCCGCGGACCCGCCTGGTGCTGGTGGAGACGCCGAGCAATCCGCTGCTGGAGCTGACCGACCTGACGGCCGTGATGGAGTTGGCCCACGCGGCCGGCGCGCTGGTGGTGGTCGACAACACCTTCGCCACGCCGGTGAACCAGCGTCCGATGAGCGCCGGGGCGGACCTGGTCTGGCACAGCGGCACGAAGTTCCTCGGCGGCCACTCCGACGTGTCGGCGGGGGTGGTCGTCGGCTCCGCCGAGCTGGTCGAGCGGGTGTGGCAGACGGCGATCGTCACGGGCAGCACCCTCGGCCCGGTGGACGCCTGGCTGCTGCTGCGCGGTATCCGTACGCTGCCGCTGCGGGTGGAGCGGCACAACGCCAACGCCCTGGCCCTGGCCCGGGCCCTGGAGGGGCACCCGGCGGTGGCCCGGGTCCGCTACCCGGGGCTGCCGTCGCATCCCCAGCATGCGCTGGCCCGCCGGCAGATGACCGGCTTCGGTGGGGTGCTCAGCGTCGACCTGACGGCGGGCCGGGCGGGGGCCGCCGCGCTGCTGGCCGGGCTGGGGCTGGCCAAGCGGGCGGCCAGCCTGGGCAGTGTCAGCACGCTCGTGGTGCACCCCCGGTCGATGTGGGCGGGGATCGTGGACGCCGAGCAGTTGGCCGCCACCGGTATCTCCGACGGGCTGGTCCGCGTCTCCACCGGCATCGAGGACACCGCCGACCTGGTGGACGACTTCCTGGCGGCATTGGACGACGCGACCGACCCGGGCCAGCCGGACCGCCCGGCAACCGCCTGAAGCCGGGAACCGAGGGGGTGACAGCGACCGGGCGGCGTGCCACCATACCGACCAGTCGGTAGCCAATCGGAAGGGGCCCGCGATGCCGGGGACGACCGCGACGCGCACCGCACACCGCACGTGTCCACTCTGCGAGGCGACCTGCGGCCTGACCCTGACCATCACCGACGGGCAGGTGACGCACGCCCGCGGCGACCGCGAGCACGTCTTCAGCCACGGCTTCGTCTGCCCGAAGGGGGCCGCGTTCCCGCAGCTTCTCGCCGACCCGGACCGTTTGCGCCGGCCGCTGCTGCGGGTCGACGGCGCGCTGCGCGAGGTCGGCTGGGACGAGGCGTTCGCCGCCGTCGAGGCCGGGCTGGCCGCCGCCCGGGAGGGTGGTCGGGACGCGGTCGCGGCCTACCTCGGCAACCCGAACGTGCACACCATGGCCGGCGGACTCTACGTGGGACCCCTCGTCCGGGCCCTCGGCACCCGCAACGTCTTCTCCGCCAGCACCGTCGACCAGATGCCCAAGCACGTCTCCTCCGGCTACCTGTACGGCGACCCGAACGCCATCCCCGTGCCCGACCTCGACCGCACCGACCTGCTCGTGCTGCTCGGCGCCAACCCCTGGGAGTCCAACGGCAGTCTCTGCACCGCGCCCGACTTCCCCGGCCGGCTGCGCGCGCTGCAGGCGCGCGGTGGCCGGTTCCTGGTCGTCGACCCGCGGCGCACCCGCACGGCCGCCGCCGCCGACGAGCACCTGCCCATCCGGCCCGGCACCGACGCGCTGCTGCTCTTCGCCGTCGTGCACACCCTCTTCGACGAGGGACTGGTCCGCCTCGGCGCGCTGGCCGAACACGTCACCGGGCTCGACGACGTCCGGGAGTTGGCCGGGGCGTTCGCCCCGGAGCGGGTGGCCGACCGGTGCGCGGTACCCGCCCCGCGCATCCGCCGGCTCGCCCGCGAGCTGGCCGCCGCCCCGACGGCCGCCGTGTACGGGCGCATCGGCACCTGCACGGTCGCGTTCGGCACATTGACGAGCTGGCTGGTCGACGTGGTCAACGTGCTCACCGGCAACCTCGACCGGCCGGGCGGGGCGATGTTCCCCCTCGCCGCCCACCAGCGCGTTCGTGCCGCCGGCCCCGGCAAGGGGTTCCGCACCGGGCGCTGGGCCAGCCGGGTGCGGGGGCTGCCGGAGGTCAAGGGTGAGCTGCCGGTCGCCACGCTGGCCGACGAGATCTCCACGCCGGGGGAGGGGCAGGTCCGCGCACTGATCACCATTGCCGGAAACCCCGTGCTGTCCACCGCGAACAGCGAGCGGTTGGACCATGCGCTCGCCTCGCTCGACTTCATGGTCAGCGTCGACCCGTACCTCAACGAGACGACCCGGCACGCCGACGTGGTGCTGCCACCACCCGACCCCGCCCACAGCGGGCACTACGACTTCGCGTTCCTCACCCTGGCGGTGCGCAACGTGGCGAGCTACTCGCCGCCCGTGCTGCCGCCGGAGCCCGAGGGCTTGGACGAGTGCGAGATCCTCGCCCGGCTCACGCTGATCGCCGCCGGGCAGGGCGTCGGCGCCGACCCGGCGCTGCTGCACGAGCAACTGCTCGGCCAGGTGCTCGCCGAGGCGGCCGACGGACTGGACCGGCCGGTGGCCGAGCTGCGGGCGCTGATCGCCGGAGACCGGCCGGCCGAACGCCTGCTGGACGCGCGGCTGCGCCTCGGCGCGTACGGCGATCTTTTCGGACAGCGACCGGACGGGCTGACCCTGACCCGGCTGCTCGACCATCCGCACGGCGTCGACCTGGGGCCGCTGCGGCCGCGCCTGCCGGAGGTGCTGCGCACGCCGAGCGCGACGGTCGAGCTGTGCCCGCCGCCGATCGCCGCCGACGTGGCCCGGCTGCGCGAGGCCCGGGACGCGCCACCGGAGGGCTTCGTCCTCGTCGGCCGCCGGCATCTGCGGTCGAACAACAGCTGGATGCACAACGTGCCGGCGCTGGTGAAGGGCCGGGACCGCTGCACGCTGCAGGTGCATCCCGAGGACGCGGCGAAGCTCGGGCTGGCCGCCGGGGACCTCGCGCGCGTCTCCTCGCGGGTCGGGTCGGTGGACGTCGCCGTGGAGCTGACCGCCGACACCATGCCGGGCGTGGTCAGCCTGCCGCACGGGTGGGGTCACGACGTGGCGGGAACCCGCCAGTCGGTGGCGCGCGCACACGCCGGCGTCAACAGCAACGTGCTCACCGACGAGAGGGCGATCGACCCGCTCTCCGGCAACGTCGTGCTCAACGGCATCCCGGTGCGCGTCGCGCCTGCCTGACCGTCGACCGCGGACCGCCGTCACCGGCCACCCCGGGGACCGGTGGCAGCGTCGTCGACGCCCGCGACCGCGCGCCCCGGTCCTCGGCCCGCCCCGACGATCGGCTCCGGCTGACCCTGCTGGCGGCGCAGGTCGGCCGCACCGAGACCTGGTCGCCCGAGGCGGACGGGAGCCTGCTGGCCGCACTCCTTCCCGGCCACCGCCCTCCGCCGGCCGCTGACGTACCGGCGAACCGGGGAACATCAGGCCGGCTGCTGCTGATCGCCTGTCTGGCGGACGCCGCGCAGGTCCGGGTGGGAGCCCTCGTCGACGTGGCGCTGGCCGGTGCCAGCAGGCGGGCGTCCCGACCCCTTGCCCGGTCGGTGCCACAGTCGCGCGTCGGAACCTGTCGCCGCTCACGCTCCTCGGGCGAACAGGGCCAGGCGTACCCGGTTGGGGCTGTTGGTCTTGGTCATCAGGCTGGTGATGTGGGTCTTCACCGTGGTCACGCCGATGTGGAGCCGGTCGGCGATCTCCGCGTTGGACAGTCCGTCGGCGACCAGGTTCAGCACGTCCTGTTCGCGCGCGGTCAACCCTTGAGTCGGCTCCGGCGCCTCGGCACGGGCGTGCACCGCGCGCTGGACCAGGCGCTGCAGCACCTCCTGGCTGAACGGGCTGTCGCCCGCGGCGGCCCGGCGGACACCCTCCAGCAGGTCGGCCGGCGGCGCGTCCTTGAGCAGGAATCCGCAGGCGCCGGCGGTCAGGGCGGGATACAGGTGGTCGTCGTCGCCGAACGTGGTCAGCACCAGGACGCGGGTGGCGGGGCGGTCGGCGAGGATCCGGCTGGTCGCGGTGATCCCGTCGACGCCGGGCATGCGCAGGTCCATGACGACGACGTCCGGGACCAGCCGGGCGGCGAGGGAGATCGCATCGCGGCCGTTGTCGGCCTCGCCGACGACCTCGATGTCGGGCTGGGCGCCGCAGAGCATGCGCAGGCCGGCGCGGATGAGGTGCTGGTCGTCGACCAGCAGGACGCGGATCATGCCAACTCCGGCGCGGGCGGCCCCGCCGACGCCTCGCGCTCGCGGGGAGCCGGCGGGGCCGGCATGACGGCGGGGGAGAGGGGAGGAATTGTCGGCGCGGAGACCGCGGCCGGGAGGACGGTGCGGACCCGCCAACCCGTGCCGGCCGGACCTGCCTCCAGCCGACCGCCGAGGACCTCCGCGCGCTCGCGCATGCCGGTGATGCCGTGGCCGCCGCCGGACGGCACCACCGCCGGCACCGAGCCGCGCCCGTCGTCCGAGACCTCCCAGTGGACGGCCCCCTCGGCGACGGACACCGACAGGCGCGCCCGCGCGGACGTGCCGGCATGCTTGGCCACGTTGGTCAGCGCCTCCTGGGTCAGTCGCAACACCGCCAGCCCCCGAACCGCATCGAGCGAACCGACCGCCCGGTCGATGTCCGCCTCCACCGTGACACCGGCCTGGCGGGCTCGATCGACGGCCGCGCCGAGTGCCGACGGCAGCGCCGACGGCTCGATCGCGGTCAGCGCCGCGTCACCGCGTACCCCGTCGGGGTTGCGCAGGACCGCGACCAGCCGGCGCAGCTCCGCGAGGGCCGCGGACCCGGTGCCGTGCACGTCGTCGAAGACCTCGTTCACTCGCGGATCCAGGTCGGTGAGCACGTGCCGGGCCACGCCGACCCGCAGCACCATCGACGCCACATGATGCGCGACCACGTCGTGCAGCTCGCGGGCGATGGCGCTGCGTTCGTCGGCGCGCGCGGCGCGGCCCTCCGACTCGCGCCGGCGCTGCTCCTCCGCCGCCCGCTCCTCGGCCTGCCGGCCGAGTTCCCGGGTGGTCCGGATGACCAGGCCCAGCAGCAGCGGCAGGCCGACCTCCACCGTCAGCCCGAAGACGCCGGAGAGGAACCGGCGGAACGGGTCACCGATGGAATCGGTCAGGCCGACCGCTGCCAGCAGCCCGGCGGCCAGCCAGATGGTCCGCGGCCGGTTCGCCCACATGGCGAGTTCGAGCAACGCCCAGCTGGCCCCCACCTGGTTGATCATCGTGTCGTCGATGACCTGGAACGCGAGCGTCAGCAGCGCGGCCTGCGCCAGCAGGTTGACCAGCGGCCGGCGGTGGAGCACCAGCGCGACGGCGAACGCGACCACCGCGAGGAGCCACTGTGTGGCCGTCGGTGAGCGGCCCGCATGGGTGCCGAAGACCAGGTAGCCGATGCCGCTGAGGTCGAGCAGCAGCATCCGCGCGAGCGTGTCACGCCCGTCGAACAGCCGTCCCACCCACCCCACCGGTTCAGCCTAGGGGTTGGGGCTCGAGGACAGTAGCGACCGCCGGCCGGACCCACCTGGCCCGGACCCCGAGGTAGGCGGCCAGGCCGAGAGGTCCGAGCAGGATCGTCAGCACCAGCACCGGAGCCATGACCAGCGCCGGCACCCCCCGTTCCCGGCTGTCGAGCCACGCCCACCGACCGGCGAACAGATCGAACGCGACCAGGTGCGCCCAGGCCGCCGCCGCGCCGTCCGTGCTGCCGAGCAGGTCGCGCACGCCGCCCAGGGTCGGCGACAGCACGGCCGGCAGCACGTCGTCGAACGCCGGGATCACCAGCATCGCGTAGATCACCAGGACCGGTGCCACGATCAGCGGCGAGGAGATGATCCGCGCGGTCCACGGCCAGCGCGGCAGCAGTAGCATCAGCGCCCAGAACGGCGCGGCCACCGCGAACGTCAGGCTGAACAGCGCCCCGGTCATGCGGCCAGCGCCAGTTCCGGGCGGCGTCGGCGGGCCAGGACCACCCCGGCGGCGGTCCCGGTCGCGACCACCAGGGCCGCCACGGCGGCCAGCGTGAGGGCGTCCGGACGCAGCAGCGGCTGCCCACGCAGGGCCTGCCAGGTCAACAGCATCGTGAGTACGCCGTACGCCCCGCCCGCGACGACCAGCAGCCGCACCCGGCTGCGCTCGTCCAGCCGCGTCCCGAGGAACCGGCTCAGCAGGATCGCCAGGATCGGCAGCGCCTGCAGGGCGTGCAGCCCCACGAAATGCCCGATCCGCAGATCCCCGCCGGTGGTGCTCCAGCCGACCAGCGGCAGCCCGGGCCCGCCGTCCGGTACGCCCACGCTGTGCGCCCCGGCGATCCCCTCGATCCCCGGATCCTGGCCGGGCAGCACCATCGGCACCGCGGCCAGCATGCCCAGCAGGGTCAGGCCGAGCCCCAGCCCGACCGCGTACCCGGCGACCCGGTCCACGACCGGCTGACGCAGCACCACGATCCCGATCACCAGGTGCGCGACGAAGAGCACCATGATCGAGGCACCCATCACCTGCCACAGTGCGGCGTTCAGCGGGGTGCTCTCGTTGTAGTGGCTGGTCTGGCCGCGCAGCACCTGCCCGACGATCACCACCATCTCGGCCAGCGACATCGCGACGATGACCGTGCCCGCCCACCCCGCGACCCGGCTGCGTCGCGGCAGCAGGGAGAGCATCCAGGCCAGGGTCGTGCCGTACAGCACGAAGGACACCGAGAACTTGAACGGCTTGAGCCAGATCGGCGCGCCGGTGAGGACGCGTGGGTCGGCGAAGATGCCGACCGCCGAGACGACGGCGAGGACCGCCATCGCCGAGACGAAGACCATCAGTGGGCGGTGCCAGTGTGCCGCCCGGTGCAGTGCGGTAGTCATACCTGTTGATGCTGGTGAGCCGAACCCCGGATCGCGCCCGACCGCAGGCCCCGGCTGCGGCCGGCGGTCGGACCCTCGTCTCCTACCAGGGGAGGAGGCCGAGCGCGTCGGGGACAATGGGTATGTGCACATCGAGCCGGTCGACTGCGCGCCCGAGCAGGCGTTCCCGCGGGCGCTGCTGCGGCAGCGCTGGGAGGATCTGACCTTCCTGCACTGGGCGGTCGCGCCGGAGCTCGTCGCGCCGCTGCTGCCACCCGGCACCCGCCCGGACACCCTCGACGGGCTCAGCTACGTCGGCCTGATCGGCTTCCGCATGGTCGGGCTGGGTCTGGGCCACGGGCCCGGGGTGCCGTACCTCGGCAGCTTCGCAGAGACCAACGTCCGGCTCTACTCGGTCGACGACACCGGTCGCCGGGCGGTGGTGTTCCGCTCGCTCGACGCGTCCCGGTTGGTCCCGGTGCTGGTGGCCCGGGCGACCCTGCGACTGCCGTACCTGTGGTCGGCGATGCGGCTGGACCGGGACGGTGACCGCTACACCTACCGGTGCCGGCGCCGCTGGCCCGGCCCGGCCGGTACGACGAGCCGGATGGTGGTCCGGGTGGGTGCGCCGAGCGCCGACCCGACCCCGCTGGAGCACTTCGTCACCGCCCGCTGGGGGCTGCACACCCGGGCGTACGGGCGCACGCGGCACCTGCCGAACTGGCATCCGCGCTGGCCGCTGCACCGGGCCGAGCTGCTGCACCTGGACGACGAGCTGGTCGCCGCCGCCGGGCTGCCGGCGCCGACCGGGCCGCCGGCCAGCGTCCTGTATTCCCCCGGCGTTCCGGTCCGGTTCGGCCCACCGGTCAGCCTGCGCTGAGCGGCCGGCACAGACCACCTGAGTGGCCTGGCCCCGGCGGTGGGTGCGGCGGGACGCGGTGTGTCACAGGTCCGTGGTGGGCTCTGAAGCATGGAGACGACCCGATTCCTCGACTGCCTCGCGGCCGACTTCGCCCGGCTGCGCGCCGTGGCGCCCACCGACCTCACCGCGGCCGTGCCGAGCTGCCCCGGTTGGCGCGTCGCCGACCTGACCCGGCACGTCGGCCTGGTGTACCTGCACAAGACCACGGCCATGCGCGACGGTGCCGAGCCCGAGTCCTGGCCGCCGGCGGAACTCGCGGACGAGGAGCCGCTCGCGCTGCTCGACCGGGCGTACGCGCAGTTGCGCGCCGAGTTCGCGGCCCGTAGGCCGGAGGACGCGGTCGGCTGCTGGTACGGGCCGGACCAGACCGTCGGTTTCCTCATCCGCCGGATGGCGCAGGAGACCGTCATCCACCGCATCGACGCCGAGCTCGGCGTCGGCGTGCCGGTGGCGCCCGTCCCGGACGACCTCGCCGTCGACGGCATCGACGAGCTGCTCAGGGTGTTCGTGGAGTACTCGGTGGGGGAGTGGCCCGACTACTTCACCGGGATTCTGGCCGGCTCGCCCGGCCGGTCGTACACCGTGCGGACCGACGGCGCCGCCTGGCGGGTGCGGACCGGCCCGGGCCTGTTCCGGGTGGACAGCGGCGCAGAGGACGCCGCCGACGTGACGGTCTCCGGCCCGCCGACGGCGATGCTGCGCTGGCTGTGGGGCCGGGCCGGTGAGCGGAGCGGGGTGACGGTCGAGGGCCCGCCCGAGGCGGTCGAGGAGTTGCGGCGCTGCCTGGTGACCGCGACGCAGTGAGGCGGGCGCGCCACGGAATCCACGCCGGCCGGGGGGAGGGCGGGGAACCTCGGGTGGCCGACGGGCATTCCCGAGGATCCCGTGACCTAGCTGACTTTGGTTTCCCTAAGTCAGGCGGGTAGCGTCACCCGTATGACCGAATTCCTGGACCAGCGAGACGATTGGCTCACGACCAACTGCTCGATCGCCCGCGCGCTCGAGGTGGTCGGAAACCGGTCCACCCTCCTGCTGCTCCGGGAGGCTTCGTTCGGCACCCGGCGCTTCGACGACTTCGCCCGGCGGGTCGGCGTCAGCGAGCCGGTCGCCGCCGCCCGACTGAAGCGCCTCGTCGCCGACGGGCTGCTCGAACTCCGGCCCTACCGCCAACCCGGGCAGCGGACCCGGGACGAGTACGTGCTGACCGCCAAGGGTCAGGAGCTGCTGCCCGTGCTGGTCGCGCTGCGGCAGTGGGGCGACAGCTGGGCCGCCGACGAGGCCGGTCCGTCCGTGCGGGTCGAGCACCACGACTGCGGCGCGGTCGTGCACGCCCGACTGCGCTGCGAGGCCGGTCACGACGTGGCGCCCGGCGAGATCGACGTACGCCCCGGGCCGGGGCTGCTTCGTCCCTGACCGGCCACCCCAAGACAGCCCTTCACCTCTCAGGAGCAGGACATGAAGATCTCAGGACGTACCGCGCTGGTCACCGGCGCCAACCGTGGCTTCGGCCGGCACCTCGCCGGCGAGCTGGTGGCCCGCGGCGCCACCGTCTACGCCGCCGCCCGCAACCCGGACAGCGTCGACCTGCCGGGCGTCACCCCGCTCCGGCTCGACATCACCGACCCCGCCTCCGTGGCCGCCGCCGCCGAGGTGGCCCGCGACGTCACCCTCCTGATCAACAACGCCGGCTCGGGCACCGGCGCGGATCTGCTCGACGCCGACATCGCGACGATCCGGCTGGAGATGGAGACCCACTACTTCGGCACGTTGTCGGTGGTGCGCGCCTTCACCCCGACCATCGCGGCCAACGGCGGCGGCACCATCCTGAACATCCTGTCCGCCCTCTCCTGGATCAGCTTCCCGCAGGTCGGGGCGTACGGCGCCGCCAAGGCCGCCGAGTGGTCCCTGACCAACGCGCTGCGCGCGCAGCTCGCCGACCGCAACATCCGGGTGGCCGGCCTGCACGTCGGCTACATGGACACCGACATGACCGCCAACGTCTCCGCGCCGAAGTCCGACCCGGCGGAGATCGCCAGGATCGCCGTCGACGGGATCGAGGCGGACCTGTTCGAGATCGTCGCCGACGACACCAGCCGGCAGGTGCGGGCCGGCCTGTCGGGCGGTGTCGCCGCCCTCTACCCGCAGCTGTCCTGACCCGGTACGCCCCTCGGCCGGCGGCGGATCCGTTCCGCCGCCGGTCGGCGGGGCCACAATGGGAGGCATGAGGCAGGGGTTCGCCCACCAGGCGGTGGTCCAGATGGCACCGGACGCCGACCTCGGCGCCCCCGGGGCGGCCATCACCACCGTCCTGTGCGGCCACTGGGAACACGAGTCGCCCTGCCCGATCGCGTCCCACCACACCAGCGCGGAGCGGATCGGCGACGACGTGCGCCTGCGCATCCTCTTCGCGACCGAACCACACCTCGAGGTGAGCGTCCGGCAGGACATCGACCGGGCGTTGGGGCGCGGCGAGCTGCTCGGCCCCGACGGCCGGACGACCCGGTGGCGGCTGCGGCTGAGCGGGTCGAGCGAGCCGGCGGGCCGGGAGTTGGCCCACCTCGCCCGCCTGACCCGCGGATAGTCGGTGCCTCAGTCGTCGTCGGCGTCGTCCGGCTCGGGCAGCGTGGGATGGTCGGTCGGGTAGAGGCCGGCGGCGAAGCCGTACACCGTGTCGCCGGAGCGCGGCAGCTCGCTGAACTCCCGGATCAGCGCCTCGACGCGCTGCCAGAACCGCGCCGCCGCCTCGGCGGGGATCCGGGCGTGGCGGATCGTCGTGTAGAGCCGGTCCGCCTCGTGGGCCGGGACCGATTCGGCCGCGGCCACCGACAGGCCGTTGACGCACACCGGTGTCGTGGTGTCGCCCGGGCGCCGGACGACGCCCACATGGATGGTGCGGCCCGTACGTCCGTAGAAGCGCTCGTCGATGGCGCGGACCCGGCGGGTCCGCACGACGCGGAGCATCTGCGCCTGGACCAGCACGCTCACGTGGTGGGCGACGGTGCTCTTCGGACGGCCCAGGGCGGCGGCCAGCTCGGCCACGGTGGCGGCCCGTTCCAGCACCAGGTCGAGGATCGTGGCCCGCAGCGGGTCGGCGATGGCGCGCAGCTGCTGGGGCGTCGACACCTCGACCGTGTCGGGAAGGTCGTAGTCGGGGATCTGCCTATTGCTCGACATTGTTGGATCAATCTAAACTCTTGGACTGTTAGCGGCAAGACTGGTGGCGGCACCCGTACGTGTCGTCCGTCCGAGAGTGAGGGGCCGCATGGCTGAGGTGCTGTTGTTCCACCACGCGCAGGGTCGGACGGCGGGGGTCCTCGACTTCGCCGAGGAGCTTCGACGGGCCGGGCACACCGTGCACACACCCGACCTCTACGACGGCCACACCTTCCCGACCCTGGACGAGGGTCTGGGGTACGCCAGGAAGGTCGGCTTCGACGAACTGCTCGAACGCGGGGTGCGCGCTGCCGATCAACTCCCCGCCGAGCTGGTCTACGCCGGTTTCTCGCTCGGGGTGATGCCGGCGCAGAAGCTGGCGCAGACCCGGTCGGGCGCCCGCGGGGCGCTGCTGTTCCACTCCTGCCTCTCGACCGAGGAGTTCGGGACCTCCTGGCCGACGGAGGTGCCGGTGCAGGTGCACTCCGCGGACGCGGACCCGTTCTTCGTGGACGACGGCGACATCGACGCCGCCCGGGCGCTCGTCGAGTCGGCCGAGCACGCGGAACTCTTCCTCTATCCCGGTGACGGGCACCTGTTCGCCGACAGCAGCCTGCCGTCGTACGACGCGGACGCCGCGGCGCTGCTCCGCCGGCGCGTACTCGACTTCCTCCGGGACCGCTGACCGGCACCGGGCCGGCCTCCCCTCGGTGGCCCGCACACGGCGGTGGGACCGGGCCGGATCAGCCGGCCCGGTCCCATCGAGGGTCCGGCGCCTCGGCGCGATCATGCCAGCGCCCGTCGCCGCGCGGCGCGGTCCGGGGTGGGCTCACCGCGGCCCGCCGTGGGCGGCGATCGCGCGGAGACCGGCCAGATCGAGCACCGCGATCTGGCGGTACCCGGTGCGGATCAGCCGCTCCGCGCGGAGCGTGCGCAGCGCCCGCTGGGTGGTGTCCGTCGCCGCGCCGACCAGGGTGGCAAGCTCCGCGTGGTTCAGCTCCACCCCGATGACGAGTTCGTCGTCGTCGGTCCGCCCGCAGCTCGTCGCGATCTCGGCCAGCACCCGGGCCAGCCGTACGTGCACCGGATAGGCGGCGAACTCTGCCCGGCGTTCGTTCGCCCACCGCAGGCGCTGGCCGACCGTCGCGGTGACCTGGGCGGCGACGGCGGAGCGGCGGTCGAGGAAGCGGAGGAAGTCCACCTGACGGATGACGGTGGACACCACGTCACCGCACGTCGTCACGGTCGCGGAGCGGCCCTGCCCGCTGATCGCCGCGAACTCTCCCACCAGATCGCCGGGCAGGCGGATCGCCAGCAGCCGGTCCGCACCGTCCGCCGTCGTCGTGATCTTGACGAAACCGCACCGGATCACCTCGACGTGGGTGTCCCGCGCGCCTTCGGTCAGCAGGCGCCGGCCGGACGACACGGTACGGGTCACCCCGAGGGCCAGCAGTTCCTCGCGGTCGGCGGGAGCGATCCGGTCCAGGAACGATCCCGGCGCCCAGACCGCGTCACCGTCCAGCGGTACGGCAGACATGACCGTGGCCTCCTCGAGGTGGGGCCGGGCGAGATCCCGTCCTTCCCCGGAATACCGCCCGCCGGTCCGGGGTGCAATACCCGCAGAGGACCGGATCAGCTGCCTGGCGAGGGGAGGCGACGTGGAGTCCCATCGCAGACGGTCGTAACGCCGACATCCTCGTACCGTGGATCGCCCGCGCCGGCCCGTGGGCCGGCGGTCCGGCCGGCTGTCCGTCAGATGATTGACAGATGACACGCAGGGCGGTGCGGCGCGGATCGGAGGGGACATGGCTACCTGCGATCCCGGCCCGTCGACCGGCAGCCTCCGGGCGGTGGCGGGGCCGTGAGCACCCCGCCGCCGGCCGGGGAGCCGCCGCCCGCGGAGCTCTCGCCCGAGCAGCGGACGCGCATCCGGCGGCTCCTCGAACGCGAGTTCAGCGAGGCGTGGCGGGCCGCCGTCGCGGCCGGAGCCGACCCGGCCGCTCTCGCGGACGCCGTTGCCCACCGGGTACGGGAAACGTGGTCACGGGCGGCTGTCGGCGATGATGCGGAGCACCTCGTCGACGATCCGCCGGACGGCCGCGTCGTCGGCGAGCAGGACTGACACCCGCTCCTCCGGGGCCGGCACACCGTCGGGCGTACGGTCGATCTGCTCGCTCCCGGTGCCGGCGCCGAAGACCACGCCGAGCACCCGCACCACCGTGTCGACCGGGTCCGCGCCACGGCGTAGCCGACGGCTGATCGCCGCCACGGCGGCGGACGCGAGGTCGGCGAGCCGGGCCTCGTCGCGCTCGTGCGGGCCGATCGCCACCAACGGCCGGGGGTCGGCCACCCCGTCGCCGGGGACGGCGAGGACGGGGGCGCACTTGCGGCCGAGCGGTCGCTCCACATAGTCCGCGTACCACCGGGGTCGCCGCCGCATGGCGGCCAGCACCCGCTCGATCTCCCGGGACAGCGTCGGGCTGTCGCTGCCGGTCAGGTCGCCGGTGGCCGCCTCCCGCCGTAGCGCCCAACTGTCCAGCGGCCACAGCTGCGTGCCGGCGGTGGCGGGTACGCCCACCCAGGTGAGGATCTGCACGGCCAGCTCGGTCAGCCAGGGATCACCGCCGAGCTCCGCGGCCAGCCAGGCCGGGACCCGGGGCCGCTGCAACGCGCCCCGCCGGCCGCGCCGACGGCGGTGACCGTCCACGGTGGCCGCAGTGAGCCGGGCCGACAGCCAGCGTTCGACGTCGAAGATCGGCACCTTGGCGTTGGCGAGCAGGTCGGACACGACCGCCTCGACGTCGTCGTGGTGTCGGTCGAGGCAGTCGTCGGCGAGCATCTGAACCGAGTTCGCGCAGGCCCAGTGCCCCCGCCGGCGCTCCATGGGACGGGTCACCCGGGAGAAGACGATCGGCCAGACGATCGCGTACGCCGCACCGGTGAGCCGGGCGTGGACCTCGGGCGTCGCGGACGCCGCGACGGCCGTCAGCTCCCCGCGGCGGGCCAGGTCGCGCAGTTCGTCCAGCGCGGGTCGGGTGCGGGGCGTCCCGGGCGTGCGCGTCGGCCGGCACAGGGTCGCGGCTTCGACGGTGCCGCGTGGAGAGAGCCGTGCAGTCGGATCATCCGCGTTCGTCATGACGCCCCCTCCAGAATGTGGAATGAGCCTGTCTGCGCATTGCACCCGAAAAGATTTCGGTGCTGACCAGTAACAATGTGTCGAGTAGGTGTGGAAGGCGAGCCCCTGCTCGTCGAAGAAGCGGTTCGCCGCACATCGGTGACGAAATCGTCCGGCCGGAAGGCCGATCCGGCACGCGGGCCGACGGATCCGCCGAGCCGTGCCGGCCCTCCCGTCCACCCGGGCACGTCCGTCAGGGCGACCGACATCCGTTCGCGGCCCGACCGATCGGCGGCTCGGCATCCGGGCCCGAGTGTGCTAGGACCCTCCACTGTGTTCACCTGCATGGCGCGGATCGATCCCCCGTTTCCCGCAAATGGTGGCGTGACGCGTCCATCCTCGTGCGCAGGGGGGATCGACACTGGCCAGAAGATGTCCTTTTTCCTGGCCAGATAATGGTCGTGGGCGGGACACTCGGCACACGACGGGGCCACGGGCCTCCCAATGTGCCGGTAGCCTCCGCATCGTCCTGACGGACCACCCACAGGAAGGAGAGGGCCCTGCGTCCCGGGATCGAACCCCGTCCCTCCGACGGGCTCCGACAGGAGTTGCTGGACCTCCGCCGGGGTCCGGGCCTGCAGAGCAGCCCGCTGCACCGTCGACTGGGGCCCCGCCTGGCCGACCTCTGCGGCGTCTCGCCGGCCGAGTCGGAATCGGCGGTACGGGCGAAGGTGCGCGCCACCCTGCTCGCCCTCGCCGCCGACATGCCCGGCGACCTGCGCCGGGCCGTCGTCCTCGCATACGCCCTCGATCCCACCCATGCCTATCTCCGGCTGGACCGCCGCACCGACCAACTCGCCCGCGAGCTGTCGGTCCAGCAGCGCACGGCCCGCCGCCGGATCGACGAGGCGGTCGCCCGGCTGGTCCGCGCCGCCGTACCGGAAATCCCCACCGGCGCGACCGACGCCGGCCCCGACTGGCACCTGCACGCGATGAACGCGCTGCTCCGGCTCGACACGCCGACGCCGGAGCTCTACGAGACGCGCACCGTCGTGGCGATCCGCCCGATCGACGAGCTGACCGTGCAGTTCAGCCTGCCGCGCCAGCCGGGTGACGACGGTCCGGAGCACGACGTGCGCGCCGACGTCCTGTTCGGCGCGCGGATCCGGGAGCTGACCCGGTACAACTCGGGCCAGTTCTTCCGGCTCACCCTCGCCCTGCCGAGGACGCTGACGCCGGGGGAGCGGCACGAGCTCTGCCTGCACTACCGGGTGCCCGAGGGGCAACCGATGCGGGAGCACTACGTCTTCCAGCCGCTGACGCCGTGCGCGCACTGCACCGTCCGGCTGCGGTTCCCGGCGGACGGCGGGCCGGCGACGGCCTGGCGGCTCAACGGTGTCCCGCCCCGCGCCGTGGACGAACGGGTGCCGGGCCCGGACCGGCTCCACCCCGACGCCGTGGGCGAGGTGACGTCGGCCTTCGACGGGTTGCAGCAGGGCTACGCGTACGGGATGGCCTGGACCTTCGCCGACGGCCCGCGCACCTGAGCCGGGCCGTGGGCACCTCGTCGGCCGGAGCGGCCCGCCCGACGGCCGTCCGTCAGATGAGTACGTGGCGAGTTTCTCCGCCCGGCTCCGGGCAGGCGGGTTCGGGGTCCGGCCCCTGGTCCGGCGTACCCCGCCGCCACCCGGTCACGAGCTGGGCACCGTGCACGCGACGTTGAAGCCGCGGGGGCTCGTCGAGGCCGACGGGGTGATCGTCGCGGCCTGGTGGGTCGGCGACGGGCCGCCACCCGCGCCCGGCGCCCGCGTCCGACGGCGGTCCGACCCGGGCGGGCGCTGGCTGGCCGAGGCGGTGGTCGGACCATGAACCCCTTCGCCCTGTTCGAGGAGGACACGGACGAGCCGGACGAGGTCCCCTTCATCACCGACACCCACCGGCGGCGCTTCGTGGCGCTCCTGATCGACACCTCCTGGTCGATGGCGGCCACCCAGAGCAACGGCGTACGCGCGATCGACGCGCTCAACCGGGAACTGGCACGGTGGCTGCCCACCGTGCGTGCGGAGGGGCGCGGGCCCCTCCGGGACGTCGAGTTCGTGGTCGTCACGTTCGGCGCGGGCGGCGTACGCGTGGTCTCCGGCGACGGGACGCCGTCGGCCGAGGACGACGGGGCGTTCGTACCGGCGTCGCGGCTGGAGCTGCCGACCCTGGTCGCGGGAGGCGCGACGCCGATGGTGGCGGCGCTGGACCTGGCGCTCACCCTCGTCGAGCAGCGACGCCAGCACGTGCAGACAGTCCACGCCCAGCAGACCGGCGGGCCCCGGCTGATCCTGGTCAGCGACGGCACCCCCACCGACGAGGAGGGCAACCCCACCGACGACTGGCGGCCGCTCGCCCGGCGGCTGGAGCAGTGGCGGTCGACGCGGCGGATGCAGCTGTTCGCGTTCGGCGTGCCCGGGGTGGACGACGAGGTCATGCGGGCCCTCGCCACCCCCAGCGGCTACTTCCCGCTGGACGACCTCGACCTGCGCAAGCTGCTCGACCTGATCCTGGTGGCCACCTCCGACCACGTCGACTTCGAGCGGGTGCGCAGCCAGGTGTACGGGGACGACCTCCGATGACGGCGCGTTGGTCGGTCCTGGGCGGCAGCGCGGCGGGCGGGGCCCACGCCCGCGCCGGGCTCAGCGGCCAGGACGCGTACGCGGTCCAGGAGGTCGACGGCACCCTGCTGCTGGTGACGGCCGACGGTGCCGGCAGCCGCCGCTGCGCCGGGGCCGGCGCGTCCCTGGTGGTCACCCTGGCCGTGCAGCTGCTCGTCGCGCTCCTCGGCGACCAGCCACCGGCCACCGCCGCTGCCTGGTCCGGGTGGCTCGACGTCGCGGGGGACCGGCTGTTCCGCCGGTTCCGCCGCGCGGCGCGGGCGCTGGCCCGGGCCGCCGGTGGACTCGACCCGGCCGACCTGGCGACCACGGTGACCGTCGTGGTCGCCCGTCCGCCCTGGGTCGCCGTGCTCGCCGTGGGTGACGGCATCGTGGTGGTCCGGGCCGCCGACGGCAACCTCGACCTGCTGCTCGCCCCGCCGGGCGGCGCCGACCTGCCGCCCGGTGCGACGACGCTGCTGCCGGACGCACGCGCCGGGAGGCACGCCCGCCGGCTCGTCGCCCGGCTGCCCGACCTCACCGGGCTCGCCGTGTGCACCGACGGCCTCGACAGCCTCCTCGTCGAGTACGACGGCAGCCGGCCCCGCCAGCCCGGCGCGGCGGCCTTCGCGCAGCTGTTCACGCTCGTCGAGGCCGCCGACACCGACCCGGCGGCGCTCATCCGGCTGCTCAGCGGCCGGCGGGTCGGCGCCCTCACCGACGACGACCGGACCCTCCTGCTGGCGGTGCCCCAATGAGCCTCGACGTGTGGCTGGTCGGCCCGGACGGCCGCCGGACGGCCGACACCCTGGACGCGCCGGTCGGCTCGGTCGGCTCCCAGGGGCAGGTCTTCCGGCTGCGGCACCGGCCGGACACCGTGGCGAAGGTCCTGCACCGCGCGGACCCGGCCGAGCTGGCCGCCCGTACCCGGGTCCTGCTCGCCGAACCGACCGGGTGGACCGTGCGGTCGGGCGGACCCGTGGTGGCCTGGCCGACCGCCGCGGTGCACCGCCGTGACGACGGAAGGCTCCTCGGGTACGCCGCCCCCCGGCTCGCGCCACCCCGGTTCGCACCCCTGCCGTTGCTGTTCAACCCGGTCGCCCGGGCCCGGATGCTGCCCGGCGCCACCTGGGCCTGGTGGCTGACCGTGGCGGAGGAGCTGGCCCGGCTCGTCCGGTCGGTGCACGCGCGCGGGCACCTGGTCGGCGATCTCGCGCCGGCCAACGTCTTCGTCTCCGCCGCCGGCGGCGTCTGCCTGATCGACGTCGACGGCTGGCAGTTGCACGACAGCGCGACCGGGGAGGACCTGCCGTGCCCGTTCTCGCGCCCGGAATACACCGCGCCCGAGGAGCTCGGCCGGTCGGGCCGGCGGCGGGAGGCGGCCAGTGACAACTGAGCGCTGGCCGTGCTGACCGCCCAACTGGCCTGCCTCGGCTTCCACCCCTACGGGGGTGTGCCGCCCGAGGCGACCGGGCCGGTCGAGGAGGTCGACAACGTCCGGCTGCGCCGTTGCCGGCTGCTCGGGGCGGACCTCCGGTCGCCGGTCGCCGCCGTACCGCCGCACGCGCTGCCGGCCGTGCTGCGCCGCCGGCTGGCCGAGGCCCTCGACGCCGGGTTCGACGCGCCGGCCGCGCGACCCGGCCCACAGTCCTGGGCCGCGGCCCTGGCGTACCTGCGGGACCAGCTCGTCGGTTGTCCCGCCATGCCGACCCACGTGTATCCGCGCGAGCACCGCGACTGCCCCTGGTGCCGGATGGTCGCGGCCGGCGCACCCGATCCGTTCCCCGGGAGTGGACGATGACCACGACGATCGAGATCAGCCGGGTCGCCGACCGGACCGCTGTGCTCGGACCCGGCCTGCGCGCGGTGATCTGGGTACGGGGTTGCCCGCTGCGCTGTCCCGGCTGCGTCGCGCCGGAGGACCTGCCGTTCACCGGCGGGATCACCCGCACCGTCGACGAGTTGGCCGGGTGGCTCGGTGCCCTGCCGTCCGACATCACCGGGGTGACCTTCTCCGGCGGCGAGCCGATGGCCCAGGCGGGCGGGCTCAGCGCGCTCGTCGACCGGATCCGCGCCGACCGCGACTGGTCGGTGATGTCGTTCAGCGGGTGGACCATCGAGCACCTGCGCCGGCAGCGCGACCCCGACCAGCTCCGGCTGCTGGGCCAGCTCGACATCCTGGTGGACGGCCCGTACGTGGCCGCCCGCCACGCCGATCTGCTCTGGCGCGGCTCGACGAACCAGCGGCTGCATCTTCTCACCGACCGGCACGCGCCGTCGGCGCAGGACACGTCCGCCGGCATCGAGCTGCAGCTGGGCGTTGACGGCGTGCAGTGGATCGGGGTCCCTCCGGTGCCCGACTTCCGCGCCGGGTTCGAGACCGCGATGCGGGATCAGGGCGTCCAGATCGCACCGCTCGGGGCCGCCGCCCCCTCCGACGAGAAAGGCCGATGATGTCCGGTAGCCCCATGTACACGACCGTCGCGTTCAACGCCGCCCGCCGCGCCCAGATGGAGGCCGCCCGGCGGCGGCGCGAGGAGGAGCGCCGGCGGCGTCGGGAGGAGCAGCGGCAGCGGCGGCTCGCGGCAGGGATCCGGGCCGCGGACGTACGCCGCGACGCGCTGACCACGCGACTGCGCGAGCTGCTGGAGACGTCGCGTGGGCTGCCTCAGCAGGCCGAGGTGACCGCGGAGACCAATCGGGTCGTCGGCCTGCGCCGCCCCACCGACGAGGCCGGGCTGAGCCGGATCGGCCGGGAGCTGCGCGGCGCCGAACGACGCGCCGACGAACTCACCGTCGCGGTGTCCCGGGAACTGACCCGCCAGGAGCAGAGCCGCGCGGTGGAGTTGGCCGTCGCACCGCTGCGCGGGCTGGCCGACGGGGACCAGTTCGACCCGGTGGGGCACCGGAACATCGCGGTGCTGCTGGACGAGACCCGGCGGCGCGCGGGGGACGTACGTGGCTTCGCCGACCTGCACCGCCGGCTCGGTGAGGCGGTCGGCGCACACCTGGAGACGGTCCGCGACCGGCAGGCGCACCTGCTGCGCCTGGCCACGGAGACCGACGAGCTCTCCGCCCAGCTGGCCGACGTGCTGGCCGATGCGGCGGCGGCGGGTCTCGCGGTGGCCGAGGAGTCCGAGCTACGCGCCGAGCTGACGGGTCTGCGTCGGGAGGCGGCCGGCGGCAACGTGGACCGGTGGGAGCGGCGCGTCGCCGACCTGCGTGGCCGGGTCGAGGCGGTGACCGCGGCGACCGACGCCCGTCTCGACCAGCTCGACCGGATGGCACTCATCGTGGAGGCGGCCAGCGCCGCGTTGCCGGCCGCCGGCCTGCGGGTCGTGCCGAACAGCCTGGCGGAGCGGGCCGACGCCGTGGTCTTCGTCGCCGAACGCGCCGACGGCTCACCCATCGAGTTGACCGTCTACGCGGGGGACACCGACGGCAACCGGCTGGAGTACCGCACCGACGGCTCCGACATCGTCGTGGAGAACACGGTCGACGGGGTGATCTCCCGCTGCGACCTGACCGAGGACCTGCTCGAACGCTTCCACGCCGAACTCGCCGACCAGGGGGTGGCGGCCGACGGCCTGTACTGGGAGGGCAAGCCCGGCCAGCCCCGGCCACCGGCCGTGGAGGCGTTGCGCCGACCGGCCCACGACGACCGGAGCCGATCGTGACCGGCGCGTCGCCGGGCCGGCCCACGGCGCCACCGGCGGCGGCCTGGCTGGAGCGGGTCACCGCCGAGATCGCCCGCGGCCGGCACGTCGTCATCCACGGCAACGTGCGCGACCTGGTCCGCTGGGACCGCTCGTTCCACCCGCTGCGCACCGCCGTCTCCGGTCTACTGTCGATCTTCGGCTATCAGCTGACCGGTTACTACGATCCGGTCGACGGGCTCAGCTTCGGCAACCTGGACGACCAGCGGGAGTTCCACCGGCTGCTGGCCGCCCCGGACGCCGGCCGGCCCGCGGCGTCCGAGCCGCCCACCGCCACCGACCGGTCCGCGACAGTGCGGAACCGGTTCTCCGCCGCGCTGCGCGACGCACCCGCGCCGACCCTGGCCAACCCGTACGACTCGCTGGCCGCGATCCGGCGGGTGCTCCGACAGGCCGGAACGTCGTCGGCGTTCCTCATCGACCAGGCCGACCTGATGCTCTCCCCGCCCGAGCGGGGCGGCGACGCCGAGCGACGGCTGCTCGGCACGATGGCCAAGGCGATGACCGAGGCGGCCCAGACCGGCAAGCTGCGCAATCTGCTCGTGCTGGTCGCGGACGACCTCGCCGCCCTGCCGGCCTGGCTCTACCGGGACCGCCCGTACGTCCAGGTGGTCGAGGCGGCCCTGCCGACCTTCGACGAGCGCCACGTCTACCTCCACCAGCAGGCCCGCCACTTCCACCAGGCGGGCACCGCCCAGAAGGCCCCGGAGGACCTGCGGGTGCTGGCCAACCTGAGCGAGGGCATGGCGATCACCGAGCTGGACGGGCTGTGGCGGATGAGCAACCTGCAGGAGATCCCGCTCGACGAACCTCGGACGCTGATGAAGCGCACCCTGTTCGGCCCGCGCCAGGACCCCTGGCGCCGGGTCCGCGACCGGCTCGCCCGGTTCGGGCCGATGGCCGGCGAGCGGGTCATCGGCCAGCCCGTCGCGGTCGACCGGGTCCGCCGGGCGCTGACCTCGGCCACCGTCGGCATCGACTTCGTGGCCGACCCGCACAACGCCGAGTCCCGGCCCAAGGGCATCTTCTTCTTCGTCGGGCCGACCGGGGTGGGCAAGACGGAGCTGGCCCGGACGCTGAGCGAGTTCGTCTTCGACGACGAGACCGCGCTGGCCCGCTTCGACATGTCCACCTTCGCCGAGGCGCACTCCGCGGAACGGCTCACCGGCGCGCCACCCGGGTACGTCGGCCACGAACGCGGTGGTGAGCTGACCAACCGGGTGAGCCAGCGCCCGTTCAGCGTGCTGCTCTTCGACGAGATCGAGAAGGCGCACGCGTCGGTGTTCGACAAGTTCCTCCAGGTCCTCGACGACGGGCGGCTCACCGACGCGCTCGGCAACACGGCGTACTTCTCCGAGACCATCATCATCTTCACCTCGAACCTGGGGGCCGCCGAGACGTACGGCTGGCTCGACGGTGGTGAGCTGCCCGATTACGAGAAGGTCAGCGCGCACTTCGAACGCGCCGTGCGGGACCACTTCACCGCCACCCTGGGCCGGCCGGAACTGCTCGGCCGCCTCGGCGGCGGCATCACCGTCTTCGACATCCTGCGGCCCGAGTTCGTCGACCGGATCGTCCGCAAGCTGCTCGCGCAGCTGGTCGCCAGCGCCCTTCGCCAGGGGGTGCGATTGACCCTCGACGACCAGAGCGTCGTGGCCCGGGTGCAGGAGGTGATGCGCCGGCCGGAGGCGCTGCGGCTGGGAGTGCGTAGCATCCGCGACGTCCTGGACCGTCTGGTGCGGGAGCCCCTGGTCGAGCACGTCTTCGCGCATCCCGGACAGGCGGCCCTGCGGCTGTCGGTCGGGCCGCACGGCACGGTGATTCGCGCCGGCTGAGCTCAGCGGGCCCGGCTCCTGGTCGGCGTGGGTTTCGGTTTCGGCTTCGGCTTGGGTTTCGGCTTGGCCGCGGTGGCTGACGGTGTGGGCGGAGGCACCGGTTCGGCCCTGCCCCGCAGCGGCGCCAAAAAGTACCCGACGACCTGCCCGGCCTGGTCCCAGGCGCCCCGGGTGAACCCGCCCGCGCCGGGTAAGGCGAACGCGGCCAGCAGCGCGCCGAGGATCACCAGCCGTGCCGCCCGGTGACCGGGTGGCACCCGTCCCTGCCCCTGCTCAGCCAAGACCGCTCCATTCCCTGGTGAGGATCCAGTTCGCCGGCCCGAACCCGCCGTCCGGGCCGGCATCCCGCCCGGAGACCAGGAAGAAGCGCACCTCCCGGAAGTCGCGTTCGGCGGACAGCACGAGGTTGCCCAGCCCGTTCTCCCGCAACCACGCCCGCACCCCGGCGGAACCCCCGGGACCGGCGGACATCTTCTCGAGCAGGTCCGCCTTGGACACCACGAAGGCGAGCCGTCGACGGTCGGTGGGGACGCCGTACTCCTGCAACCGCTGCACGGTCGCGTTGTAGGCGTCCTCCGGGTCGTAGGTCGCCGGGTTGGCCGCGGCGAAGACCTCCGGCGCCCCGCTCGCGAACTCGTCGCGTACCCGGCGGACCGAGAACGGGTCGAGGACGTAGATCAGGGAACGCGCGTGGTCGAGGTAGGCGAGCCGGGCGTTCTGCTCCCGGTCGACCAGGTTCTCGCCGGCCGCGTCGAAGAGGTGCACCAGCGCCACCCGCCGCCCCCGGGCCAGCCGGAGGGTGATCGCCACCGGCGGGCCGGACGCCTCGGTCTTGGCCGGCGACGCCCCCTCGCGCATCAGCCGCGCGTACACCTCGTGCCGCTGCCGGCTGTGCTCGTCCGGCAGGGACACCTCCACGCCGGCCCGCTTCCCGGCCCGCTCCAGGCCGGCCAGCGCCGACATGATCAATTGCGTCTTGCCGGCCGACGCGGCGCCGAACACCGGCATCCGTACGTCGGTGACCACCCCGGCGCCCGGCAGCAGCGGTTCCCCGCAGCTCGGGCAGCAGGCCTCCAGCCGGCGGCTGAACGCGGCGCGCAGGACGGTGGTGGGCAGCAGCGCGTCGCAGCCGCAGCGCCGCCACAGCACGCCGAGCCGCCCGGGGCGCAGATCCCGGTGCAGGTCCGCGCCGGTCAGCCGGTGGCCGGGCGGGTGCGCTCCACGGCAGCGGTACGCCGGAACCGCCGTGAGCTGGTGGCAGTGCCGGCAGCTCGCCCGCGCGCCCAACGCCGCCTGCCAGCCCCGGTCCACCCCGCGCAGCAGCAGGACCACCGGCACGCCGACCAGCCAGGCGACCACCGTGACCCCGGCGGTTACCAGCGCGGCGCCCAGCACCCCGGCCACCACGCCCAGCGTCACCCCGGCCTGCACGGCGAGGACCGGCACGTAGAACGGCCACCAGAACCACACCCGGTGGGCCCGGGCCCACCGGCGGGGCCGGACCCAGACCGCACGGGTGATCAGCCGTACGCGGTCCACCAGCGCCCGGGCGTCGAGCAGCACCTGGGCGGCGAAGTACTGCGGCCAGGCCCGGTCACGCCGGACGAATGCCGGCGCCACCCGACCCGCCAGCGCGCCGCCGTGGACGTCGTCGGGAGTGCGTACCCGCACCCAGGAGGCGCGTCCGAGCAGGACGACACCGGCGACCCCGAGCACCACGGCGACCCCCGCGGCCAGGCCGGCGATCGCCGTGAGGTTGGCCAGCGGCAGGGCGACGGAGAACAGCAGACCGAGGCTGACGGCGAAGTGCAGAACGCGCCCGATGAACCGCACGGCTCACCGGTCCCGGAACGGGTGGGCGAGGCGGTACCGGCGGCGCCGGCCGCTGTAGTTGTCGGCGTACCGCTGCCAACCCTTGCGCCAGGCCCTGTCGAGCTGGGCGAAGTGCTGGTCGGCCCGTTCGAGCTGACCGTCCGGGGCTCGGGTCAACCACTGCCCGAGCGCCTGTTCGAGGCGCTTGACCTGCTGCGCGGCGGGCGGACCCGAGCCGGAGACCAGGTAATAGGCGAGCACCGCGGGCGCCTCGCCGTCCTCGGTCGTCAACGCGTCGACGAGCCGGTCGACGAAGGGGGCCATCAGGGCCGGATGCCGGTCGAGGACCCCGTCGAGGTTGAGGAAGGCCACCACCCGGCTCAGCGCCACGACCACCTCGGCCAGCCGCATCTCGACCAGTCGTGAGGGGCAGTCGCGCAGCCGCTTGAGCAGGACCGCCTTGCCACGTTCGTCGGGGTTGCGGCGCAGTCCGGCGACGGCGTCGGTCAGCCTCTCGTCCTCGACCAGTTCGGCGGCGATCCGGGCGGTGGGTGTCATCAGGCCGCGGGCGACCAGCCGGTGACAGAGGTCGAAGACGCGCGGGTCCGGCGCCGCGCCGGCGGTGACCTCGTCGACGACCTTCTGGAAGACCCGGCCGGGCAGGCGCGTGCCGTCCGGGGCGCGGTCGAGCACCAGTTCCAGCTCCGCCATCGTCGGCGCGGACTGGCTCCACAGCGCCCCCGCCAGCCAGGAGAAGCGACCGGGATCGTCTCGGCTGGCGGTCAGGAACCGCTCGATCACCGCGTCCCGCTCGTCGCGGTGCCGCACCGCCGCGCCGAGCACCGCCTCCGCCAGCGGGGACGCCAGCGTCTCGAACTGGCGCAGCAGTGACCGCCACCAGCCGTCGCCGACTTCGGCCCGCTCCTTCGCGCCGAGCCGGGCGCGATCCGCCAGCACCGCCAGGAGCCGGTCCTGCAGCTGGTCGCGGCACGCGAGCCCGGCGGGGCGGACGTCCCGCGGGTGGTCCGCCCAGTACCCGACGAAGTCCTCGGCGGCTCCGGCGATGTCGGACCACTGGACGTCCACGTCGAACCGGGTCGCCACCCGCAGCAGCGCCTCGAACCGCTGCGGCGTCACGCCGGAGGTGAGCGCCTCGGTGAGGAGTTGCCGGGCCTGGTCGTCGTGGTCGGGGTGCCACTCGCCGGCCGGCAGCGGAGGCAGCCGGCGGTCGGTCACCGCGCCCTCGACGCGGGCGTCCTCCAGCTCGCCGATGATGAGGGCGAGCCGGACGTCGGCCGCCTTGCCGGGCAGCAGGCCGTCACAGCCGACCTCGTCGAGCAGCACCAGCACCCGCTGCGGCCAGCGCTCGGGCGTCTCGGCGAAGAGGTCCGCCATGTCGGCGCCGTACGCCCGGCGCATCCCCTCCGGCCCGGTGCGCAACCACCCCACGATGGCCTCGGCGTGCCGGGGCTCGGGAAGGCGGTGCAGGATGGCGGCCAGCCCGAGCGCGGCGGCGGCCTCCTCCTGCGCCGCGCCGCCGTCGCCGGCCAGCCCGGACGCCGTCGCCACACCCAGGGCGTCCACCACGTCCCGCGGGTCCTCGGTCAGGAACAGGTCGACCCACCGGCGGGCGGACGCGGTCGGTTCCATCGGCGTGTGCTGGTGCCGGTGCAGGTCGAACACGGCGTAGCCGAGCGCGTTGTCGATCCGGCCGGCCGGGCCCGCGAACTCCGGCAGGACCGCGACGACCGGCAGCGCCGAGCGCGCCGGGTCGGTCGAGAAGATCTTGAAGCCCAGCTCCAGCGCCCGCTCGCGGGGCAGCAGGAGGGTGCTGGCGACCAGCCAGCCCACGATCGAGGCGATGTCGTCGCCGACGAAGAGCACCCGCGACCGCCCGGGCCGCCCGGCGTCGGCGAGCGCGGAGACCAGCGCCAGCAACGTCTCCCGGCCGTTCGGCTGGTCGAGGACGAATGCCTGGGCGTGCGTCGGGGAGTGGTCGGCCCCCACCCCGTCGCCGAGCCGCACCGGCTCGGACCGGGTGGTCGGCGCGGGGGCCGTCGACCAGAACCCGGCCTGGAACAACTGGGCCGGCCGCAGGTCGGCATAGCTGGCCGGGTCGGTGGTGACGATGGCGTGGGTGAGCTGGTTGCCCTCCCGGGTGCCGTTCGCCTCCCGGCCGAGGTAGAGCCCGGTCGCCGTGGCCAGGACGCCATTGGAGCTGATGTGCGCGAACGAGGGCGGGTACTGCTCGACGGGCCGCCGGTCGGCCATCCACCGCGACGGCGGCTCGTAGAGCAGGTGGTCCTTGACCAGCATCTCCGCCGCCACGGCGGAGTCGGCCGACCGGGCCTGGAACTGCAGGCCCGCGCTGCCCTTGAGCCCCTGACCCGGCCGGCAGTCGGTGTAGATCAGGGTCTCGAAGTGTCCGGTCATCGGGCCGCCTGGCGGCGCGGCACCACGTTGAACTCGCTGAGCAGCCAGAGCAGCGGCTCGTCCACCCGGAACGGCTGGACCCCGCGAACGTCGACCCGGTCGGTGTCGTAGTCCGGTTCCGAGCCGAGGGCGGAGACCGCGAAGTAGCGGAAGTTCTTGTAGTTGTGGGTGAGGTGGGTGTCGATGTCGTTTGCGCCCCAGTCGTGCAGCAGCGCCCGGACGTGTTCGTGGGTCTCCCGGCCGGCCTGCTCGTCGTAGTAGGGCCCCGGCTCCGGGCGGCGGACCAGGGGATGGTCGGCGCCGAGCACGTCGAAGTACGCGTCGATCTTCGCGAAGGCGACCGCCACGGGGATCGGGATGTTCCTGCGGCCACCGAGACGATGGCTGATCCGCAGGTTCTCGGTCACCCGGTTGACCACGTCGATGGTGCTGGCGTGGGTGTCGATCGCCGAGTCCGGCAGCCGGATCCGGTCCCGTGCCTGCGGGATCATGAACGGGTCGAGCAGCAGGATGAGGGCGTCGGCCGCGCCGAGGTAACCGAGGTTGTCGACCGTCTCCTGGTCGAGCAGGTCCTCGCCGGCGGTGTCGAAGAAGGACAGGAAGGTCGTGTCGTAGCCGGTGATCCGGCGGTTCTGCCGCCACGCGAACACGATCGGCTCACGCCGGCCTTGCGGTGCCTGGTTCGTCCGCTGGTAGAGGCGGCCATTGGGGAACAGCTCACCGGCCGGGTCGAGGAAGTCGATGCCACCGCCGGTCTCCTGCTGGAACTGCCGATCGCCGGCGAGCCGCACGTCGGCGCCGAACCGCTGCCCCATGCCACGGCGGAGCTGGTGCGCCAGCACCTTGAGGTACACGCTCTTGCCGGTGTGCCGGGCGCCGGCCATCGCGATCAGCGGGCTGCGCCCCTCGCCGAACGCCGCCGGCAGCCGGCTGTGGCAGTTCGGGCAGACCTTGACCGCGGACTCGGTCCCGCAGTGCGGGCAGGGCGCGGCGGCCACCGGGCGCAGGGCGCGTCGGGGCCCGGCGAACGACGGCAGCACCAGCTCCTTGATGCCGAGTTCTCGCTCCCGAGCCTCGTCCCACTGCGGCTTGCAGGGGTCCTTCCCCGGCGACCGCCGCCCGGTGCACCGGAACCACGGCCCGCGGGGGTCGATCTTCCCGTAGCAGTACGGGCAGGAGAGGGTCGTCATGTCAGGACACCTTCATCTCGTCGATCGGATCGGTGACCCGCGCCCCGGGCGGCTGGACCACGAAACAGCGCAGCCAGTACGGCTTGGCCAGCCCGGCGGGCAGGGTGAACGGCAGCTGCCACGGCGCGTCCGGGTGCAGCGAGAGCCCGGTCACCCGGCTCACCACGCGGCCGCGCTCGGCTCGAGCCGGCATCGCGATTCCGGAGGCGGCCACCAGGACCAGCTCCACCCCCTCGCACGGCTGGTCGACCTCGACGCTCAGCAGCCGCTTGCGGCTGAACAGGCCACCGTCGCGCCGGATGCGGTAGCCGAACGCGACGGGCACCCCGTCGACCGGCACCGACTCCGCGGCGGAGTACGTCTCGCCGCCGGCGCCACGCTCCACCGTCCGGACCGAGACCCGACCACCGGCGGGACCCACCCGCAGGCGGCAGCCCGACTCGGTGAACTGCCCCCGGGTCAGTCGTCGCACCGTCGGCGCGCCCTGCGGCGGGGTGAACGTGACCTCGGCCAGGTTCACCGACGGTGGCCACACCCACGCCACGTTGACCTCGTCACCCGTGCGGCGGGCGACGAGCTGCCGGACCGGCTCGGTCACCCCGAGCGCGAGGGGCTCGCCCACCACGGCGGTGTCCGTCGCCCGGTCCACGGTGAACGGGACGTACACGAACCGGCCGCTGGGCACGGTCACCTCGAGCAGGGTCTCCGCCTCCTGCACGATCCGGTCGCTGACCAGCGCCTCGCCGTACCCCTCCATCTCGTCGCGGCGGATCCGGGTGCCCGCCGCCCACGTCGGGCGCAGCTCCGACCGGCGGATGGACACTGTCCCGCCGGCCGGGGTGAGCCAGGCGAAGTGCGCGGTGGCCGTCCGCGCGTCGAGCGCGGTGATGTGCGCGCGCAGCCGCTCCACGTGCAGCGGCGCCGCGTCCCGCAGGACGGCGCGGGCCACCACCAACGGCCCCTCGACCTCGGCGCCGTGCTCATTCCGGTAGACCGCGACGACACCGTAGTAACGGTCGGTGCTCCCGTCCCCGGTGTCGTCGGAGAGCCCGGCGCGGCTCGCGGTCACCGGCTCCCCGTCCTCGGCGGAGGCCGGCGGCCGGCCGAGGGTGCGACGCACCCGGACGGCCTCCGCGGCCGGATGCGCCCGCCAGGAGCAGGACACCTCGTCGGGGCGGACCGACACCTGCACGGCCGTGACCGGCGGGACGACGCGCGTCGCCACGGTGGCGGGGCGCGACCAGTCCCCGCCGACGCTGGCGAAGACGCCGTAGAGCAGCGGCCGGGCGGGTGGCGCGGCGGCGTCCGTCGCCTCCGTCAGGGGGCCCTCGACGACCACCTCGCCGTCGCCGGCCGAGCGGGGTGGCCGGTCGGAGCGGACCACCCGGTAGCGCACCTGGGCCGTCTGGGCGGGCGGTGCCGTCCAGGTCAGCCGGACGCCGGTGTCCATCGCCCGCGCCGCCAGGTCACGTGGGGGCGGCGGCGCGAGCGCGGCCAGCCGGTCGGCGAGGTCGTCGTCGTCCGCGGCGATCCGCAGCGCCGACCGGAGCAGCCGGGCCGCCTCGTCCTCGCGCTCCGACCGGGCGGCCTCGTCGGCGGCCCGCCGCAGCGACTCGACCTCGCCCAGCAGGGTGTCGACCTGGCCGCGCAGCTCGTCGCGGTGCGGGTCGTCCGCGGGCAGCACCGCGAGGGCCTGCCGGGCCGCGAGCAGTTGGCCGTCGGCGACCAGATCGCGGATCCGGCCCGCCGGACCGGCCTCCTGGTCGGTGTCGAGCGGCAGGTTGGCCACCACGGACCGGGCGTCGGACTGCTCCAGCCCGGTGTCGGTGGCGATCCGCACCAGCATCCCGTCCGCCAGCCCCCTGGCCCGCCCGGACCGGAGCCGGTCGATCACCTGGAACAGCGCCAACAGGCGGAGGTCCACGCCGTCGGTGGCGGCCCGCTCCAGCAGGCCGAGGGCCTCCTTGCGGTGTCGCACCGCGGCGGCGTCGGCGAGCCGGTTCGCCTCCTCCGTCCGGGCTCGCACGGTGGCCGCGTCGAGCGGCACCGCCTCCGCGCCGAGCAGCCGGAACGGAGTGCCATCGGGATGCACCACCTGGACGACGGTGGGCGCGCCGAGCAGGTCCTGGAGCCGGAGCAGCGAACGGTAGCCGGTGCGCTCCATGCCCGGCTCGGTCGGCAGCTCCACCGGGTCGACCACGGCCAGGCCGGCGCGGCGGACCGCCTCGTCGATCTGGCCGGCGTCCAGGCCCGGCCAGTGCCCGGCGATCTCCTTGAGCTGGCCTCGGGTGATCCGGCCCAGGGCGCCGTACGCCTGGGCCAGGTCCCGGGCGAACCGCTCGGACTCCGCCCGCGCCCCGCGACCGTGTTCCTCGATCCGCTCCCGCCACCACGACGGCTCGAACATGGCCGCGCCGTGCTCGGCGCGCAGCTGCTCGTCTCGGCTGAACAGCTGCGCGCAGACCCGGGCGGCGGTGTCGACGCCACCCGAGCGCTGGTTCCACAGTCGCCGGACCGCCGTCAGGTGCTCCCGCAGCTCGGCCGCGGACATGTCCGGGGTGACCGCGTAGTGCCGGGCGAGATCGGTGGGCGACAGGCCGCCCGGCCGGTCCCGCAGCGGACCGATCACGTCGCGCAGGTATCCGCGCTGGTCGAACGCCATCGTGGTCAGCCCCGGACCGTGAGCCCCGCGACGACCTCCCGGGCCTCCTGCACTTCCTCCTCGCTGAGCACGCTGACCTGCACCTCGATCAGGAGTTCCTTGCCGCTGCTCGGCTCGACCGCGTGCAACTTCAGCTGACCGCCGTCGCTGACGTCCATCGTGATGCTGATCGGCGAGTGCCGGGGCAGCGGGGGTAGCTGGCTGATCTGGCCCTTGCCCCTGTCCACCGGCTTGTTCGCCGACAGCTCCGGGCTCTCCGCGGCCCCGGCCTGCTCGTAGAGCTCGATCTCGATCGCGGTCTGCCCCTCGGCGACCGTGCGGGCGCTCAGCTCGCGCTGGCTGATGGGCAACGACTCGTTCGCGTGCACCAGGTGCTCGACGTAGAGCTTCTCCGGCTGGGACCGCCAGTCGGCCGCCGAGGTGTCCTGGAGCTTGACCCCGAACGACTTCGGCAGCACGGTGACGATCCGCTTGTTGGCGCTGGCGGCCAGCGCCTCCTCGTCCATCCCGGTCGCCAGCGCCAGCGCCTGGACCCGCTCACGCTGCTCCTCGGCGGTGGGCGCCGCACCCTCGCCGTCCCACGCCCACAGCGCCCGGCTGAGCGCGTAGCGGGCCGCGCCCTTGGCCACCGCCAGGTCGGGGTCGTGCAGACGCGGCGCCCAGCCCCACTTCTCGGTCAGCCGCCTCGCCACGGCGGGCATCTTGCTGGAGCCCCCGACCAGCAGCACCTCGTCGATGGCGGCGGCCGGGTCGTCGACCCCGAGCTTCTCGCCGAGTGTGCGCAGCGTGCGTTCGGTGTACACCACCGTCCGGTCGAGCAGGTCGCCGGTGATCTCCTCGAACGTCTCCCGGCTGACCTCCACCGAGGCGGACGCGCCCGCGTAGCGCATTGGCACCTTGCGCGAGGTCACGGTCGACAGCTGCCGCTTGACCTCCTCGGCGGTCAGCGCGAGGTCCTGCATGAACTCCTCGTCCAGGGTCGGGTCCTCGGCCGGCCGGGCGCGGGCGACGAACTCGTCCACCAGGTACTGGACCAGGCGGGCGTCCCAGTCGGTGCCGCCGAGCTGCTGGTCGCCGTCGGTGCAGAGCACCTCGACGGCGTCCGCGCCGATCCGGATGACCGTGGTGTCGAAGGTGCCGCCGCCGAGGTCGTAGACGAGCACCGTCCGGGTGGTGTCGCCGTCGAGGTCGTACTGCAGGGCGGCGGCGACCGGCTCCGGCACCACCTCGACGACGTCCAGGCCGGCGATCCGGCCGGCGTTGCGGGTGGCGTCCCGCTCCAGCAGGCCGAAGTACGCGGGGACCGTGATCACGACCTTGCGGACCGGACGATTCGTGTAGTACTCGGCGTCCTGCGCCAGCTGCTTGAGGATCAGCGCGGAGATCGACTCAGGGGTGTACGTCGTCCCGTCGAACTCCCACTGCGCCTCCTTGCCCATGCTCCGCTTGACCCGCTCCACCACCCGGGACGGGTAGAGCCGGGACACGTTCTTGGCGGCCTCGCCGACCACCACCTCGCCGGTGTCCTGCTCGAAGTAGACGACCGAGGGGGTGGTCTCGTTGTTGGTGATGACGTTGCGGACGACGGCCGGCCGTCCGGTCTCGTCGACGTACGACACGACCGAGTACGTGGTACCCAGGTCGATGCCGTAGAAGGTGAGGTTCTCGTCCGACATCCTGCTCCTGTCCGCCGATCGATCGGCTGTCACGGGGTGGGCGTGGGCTGCTTGCCGCTCTCCGGCTCCGGATGGGGCTCGACCGCGGCGGACTCCGGGTCGGGGACCCAGCGGTGCACCCGGACCGCGGCGGGCACGACGGTGCGTCCGGCCTCGACGTCGTGGTAGCCGTCGAGGACCACGGCGGCGACCGTGCCGTCCTGGCCGGGGTCGCTCGCCGGCACCGTCGCGGTGGCCCGCTGGGTCGACGGTTCGAAGGCCGCGCCGACCGCGGGGGCCACCACGGTGATGCCGCCCCGTTCCAGCGTCAGTTCGAGGTTGGCGGCGTAGCTGCGCAGCATGTCCGCGGCGGCCGCCGCATCGAACGCCGGGGGCAGCCCGGCGGCGGTGCGCAGCAGGTCGTGGCGCAGCCGCTGCAGGTCGGTCAGGAGCGGGCGGAGCAGCAGCAGCCGCTCACCGGCCCGCAGCCGTTGGTTCTCCTCGTGCAGCCGGTCGATGACCTGCTCGCGGGCCGCGGCCCGGTCGTGCGTGCGGGCGATCTCGGCCCGCAGCCCGGCCAGCTCGCCACCGAGCCGTTCCGCCAGCCCGGTCAGCTCGCCGCCCAGCCGCTCCGTCAGCTCGTCCAGCCGGTCCGGCCCGACGGCCGGTGCGGGCGCGGACCCGACCACCGGCTGTGGGGGAACCTCCACCGCAGGCTGCGCGGGGACCTCGACCGCAGGCGCCGGCGGATCCGGGTCGACGACGACGACATCCTCCTCGGGACCGTGCGCTTCTTCGTGCACCGGCGCTCCCTCCCCTGATCCATCCGGCAGTCGCGGTGGGCGTCTCGGTCTTCTCTGACGGACAGCTCCGCCGTCCGTCAGGGACAGACGACGGACGGCAGGGGCGGAGGACGATCAGCATGGTTCGGCGTACGGTGGCGGCCGTCGCGGCGGCGCTCACGGCGGTGGCGGTGGCCTGCCTGCCCGTCGCGCCGGCGACGGGCGCTCCGGGGGACAGCGACGAGGTGTACGCGGCGCTCGGCGTCAACCGGGTGCCGGCCGACTACGTGGTGCTGGTCGACGTGTCCCGGTCGATGCGCGACGGCGGCCGGTACGAGCAGGTGAAGCGGGCGCTGCGGACGTTCCTGGCCGCGCTCGCCCCGGACGACCGGGTCGCCCTGGTCAGCTTCGCCGACTCGGCGCGGGTGGTCCACGACGGCCCGGCCGGCCGCGCCCCCGACCAGCTGGTGACGAAGCTGCCCAGGAGCGCGGACGGGCAGCACACCGACATCGGCGCGGCCGTCGAGACGAGTCTCCGGCTGCTGGGACGCAGGGGGGCGCCGCCGATCGCCACCGTCGTCCTGCTCACCGATGGGCGGCACGACCCACCCGCCGGTAGCGCGTACCCGTTCGAGCAGGGCTACGCCTGGAACCAGCTCGTCCGTTCCGCCCGGTCGCTGAAGAAGACGTCCCTGAACGCGTACGCCGTGCCGCTGACCGGGTCGACGGGCGCGCCGCTGCTCGCCCGGGTCTACCCCGGCGCCAGGGTGCTCGCGCCCACGTCGATCGACCGGCTGGGCGCCCAACTGGAACAGCCGAAGGCGGCGGCCCGCGCGGCGAAGGCGCGCAGCGTCCTCGGCGACGACGTGTCCCACGGGGTCCGGGTGAGCTGGCCGGCCGGCACGGGACGGATCGGGGCCGGCCGGACCCGGCTGGAGGTCCGGCTCCGGTCGACCACCACGAGGATCCCGCTGGTCGTCGACCACCTTGTGGTGCGCAGCGACCGGTCGGACGTGCGGGTGTCCGTGCCCGGCGGGCCGGTGGAGCTGCCCGCCGGAGGCTCCGCGACCGTCCCGGTGACGGTCGACTGGGACGCCGGCCCCCGCCGGGTCGCGCCGCTGGCCCGGGTCACCAGGGACGCGGCGTTCACCCTCGACGGCGAGGTCGACTCCCCGTGGGCGGCGGTGCTCACCGGCGAGCTGGGCGCGGACTTCGCCCCCCGGCTGGACGACGGCCCGACCCGGGGCACCCTCTCCGCCCAGCGCGGCAGCATCGGGTGGTGGGCGCTGGGCGCCGCGCTGGTGGTGGCGATGGCAGCCGCCGGCTGGTGGGGCCGCGCGCGGCGGCTGCACCCGGCCCTCGCCGGCACGGTGCGTCTCCGCGACGCCTCGGGCAGCGAACGCGACCTGTTGCTCAGCGGCCGCCGGACCGCGATCACCGCGGACTCGACCGGGCTGCCCGGGTACGGCGAGGTGACCGCCCGCCGCTCCTCCGTCGGCGCGTCCGAGGTCCGGTTGGTGATCGGCTACTCCCGGGACGGCTCGGTGGCCGCCCGGGAGGTCGGCACCTGCGGCCCGGGGGAGACCGTCGCACTGGGCGGCGTCGACTTCACCTGGCGCACCACGACGCCGGCGAGGTCCGGCCTGGTCGGCGGCCTCACCGGGCCGTCGCGGTGACCGGCGGCCCGGCCGAGGAGGCGGTCGGTCTGCTGGGCGACGCCGACCTCCTCGCCCTCGCCGAGCTCGTACCCGCCGGTGGCCGCGGTCCGGGGGAGGACGGGCCGACCGAGCCGATCGGCGTACGGTGCGGGCGACCGCTGCTGTATCCCGTGCCCGGCGAGGACCTGCCGGTGCACCTGCGCCGCCGTGCCGAGGCCACCGGCGGGCGGTACGTGGGCGCGCTCTTCGCCTTCGACCTCGACACCCTGCCGCGGCGGCAGCGGTACACGGCCGCCCGGTTCGAGGTGACGCTCGCCGACCCGGCGGCTCTCGCGGCGCGGCTCGACGGCGACGGCGGCACGCTCGGCCTGAGCTGGCCGGCGGCGCTCGCCGAGCCGGCCTCGGTGACGGCGGTGCACACCGTGGCCGCGGCCCGGGCCCGACCGGGCTGGCTGGCCCGGCTGGCGAGCCGGGCGGGAACGCCCCGCGCCCACGTCTTCGGCATCCACCGCCACGAGTTCGGCTGGGTGTACGAGGACCCGCGAGGGGACCTGCTGGTGCCCCGCGTGCACGGCATGCACGCCCTGCTGGAGCTGCCGGCCGGCGCGACCCGGGTCGCCGGGACGCTCGACGTGCGGGTACGGGTGGCGAGCGGACGCGACCCGTACAGCGCGGGCCTGCGCGAGTCGGTGACGTTCGACGAGGCGCTCGAGGCCGGTGGGACGGTCGAGGGCGCGGCGGTCCGGCTCTGCATGGCCGTTGACGTCACCGGCTACAGCCGGCGCAGCACCGCCGGCACCGAGCAGGTCCAGCGCGACCTGGTCGAGCTGCTGTCCCGGGTCCGGCGGGGAGCCGGCGTGCCGGACTCCGCCGTCCGGCCCCAGCCGCAGGGCGACGGCCAGTTCACCGTACTGCCGGCCGGGATCGACGAGTCGGTGGTGATCTCCCGCCTGGTCGCTGGCCTGGGCCGGCAGTTGCGCGCGCTCAACGCCGGCCGGCCGGCGGCGGACCGGCTGCGGATGCGGGTGGCCCTGCACCGGGGCCTGGTCAAGCCCGCGCCGAACGGGTGGGTGGGCGCGTCGGCGATCGCGGTGCACCGGATCCTCGACAGCCCGCCGCTGCGGGACGCGTTGACCGCCCGTCCGGCCGTCGACTTCGTCCTCGGCCTGCCCGACGTGCTGTTCCAGGACGTCATCCGGCACGCCACCGAGCCGCCGCTGCCGGTGGACTTCGCCCCGGTCACCGTGGAGCTGCCCGCGAAGGGGTTCGTCGAGCACGGCTGGCTGCACATCGGACCCGAGGAGACGGCATGAGCACCCTGTACGCCCTGCTGGTCGGCATCAACGCGTACCGGGCGCCGGCGGTGCCCGACCTGCGCGGGTGCCGTACCGACGTGGCGGAGGCGCGGGCCTTCCTGGCGACCCGGCTGGCGCCCGGCGTCGCCCTCGACGCCCTGTCGCTGCACGACGGCCAGGCGACCCGGGCGGCGGTGATCGAGGCGTTCCGGTCCCACCTGGGGCAGGCCGGCCCGGCGGACTCCGCGCTGTTCTGGTTCAGCGGGCACGGATCCGAGGCGCCCGCCCCGACGTGGTGGTTCGTGGAGCCGACGGGCATGTTGCAGACCCTGGTCTGCGCGGACAGCAGGGACGGCGGGGTGCCCGACCTGCTGGACAAGGAGCTGTCGATCCTGCTCGACGAGGTCGCCCGGCGGGCCGGGCACGTGGCGGTGGTCCTCGACTGCTGCCACTCGGCGGGCGGCACCCGGGAACTGCCGGGCACCCGCGCCCGGATGGTGGCGCCGATGGCCGCCGCGCCGGTCCGGGAGCTGCTCCTGCCGGAGCTGGTGCACGCGGCGCCCGAAGGGACGCCCGCCCCGGAGCACGTCGCGCTGGCCGCCTGCCGGTCCCACGAACTGGCCCAGGAGATGGAGCTGGGCGGCCAGCGGCGAGGCCTGTTCAGCTGGGCTCTGCTGAACGCCCTCGGCCGGCTCGGCCCGGCGGCGACGTACCGGGACCTGCTGGTCGCGGCGCAGACGGAGGTGGAGCAGAACGCGTACCGGCAGGTGCCGCAGCTGACGCCGGCCACCCGGGGGATCGCCGACCGGCCCTTCCTCGGCGGCCGGCTGGCCCCACCCGCCTCCGGCCTGCTGCTGCGGTACGCCCGCCAGGGCTGGGAGGTCGGCGCCGGCAGTTGTCACGGCCTGGTCGGTGACGCCGCGCCGGACGAGATCCGGCTGGCCGTGGTGGGCGAGCTCCCGGTGCGGGAGGTCCGGGTGGTCCAGGTGCTCCCGGAACGGAGCCTGGTCGAGCCGGTCGGCTGGCAGCCCGAGCGGGACCGGCAGTACCGGATGGCGCTCAGCCGGGTGCCGCTGCCCGTCACCACCGTGGCGGTGGGCGGGCCGGGCCAGGACCGGGCCACCGCCGCGACGGTGCTCGCCGCGCTGCGCTCCGCCGGTCCCGGGGGCGGGCCGTCGCCGCACCTGCGCCCGGTCGACCCGTCGCACGTCGACTTTGCGCCGGAGCTGCGGGTGCACGTCCCGCGGCGCGGGGTGGCCACTGTGGTGGACCGGCGCGGCGTCCGGCTCGCCGGGGAGCTGACCGACGTCGACCGGGACGGGGCGCGGCAGACCGTCCACGTCCTGGAGCACATCGCCCGGTGGCGGCAGATCCGGGAGCTGAACAACCCGGTGACCGGCCTGGCCGGCGCGGTGACGGTGGAGGTGGTCGCGGCACGACCGGGGGAGCACCTCGCGCCGTTCGACCGGCCGCCCGTCGCCGCCGACGCCGACGGGGTGGTGCGGCTCCGCTACGGGCGGGGGCCGGGTGGCTGGACGCCGCCGACCGTCTTCGTCCGCCTGCACAACCGCGGTGACCGGAAGCTGTTCTGCGTCCTGTTGGACCTGACCGAGCGGTTCCGGGTGCACGCCGAGCTCTTCCCGGGGGACTTCGTCGCGCCGGGCGGGCGGGCGGCGGCCCTGCGGGGACGCCGGGTCGTGGCGGCCCTACCGCCCGGTTCGGTGCCCGAGCCGGGTGCCCGGGTGCGGGACTGGCTCAAGCTGGTGGTGGCCGAGGAGCAGTTCAGCCCGGAACCGTTCGAGATGCCGGCGCTCGGCGCACCGCGCGGGGTGGACCGCGGGCCGCTGGCCGTCCGGGGGTTCCTCGACCGGGTCGGTCGCGCCGTCCAGCATCGCGACCTGGCGGCGTCCGCCGAGGACGGCGCGTACGACTGGACGACGGTGACCGTCCCCCTGGAGGTGGCGGTGCCCCGGGAGTGAGCGGTCGGCTCAGAGCCCCCGCAGCACCATCGCCGTCCGGTACGCGGGGTCGGTGAGGTCCAGGTCGGTGCGCCCCGCGAGGGTCGCCGGCAGCTGGGCGGGAGCGATCCTCCCAGGATCGCGGAGCCGTCGGCCGACCGCCCGGACGGCGGCGGCCGGGCGCAGCCCACCGCGGACCAGTTCGGTGTGCAGGATGGTGAGCATCAGCATGGCGACCGGGCGGGGTACCGGCCGGACCCAGTCGACCACGGCGGTGAAGCCGGCGGTGAGCAACGCGCCGGCGAGCGGCCCGGATCCCGCACCGACGGGTGGCAGCACGGCCAGCCCACCCTCCGCCCCGGCGCGGCCCGCCCGCCCGGCGATCGCGGCGGGTGTCAGCGCGGCCGGCCCGGCGAGGGCCAGCGCACCGTCGACGTCGACGCCGCAGTCCAGGTGCAGCATCGACGCGTCGAGGTGGGCGAGGACCTCGTCCGGGGTGCCGGCACCGTCGGCGCCCGACCCGACCCGGCCGAGCACGACCGACCGTGGGTACAGGCGGCGGAGCCGCTCCACCTCGGCCGGGCCGCGGTCGCCGCGGGGATCGGTGACGAGCACCGGCGCCTCGGTGACCCGCATCGGCACCCGGGCGGCCAGCTCGGCCGCCTGTCGGGCCGAGGTGACGTGGGAGACCACCGCCGGGTCGTCGTCCGGCAACGGGCCGGCGCCCACGACCACGACCCGGTCCGGTAGGGCCCGACCGGGCGGGACGTGGTCGAACCGGCCGGTCTCCGCGCGCAGCAGCAGTGTGCCGTCCGCCCGGGGCCAGGCCAGTGCCGCGATCCGTACGCCGTGCAGCGCCGCCGCCACCGGGGCGAAACCGGCGTGCAGGGTCTCGCCCAGCCGTCCGGCGGGGTGGCGCTCGTCGAGCAGCCGGGCCAGGTCCACGGCGAGCGGGACGACGCCGGACGGCTCGGCGGGCAGGGCGTCCGCGGCGGCCAGCAGGTGCCCGGCGGCCGACCGGGCGTCGTCGTCGGTGTCGCCCCAGCCGTCGTCGGCGTCGTCCCTGCCGCGCAGGTATAACGCCACCGCCAGGGTGACCCGGTCCGCGGCGGTGACCGCGACTCCCGCCGCGTGGGCGACCGAGCTGGCCAGCCCCACCAGGTCGTCCACCAGCCCTACCTGCGGGGCCGGGGCGCCGGGGCGCAGCAGCGCGGCGAGGGCGGCGGACGGTTCGCCGCCGCCGAGCCGTTCCCTGACGGCGTGGCGCAGGGCCGCCGGGTCGGGCCGTGCCGGCGCCGGCCGTGGCGTGGGTACGGATGCCTTCGCCCGGTCCGGCACGGTCACGACGGTGACGGGGCGGTCCAGCGGGTCGACGGTGGCCGTGGCGGACAGGTCGAACAGGGAGGGCATCGAGAGCCCGGCCACGGCGCCGCTGCTCATCCGCTGCTGCATCTCCTGGAGGGTGGCCATCAGCTGCATCATGGGCCCGAGGTCGAACGGGACGGCGCCGCCCCGCGGCGTACGGAAGAAGTCCCGCACCGCCTCGGCCATCTCCAGCATGACCTTCGTGGCCTCGGCCATCTCGGCGCCCAACTGGTCGGCGGCGACCACCTGGCGGAAACACTCCACCGCCCGCTCGGCCTCGGCCAGCGTGGCGGGGTCGGCCGGGGTGCCGCTCAGCAGCCCCGTGACCCCGTGCGAGCCGAGGCCGCGTACCAGCCCGGTCACGTAGAGCTGACCGAGGGCGAAGCGGGCGATGAGGGGGAAGACCGGTGGCAGTCCCACCGCCGCGACGGCCTCCTCCAGCAGCCCGATCGCCTTCTCCCGGTCCTCGTTCGGGCCACCGTGCGCGACGTGCCGTGCGCTTAGCAGCCAGCCCAGCTGGGCGGCGATCTGCGCGCGCAGGGGGTCGCCGGGGCCGAACATGCCGTACGCCTCCGCCAGGCAGTCGATGGCGTCGTCGAGCATCGGGCGGCCGGTCGCCTGCCCGGGGCCGATCCGCCAGTAGCGGTCGACCAGGATCTGGGAGAGTTCCATCAGGGGGCGGACGCGGGCGGGGCCGGTCAGCCGGGCCAGCTGAGCCCGCAGCCGCGTCTCCTTGTCCTCGTTCACGATCGGCCCCTCTCGTCTTCGTGCGGTCGCATCACTGTCCCCAGTGGACGAATCCGGCCCAGGCCGTGACGTGGGAGAGTTCGTCGTGGGCCAGGTGCCGGCGCAGCGGCGCCGGCATCCCCTCCGGAATGGACCGGTCCGGGTCGAGCATCCAGCCCTGTGCCCGCCGCAGCGCCTCCCACGCGGGCAGTCCGTCCGCGATCAGGTGGTGGTGGAACATGTACATCAGCACCGAGGTGGCCCGATCGGGGATGGCCCACTGGGTCGACAGCACCGACCGGACGCCGCCGGCGAGAAAGGCCGTGCCCAGGCTGTACGCCTCGTCGTAGCCGCTGATCGCCAGCCCCGTCCGGCAGGCGGCGAGCACGATCAGCCCGATGGCCCGCTCCGGGGAGCGCGCCGTCAGCTCGACCAGCTCCTCCGCGGTCAGCCGTCCACCGCCGGCCAGCAGGAGGTAGGAGGTGGCCGTCGCCGGGTCGGTGTTGATGACCCCGTGACAAGCGAGGTGCAGCACCGCGCCGGCGCCGGGGTTGTCGCCGGTGAGCCAGGCCCGCACCTCATCGACGCTGCCGGGGCCGGACCGGCTCGGCGACCCGTCGACCCGCCGGCCCACGTACCGGCCGCCGGGATAGAACGACCGGTGGATGGCGTACGCCTCGACCCGGGCCGCGGCCAGGTCCGGCGCCTCACCGCCCGGGTCCGGATCCCCGACCACCAGGCCCACCGGGGTCGGCGCGACCGGAGGAAGGGCCGCCGAGTGGCAGAGCATCCGGGCCGAGGCGGCCTGCGAGATGGCGACCAGCCGCACCGCGTACGTGCCGTCCGGCCGGCGGGCCGCCTGCCACGGGATCCGGGCGAGCTCCCCCATCGGCACCAGCACCATCCGGGGCGGTCGCCCGGTGGCGGGGCGGGGGAGGGCGGGCAGGTACCGCTGCACCAGCGGGCCGATCGCGGCCCGCCACGCCCAGTCGCACATGGCGTCGAGGCTGCCGGCGAAGTCGGCGGGGTCGTCGAGCGCGGTCAGGTCCCGCTCCGGGTCCGCGATGACCGCGTCGCGTCGGACCAGGGCCCTCAGGTAGCGCTCCACGTCCAGGTCGTCGAAGAGGTGCAGGTTGGGCAGGGCCATGTAGGCGGGCGGGCCCTGCGCCGGCGCGATGACCGCGTAGCCGGGCACCGGTGCCGCGCCCGGCATCAGGTAGACGAGCGCGTCCGCGTCGAGGGTGTGCAGCGCGGCGCGGATCTCGTCAAGCGTCGGCGCGTCGAGCAGCGCCCCCGCGCTGCTCCGCTCGGTGAGCACGGTGAGCACCTCGCGACGCAGGTCGATCGGGACCTCCTCCGCCGCGCCGGACGCGGTGGTCGTCCGCCAGCGCGACGCCAGGTCGGGCCGGCCCGCGCCCTCGAGGCGACCGGGGATCTGCCGGTTCTCGGTCGCCGCGTAGAGGGCCAGTCCCCGGCCCGCGTCGAGCGCGCGGATCGCGCTGGCCGGATCGTGGAACACCAGGCACTGTCGCGCGACGTCGACGGCGTCCTGGGCGGCCCGGCGCGCGGCGGCGTTGGCCGCCCTCAGGTCGGTCTGCAGCAGCACCCGCCAGGCGTGTTCGCGCAGGCCCTCCAGGGCGACGGTGTGCGGGTCCGCCGCACCGGCGTGCCGCCGCCGTACCTGCGACAGCAGCTCGTTGATGACCGACCACAGGGGGTGTGCCGGCCCACCGGCCAGCCGCTTCGCCCGCCCCAGCACCTCGTCGGCCTCGACCGCGTCCGCCATCGAGCCGGTCACCTCGCTGCGGCGGACCAGTCCGAGGGCCAGGCCGACCAGATGCGAGGCGAGACGGGGGTCGTCGGGTGGGGCGATGTCCACCGACGTCCGTAGGTGCGCGACGGCCTCTTCGACCCGGACCGGGTCGGTCTCCTCGCCGAGACCGAGCATCGTGCCGCCGATCCCCGAGTGGTACATCGCACGGTCGCTGGGGGAGAGGTCGGGCCGTTGCGCCAGGGTCGTCATGGCGGCGAGCTGTTCGGCCGTGACGGTGGGGACCGTCCCGTCGGGACCCTCGCCGCGCATCGCCGCCAGCGGCGTCAGCATCGTCTCGAGGGACACCACGGAGGCCCGGAGCGGATCCTCGGCCGGTAGCCGCTCCACCGTCTCGCGGAGCAGGTCGAAGGCCGGTCGAGGGTCGTCACCGCGGTGGTTCGCCGCCATCATGTCGGTCAGGCTGGCGAAGGCGTCGCCGAGCGTCGCCAGCGCCGGGTTGCCGGCCAGCGCATCGCGGAGCCGACGGGCCTCGCCGGGCAGCCGCTCCATCGCGGCCTCGTCACCGTCGTCCATCGCCCGCAGGGCACCGATCATGGTCCTCATCCCGTCCCGCAGCGGCGCCACCGTCGCGTCGTCGCCCTCGGTCGTCGCCAGGGCGAGGAAGGACTCCACCTCGGCGAGCGCGACCCGCGGGTCCGACACCTCTCCCTCCACCCCGGCGCGCAGCACCGCCATCGCCCGGGCCGCCGCGCGCACCTGCGGCCACTCCGGGGTGTCGGGTGGACCCGCCTCGGCGATCTCCAGGAGGCCGTCGAGCTGCCGTAGCCGGCGGGGATCCGTCGACGGACCCCCGCGCACCAGGGCACCGAGCAGGTCGGCCGCCAGGACACCCCGGACCGGCAGGTCGGCCGGGAGCCGGTGCAGGTCCCCGATCGCCGCCTCCAGGTCACCCCGGCCGAAGGCCGCCCGGCTGATCGCAACGCACCGCCCGGCGATGTCGGCCGCCCCGTCCACCCGCGCCCCCTCCCGCGTGCCACCTTCCGATCTACCTCACCTGACGGACCGCGAGGGTGGACCGGGCAGCGGTGGGCGGTGTTAGGGTCGGAATCGAACGACCGGATGAGGGAGACCAGACGTGGCAGGTGACGACGACATCTCCGGGTGAGACCGGAGTGTGCGGCCACCGGGTCGGCGCGCGACAGCGCAGCCGCCGTGGCCATGTCGTCGTTCCACCGACCCGTCTCCCGCTGGGCGGCTCCGCCGCGCCCACGTCACCCATGAGGTTCCTCGCATGTCCGACGCGTTCATCGTCTGCTCGCACCTCTCCTTCTCCTGGCCGGACGACACCCCGGTCCTGGACGATCTCTCCTTCACCGTGGGCGCCGGCCGCACCGGCCTGGTCGCGCCCAACGGCGCCGGCAAGAGCACCCTGCTCCGGTTGATCGCCGGTGAACTGCGGCCGACCGGCGGCACCGTGACGGTCGACGGGGTGGTCGGCTACCTCCCGCAGACCCTCTCCCTGGCCGGCGACCTGACCGTCGCCGAGGTCCTCGGGATCGCCCCGGTGCTGCACGCCCTGGACGCGATCGAGTCCGGGGACACCGCCGAGGAACACTTCACCACCGTCGGCAACGACTGGGACGTCGAGGAGCGCAGCCGGGTCGAGCTGGACCGGCTGGGCCTGGCCGACGTCGCGCTCACCCGGCGCCTGCACACCCTCAGCGGCGGCCAGGTCGTCTCCCTCGGCCTGGCGGCTCAGCTGCTCAAGCGGCCCGACGTCCTGCTCCTCGACGAGCCCACCAACAATCTCGACATCGACGCCCGCCACAAGCTCTACGGCGTGCTGGAGAACTGGGGCGGCTGCCTGCTGCTGGTCAGCCACGACCGGGCGCTGCTCGACCGGATGGACCGGATCCTCGAACTGGACCGGGGCGGGGTCCGCGCGTACGGCGGCAACTTCACCGCGTACGAGGCGGCGGTCGGCGCCGCGCGGGAGGTGGCCGAGAAGAACGTCCGCAACGCCGAGCAGGAGGTCAGGCGGGAGAGGCGGGAGATGCAACAGGCCCGCGAGCGGGCCGAGCGCCGACAGGGCAACGCCGCCCGGAACCTCGGCAGCGCCGGCCTGGCCCGGATCGTCGCGGGCGGTCTGAAGCGCAGCGCGCAGGAGTCGGCGGGGAGGGCCAGCGGGATGCACGCCGCGCGGGTCGGCGACGCCCGGGCCCGGCTCGACGAGGCCGAACGCGCCCTGCGCGACGACCAGCGGATCACCGTGGAGCTGCCCGGGACGAACGTCCCGGCCGGTCGTACCGTCTTCACCGGGGAACGGATGCAGGTCCGGCACGGCGGCCGGGCCCTCTTCGCCGGGGACGGGATCGATCTGACCATCCGGGGACCGGAGCGGATCGCGTTGACCGGGCCGAACGGCGCCGGCAAGTCGACCCTGCTGCGGTTGGTCACCGGCGAGCTGTCGCCGGAGGGCGGCGCGACGCGACGGGCCGACGGCCGGGTCGCCTACCTGTCGCAGCGGCTGGACCTGCTGGACGTCGACCGTACGGTGGCGGAAAATCTGGCCGCGTTCGCGCCCGGCGTGCCGGATGCGGAGCGGATGAACCTGCTCGCCCGGTTCCTGTTCCGTGGCGCCCGGGCGCACCTCCCGGTCGGGGTGCTCTCCGGCGGCGAGCGGCTGCGCGCCACCCTGGCCTGCGTGCTCTGCGCCGAGCCGGCGCCCCAGCTGCTGCTGCTGGACGAGCCGACCAACAACCTGGACCTGGTCAGCGTCGCTCAGCTGGAGAGCGCGCTGCAGGCGTACCAGGGGGCTTTCGTGGTGGTCAGCCACGACGAGCGGTTCCTCGCCGACATCGGGGTGGATCGCTGGTTGCGGCTCGACGGGGGCCGGCTGCGGGAGGTCGGCGCCCCTGTGTGATCTTGAGGTCGCCGGGCCGGTAGGCAGATCCGTGCCGCGACCCGGGGCAGGTGACGCCGGCAGGAAGGCCGTCGGCGCCGTGGGCTGCGGCTCGTAGGATCACCGGCATGCCGCGCATCGTCCAGCTGCTGGCCTCGCCGGTGCACCGCTACGTCGGCCGCCCCGCCGACGGTCCGGCGCCGGCGGCCCCCGGTGAACTGGTCGAGGAGATCCGGATCCGGGCCGGCCTGGGCATCGTCGGCGACCGGTACTTCGGCAGGCCCGCGCACCGCGAGGCGAGCGTCACGGTGATCGCCGCGGAGTCGCTGCCACCCGGGGCCGACCTGGTGCAGGTCCGGCGCAACATCCTGACCAGCGGCGTCGCGGTGGACGAGCTGGTCGGGTCGGTGCTGGTGCTGGACTCGGGGGACGGGCCGGTCCGGCTGCGGGTGCAGCAGCCGGCCCGTCCTTGCGCCTGGATGGACGTGGCCGTCGGCCCCGGCACGTGGAAGGCGCTCCGGGGCAGGGGCGGCATCCGCTGCACGCCGCTGACCGACGGCGTGCTGCGGGTCGGCCCGGTGGACGTCACAGTCGCCGGCTAGGGACGCCGGGTCGACCGGGTCCTGGCCGACGTGCCCGTCCGGCTGGCCTTCTCCGGCGACGGCCCCCGCCTCGTCGCCATCCGCGACGCCGCGCTCGACCGGGCGCTGGTCCGGCTCCTCGACGCCGTCCGGCAGGCCGGTGAGGACGGCACCTGGCCCAGGCTCAAGGTCTGCGCGCGGGACAGCTGCCGCTGGGCGTACTACGACGCCTCCCGCAACCAGGCCCGCCGGTGGTGCTCGATGGCCGGCTGCGGCAACCACGTCAAGATGCGGCGGGCGTACGCCGCCCGCAAGAGCCGCGGCACCGCGGCCGAGGGTCGTCCCGCGGACGATGACCGGGTCGCGCCGGTGGGAGCGCTCCGGTGACCTGCGGATGGTTGCCCCTTCGCAACGGTCGCGGTGTTTCCGGCAATGTGTAGCCTGCGAGCGTGAGCGACGATACAGCGGCACCCGACCCGGGGCATCCGACCCCGGTGCCCGGTGCCGCCGTCGTCCTGTTGTCGCAGGATTTCGCCGCCTCCAGCGTCACCGCCCTGCGCCACCGGCTGCACGCCGCGGTGAACGCCGCCGGGCTCACCGGCGACACCGGTGACGACTTCGTGCTCGCCGTGCACGAGCTCGTCGCCAACGCGGTACGCCACGGCGGTGGCCACGGCCGCCTCGATCTCCGGTGCGAAGGCGACGTGCTGATCTGCGAGATCAGTGACAACGGCACCCCGACGGGCACGCTGCCCGTGCGGCCGGCCGCCGTGGACGTCGCCGGCGGCCGCGGACTCTGGTTGGCGCACCAGCTCACCGAGGGGCTGATCCTCACCCAGGGCCCGCACGGCGTCACCGCCACGGTCAGCGCCTGCCTGTCGCCGGCCGGTCGCCCCGACGCGCCGTCCAACGGGCGACCGGACGGCCCGCAGACGTCCGCGGCGGTGAACTGACGGGTCCCGCACCGGGGCGGTGACCGGTCACCTACCGGCGGCCGGCCCGGAACGGCTGCCCCGAGCGCCGGTCGGGCCCGGGCCCGAAGTCGCCGGGGGGGGGTCCACCGAAGGGGTGACCCGGGTCGGCCGCCGGCCGGATGGCCAGCGACGATGACTTTCCGTTGACTGATGGCGACGCTGAGCTGCCGACGCGTCGGCGTGGCGCCACGTCGACGAGGGGAGGTTGCGGTGTACCAGTCTCCCGCGCGCGCCTTCGCCCGGATCGGCGCGACGCCGCCGGCGGCCCGACCGTCGGTCGTGCTCGGCCGGGCCGTCGTGCTCGGGGCGAGCGTCGCCGGGCTGCTCGCCGCCCGAGTGCTCGCCGACCACGCGGAACACGTGCTGGTCGTGGATCGCGACGAGCTGAGCGGCGGCGCACGGTCCGGCGTGCCGCAGGGCACCCAGATGCACGTGCTGCTGCCGGCCGGCCTGGGCCAGCTCGAGCGGTGGTTCCCCGGCTTCTCCCGGCAGGCCGTGGCCGAGGGCGCCGTGCTGGTCTCCGCCGCCACCCGGCGCAGCTACCTCGACGGGCGGCGCAAGGTGCCCGGCTCGGACGTCGACATGATCGCGGCCAGCCGTCCCTTCCTGGAGGGACTCCTGCGGCGTCGCACCCGGGAACTGCCCAACGTGACGGTGCTCCGCGCCCGGGTGACCGGCCTGGACTGCGACGGGGTCGCCGTCACCGGGGTACGCCACGAGACCGCCACCGGCCCCGCCACCACCTTCGCCGACTTCGTCGTCGACGCCACCGGCCGGGCGAGTCGGCTCGGTGACTGGCTGGAACGGCAGGGCTGGCAGCGCCCGCCCCAGCTGCGGCTGACCATCGACCTGCACTACGCGACCGCGACGTTCCGGCGTACCGAGGAGAACCCGGTGCCCAACGCCGTCCTGGCCGGCTTCAGCCCGGGCAACGGCGGTGACGTGGCCGGCGCGGCGTTCTCCGCCGTCGAGGACGGCCGGTGGATCGTGATGCTCGGCGGCTATGGCGACACCCGGCCCGGTCGCGACGGCGACGACCTGATCCGCCGTTGCCGGGAGGACTTCCCGCCGGAGTTCGCCCGGGTGGTCGGCAACGAGCTGCTCGGCCCGGTCCGGACCTACCACCAGGCCGACAGCCGACGGCGGGACTTCCACCGCCTCGGGCGGCTGCCGGGGGGCCTGGTGGCCGTCGGCGACGCCGTCTCCTCGTTCAACCCGATCTACGGTCAGGGCATGTCGTCGGCCGCGTTGCACGCCTCGTGCCTGTCGGAGTACCTCCGCTCCGGCGTCGATCCCCGCCGCCACGCCCGGGAGTTCTTCGCCCGGCAGCGGATCGTCGTCGACGCGGCCTGGGGGATGTCGACCTCGGCCGATCTGGCCCGCCCGTCGGTGGCCGGCCCCCGTCCGCGTGCCTTCCGGGTGTCCCGGTGGCTCACCGACCAGATCGTCGCCGCGTCGGTGACCGACCCGGCCGTCGCCCGACGTTTCGACGCCGTGGTGGAGATGCGCAGCCACCCGAATTCCCTGGCCCGGCCCGGCACCCTGCTCCGCGCGTGGCGGGTCAACCGGTCCCGGGCGTAGTCACCCCGGCCGGGCGGCGGGTCCGCCCGGTCAGCCGCGGTTCAGCCCCGGGTCGGGGGACACCCCGCTCGCCGTCGATTCCAGCTCCTGGGTCCCGATCACCCGCAGCAGGCGCAGTCGCTCGGCCGCGTCGGTGCCCGACCTCGGGGTCAGCACCAGCAGCTTCTGGCACGCATCGGCGGTGACCAGGGTCTCGCAGTCGACCTCGACCGCGCCGACCACCGGATGCAGCAGCGTCTTGCGGTCGAAGCGGCGCACCGCCACGTCGTGCGTCGCCCAGAGCCGCGCGAACTCCTCGCTGGCCGCGCGCAGCCGTCCGACCAGATCGGCCACGTCCGCGTCGCCGTGCCGGCGGGCCGCCGTGGCCCGCAGGTCCGCCACGATCACCCGGGACTGCCGGTCGTGGTCCTCGGCCGGGTACAGGGCGCGGGCCGCCGGGTCGGTGAACCACCGCCACGCGAAGCTGCGTCGCCAACCCGAGTGCCGGGGGTCGTCGCCCAGCAGCGCCCGGGCGAGCGGATTCTGTGCCACCGTGACCCCGAGGTCGTCGATCACCTGCGCGGGCAGGTCGACCAGGTGGTCCAGCAGGGTGAGCAGGCCGGGCCGGACGTGGCCGGTCGGGCGGTGGACCGCCGGCGGGCGGCGGCCGGCCAGGTGGAACAGGTGATCGCGCTCGTCCGTGGTCAGCCGCAGGGCGCGGGCGATCGCCGCGAGCATGCTCTCCGACGGTTGCGGGCCGCGCGCCTGCTCCAACCGGACGTACGTGTCCGGGGAGGCGCTGGCCAGCGCGGCCACCTCCTCCCGGCGCAGCCCCGGCGTCCGCCGGCGGGACCCCACCGGCAGCCCCACGTCGGCCGGGCGCAGCCGCTCCCGGTGCCGGCGCAGGAAGTCGGCCAGCTCCGCGCGTTGCATCCGCCCCACCCCACCCGTCGCCTCGCTCACGCGTACCAGGCTGCCCCAGCCGCGCCCGCCGCAGCCAGGGATCGGCGATCCCAGGCTGAGCCTTCTCTGCCCGAACCCCCGGTCACCGTCGCACAGTGGTCGGGACACGAACCTGGAGGAGCAGACATGATCAACCGTCAGTTGGGCGCCACCGGACCGACCGTCTCGGCCCTCGGCCTCGGTGCCATGGGCATGTCCGGCATGTACGGCCCCTCGGAGGACGCCGAGAGCATTGCCACCATCCACGCCGCGCTGGACGCCGGGGTGACCCTGATCGACACCGGCGACTTCTACGGCATGGGCCACAACGAGCTGCTGATCCGGGACGCCCTCGCCGGCCGGGACCGGGACGCGGTGACGATCAGCGTCAAGTTCGGCGCGCTGCGCGGGCCCGGCGGCGAGTGGCTCGGGTTCGACGCCCGCCCGGCGGCCGTGAAGACGTGGCTGACGTACACGCTGCGCCGGCTCGGCACCGACCACGTCGACGTCTACCGGCCGGCCCGGCTCGATCCGGCGGTGCCGATCGAGGAGACCGTCGGCGCGATCGCCGAACTGGTCGAGGCCGGGTACGTCCGGCACATCGGCCTGTCCGAGGTGGGTGCCGAGACGCTGCGCCGTGCCGCCGCCGTGCACCCGATCGTCGACCTGCAGATCGAGTACTCGCTGCTGAGTCGGGGTGTCGAGGCCGAGGTGCTGCCCGCCGCCCGGGAACTCGGCATCGGCGTCACCGCCTACGGGGTGCTGTCCCGCGGTCTGCTCTCCGGCCGGTGGGCCGCGGACCGCGCGCTGGCCGCGACCGACTTCCGGGCGCACAGCCCCCGCTTCACCGGGGAGAACCTCACCCACAACCTGAGCCTGGTGGAGGCGTTGCGTGCGGTGGCCGACCAGCGGGGAGCCACCCCGGCCCAGGTCGCCATCGCCTGGGTGCTGTCCCGCGGCACGGACGTCGTGCCGCTGGTCGGCGCCCGCCACCGGGACCGGCTCGCCGAGGCCCTGGCCGCGGCGGAGCTGACGCTCGACGAGGCGGACCTGGCCGCGATCGAGGCGGCGGTGCCGCCCGGCGCGGCGGCGGGGGACCGGTACCCGCAGGCCCAGATGGCGATGCTCGACAGCGAGCGTTGAGCGGACGGCGCGTCGGCCGGTCCGGGCTCCCGCACGGTCGGGGCCCGGCCGGCGACGTCCGGAGGTGTGCTCAGGCGTTGAGGTAGGCCAGCACCGCCAGCACCCGCCGGTTGTCGTCGTCGGACGGCGGCAGGCCCAGCTTGCCCAGCAGGTTGGTGATGTGCTTGCCGACGGCCTTCTCGGTGACGAACATCTTCGCGGCGATCGCGGCGTTCGACCGCCCCTCGGCCATCAGGGCGAGCACCTCCCGCTCTCGGGCGGTCAGGTCACGCAGCGGCTCGTGGTGGGTGTTCCGGGCCAGCAGCTGTGACACGACCTCCGGGTCGAGGGCCGTGCCACCGGCGGCCACCCGGCGCACCGCGTCGATGAACTGCCCGATGTCGGAGACCCGGCTCTTCAACAGGTAGCCGACGCCGCCGTTGCGGTCGGAGAGCAGCTCGCGGGCGTAGAGCTGCTCGACGTGCTGGGACAGGACGAGCACCGGCAGGCCGGGCACCTCGTTGCGGGCCTCGATGACCGCCCGCAACCCCTCGTCGGTCTGGGTCGGCGGCAGACGGACGTCGACCACCGCCACGTCGGGCCGGTGCGTGATCAACGCGTGCACCAGCGCCGGGCCGTTGTCGACCGCCGCCACCACCTCGAAGTCGTACGCCTCCAGCAGGCGGATCAACCCGTCCCGCAGCAGGGCCAGGTCCTCGGCAAGGACAACACGCACGCAGGCTCCATAGTCGAGTCGATCCGGGGTCGCCGGTCACGGGCCGGTACGCGGCCCGCCCCCGGCCCGGCGGGTCGGGTGGATCCTATCGGCCCGGGCCGCACCGGAGGCGCCGTCACCGCCGGGCGGCCAGCCCCGGCGCGGCGGCGTGGGCCGGGGCGAAGACGTGCCGGAGCACCTGCGGCGGCCCAGGGCGGGCGCCCCACTCGCGCGGGTAGCCCAGCGACACCTCCACGAACCGTACGCCGTCGTGCCAGGTCGTCCGGGGGATGTGCAGGTGGCCGTAGACGCTGACCGCGGCGCGGAACCGGCGGTGCCAGTCGGCGGTCGCGGTGGTGCCGCACCACTGGGCGAACTCCGGGTATCGCAGGATGTCGGTGGGCTCCCGGACCAGTGGGAAGTGGTTGACCAGCACCGTGGGCAGCGCCGGATCGCAGGCTGCCAGTCGCCGCCGGGTCACGTCCAGCCGGGCCGCGCACCAGGCCTCCCGGCTCGGATACGGATCGGGGTGCAGCAGCATCTCGTCGGTGCACACCACCCCGGCGGCGTACGCGCGCTCCAGGGACTGCTGCTTGTCGGCCGCGCCCGGGACGCGGAACGAGTAGTCGTAGAGGACGAACAGGGGAGCGATCGTCACCGGACCGCCGGGCCCCGCCCAGACCGGGTAGTCGTCCTCCGGGGTCAGCACGTCGAGCCCGCGGCACATGGCGACCAGGGCGCGGTAGCGCTCGTCGCCGCGCAGCTGCACCGGATCCGATCGGGGCGTCCACAGCTCGTGGTTGCCCGGCGCCCAGACCACCCGGGCGAAGCGGGCGCTCAGCAGGCCGAGGGCCCACTCGATGTCGGCGAAGGTCTCGCCGACGTCGCCCGCGACGATCAGCCAGTCGTCGTCGTGCTCCGGGCGGAGCCCCTCGACGATGGCGCGGTTGGCGGGGTGTGCCACGTGCAGGTCGCTGGTGGCCAGCAGGCTACCGGTCGTCATGGCCGCCGCTCCCGATGCTCTCCGTCCGCCCCCGCCGAGTGCCGGCCGATCCGGTGTACCGACGCTAGCCAGCCGCCGGTGACCGGGCCAACCCCTATCGCGGGGCACGCGGGGACGCCCACCGCGCGCCGTCCGGCCGGCCCCGAGTCAGGGGGCGCTAAGGGTTGGCGGGCCCTCCCGGCGGCCCATAGCGTCCGAACGATCAGTTCGCGCAGACCGTCCGCCGGCAGATCCCGCGCGACGTGCGCCCGGCCGCGCCGGCGGGTCCGGCGACGACGGGTACGGCGGCGCCGGGCAGGACGTCGGCGTCGGCGCGCGGCCCGGCCCACCGAAAGGACGTCCCGAGTGACCGAGCAAGCGCCCGATCCCGGTCCGTGGTTCCGCCGATTCCATCCCGCGCCCGCCGGTGACCTGCGGCTGGTCTGCTTCCCGCACGCCGGTGGCTCGGCGAGCTTCTACTTCCCGGTCTCCGCCGCCCTGGCGCCGCGGATGGAGGTCCTCGGCGTGCAGTACCCCGGCCGGCAGGACCGTCGCTCCGAACCGCCCGTCGGCGATCTGCACGCCCTCGCGGACGGGATCGCGGCGGCGCTCGCCCCGCTGGACGACCGCCGGCTGGCCTTCTTCGGGCACAGCATGGGCGCGATCCTGGCGTACGAGGTGGGCCTGCGGCTCGAACGGGCCGGCCGGCACCGCCTCACCCACGTCTTCGCGTCGGGGCGCCGCGCGCCGTCGCGCTACCGGGACGAGTCGGTGCACCTGCGCGACGACGCCGGCATCCTCGCGGAGCTGCGGCAGCTGGAGGGGACCGACAGTCGTCTGCTGACCGATCCCGAGTTGCAGCAGATGTTCCTGCCGGTGATCCGCAACGACTACCGGGCGGTCGAGACGTACCGGCACCGGCCCGGCCCGGTGCTCCAGTGCCCGGTGACCGTGCTGACCGGGGACAGCGACGCGATGACCAGCATGGACGAGGCGCGGGCCTGGTCGGCGCACACCACCGGGCGGATGGACCTGCGGGTCTTTCCCGGCGGGCACTTCTATCTGGTCCGGCAGGCGACCCGGGTGATCGACCTGCTGGCCGAGGAGCTGGCGCCGGCCGTGCGGCTCCCCGGCTGAGCCCGGACACGTCGACGGGGCCGTCCCTCAGGGGCGGCCCCGTTCTCCGTACCCGGTCGGTGGTGGCGGCCCACGACCGGACGCCGTCGCCCGCGTACGCGGAGCGGCGCCGGTGAAGCCGTGGCTTCACCGGCGCCGGGGCCGAGCATGACTGACTACGCCGAGGCGTCGACGGTGCCGGTCTGCGGCGACGCCGTCGCCTCCGCCCCCTCGCTCGTCGCCGCGCCGGCCGGCGAGACGGGGACGTTGCGCAGCAGGTAACCGGTCAGCACCGCGACCACCGCCATGGCGATGGCCCCGGCCAGGGCGGCGTTGTTGAGGCCGTGGGTGAACGCGAGCCGCCCGGTGGCGAGCAGCGCGTTGCCGATGCCCTCCGGCAGGTTCGCCGCCACGGCCGTGGCACCGCCGAGCGTGCCGCGGGCCGCCTCGACGACGGCCTCCGGCGCGCCCGGAATCTGCACGTCGAGCATCTCCCGGTGGTAGACGGCGGTGCCGACGCTGCCCAGGACGGCGAAGCCCAGTGCGCCACCGAACTCGCTGGCGGTCTCGGAGACCGCCGCGGACGAGCCGGCGCGCTCCGCCGGGGCGGCGGTGACGATGATCTCGGCGATCAGCGTCTTGGCCACCAGCATGCCGGCGGCCAGGCAGGCCACGCCACCCAGCAGGAACAGGATGTGCGAGGTCACCCTGACCTGGGTCAGCACGATGAAGCCCGCGGTCATCAGCAGCAGGCCGCCGGAGATGATGTAGCCCGGACGGACCTTCTTGGACACCGCGGTGGTGACACCGATCGCGATGCCGATGGCCGGTGCGACCGCCAGCGACCACAGGGCGGCCACGAACGGGCTCTTGCCGAGCACCAGCTGCATGAACTGGTTGGTGAAGAGACTGATGCCGACGAACGCCAGCATCACCATCAGGTTGACTATGACGGAGCCGGTGAAGGCCCGCGACCGGAACAGCACCAGGTCGATGAGCGGGTGCTCACGGGTGCGCTGGCGCTGGATGAACGCCCAGCCGAAGAGGACGCCGACCACGATGGCGGCGACCGCCGCGTTGCTGTAGCCGTTGACCGCCAGCTCCTTGATGCCCCAGATCGTGGGCAGGATCGCGGCGAGGGAGAGTGTGACGCCCAGCAGGTCGAACCGGGCCGGTGACGGGTCGCGCTGCTCGGGCAGCACGATCGGCGCGAGCACCACCAGCAGGATCATCACCGGGACGTTGATGAGGAAGACGGACCCCCACCAGAACTTCTCCAGCAGCAGGCCACCGATGATCGGGCCGAGGGTCGCGCCGCCGGTGAGCGCCCCGCTCCACACCGCGATGGCGGTCTTGCGCTGGTTGGGGTCGTGGAACATGCTGCGGATGAGCGCCAGCGTGGTCGGGGTGAGGGTCGCGGCGCCGATGCCCAGCAGGGCGCGTGAGGCGATGAGCATCTCGGGGCTGGTCGAGTACGCCGCGAGCGCGGACGCGGTGCCGAAGAGGATCGCCCCCATCACCAGCACCTTGCGGCGGCCGATCCGATCGCCGAGCCACCCCATGGTGATCAGCAGGCCGGCGAGCGCGAACCCGTAGCTGTCCATGATCCACAAGAGCTGCGAGCCGGAGGGCTCGAGATCGGCACTCATCAGTGGAACTGAGAAGTACAGGACGCCGATGTCCATGGTGAGAAGCAGGCAAACCAGGGTCAGGACGCTCAGTCCCAGCCACTCCTTGGCGGTCGCCTTGGCGCCGGGCTCGGCGCCGGCCGTCGCTTCCAGGTCAGTCATTCCCGTACTGTACAACCGTATGAAACAAACGTCCACGACATCTTTCTAAAACATCCGTATAGATCTGAGCTACGCTCTGCGGCATGGGAAATCGCGAAGCCCTCCTGGCCGCTGCGAAGCGATGCCTGTACCAGAACGGGTATCCGCGCACCACGGCCCGCGACATCGCCGCCGAGGCGGGGGTCAGCCTGGCCGCCATCGGCTACCACTTCAAGAGCACCGAGGCGTTGCTCAACGCCGCCCTCATCGACGCCGTGCAGGACTGGGGCGACGAGATCGCCCGCGCCGTGGCGGAACCGCCCGAGGAGGGGCAGAACGCGCTCGAACGCTTCGAGGCGACCTGGACCCGCCTGGTCGACGTGGTGATCAGGCACCGGCGCACCTGGGTGGCCAGCTTCGAGTTCCTGGCCCAGGTCGACCACGTGCCGCAGGTACGCGAGCAGCTCGCGGCCGGCATGGAACAGGCCCGCTACGGTCTCGCCCGGATGCTGCACGACCTGGACCCGGTCCGGGACGGCGCCGAAGCGTGGGCGGTGGGATCCTTCTACCAGGCGCTCGTCACCGGCGTGATGGCGCAGTGGCTCGTCGACGACGAACGTGCCCCGTCCGGCCGGGAGCTGGCCCAGGCCCTGGAGAGCATCATGTCCACCGTCGTAGCGGACGTGGAGACGTCCGCGCAGGGCTGATCGGTACGGCGGCCGCCGGCGCACCGCGCCGACGCGGCGCCGGACGACGGGCGAGCCGGCGGGGATCTCCCACGGCATCCGAAGGTACGGGGGGCAACGTGCGAGTGGGACCGGCGCGGGGCGTCACGTCACGGATGCTCGAGGACGGCCACCTCGAGTTCCTCCTCGGCGACACCGGCCGGCGGATCCGGTGCGGGCGCATCGGCGCGGCCGTGTGGATGGCGCTGCGCCAGCACGAGGGGCAGTGCGCCGCCGCCGCCGACATGCTGGCGGAACTCTGGGACATCGACCCGGTCAACATGCGCGCCGAGGTCGACATCTGGGTGGAGGAGTGGTGTGACGCCGGGCTGGTAAGGGTCGAGCTGCCCTGACGGCCCCACGCCCCACCGACTTTGGGGGGTTAGGCCCACCAACGATAGGGGTGCCGAGCCGGTGTCCCTCCCGCTGCCGTCCGCACAGGATGGATCCCGACGGAGGGAGTGTGCGGTGGCCTGGAAATGGTGCAAGTGGGCAGTCTTCATGCTGTGGCTGGGGGTGGCCGTCGGTGTCACACCGATGGCGATGAAGCTGGGCGACTACCAGCAGAGTGACGGCGTGGTCTGGCTGCCGCACTCGGCAGAGGCCACCGAGGCCTTCAATCGGGTGGAACAGCAGTTCCCCGGCCTCGACGCCCACCTGGCGGTGGTGGTCTACAACCGGGCGTCGGGCGTGACCGCCGCGGACGCCGGCCGGGTCGAGCAGGACCGGGCGGCCTTCCTCGGCTTCGCCCGCGACGGTGCCATCCCGCCGGCGGTGAAGAGCCAGGACGGCAAGGCGCTGCTGCTGGCCTTCTCGCTCGCGGGCGACGAGGACGCCCAGGCCGCCAACAGCGTCACCATCAAGAAGCACCTGGCCGACGCGCCCGGCGACCTGAGCTCGGCGCTCGGCGGGTCGAGCGGCGCCGGTACGGACATCGACGAGGCGTTCTCCGGCATGGAGGTCACCGTCCTCATCGCCACCGGCAGCATCGTCGCGCTGCTGCTGCTCATCACGTACCGCAGCCCGATCCTCTGGGCCGTGCCGCTCTTCGCGGTCGCTCTCGCCAGCCAGGTCGCGACCGCGGTGGTCTACCTGCTGGCCCGGTACGCCGACCTCACCGTCGACCCGCAGAGCCGCAGCATCTTCACGGTCCTGGTGTTCGGCGTCGGCACCGACTACGCCCTGCTGCTGATCGGCCGCTACCGCGAGGAACTGCGCCGCCACCCCGACCGGCACCGGGCCATGGGCGCCGCGCTGCGGGCGTCGTTCGGCGCGATCCTGGCCTCGGCGGCCACCGTCACCGCGGCCCTGCTCTGCATGCTCTTCGCGCAGCTCAACTCCAACCGCAGCCTCGGCGCGGTCGGCGCGGTGGGGATCGTGACCGCGCTGGTGGCGATGACCACGCTGCTGCCGGCCCTGCTGCTGGTGCTGGGTCGCTGGGTCTTCTGGCCGTTCGTGCCGCGCTACACCGAGAACGCGCCCGCACCGACGGCGCAGCACCGGATCTACGGCGGCCTCGCCCGGTTCGTCGGCCGGCGGCCGCGCGCCGTCTGGATCGGCACCGCGGTGGTGCTCGCCGCGATGGTCTTCGGCGCCACCAACCTGCACCTCGGCCTGCCCAGCACCGACTACTTCGCCGACGACGTCGGCTCGGTCCGGGCCCAGAAGATGATCGACCAGCACTTCCCGGGCGGCTCGACCGGCCCGGCCCAGATCATCGCGACGACGGGCTCCGCCAGCGCGGTCGCCACCGCGGCCGGTGGTGTCCCCGGCGTGGCGAGCGTGCAGGCTCCGCTGCCGTCGGCCGACGGGCGGTGGGTCGCCATCTCGGCGGTGCTGACCGACCCGCCGGCCAGCGCCGCCGCCCAGCGGACCGTGGAGCGGCTGCGGGACGCCGTGCACGCGGTGCCCGGCTCGGACGCGGTGGTCGGTGGGATGAGCGCCGTCGAGCTCGACACCGCCACGGCCGCCGAGCGGGACGACTTCCTGATCATGCCGCTGATCCTGGGCGTGGTGCTGCTCGTGCTCATCCTGCTGCTGCGGGCCCTGGTGGCACCGATCCTGCTGATCCTCAGCGTGGTGCTGTCGTTCGCGGCGGCCCTGGGCCTGACCGGCTTCATCCTGCACGCCCTCGGCTACGCCAACATCTCCTACGGCATGCCGCTGGAGGCGTTCCTCTTCCTGGTCGCCCTGGGCGTCGACTACACGATCTTCCTGATGACCCGGGCCCGCGAGGAAAGCCGCCGGATGGGCACCCGGCGGGGCGTCCTGCACGCGCTGACGGTGACCGGTGGGGTGATCACCAGCGCCGGCCTTGTGCTCGCCGCGACCTTCTCCACCTTCATCGCCCTGCCGCTGGTGCCCTCGATCCAGATCGGCATCTTCGTCGCGGTGGGCATCCTGCTCGACACGTTCATCGTGCGGACCCTGCTCATCCCCGCGCTGGCCGTGCACATCGGCCCGCGGATCTGGTGGCCGAGCCGGCTCAGCCGGGAGCTCCCGGCGCAGTCCCCGCCGGCCGCCGCACGGCCGCCGCTGGTGCCGACCTCCTGAAGCCGCCGGAGAGGCGGGTCACCCGCCCGCCTCTCCGGCACGTGCAGCGCCTGGGCCTCCCCCGTGGCCCGGGCGCTGCTCCCTGTCCCGGTCCGGGCCGTCCGCCGGACCGTCCCACCCGGATCCCGCCGAACCGACATACCGGTCACCCGGCGGGGACGAAGTAAAGTGGCTGCCAGGTGCGGTACGGCTCGACGTACCGCGGAGGTCGCCGATGACCGCGACCACCGCATCCGGCACCAGACGGACGGCGCGGAGGAGGTACGGGGCAGCGGCCTTCCCGGTCGTGGCCCCGACGGTCGATGGGACATCGTGAGGCCCTGCTGGTCGGCGCGAAGCGCTGCCTGGCCGAGAAGGGATACGCCCGCACCACGGCGCGGGACATCGTGGCGGCCTCGGGGACGAACCTCGCCTCCATCGGCTACCACTTCGGGTCGAAGGAGGCCCTGCTCAACCAGGCGCTGATCGAGGCGATCGGGGACTGGGGCACGGAACTGGCCCGTACGCTCTCCGCCCACGCCGTCAGCGACCTGGAGCCGATGGCCCAGTTCGAGGTGATCTGGACGGAGATCATCGCCCTCTTCGCGAAGCACCGGCAGGTGCTGCTGGCCAGCTTCGAGGCGATCTCTCACGTCGACCACGTGCCGGCCGTGAAGGAGATCCTCTCCTCCGGCCTGGAGCAGGGGCGCCAGGGCCTGGCCCAGATGTTCGGCACCGTCGCCGAGGGCGCCGGCGAGGCGGAGTCCCGCGCGGTCGGCTCGTTCTACCAGGCGCTGCTGACCGGCCTGCTCGCCCAGTGGCTGATCGACCCGGAACACTCGCCCTCCGGTCACGACGTCGCGACCGCGCTGCGGATCATCACCGCGCGGCACCGGGCGGGCGACCTGACGGAAAAGAGCGCCTGATCCCGGCCGGGCCGGGTCAGACGCTCTCGGTTCCGTACCTGCCGGTGGCTACCCGGCCTGCGCCGGCGCCTCGGCCGGCGGCGGCCCGTGCTGCATGTCGGTGACCACCGTGTAGTCGGAGACGTCGACCTTCGGCTGCGGCACCCGGCTCAGCGCCGCCTTCACCGGCACCGCCAGCCGCTCCGCCTTGGCCGCGTCGCTGGCCGACCGGCGGGCGGTGAACTCCGGCATGACCTCGCGGGCGAACAGCTCCAGCGACTCCATGATGTGCTCGTGCTTGGTGTTCCCGATCTGCACCTGGAAGACCATCTGGTCGACGCCGGCCTCCTCGTACTGGCGGACCACCGCGGCCAGCTGCTCCGGCGTGCCGATCGCGCGCCGCTGGGCGTCGAGCCGCGCCTTGACCGTCGGGTCCATCGCCGCGTCCATCGCGGGGTCACGGTCCCGGACGAAGCCGTAGACGCCCCGCATCTGCTCGAACTCGGCCCACAGGTCGGTGGTGCCCGGGTGGTGGGCGCCGTGGATGTAGTAGTGCATGAAGGCGTAGCCGAAGAAGTGCGCGCCGTCGAGGCCGCGGTCCAGGGCCACCTCCTCGTCCTGGTGGCACATGAACGGCATGACCACCGAGAAGTTCGGGTTGACCGCCTGGCTGACCGGCACGCACTCGTCGGACTCGATGGTCCGGTAGTACGTCTCCGCCCACTGCGCCGCTTCCTCGACGGTGACGAACGCCAGCGAAAGCGCGCCCATCCCGTTGCGGGCGGCGGCCTCGATCGTCTCCGGCGAGCTGCACGCCACCCAGAGCGGCGGGTGCGGCTTCTGCTTGGGCTTCGGCACGACGTTGCGCGGCGGCACGTCGACCCACTGGCCCTGGTGCCCGGTGAACGGGGTCTCGGTCATCATGCGGGTGACCACGCCGAGCGCCTCGCGCCACTGCTCGCGCTTGGTCGTCCGGTCGACGCCGAACGCGGCCAGCTCCATCTGGGTGCTGCCCTGGCCGGTGCCGAAGTCCACCCGGCCGCCGGAGATCAGGTCGAGCGTGGCGAGCCGTTCGGCGACCCGGACCGGGTGGTTCACCGCCGGCGGCAGCGACACGATGCCGTGGGCCAGCCGGATCTGCTTGGTACGCGCCGCCGCGGCGGCGAGGAAGACCTCCGGCGCGGAGGCGTGCGAGTACTCGTCGAGGAAGTGGTGTTCGGTGGCCCAGGCATAGTCGAAGCCGAGCTTGTCGGCGAGCTCGATCTGCTCCAGGGACTCACGGAGCAGTCGTTCCTCGCTGTCCTCGGACCACGGCCGGGGAATCTGGTGGTGGTAGAGCAGGCCGAAGCGCATCTGCTGATCCTTCCGAAATGGAGTGTGACGCCGGCCGGCTCAGGCGCCGCGCTTGACGAGGGCGCCGGCGTCGACCTTGAGCTGGAGCCCGGTCACGTACCGCGACTCGTCGGAGGCGAGGTAGGTGACGGCGTGCGAGACGTCGACCGGCTCCACGTACGGGATCGGCATCGCCTGGAAGGCGTAGAAGCCCTGCTCGCCGTCCTCCTTCGTGGGGTTTTCGAGGTCCGGGCGGAAGATGCCGTACATGGTGTCGTTCTGGATCATCGGGGTGTTGCAGTTCGCCGGGTGCACCGCGTTGATCCGCCGGTTGGAGGGGGCGAGCTGGAGCGCCAGCGAGTTGACGTAGAGCACCAGCGTCTGCTTGGCCACCGAGTAGCCGGCCCCGCCCGGGCCCATCGGGCCGGGATCGCCGTGACCCGGGATCAGGCCCACCGCCGAGCCGATCACGATGATCGACGAGCCCTCGCCGAGGTGCGGCAGGGCGGCGTGCACGGTGTTGATCGCGCCGTTGAGGTTCACGTCGATGGTCTCGGTGAACGCCTCCACCGGCTTGTCCGCGCCGAGCGCCGAGATGCCGGCGTTGGCGACGACCACGTGCAGGCCGCCGAGCGCGGCGACGCCCTCGTCGATCGCGGCCTGCAGGGCGGCCCGGTCGCGGACGTCGACGATCTTGGTGAAGACCCGCCGGCCGGCCTTCTCCACCAGGCGGGCGGTCTCGTCCAGCTCCTCGCTGGTGGCCATCGGGTACGGCGTGACGCCGCTCTCCTGGCAGATGTCGAGCGCGATGATGTCGGCGCCCTCCTCGGCCAGCCGTACCGCGTGGCTGCGGCCCTGCCCCCGCGCCGCGCCGGTGATCGCCACGACCTTGCCTTCGACTCGGCCCATCAGGCCCTCCTCGGTGAATGGGTTCGTTGAATTCGCCGGCGCCAGCGATCAACCTGTGCCGTCGACGGCCTGCGGAACTTCCTACCAACCCCACCAGAGAATCCGGCTCCGGACGGACCCCTAAAGTGCGCGTCCGCACCAGATTTAGGGGCTCACTCCAGGTCCACGGAAATGGTAGGGGTGGGTAGGCGTTCTCAGGGGGAGCGGGTGTCTGGCGTCCAAAACCGCGCCACGCTTGAATAACACGCGGATGAAGGCCGGTTGCCGACCATTAAAAGGACGCGAGGTATCCCGATGCTGTGCAGATTCAGCGAAACGGCCACGATCGACGGCGATCTCGCCACGGTCTGGCGGACGGCCATCGACGTGGCGAACTGGGCACAGTGGGATCCGCACTTCAAGGTCTCCCGCTTCGAGGGCGCCTTCGAGCCGGGCGCCATCGGCTGGACCAGGCCGAAGGGTGCCCCGCTCGGCTCGTTCGTCGTGCTGAAGGTCGAGCCGGAGCGCTTCTACGCCACCGAGTCGCGGATGCCGGGCGGCAAGATGGTCATCGAGAACACCTTCACCCAGGCCGGACCGGGCAAGGTGACCGTCCGCCGCCAGAACGAACTGCACGGCGGCTTCGTGCCGATCTTCAAGCTGTTCTACCTGAAGGCCATGCAGCGTGACCTCCGGCGCACGCTGCAGGAGCTCGGGAACGAGGCGCGCCGTCGCGCCGCTGCCGCCGGCAGCAACCGGTGACCAGCGCGGTCGTCCTGGGCGGCGGCTTCGCGGGGATGCTCGCCGCCACCGCCCTGCTGCCGCACGCCGACACCGTCACCGTCTACGAGCACGACGAGCTGCCGGACGGCCCCCGGCACCGGCGCGGACTGCCGCAGGCCCACCACAACCACATGCTGATGGGCGGCGGGGTGCTCGCCCTGGACTCGCTGCTGCCCGGCGTCGCCGCCGCGCTGGAGCGGGCCGGCGCCCAGCGCCGCGAGCTGCTCGGCGGCTTCCTGGTGCTCTCCGCCGGCGGGTGGTACCGGCGCACCGAAGCTCAGGAGCCCTTCGTCCTGGCGTGCAGCCGGGTCCTGCTCGACCACGTGGTGCGCGAGCACGCCCTGCGCGACGGCCGGATCCGGGTCGTCCAGAACACCACCGCGACCGGCCTGCTCGGCGACGCCAACCGGGTCACCGGCGTACGGCTCGCCGGGCGCGACGGCGGCACCACGACCGTCTCCGCCGACTTCGTGGTGGACGCGACCGGCCGCCGGTCCAAGGCGCCGCAGTGGCTCACCGATCTCGGCCTGCCCGCCGTCCGGGAGGACGTCGTGGACGCGGGCTTCGCCTACTCCAGCTGCTTCTTCGAGGCGCCCGCCGGTTTCCACGAGGGATTCCCCGGCATCCTCATCCAGGCCCAGCCGGCCACCGGCCGACCCGGGCAGGGCCTTGCGCTCGTCCCCAACGAGCAGGGCCGGTGGATCGTCGCGCTGATCGGCACCCGGGGCGGGCAGCCGCCGACCGACGAGGCCGGGTTCCTGAAGTTCGCCCGGAACCTGCGCCACCCGATCGTCGCCGACCTGCTGGAGCACGCGAAGCCGGTCAGCGAGATCCGGTCCTACAAGGACCTGGCCAGCCGGCGGCGGTTCTACGACAAGCTGCCGGTGCCGGACGGCTTCCTGGCCCTGGGCGACTCCGCCTCGGTGGTCAACCCGACGTACGCCACCGGGATGTCGGTGGCCGCCCGAAGCGCCGTCGCCCTCCGGGCGGCGCTCGACCGCAAGGGCCTGGTGCGCGGGCTGTCCCGGCGGGTCCAGAAGGACGTCGCGAAGGCCGCCGACGGGCCGTGGCAGATGGCGCTCGGCGCCGACCGCTGGTTCCCCGAGGCCAGCTCCACGGTCAGCAAGCCGCCCAGCGCCGGCCAGCAGCGGATGGCGGCCCGGTACACCGTGACCGCCGGGGCGGACCCGCGGGTCGCCGGTGCGCTCTTCCGGGTGGCCGCGCAGATGGCGCCGCCGACGTCGATGATGACGCCGCGGGTGCTCTGGTCCGTGTTGCGTGGCCCGCGCCGGCCGCTGCTGACCGCGCCGGAGGCGATCGCGCAGTTCCCGCAGCTCGGCGAGCTGGTGACCGCGCGGGAGACGGTGCCGCCCGAGTGGTGACGGTGCCGGCCGCGGCGACCGCCCGGTTAAGGGGTCGTCGGGGTTGTCGCAGGGGTTGGCCCGCCCGGTTCCGCTGAATAGTTTCAAAGCGGTCCGGGAGCATTCGGAATTGATTCGGACGGCGGAGAAAAGTGTCCCGGAAATGCCGACGGGCCGACGGAAATGCGGGGTCGTCCTTGTGAACAATGAGGAAAAACTGCTTGGTTATCTCCGTCGCGCCACGGCCGACCTGCGGGAGGCGCGTCGGCGACTCGCCCAGGCGGAGGCGCGCGGGGACGACGAACCGGTGGCGGTGGTGGCGATGGCCTGCCGGTACCCGGGCGGGGTCGGCACGCCGGACGAGCTGTGGCGGCTTGTCGCCGACGGGGTCGACGCGGTGGGCCCGTTCCCGGACGACCGGGGCTGGCCGGTCGACGACCTCTACGACCCCCGCCCCGGCGAACCGGGCCGGACCTACACCCGCAACGGCGGCTTCCTGCCCGACGCGGGGGACTTCGACCCGGAGTTCTTCGGCATCAGCCCCCGCGAGGCGCTGCACATGGACCCGCAGCAGCGGATCCTGCTGGAGATCTCCTGGGAGGCGTGCGAACGGGCCGGCATCGACCCGACCGCCCTGCGGGGCAGCCCCACCGGCGTCTTCGCCGGGGTCATGTACCACGACTACGGGCTCGGTGACGACGCCGGCGGCACCAGCGGCGGCAGCCTCGTCAGCGGCCGGGTCGCCTACACGCTGGGCCTGGAGGGGCCGGCCGTCTCGGTCGACACGGCCTGCTCCTCGTCCCTGGTCGCCCTGCACTGGGCGGTCCAGGCGCTGCGCCGCGGCGACTGCACCCTGGCCCTGGCCGGCGGCGTGACGGTGATGTCCACACCGGACATGTTCCTGTACTTCAGCAGCCAGCGCGGCCTCGCCGCGGACGGGCGGTGCAAGTCCTTCGCCGCCGCCACCGACGGCACCGGCTGCGCGGAGGGCGCCGGCGTCCTGCTGCTCGAGCGGCTCTCCGACGCCCGCCGCAACGGTCATCCGGTGCTCGCGGTGGTACGCGGGTCGGCGGTCAACTCCGACGGCGCCTCCAGCGGCTTCACCGCGCCCAACGGGCCCTCCCAGCGGCGGGTGATCCGCCAGGCCCTCGCCGGCGCCGGGCTGGTCCCCGCCGACGTGGACCTCGTCGAGGCGCACGGCACCGGCACGACGCTGGGCGACCCCATCGAGGCGCAGGCGCTGCTCGACACGTACGGGGAGGGCCGTCCCGCCGACCGGCCGCTGTGGCTTGGCTCGATCAAGTCGAACATCAGCCACACCCAGGCCGCCTCCGGCGTGGCCGGCGTGATCAAGGTGGTGCAGGCGATGCGGCACGGGGTGCTGCCCCGGACGCTGCACGTCGACCGGCCCACCCCACACGTGGACTGGTCGGCCGGCGCGGTGGAGCTGCTCACCGAGAACCGGGAGTGGCCGTCGCCGGACCGGCCCCGCCGGGCGGCCGTCTCCTCCTTCGGCCTCAGCGGCACCAACGCCCACGTCATCATCGAGCAGGCCGCCGACGAGCCGCCGACCGGCGCCGCCGGCGTACCCCCGGTGCTGCCCTGGGTGCTCTCGGCCCGGACCGCGCCGGCCCTGGCGGACCAGGCGGCCCGGCTCGCGTCCCACCTGCGGGCGTACCCGGACCTCGCGCCGGTCGACGTGGCGGCCACCCTGGCCGGCCGGTCCCTCTTCGCGCACCGGGCGGTCGCGCTGGGCGCGGATCGCGACTCACTGCTGGCGGCGCTGACCCAGATCGCCGACGGCGCCGGCCTGTCCGGCACCGCCCGGCCCGGCCCGACCGCGGCGCTCTTCACCGGCCAGGGCGCGCAGCGTCTGGGCATGGGCCGCGACCTGTACGACGGGTACCCGGTCTTCGCGGCGGCGTTCGACGCGGCGCTGGCGGGCTTCGACCCGGGGCTGCGAAACGTGCTGTGGGGTGACGACGCGGAGGCGTTGCACGGCACCGGCAACGCGCAGCCGGCGTTGTTCGCCTTCGAGGTGGCCCTGTTCCGGTTGCTCGAGTCGTGGGGTGTGCGCCCGGACCTGGTGGCGGGTCATTCGATCGGTGAGCTGGCCGCCGCGCACGTGGCGGGGGTGTTCTCCCTGGCGGACGCGTGCCGGCTGGTCGCGGCGCGGGGCGCGTTGATGCAGGCGTTGCCCGCCTGCGGAGTGATGGTCGCGGTGCAGGCCAGTGAGGACGAGGTGCGGCCGCGGCTGGTCGACGGCGTCGACATCGCGGCGGTCAACGGCCCGGACTCGGTGGTCGTCTCCGGCGACGAGGGGGCCGTGGACGCCGTGCTGGCCGGGCTGGGCACCCGGCGGTCCACCCGGCTGCGGGTGTCGCACGCGTTCCACTCGCCGCTGATGGAGCCGATGCTCGCGGACTTCCGGGCGGTCGCGCGGTCGCTGAGCTACTCGGCGCCGGTGATCCCGGTGGTCTCCGCGCTGACCGGCCGGGTCGCCGAGCCGGGGGACCTGGCCGACCCGGACTACTGGGTGCGGCACGTCCGGCACGCGGTCCGCTTCGCCGACGCCGTCACCACCCTCGCCGAGCGCGGCGTCGTGGCGTACCTCGAGGTGGGCCCGGACGCGGTCCTCACCGGGCTCGCCCCGGCCTGCCTCCCCGCCGACAGCGACGCGACGTTCCTCGCCACCCAGCGCCGGGACCACGACGAGGCCGCCACCCTGGCCGTCGCGGTCGCCCGCCTGCACGTCGGCGGCGCCGCCGTCGACTGGACACCCTGGTGCCCGGGGCGCCGGGTCGAGCTGCCCACCTACCCCTTCCAGCGCGAGCGGTACTGGCTGCGGGGCAGCCGGGCGGCCGGCGACGTCAGCACGCTCGGTCAGGCGGACCCCGGGCACCCGCTGCTCGGCGCGGCCGTCGACCTGCCGGACGGGGGCGCCGTGCTCACCGGGCGGCTCTCCGCCGCCGACCAGCCGTGGCTCGCCGGCAACCGGGTTCACGGCGTCGCCCTGCTGCCCGAGGCCGGCCTCGTCGCGCTCGCCCTCACCGCCGCCCGGCACGTCGGCGCCGCGGCGGTCGGCGAACTCGTCGTCGACCAACCGCTCGTGCTGGCCGAGCGGACCCACCTCGCGCTGCGCCTGGTGGTCACCCCCGAGGGGGCGGGTGGCCTGCGGTCGGTGACCATCAGCAGCCGCGTCGAGGGCGCCGAGGGAGGCTGGCTCCGGCACGCCACCGGCACCCTCACCACCGACGGCCCGTCGAGCGCTCTCGTACCGGTGACCTGGCCGCCGCACGGCGCCACCCCCGTCGAGATCGACGACCTGGCCACGGCCCTGGCCGGGCTCGGCCACGAACAGGCCGCGGCGGGCGTGGTCCTCACCGCCGCGTGGCGGCGGGGCGCCGAGCTCTTCGCCGAACTGGCCGTGCCGGCCGGGACCGCCGGCGCGCCGCTGGACGCGGCGTCGCTCGACGCGGCCCTGCACCCGCACCGGCTGGCGGGGGGCGGCGGCCAGGCGTACCGCTGGACCGGGGTCGCCGCGCACGCGGTGGGCGCCACCGACCTGCGGGTGCACCTTGCCCCAAGCGACGCCGACACCCTCCGGCTCACCGTGACGGACGCGGCCGGCGCACCGGTGCTCACCGCGGAGTCGGTGGCGACCCGGGCGTACGACCCGGCGCAGCTGGCCGTCCCGGACACCGGCACCCTGCTGCGGCTGGACTGGCTGCCGGCCACCGGTGGCGCCGCCGCCGAGCTGCCCGGCGACTGGACGGTGCTCGGCCCCGACGTCCTCGCCCTCGGCGACGAGGCACCCGTCCACCCCGACCTGGCGTCGCTCACCGCGGCGCTCGGGGCGCAGCCGCCCCGGTACGTCGTCACCGCCCTGCCCGCGGTGACCGGCCAGGTCCCCGCCGACGTGGCCGCCACCACGGCCGCCACCCACGCGCTGCTGCGCTCCTGGCTTGCCGAGGACCGGCTCGCGCTGACCACGCTCGTCGTGGTCGTCCGGGCCGGCACCGCGGCCACCGCGCTGCCCACCGCCGCCGCCCGGGGCCTGCTCCGCGCCGCGCAGGCCGAACACCCCGGCCGGTTCCTGGTCGTCGAGCTGGCACCCGACCTCGCGCCGGGGACGGAGACGGCCGCGGCGGTACGGGCCGCCGTCGGCGTCGGCGAGCCGGAGACCGCCGTACGCGGGGAGACCGTGTTGGTGCCCCGGCTCACCGACGTGCCCGACACCGCCGGACCGCGCCCGGCCCTCGGCGCCGGCACCGCCCTGGTCGTCGGCGGAACCGTCGGCGTCGGCGCGCTGCTGGCCCGACACCTCGTCGGGGCGCACGGCTTCCGGCACCTGCTGCTCACCGGGGACGCCGACGTGCCGGCGCTGGCCGCCGAGATCACCGCGCTCGGCGCCACGGTCGACGTCGGCGTCGGCGACCCCCGCGAACCGGCGGTGCTCGCCGGGCTGCTCGCCGGGGTCCCCGGGGACCAGCCGGTCACCTGCGTGGTGCTCGTCCTGCCGGCCGCGGGGAACGGCCTGCTCGCCACCCGTACGCCGGACGAGGTCGTCGACACAGTCAGCGGCACCGTCGACGTGGCGTGGCACCTGCACGACCTCACCCGCAAGCTGGCGCTCGACGCGTTCGTCCTCTGCGGCGACTCGGTGGGCGTGCTGCACGGCGCGGGCCGGGGCTCCACCGCCGCCGCCAGCACCTTCCTCGACGGCCTGGCCCGGCACCGGCGGGCGCTCGGCCTGCCCGGTGTCGCGCTCGCCTTCGGCCCGGTCGAGCCGGCCGGCGACGACCTGTACCGGGACCGCCTGCACCGCCTCGGCCTGCCCTCGCTGACCGCCGCCGAGGTCACCGCCGCGTTCGACGCGGCGCTCGCCGCGGAGGAGCCGGCGCTGCTGCCGCTGCGCCTGCACCGCCCCACGCTGCGCGCCGCGCCGACCGAACTGCCCGCCGTGCTGCTGGGCATCGGCGGGGTACGCCAACCGGCGCGCGACGACGTCGCCGGCGGCCAGGCCCTGCGCCGGCGCTACCTCGCGATGAGCGCGGGCACCCGGACCGACGCCCTGCTGGACCTGGTGCGCGGGCAGGTGGCCGCCGTCCTCGGACACGCCGGCGGCGACGCCGTGCCGCCGGACCGGCCGTTCAAGGAGCTGGGCTTCGACTCGCTCGCCGGGGTGGAGCTGCGCCGACGGCTCGGCGCGGCGCTCGGCCTGGAACTGCCCGCGACGCTGGTCTTCGACCACCCGACCGCCCGCGCCGCCGCCGCGTTCGTCGACGCGGAACTCGGCACCGGCGCGGACGACGGCGAGCCCGCCCTCCTGCACACGATCGACGAGCTGGGTGCGGCGCTGACGGCCCTGCCGCCGGAGGAGCGGCACCGCGAACTGATCACCACGCGGCTCGAGGCGCTGCTGCGCGGCTGGCGGGACCGGGCCGGGGACACCGGACTTTCCGACGACTACCTGAACGCCACCGACGACGAGCTCTTCGAGCTCATCGACGGCGAGCTCGGGCTGTCCTGACGGCCCGCACCGACAGGGGACCAGATGAGCAACGACGACAAGCTCCGCGACTACCTGAAGCGGGCCACCGCCGAGCTGAAGAACGTCAAGCGCCAGCTCAGGGAGAGCGAGCAGCGGTACCACGAGCCCATCGCGATCGTGGCGATGAGCTGCCGCTACCCCGGCGGGGTCAGCTCCCCCGAGGGGCTGTGGGACCTCGTCGCCACCGGCACCGACGCCATCTCCGAGTTCCCTACCGACCGCGGCTGGGACACCGACCGGCTGTACGACCCGGAACCGGGCCGGCCCGGCCACACGTACACCCGGCACGGCGGCTTCCTGCACGACGCCGCCCTGTTCGACGCCGCCTTCTTCCGGATCAGCCCGAAGGAGGCCAGGGAGACCGATCCGCAGCAGCGGCTCATGCTGGAGACCGCGTGGGAGGCCTTCGAGCGGGCCGGCATCGACCCGCACGCCGTCCGGGGCGACCGGGTCGGCGTGTTCGCCGGGGTGGTCTACCACGACTACGCCGACGGTGGCGGCACCGGACAGTTGGCCAGCGTCGCCTCCGGCCGGGTCGCCTACACCCTCGGCCTGGAGGGCCCGGCGGTCACGGTGGACACCGCCTGCTCGTCGTCGCTGGTCGCGGTGCACTTCGCGGTGCACGCGCTGCGTACCGGCGAATGCCGGATGGCGCTCGCCGGTGGCGTCACCGTGATGGCCACCCCCGCCTCCTTCGTCGGCTTCAGCCAGGACGGCGGTCTGGCCGCCGACGGGCGCTGCAAGTCGTTCGCCACCGCCGCCGACGGCACCGGGTGGGGCGAGGGCGTCGGCATGCTGCTGCTGGAGCGGCTCAGCGACGCCCGCCGCAACGGCCACCCCGTGCTCGCCGTCGTCCGGGGCAGCGCGCTGAACTCCGACGGCGCCAGCAACGGGCTGACCGCACCGAACGGACCGGCGCAGCAACGGCTCATCCGGGCCACCCTCGCCGACGCGCAGCTGACCGCCGACCAGGTCGACGTGGTCGAGGCGCACGGCACCGGCACGGTGCTCGGCGACCCCATCGAGGCGCAGGCGCTGCTCGCCACGTACGGCCAGGGGCGCCCCGCCGACCAGCCGCTGCTGCTCGGGTCGCTCAAGTCCAACATCGGGCACGCCCAGGCGGCTGCCGGGGTCGGCGGCATCATCAAGATGGTCCAGGCCATCCGGCACGGCGTCCTGCCCCCGACCCTGCACCTGGACGCGCCGAGCCCGAACGTCGACTGGTCCGCCGGACGGATCGAGCTGCTCACGTCGGCCGTCGCCTGGCCCGACCGGGGACACCCCCGCCGGGCCGGCATCTCCTCCTTCGGGCTCAGCGGCACCAACGCCCACCTCATCCTGGAGGAGGCGCCGGCCGCCGACGTCGCGCCGGCCGCCGATGGGGCCGTACCTCCGGTGGTGGCGTTGCCGGTGGCGGCCGCCGACCCGGCCGGGCTGGCCGCGCAGGCCGCCGCGCTGCTGGCCCACCTCACCGACCGGCCGGAGCTGGCGCCGGCCGACGTGGCCTGCTCGCTGGCCACCGGGCGGGCGCAGCTCGACCACCGGGCGGCCGTCCTGGCCACCGACCGGGAGTCCACCCTCGACGCGCTGGCCGCGCTGGCCGCCGGCACCGACCACTCCCGGGTGGCCACCGGCAGCGTCGTCGACGGCAAGGTCGCGCTGCTCTTCACCGGTCAGGGCGCGCAGCGCCTAGGCATGGGTCGTGCGCTGTACGACGCGTATCCGGTGTTCGCGGCGGCGTTCGACGCGGCGCTGGCGGGTTTCGACGGTGGGTTGCGGGCGGTGCTGTGGGGTGACGACGTCTCGGCGTTGAACGCGACGGGGAATGCGCAGCCGGCGTTGTTCGCCTTCGAGGTGGCGTTGTTCCGGCTCCTCGAATCGTGGGGGATCCGGCCGGACTTCGTGGTGGGTCATTCGATCGGTGAGCTGGCCGCCGCCCACGTGGCGGGGGTGTTCTCCCTGGCGGACGCGTGCAAGCTGGTGGCCGCGCGGGGCAGTCTGATGCAGGCGTTGCCGGCCGGTGGCGTGATGGTCGCGGTGCAGGCGTCCGAGGACGAGGTGCGTGCGCTGTTGGTCGACGGTGTGGACGTCGCGGCGGTGAATGGTCCGACGTCGGTGGTGGTTTCCGGCGTGGAGGCGGCCGTGGATGCGGTCGTCGCGGGGTTGGGGGAGCGGAAGTCGACCCGGTTGGCGGTGTCGCATGCGTTCCACTCGCCGTTGATGGAGCCGATGCTTGACGGCTTCCGCCAGGTGGCGGGGTCGCTGACCTATGCGGTGCCGTCGATCCCGGTGGTGTCGACGCTGACCGGCCGACTGGCCGAGGTCGGCGAGTTGAGCGATCCGGAGTACTGGGTGCGGCACGTCCGGCACGCGGTCCGGTTCGCCGACGCGGTGAGCACTCTGGAGTCCGCCGGGGTGACCCGGTTCGTGGAGGTGGGTCCGGACGCGGTGCTGACCGGGCTGGCCGCGCAGACGGTCACCGGCGAGCAGACCGTCACGATCGCCACCCAGCGTCGCGACCGGGACGAGGCGGCCACCCTGGCGACCGCCGTGGGTCGGCTCTGGGCCACCGGCGGGACCGTCGACCTGGCGGCGTGGTGCCCGACCGGATCGCGGGTCGACCTGCCCACGTACGCCTTCCAGCGCCAGCGCTACTGGCAGACGGCCGCCACGCCGGCCACCGGCGGCGACGGACCGGACGCGGTGGACCAGGCATTCTGGGCCACCGTCGAACGCGAGGACCTGCCCGCCCTCGCCGCCCAACTGGACGTCGACGCCGCCGCCCTCGAACCCGTCGTGCCGGCCCTCGCCGGCTGGCACCGCCGCCGGCGGGACGAGGCACACCTGGACACCTGGCGGTACCGGGTGGCCTGGCACCCGCTGCCCGAGACCGCCGACGTCCCCACGCTCACCGGGAACTGGCTCGTCGTCGCCCCCGCCGGGCACCGCGACCACCCGCTCGTGACCCACGCCGCCGACGCGCTCGCCTCGTACGGCGCCCGGGTGGTCCACCTCGACGGGACGGACACCGACCGCGCCGCCCTCGCCGACCGGCTCCGGGACGAGGCGCCCGACGGTGTGCTGTCGCTGCTGGCGCTCGACGAGGAAGCCGACGACCGGCACCCGGGACTGTCCCGGGGCCTCGCCGGCACGGTCACCCTCGCCCAGGCCCTCGCGGACACCGGCGGCGCCGGCCGGCTCTGGTGCCTCACCACCCGCGCCGTCGCCGTACCCGGAGACGACGACCTGCCGAATCCGGAGCGGGCCGCCCTGTGGGGGCTCGGCGCCGGGCTCGCCATGGACCTGCCGGCGACCTTCGGCGGCCTGGTCGACCTTCCCGAGACCCCTGGCGACGACGCGCTGCGCCGGCTCGTCGCCGTCCTCGCCGCCGCCGCCGAGGACCAGGTCGCCGTGCGGGCGGACGGCGTCCACAGCCGGCGCATGGTGCGCGCCCCGCTGGACGGCGCCCCCCCCCCCCGCCCCTGGCGACCCCGGGGCACCGTCCTCGTCACCGGCGGTACCGGCGGACTCGGCGCGCACGTCGCCCGTACCCTCGCCGCCGACGGCGCCGCACACCTCGTCCTCACCAGCCGGCGGGGACCGGACGCCGCGGGTGCGGCCGAACTCCGCGCCGAACTCACCGCGCTCGGCGCCGAGGTCACCATCGCCGCCTGCGACGTCGCCGACCGCGACGCGGTCCAGCGCCTGCTCAAGGAGCTGCCCGGCGAGCTGACCGCCGTCGTGCACGCCGCCGGCGTCGCCCAGCGGATGGCCGCCCTGCCCGAGCTGACCCTCGACGAGTTCGCCGAGGTCGGCCACGGGAAGATCGCCGGAGCCCGGCACCTCGACGAGCTGCTCGGCGACGCGCCGCTCGACGCGTTCGTGCTCTTCTCCTCCGGGGCGGCCGTCTGGGGCAGCGCCGGACAGGCCGCGTACAGCAGCGCCAACGCCGTCCTCGACGCGCTCGCGCAGCACCGCCGCGCCCGCGGCCGGACCGCCACCGCCATCGCCTGGAGCTCCTGGCACGGCGGCATGGTGGACGCCGAACTCGCCGCGGTGATGCGCCGGGTCGGGGCGCCGGCCATGGCCCCGGAGCGGGCGCTCGCCGCGCTCCGGCAGGCCCTCGACCACGACGAGTCGCACCTCGTCGTCGCCGACATCGACTGGGCCCGGTTCGCCCCGACGTACACCCTGGCCCGTCCCCGGCCGCTGCTCGCGGCGCTGCCGGAGGCGCAGGCGGCACTGGCCGACGCGGCGGCGCCGGCGACCGGGCCGGCCGTCGCCGAGCTGCTCGCCGGCGCCCCCGCCACCGAGCAGCGCCGGCTGCTGCGCGAACTGGTCCGCGAGCACGTCGCCGCCGTGCTCGGCTACGACGACCCGGGCATGCTCGAACTCGACCGGGCCTTCCAGTCCCTCGGCTTCGACTCGGTCGGCGCCGTGGAGCTGCGGACCCGGGTCGGCCGCGCCACCGGATGCGCCCTGCCGGCCACCATCGTCTTCGACTACGCCAGCCCGGCGGCCCTCGCCGACCACCTGCGGACGCTGCTCTGCCCGGCCGACGAACCGCCCCCCGTGCTGGCCGAACTGGACCGGCTGGAGGCCGCCGCGGCGGCGCTGAGCGCCGACGAGCTGGAGCGGGCCCGGGTCACGACCCGGCTCCAGGCACTGCTGTCCCGGCTCACCGGGCCCGCGGCCGAGGACGTCGGCGAACAGCTCGCCGACGCGACCGCCGACGACCTCTTCGAGTTCATCGACAACGAACTCGGCCTCGCCTGACCAGCTGCGTACCAAGCGACCGAAGGACCGTGACCCGCGATGGCGAACGACGACAAGCTCCTCGACTACCTCAAGAAGGTCACCGCCGACCTGCACCAGACCCGGCGGCGGCTGCAGGAGGTGGAGGGTGCCGCACCGGAGCCGATCGCCATCGTCGGCATGGCCTGCCGCTACCCGGGCGGAGTCACCTCACCGGAGGAGCTCTGGCGGCTCGTCGCCGACGGCGTCGACGCCATCTCCGGCTTCCCCACCGACCGGGGCTGGGACGTCGACGGCCTGCACGACGCCGGCGACGACCGGACCGGCACCAGCTACGTCCGGGAGGGCGGCTTCGTCCACGACGCCCCCGACTTCGACCCCGGCTTCTTCGGGATCAGCCCGCGCGAGGCGCTCGCCACCGACCCGCAGCAGCGGCTCATGCTGGAGGTCTGCTGGGAGGCGTTCGAGCGGGCCGGGATCGACCCCGAGTCGGTACGCGGTGACCGGGTGGGCGTGTTCGCCGGCTCCGGGCTCCAGGACTACGGCTACCTGCTGGACGCCGAACCGGAGATCGCCGAGGCGTACCTGACCACGGCGACCGCCGCCGCGGTCATCTCCGGCCGCATCGCCTACAGCCTCGGCCTGGAGGGGCCGGCCCTCACCGTCGACACGGCCTGCTCGTCGTCCCTGGTGGCACTGCACCTGGCCGCCCAGTCGCTGCGTCAGCGCGAGTGCACCCTCGCGCTGGCCGGCGGGGTGATGGTGATGTCCACCCCGGCCCCGTTCATCGCGTTCAGCCGCCAGCGCGGCCTCGCCCCGGACGGCCGCTGCAAGGCGTTCTCCGACACCGCGGACGGGACCGGCTGGTCCGAGGGCGCCGGGGTGCTGCTCCTCGAACGGCTCAGCGACGCCCGCCGCAACGGCCACCCCGTCCTCGCCGTGGTCAGCGGCTCCGCGGTCAACTCCGACGGCGCCTCGAACGGCCTCACCGCGCCCAACGGGCCCGCGCAGCAGCGGGTCATCCAGGACGCGCTCGCCAACGCCCGGATCTCGGCCGCCGACGTGGACGCCGTCGAAGGCCACGGCACCGGTACGACCCTCGGCGACCCGATCGAGGCGCAGTCACTGCTGGCCACCTACGGTCGGGACCGCCCGGCGGGCCGGCCGCTGCTGCTCGGCTCGCTGAAGTCGAACATCGGCCACGCCCAGGCGGCGGCCGGTGTCGGCGGCATCATCAAGATGGTGCAGGCGCTGCGCCACCGCGTACTGCCCCGCACCCTGCACGTCACCGCGCCGTCCCGGCACGTCGACTGGTCCGCCGGCGCCGTCCGGCTGCTCACCGAGCCGATGGACTGGGCGTCCGAGGGCCGCCCGCGCCGGGCCGGCATCTCGTCGTTCGGGGTGAGTGGCACCAACGCGCACATCCTCGTCGAGGAGGCGCCGGTCGAGGAGCCCGTGCCGGTGCCCGCGCCGCCGGCCGCCGGTCCCGTGCCGTGGCTGCTGTCCGGGCGTACCGCCGACGGGCTCGCGGCGCAGGCCGGGACGCTGCGGTCGTACCTGGCGGGGCGGCCGGAACTCGACCCGGTGGACGTGGCCTCTTCGCTGGCCACCGGACGGGCCGCGCTGGCGCACCGGGCCGTCGTGCTCGGCGCCGACCGGGACGCCGCGCTCGCGGCCCTGGTGGCCGGCGAGCCGCACGCCGGGGTGCTCCGCGGCACCGTCGGGGACGGCGCGACCGCGTTGCTCTTCACCGGTCAGGGCGCGCAGCGCCTGGGCATGGGTCGTGCACTGTACGAGGCGTATCCGGTGTTCGCGGCGGCGTTCGACGCGGCGCTGGCGGGTTTCGACCCGGGCTTGCGGGCGGTGTTGTGGGGTGCCGACGTTGCGGCGTTGAGCGCGACGGGGAATGCGCAGCCGGCGTTGTTCGCGTTCGAGGTGGCGTTGTTCCGGCTCCTCGAGTCGTGGGGGATCCGGCCGGACTTCGTGGCGGGTCATTCGATCGGTGAGCTGGCCGCCGCCCACGTGGCGGGGGTGTTCTCCCTGGCGGACGCGTGCAAGCTGGTGGCCGCGCGGGGCAGTCTGATGCAGGCGTTGCCGGCCGGTGGCGTGATGGTCGCGGTGCAGGCGACTGAGGACGAGGTGCGTCCGCTGCTGGTCGATGGTGTGGACATCGCGGCGGTGAACGGTCCGACGTCGGTGGTGGTCTCCGGTGTGGAGTCGGCCGTGGTGGCGGTGCTGGCCGGGTTGGGGGAGCGGAAGACCTCCCGGCTGCGGGTGTCGCACGCGTTCCACTCGCCGTTGATGGAGCCGATGCTGGCGGGCTTCCGCGAGGTGGCGGAATCCCTGGCCTACGCCGCGCCGACCGTGCCGGTGGTGTCCACGTTGACCGGTCGGCTCGCGGAGGCGGGCGAGTTGACCGATCCGGAGTACTGGGTGCGGCACGTCCGGCACACGGTCCACTTCGCCGACGCGGTCACCACCCTCGAGACCGCCGGGGTGACCCGGTTCGTCGAGGTCGGCCCGGACGGGGTGCTCACCGGCCTCGCCGAGCTGAGCGTGACCGGCCCGCAGTCGGCCACGATCGCCACCCAGCGCCGGGACCGCGACGAGGTGGCCACCCTGGCGACCGGCGTCGCTCGGCTCTGGGCCACCGGCGGGACCGTGGACCGGGCCGACTGGTGCCCGCACGGCCGCCGGGTCGACCTGCCCACGTACGCCTTCCAGCGCCAGCGCTACTGGATCGACACCGCGAACGCCGCGCGGAACCTCGCCTCCGCCGGCCTCGACGCCACCGACCACGCGCTGCTCGGCGCCGCCGTCACCGTCGCCGACGCGGACACGGTGGTCTGCACCGGCCGGCTCTCCGTCGACGCCCACCCGTGGCTCGCCGACCACGTCGTCGGCGGCCTGATCGTCTTTCCCGGCACCGGCTTCGTCGAGCTGGCCGTCCGCGCCGGCGACCGGGTCGGCTGCCCCGCCGTCGCCGAACTGACCATCGAGGGCGCGCTCGTCCTGCCGCGCGACGGCGCCGTGCAGGTCCAGGTCGTCGTCGGCGCGCCCGAGGCCGACGGCAGCCGTCCCGTCGGCATTCACTCCCGTACCCCCGACTCGCCCTGGACCCGGCACGCCACCGGTCGGCTCGCCGCCGCCGCGACCCTCGGCGCCGCGCTCACCGCCTGGCCGCCGGCCGGCGCCACGCCGATCGACGTGAGCGGCCTCTACGCCGAACTCGACGGCGTGGGGCTCGGCTACGGCCCCGCGTTCCGGGGGCTGCGGGCCGCCTGGCGGCACGGCGACGAGGTGTACGCCGAGGTCGCGCTCCCCGAGGCGGTCAGCGCCCAGCGGTACGGCGTGCACCCGGCCCTGCTCGACGCCGCCCTGCACGCGGCCACCTTCACCGGCACCCTGGGCGACCAGGCGGTGCTCCCCTTCGCCTGGTCCGGCGTCACGCTGCACGCCGCCGGAGCCACCGCGGTCCGGGTCCGGCTCCGTCCCACCGGCGGCGCGCTGGCCGTCGACATCGCCGACGGCACCGGCGCCCCGGTCGTCTCGGTCGACGCCCTGGCCCTGCGGCCGGTCTCCCTGGCACAGCTCGCCGCCACCCGCGACCCGGCCCACGACGCACTGTTCCGCGTCGGCTGGGTGCCCGCCCCCGCTGTCGGGGCCGGCGCCGCGGCCGCCTGGGCCGAGTGGGCCGATCCCACCGAACCCGTCCCGACCGCCCCGGTCGTGCTGCTGCGCTGCGGCGGCGGGCGGGACGCCGCGGCGGTGCACGCCGCCACCCACCGGGCCCTCGCCGGCCTTCAGGGCTGGCTCGCCGCCGACCCCGACCCCGCGGCGCGGCTGCTCGTGGTGACCGGCGGCGCCGTCGCGCTCCCCGGCGAGAACATCACCGACCTGCCCGGCGCGGCCGTCTGGGGCCTGGTCCGGGCCGCCCAGTCCGAGAACCCCGGCCGGATCCTGCTCGCCGACCTGCCCGGCCCGGCCGACCCGGCCGCCGTCGCCGCGTTCCTGGCCAGCGAGGAGAGCCAGGGCGCCGTCCGGGACGGCACCGTGCACGTCCCCCGACTGGTCCGGGCCACCACCCCCGCCGACCCGGCGCCCGCGTCGGTCTTCGGTGGTGACGGGGTGGTGTTGGTGTCGGGGGCGACGGGTTCGTTGGGTGCGGTGGTGGCGCGGCATCTGGTTACCGCGCGTGGGGTGCGGCGGCTGCTGTTGGTGGGTCGTCGTGGTGTGGACGCGCCGGGTCTTGCCGGGTTGGTGGGTGAGTTGGAGGGTCTGGGGGCCGAGGTGGGGGTGGCCGCGTGTGACGTGGCCGATCGTGGACAGCTCGCGGCTGTGCTGGACGGTGTGCCGTTGGTCGGTGTGGTGCATGTGGCGGGGGTGTTGGACGACGGGGTGATCGGGAGTCTGACGCCGGGGCGGGTGGATGCGGTGTTGCGTCCGAAGGTGGATGCGGTGCTGGCGTTGCACGAGGCGACGGCCGGGCTGGAGCTGTCGGCGTTCGTGGTGTTCTCGTCCGCCTCCGGGGTGCTGGGCGCGCCGGGTCAGGGCAGTTACGCGGCGGCGAACGCCTTTTTGGACGCGTTCGCGGTGCACCGCCGGGCCCAGGGTCTGCCCGCCCAGTCGATCGCCTGGGGCCTCTGGGACACCGAGAGCGGCATGGCCGGCGGGCTCACCGACAGCGACCGGTCCCGGCTGCGGCAGGGCGGCGTCGTACCGCTCACCCCGGACGACGGCCTCGCCCTCTTCGACGCCGCCGTACGCACCGATGACCCGTTCCTCGTCGCCCTCCGGCTGGACCTCGGCGCCCTCGCTCGCGGCGGCGCGGTACCGGACGCGTTGCGTGGCCTGGTCCCGACCCGCCGCCGCGCCGCGGCCACCGGCCCGGACGGCGGCCTGCGCCGACGCCTCGCCGGCCTGCCCGCCGACGAGTGGCACGCCGCCCTGCTCGCCCTGGTGGTGGAACGCGCCGCCGCCGTCCTCGGCTTCGCCTCCACCACGGCGATCGAACCCACCCGGGCCTTCAACGAGCTGGGCTTCGACTCACTGACCGCCGTCGAGTTCCGCAACGCGCTGAGCGAGGCGGTCGGGCTCCGCCTGCCCGCCACCGTCGTCTTCGACCACCCGAGCCCCGACGCGCTCGCCCGGCAGCTCCTCGCCGAACTCTCCGGCGTCGTCGAGGACGTCCCCGCCGCCGCGGTGACCACCGTGGCCGCCGACGAGCCGATCGCGATCGTCGGGATGGCCTGCCGCTACCCCGGCGGCGTCACCTCACCCGAGGAGCTGTGGCGGCTCGTCGCCGACGGCGTGGACGCGATCAGCGAGTTCCCCGCGGACCGGGGCTGGGACGTCGACCGGCTCTTCGACCCCACCGGCGAGACCCCCAACACCAGCTACACCCGGCACGGCGGGTTCCTGCACGAGGCGGCCCGGTTCGACCCGGCCTTCTTCCACATCAGCCCCAACGAGGCCCTGCTGATGGACCCGCAGCAGCGGCTGCTGCTGGAGGCGTCCTGGGAGGCGATCGAGCGCGCCGGCATCGACCCGACCACGCTGAAGGGCAGCCGGACCGGCGTCTTCGCCGGGATGATGTACCACGACTACGCCGCCAACAGCAGCACCGGCGCGATCGCCTCCGGCCGGGTGTCGTACGTCCTCGGCCTGGAGGGGCCGGCCGTCACCCTGGACACCGCCTGCTCGTCGTCGCTGGTCGCCATGCACCTGGCCGGGCAGGCGCTGCGCTCCGGCGAGTGCTCCCTCGCGCTCGCCGGTGGCGTCGCCGTGATGGCCAGCCCCGAGGTCTTCGTGGAGTTCAGCCGCCAGCGTGGCCTCTCCCGGGACGGCCGCGCCCGGTCGTTCGCCGCCGCCACCGACGGCACGAGCTGGGGCGAGGGTGTCGGCATGCTGCTGCTGGAGCGCCTCTCCGACGCGCGCCGCAACGGGCATCCGGTGCTCGCGCTGGTCCGCGGCTCGGCGGTCAACCAGGACGGCGCGTCCAACGGGCTGACCGCGCCGAACGGGCCGTCCCAGCGCCGGGTGATCCGGCAGGCCCTGGCCAACGCCGGACTCGCGTCGTCCGATGTGGACACCGTGGAGGCGCACGGCACCGGTACGACGCTGGGCGACCCGATCGAGGCGCAGGCGTTGCTCGCCACGTACGGCCAGGACCGGCCGGCCGACCAACCGCTCTGGCTCGGCTCGATCAAGTCGAACATGGGGCACACCCAGGCCGCCGCCGGCGCCGCCGGTGTGATCAAGATGGTCGAGGCGATGCGGCACGGTGTGCTGCCGCGCACCCTGCACGTGGACGAGCCGACGCCGCACGTCGACTGGTCGGCCGGTGCGGTGAAGCTGCTGACCGAGTCCCGGGAGTGGCCGCAGACCGATCGACCCCGACGCGCCGGGGTCTCGTCGTTCGGGCTCAGCGGCACCAACGCGCACGTGATCCTGGAACAGCCCCCTGTCGCGGACGTGGCGCCCGCCCCGGCGGCGCCCGTGGTGCCCTGGGTCCTGTCGGCGCGGACGCCGGACGCGGTCATCGACCAGGCCGGCCGGCTGCTCGCCGCCGTCGCAGAACACCCGGACCGGTCGGCGGTGGACGTGGCGTGGACCCTCGCGGGTCGCAGCGCGTTCGAGTACCGGGCGGTGGTGGTCGGCGCGGACCGGGCCGAGCTGCTGCGCCAGCTCGCCGAGGGCGTGCTGCCGGTGTCCCCGGTGACGGGTGCGACGGCGGCACTCTTCACCGGCCAGGGCGCACAGCGCCTCGGCATGGGTCGCCAGTTGTCCGCCGGGTATCCGGTCTTCGCGGAGGCGTTCGACGCGGTGCTGGCGGCGTTCGCGCGGGCCGGGGGCGACGTCGGCGACCGGCCCGGGCCCGACGACCGTGCCGGTCTACGGGATGTCCTGTGGGGTGACGACGTCTCGGCGCTGAATGCGACGGGGAATGCACAGCCGGGGTTGTTCGCGTTCGAGGTGGCGTTGTTCCGGCTGTTGGAGTCGTGGGGGATCCGGCCGGACTTCGTGGCCGGGCACTCGATCGGTGAGCTGGCGGCCGCGCACGTGGCGGGGGTGTTCTCGCTGGACGACGCCTGTCGGCTGGTGGCCGCCCGGGGCAGCCTGATGCAGGCGTTGCCGGTCGGCGGCGTGATGGTCGCGGTGCAGGCGTCCGAGGACGAGGTGCGTCCGCTGCTGGTCGACGGCGTGGACATCGCGGCGGTGAATGGTCCGACCTCGGTGGTGGTTTCCGGCGTGGAGGCGGCAGTGGATGCGGTCGTCGCGGGGTTGGGGGAGCGGAGGTCGACCCGGTTGGCGGTGTCGCATGCGTTCCACTCGCCGCTGATGGAGCCGATGCTCGCCGACTTCCGCCAGGTCGCACAGTCCCTCAGCTACTCGACGCCGACCATCCCGGTGGTGTCGACGCTGACCGGCCGGCTCGCCGAGGCCGACGAGCTGACCGACCCCGACTACTGGGTGCGGCACGTCCGGCAGGCCGTCCGGTTCGCCGACGCGGTCACCACCCTCGAAGGCGCCGGGGTCGCCCGGTTCGTCGAGGTCGGCCCCGACGGTGTGCTGACCGGGCTCGCCGCGCTGAGCGTGACCGGCCCGCAGGCGGTCACGGTGGCCACCCAGCGCCGCGACCGGGACGAGGTCACCACCCTGGCCGCCGCCGTGGGCCGGCTCTGGACCTCCGGCGCGCCCGTCGACCTGGCCGCCTGGTGCCCGCCCGGCCGGCGGGTCGACCTGCCGACGTACCCGTTCCAGCGGCAGCGCTACTGGCTCGACACCGCCGGCTACTGGGCGGACGCCTGGGCCGGCGCCGCCGCCGGGGCGGGCGACGTCGGCGCCGCCGGTCTGGACGACACCGGGCACCCGCTGCTCGGCGCCGTCCTCACCGCGCCCGACTCCGACGCGGTGACCCTCACCGGCCGGCTCTCCGTCACCACCCAGCCGTGGCTCGCCGACCACCTCATCGGGGAGAGCGTCGTGTTCCCCGGCGCGGGCCTGTTGGAACTGGCCGTCCGCGCCGCCGACCAGGTGGGCTGCGGCGCGGTCGAGGAAGTGACCCTGGAGGCGCCGCTGGTCCTGCCCGACCGGGGCGGGGTCGCCGTCCAGGTCCTCGTCGGCGCCGACGACGGGACGGGACGGCGGCCGCTGGCCATCCACGCCCGGGGCGACGAGCCGGGCAGCCCGTGGACCCGGCACGCCGCGGGCGTCCTCACCGCCGTACGGCCGGCAGCCGGCTTCCCGCTCGGCGAGTGGCCACCGCCGGGCGCCACCGCCGTCGCGCTCGACGACTTCTACGCCGGCCTGGAGGGCAGCGGCCTCGGCTACGGCCCGGCGTTCCAGGGCCTGCGCGCGGCCTGGACCGACGGGGACGTCCGGTACGCCGAGGTCGTCCTGCCCGACCCCGTCGCCGCCGACGCCGACCGCTACGGACTGCACCCGGCCCTCCTCGACGCCTGCCTGCACACGCTCGCGCTGCCCGGGACGCCCACCGACGACGGCACCGCGAAGCTCCCCTTCGCCTGGTCGGACGTGACCCTCCACGCGACCGGCGCCACCCGGCTCCGGGTACGGCTCGCCCCCACCGCGGACGGAGCGGTTGCCCTGCACCTGGCCGACGCCACCGGCCAGCCGGTCGCCTCGGTCGGCGCGCTGGTGCTGCGCCCGCTCGGCGCCGTTCCGGTCGCCACCAGCACCGTGCACGAGTCGCTCTACGAGCTGACCTGGGCGCCCGTGCCCACGGTGCCGCGCGGGACCCCCGCGTACGCGGACTGGACGGCACTGCCGGACGGCCACGTACCCGAGGTCGTCGTCTTCCACGCCGGCTCCGGCGCCGACCCGGCGGCGGTGCACACCGCCACCCACGAGGCGCTCGCCGTGCTCCAGACCTGGCTCGTCGACGACCGGTACGCCGACTCCCGGTTGCTCGTGGTGACCCGGGGGGCCGTCGCGCTCCCCGGCGAGCCGCTGCCGAACCTGGCCGGCGCCGCCGTCTGGGGACTCGTCCGCACCGCCCAGTCCGAGTCGCCGGACCGCTTCCTGCTCGCCGACATCGACGACCCGGCGGCCCTGCCGACCGTCCTCGCCGTCGACGAGCCGCAGGTGGTCGTCCGCGACGGCATCCCGTACGGCGCCCGGCTCACCCGGCCCACCCGTACCGCCGACCCGGCGCCCGCGTCGGTCTTCGGTGGTGACGGGGTGGTGTTGGTGTCGGGGGCGACGGGTTCGTTGGGTGCGGTGGTGGCGCGGCATCTGGTTACCGCGCGTGGGGTGCGGCGGCTGCTGTTGGTGGGTCGTCGTGGTGCGGACGCGCCGGGTCTTGCCGGGTTGGTGGGTGAGTTGGAGGGTCTGGGGGCCGAGGTGGGGGTGGCCGCGTGTGACGTGGCCGATCGTGGACAGCTCGCGGCTGTGCTGGACGGTGTGCCGTTGGTCGGTGTGGTGCATGTGGCGGGGGTGTTGGACGACGGGGTGATCGGGAGTCTGACGCCGGGGCGGGTGGATGCGGTGTTGCGTCCGAAGGTGGATGCGGTGCTGGCGTTGCACGAGGCGACGGCCGGGCTGGAGCTGTCGGCGTTCGTGGTGTTCTCGTCCGCCTCCGGGGTGCTGGGCGCGCCGGGTCAGGGCAGTTACGCGGCGGCGAACGCCTTTTTGGACGCGTTCGCGGTGCACCGCCGGGCCCAGGGTCTGCCCGCCCAGTCCCTCGCCTGGGGCGTCTGGGCCGACGACCTCGGCATGGCCGGCGCGCTGACCGACGCCGAACGGCAGCGGATCGCCCGCACCGGCGTCGCGCCGCTCAGCGCCGAGCAGGGCCTCGCCCTCTTCGACGCCGCCGGCACCGTCGACGCGGCCGCGCTGGTGCCGATCCGACTCGATCTGCGGGCCCTCTCGGCCGGCGGAGCCGACCTGCCGCCGCTGTTCCACCGGCTGGTGCGTCGCACCGGCCGCCGAACGGCACGGAACACCGCCGCGGACCTGGCGCGCCAGCTGGCCGAGCGGACTCCGGACGAGCGCGTCGGGCTCCTGCTCGATCTGGTCCGTACCCAGGCGGCGACGATCCTCGGCCACGCCGGCCCGGACGTGATCGAGCCCGACCGGGCCTTCAACGAGCTGGGCTTCGACTCGCTCACCGCCGTCGAGTTCCGCAACCAGGTCAACGAGGCCACCGGCCTGCGGCTGCCACCGACGCTGATCTTCGACTACCCGAGCGCCCGGGAACTCGCCGACCACCTGCACCGGGCGCTCGCCCCCGACGAGGAGGCCGCCGCCGCGGCCGCCACCGACGAGGAGCGGATCCGGCGGGTGCTGCGCAGCATCCCGCTCGGCCGGCTGCGCGACGCCGGGCTGATCGACACCCTGCTGGAACTGGGCGGCGCGGCCCCCACCGCGCCCCCGGCCGCAGCCGCCGGTGACAGCCCCTCCATCGACGCGATGGACACCGAGAGCTTGATCAACATGGCCTTCGACGGTCTCGACCTCGACCTTGACGACGTTGACACGGGAAGCGTGAGCTGACATGACGAACTCCGACGACAAGCTTGTCCAGGCCCTGCGCGCGTCCCTCAAGGAGACCGATCGGCTGCGGACGCAGCACCGCAAGCTCACCGCCACGCTCCGCGAGCCGATCGCCATCGTCGGCATGGCCTGCCGCTACCCCGGCGGCGTCTCCTCCCCGGAGGAGCTGTGGCGGCTCGTCGCCGACGGGGTCGACGCGGTCAGCGGCTTCCCCACCAACCGCGGCTGGGACCTCGAACGGATCTTCGACCCCGAGGGTGAACGCCCGCACACCACGTACACCCGGGAGGGTGGCTTCCTGCACGACGCCGGCGAGTTCGACGCCGGCTTCTTCGGTATCAGCCCCAACGAGGCGCTGATGATGGACCCGCAGCAGCACCTGCTGCTGGAGGCGTCCTGGGAGGCGGTCGAGCGGGCCGGCATCGACCCGGCCACCCTCAAGGGCACGCCCACCGGCGTGTTCGCCGGGATGATGTACCACGACTACGCGGCCAACAACAGCACCGGCTCCGTCGCCTCCGGGCGGGTGTCCTACGTGTTCGGTCTCGAGGGCCCCTCGGTCACCGTGGACACGGCCTGCTCGTCGTCGCTGGTGGCCATGCACCTGGCCGCACAGGCGCTGCGCTCCGGCGAGTGCACGCTGGCGCTCGCCGGTGGCGTCGCGGTGATGGCCACGCCCGAGACGTTCGTGGAGTTCAGCCGGCAGCGCGGGTTGAGCCCCGACGGACGGTGCCGCTCCTTCGCCGCCTCGGCCGGCGGGACCGGCTGGGGTGAGGGCGTGGGCATGCTGTTGCTGGAGCGGCTCTCGGACGCGCAGCGGCTCGGCCACCCGGTGCTGGCGATCGTGCGGGGCACCGCGGTCAACTCCGACGGTGCGTCGAACGGGCTGACCGCCCCGAACGGCCCCGCGCAGCAGCAGGTGATCCGGCAGGCGCTGGCCAACGCGCAGCTCTCCGCCGAGCAGGTGGACGCGGTGGAGGCGCACGGCACCGGCACCACCCTCGGTGACCCGATCGAGGCGCAGGCGCTGCTGGCGACGTACGGGCAAGACCGGCCGGCGGACCGGCCGCTCTGGCTCGGCTCGATCAAGTCGAACATGGGCCACGCGCAGGCCGCCGCGGGTGTGGCCGGTGTGATGAAGATGGTGCAGGCGATGCGGCACGGCGTGCTGCCGCCGACGCTGCACGTGGATGAGCCGTCGCGGCAGGTGGACTGGTCGGCGGGCGCGGTGGAACTGCTGACCGAGTCCCGGGAGTGGCCGGAGACCGGCCGGCCCCGGCGGGCCGGGGTGTCGTCGTTCGGGATCAGCGGCACCAACGCCCACGTCATCCTGGAACAGGCCCCCGAGGCGGAGGTGCCGGCCCCACCGGTCGCGGGGGCGCCGGTGGTGCCGTGGCCACTCTCCGGGAAGACACCGCAGGCGGTGACGGACCAGGCGGTACGGCTGCGGGCGTACCTGCTCGCCCACCCGGAGCTCCGGCCGGTCGACGTGGCCACGGCGCTCGCCGGCCGGTCGGCGTTCGCGCACCGGGCGGTGGCGGTGGGGGCCGACCGGGACGCCCTGCTGGACTCCCTGGCCGACCTGACCGTCACCCGCGCCGGTGCCGGCGCGACCGCTGCCGTCTTCAGCGGTCAGGGCGCGCAGCGCCTCGGCATGGGTCGTGCACTGTACGAGGCGTACCCGGTGTTCGCGGAGGCGTTCGACGCGGTGCTGGCGGGCTTCGGGCTCGCGGGGGACGACCGCGACCCGGACCTGGCGGGCGGCCCCGGCGCGGGCCTGCGGGACGTGGTGTGGGGTGACGACGTCTCGGCGTTGAACGCGACGGGGAGTGCGCAGCGGGCGTTGTTCGCGTTTGAGGTGGCGTTGTTCCGGCTGTTGGAGTCGTGGGGGATCCGGCCGGATTTCGTGGCGGGTCATTCGATCGGTGAGGTGGCCGCCGCGCATGTGGCGGGGGTGTTCTCCCTGGACGACGCGTGCAAGCTGGTGGCCGCGCGGGGCAGTCTGATGCAGGCGTTGCCGGCGGGCGGCGTGATGGTCGCGGTGCAGGCGACCGAGGACGAGGTGCGTCCGCTGTTGGTCGACGGCGTGGACATCGCGGCGGTGAACGGCCCGACCTCGGTCGTGGTCTCCGGCCTGGAGTCGGCCGTGGAGGCGGTGCTGGCCGGGTTGGGGGAGCGGAAGACGACCCGGTTGGCGGTGTCGCATGCGTTCCACTCGCCGCTGATGGAGCCGATGCTTGACGGCTTCCGCCAGGTGGCGGGGTCGCTGACCTACGCGGTGCCGTCGATCCCGGTGGTGTCGACGCTGACCGGCCGACTGGCAGGCGATGACGAGCTGAGCGATCCGGAGTACTGGGTGCGGCATGTCCGGCACGCGGTCCGCTTCGCCGACGCGGTCACCACTCTGGAGGCCGCCGGGGTGACCCGGTTCGTGGAGGTGGGACCGGACGCGGTGCTGACCGGCCTGGCCGCGCAGACGGTCACCGGCGAGCAGACCGTCACGATTCCCACCCAGCGTCGCGACCGGGACGAGGCGGCCACCCTGGCGACCGCCGTGGGTCGGCTCTGGGCCACCGGCGGGACCGTCGACCTGGCGGCGTGGTGCCCGACCGGATCGCGGGTCGACCTGCCCACGTACGCCTTCCAGCGGCAGCGCTACTGGCTCGGCACCCGGGAATACCTCACCGACTCCTGGTTCGCCGATGACCTCGGCGACCTGAACTCCGCCGGCCTGGTGACCGCCGAGCACCCCCTCCTCGGCGCGGTCGTCACGCTGCCCGACTCCGACGGGGTGCTGCTCACCGGCCGGCTGTCGCTGGACGCCCAGCCCTGGCTGGCTGACCACGCCGTGCACGGCACGGTCCTGCTGCCCGGGACCGGGCTGGTCGAACTCGCCCTGCGGGCCGGTGAGGAGGTCGGCTGCGACACCGTCGAGGAACTCACCCTCCAGGCCCCGCTGATCCTCCCCGAGTCCGGCGGCGTCGCCGTCCAGGTCGTCGTCGGCGCCGCCGACGACACGGGCGGTCGTACCGTCGCGATCTGGTCCCGCGGCGACCAGCCGGACGCCGGGTGGACCCTGCACGCCGAGGGACTGCTCGTCGCCGCGCCGGCCACCCCGGCCGACGACCTCGCCGAGTGGCCGCCGCGTGGGGCGACCCCGGTGCCGGTCGCCGAGGCGTACGAGTATCTGGCCGGCGAGGGGTACGGCTACGGGCCCACCTTCCAGGGCCTGCGGGCGGCGTGGCGGCGGGGCGACGAGGTGTTCGCCGAGGTCGCGCTGCCGGACCAGGCGGCGCAGGACGCCGGCCGGTTCGGCCTGCACCCCGCCCTGCTCGACGCGGCCATGCACGTCTCCCTCGTCGACGACGGCGGCCAGCGCGAGGGGGTGACCGTCCTGCCGTTCGTGTGGAGCGGTGTCACCCTGCGCGCAGCCGGCGCGGCGCAGCTGCGGGTCCGGATGGCGCCGACCGGCCCGCAGAGCGTCGCGCTCCTGGTCGCCGACGGCGCCGGCAGCCCGGTGCTCTCGGTGCGGTCGCTCACCTCCCGCCCCGTCTCGGCCGGTCAGCTGGCCGCGCCCGGCGCGGCGCGGCACGAGTCGCTCTTCACCGTGCGGTGGTCGCCGCTCACCACCCCCGCCGCGCCGGTCGGCACGGCCCGCTGGGCGGAGCTGACCGAGGGCGCCGAGGTGCCGCCGGTGGTCGTCCTCGACCTGCCCGCCACCACCGGGCCGGTGCCGACCGCGACGCGGCGGGTCCTCGACGAGGTCCTCGCCACGGTACGGACGTTCCTGGCCGATCCCCGCTTCGCCGCCTCCCGGCTCCTCGTCGTCACCCGCCACGCGGTCGGCATCGCCGACGAGGCGGTCGACCTGTCGACGGCGCCCGTCTGGGGCCTGATTCGGGCGGCCCAGGCCGAGCAGCCCGGACGCTTCGTCCTCGCCGACGTGGACGCCACCCCCGACGCGGTGACCCTCGCGGCCGCCGCCGGCGAGGCGGAGCTGGCGGTCCGCGACGGCGCGGTGCTCGTCCCGCGCCTCGTCCCGCTGCCGGTCGCCGCCGACGAGCCGACCGCGCCGGCCTGGGAGGCCGGCGGCACGGTCCTGGTCACCGGGGGCACCGGCGGCCTCGGCGCGGTGCTGGCCCGGCACCTGGTCACCGCGCACGGCGTCCGCCGCCTCGTGCTCGCCGGCCGCCGCGGCCCGGACGCCCCCGGGGCCGCGGAGCTGCGCGCCGACCTGCTCGCCGCGGGGGCCGAGGACGTCACGCTCGCCGCGTGCGACCTCGGCGACCCCGCCGAGGTACGCGCCCTCGTGGCGGCGGTGCCGGCGCGGTGGCCGCTGACCGGCGTGCTGCACGCCGCCGGGATCGCCGACAACGGGCTGGTGGAGACGCTGACCCCGGAACGCGTATCGGCCGTCCTGGCGGCCAAGGCTGACGCCGCTTGGTGGCTGCACGAGGCGACCCGGAAACTCCCGCTGACCGCCTTCGCCGCGCTCTCCTCGGCCGGCGGGCTCGTCCTCGCCGCCGGCCAGGGCGGGTACGCCGCCGCGAACGTCTTCCTCGACGCCCTGATGCGCGAGCGGCGTCGGCAGGGCCGGCCGGCCACCGCCATCGCGTACGGGCTGTGGCACGGCGCCGGTATGGGCCGGCACCTCGGTGACGTGGACCTGGCCCGGATGAGCCGGCAGGGCCTGCCCCCGCTCACCGTCGACCAGGGCGTACGCCTCTTCGACGCCGGTCTCAGCGCCGGGCACGCGGTGGTGGCAGCCCTGCGGGTCGAGCCGGCCGCCCTGCGTACCCGGGAGGACCTGCCGCCCCTGCTGCGTGGCCTGGTCCCGGCCGGACCCCGGCGGACCCGGGCGGTCGCCGGTGGCGGCGCGGTGCTGCTCCGCCGGCTCGCCGGCCAGCCCACCGCGCAGCGCGACCGGATCGTCCTCGACCTGGTCCGCGACCAGGTCGCCGGCGTGCTCGGGCACGCCTCGCCGGACGCCGTCGAGCCCGACCGGGCGTTCCAGGAACTCGGCTTCGACTCGCTCACCGCGGTGGAGCTGCGCAACAACCTGAACACCGCCACCGGGCTCCGGCTGCCCGCGACGCTGGTGTTCGACCACCCGACGGCGCAGGCCGTCGCCGCGCACATCCTCGACCTCCTCGATGGCGCGGACGTCGTCCCGGTCGCCCGGGCCGCCGCCGTGGACGACGATCCCATCGCGATCGTCGGCATGGCCTGCCGGTATCCGGGCGACGTCCGCAACCCCGACGACCTGTGGCGGCTGGTCGCCGACGGCGCCGACGCGGTGACCGGGTTCCCCACCGACCGGGGCTGGGACATCGCGCGGCTCTACGACCCCGAGCCCGGCAAGGAGGGCCGGACCTACACCCGCTCCGGCGGCTTCCTCTACGACGCCGCCGACTTCGACCCGGCGTTCTTCGGCATCAGCCCCAACGAGGCGCTCCGGATGGACCCGCAGCAGCGGCTGCTGCTCGAGTCGGCGTGGGAGGCGTTCGAACGGGCCGGCATCGACCCGGGCACGCTGCGCGGCTCGGCCACCGGCGTCTTCGCCGGCGTGATGTACCACGACTACGCCCTCGGCAACGAGGCCGCCACCACCAGCGGCGGCAGCCTGATCTCCGGCCGGATCGCGTACACCCTCGGGCTGGAGGGGCCCGCCCTGACCGTCGACACGGCCTGCTCGTCGTCGCTGGTGGCCATGCACCTCGCCGCCCAGGCGCTGCGCTCCGGTGAGTGCTCCCTCGCGCTGGCCGGCGGTGTCGCCGTGATGTCCCGCCCGGACATGTTCCTCGACTTCAGCCGGCAGCGCGGCCTGGCGCCGGACGGCCGGTGCAAGTCCTTCGCCGCCGCGGCCGACGGCGCCGGCTGGTCCGAGGGGACCGGCATGCTGCTGCTCGAACGGCTCTCCGACGCTCGCCGCAACGGCCACCGGGTGCTCGCCCTGGTCCGCGGCTCTGCGGTCAACTCCGACGGCGCCTCGAACGGCATCACCGCCCCGAACGGTCCGTCCCAGCAGCGGGTGATCCGGCAGGCCCTGGCCAACGCGGGTCTCGCGCCATCCGATGTGGACACCGTGGAGGCGCACGGCACCGGCACCACGCTCGGTGACCCGATCGAGGCGCAGGCGCTGCTGGCGACGTACGGGCAGGATCGGCCGGCGGACCGGCCGCTGTGGTTGGGGTCGATCAAGTCGAACATGGGTCACGCGCAGGCCGCGGCGGGTGTCGCGGGCGTGATCAAGATGGTGCAGGCGATGCGGCACGGTGTGCTGCCGCCGACGCTGCACGTGGATGAGCCGTCGCGGCAGGTGGACTGGTCGGCGGGCGCGGTGGAGCTGCTGACGGAGGCGCGGGAGTGGCCGGAGACCGGCCGGCCGCGTCGGGCGGGGGTGTCGTCGTTCGGGATCAGTGGCACCAACGTGCACGTCATCCTGGAACAGGCCACCGACTCGCCGGCCGGTGACCGGTCCGCGCCGCCGGCGCCGGTGGTGCCGTGGGTGTTGTCGGCGAAGACGCCGGCGGCGCTGGCCGAGCAGGCCGGCAACCTGCGGGCGCACCTGGACGCCCACCCGGAGCTGGACGTGCGGGACGTGGCGTACTCGCTGGCGGTGGGCCGCGCCGCCTTCGCGCACCGCGCGGTGGCGGTGGGCGTCGGCCGGGACGCGCTGCTCGCCTCCCTGACCGACCTCGCCCCGAACCGGACGGGCACCGGCGCGACCGCCGCGCTCTTCACCGGTCAGGGTGCGCAGCGCCTGGGCATGGGCCGCGAGTTGTACGACGCGTACCCGGTGTTCGCGGCGGCGTTCGACGCGGTGCTGGCGGGCTTCGGGCTCGCCGGGGACGACCGCGACCCGGACCTGGCGGGCGGGCCCGATACGGGCCTGCGGGCCGTGCTGTGGGGTGACGACGCCGAGGCGTTGCACGCGACCGGCAATGCGCAGCCGGCGTTGTTCGCCTTCGAGGTGGCCCTGTTCCGGCTGCTCGAATCCTGGGGGATCCGGCCGGACTTCGTCGCGGGTCATTCGATCGGTGAGCTGGCGGCCGCGCACGTGGCGGGGGTGTTCTCCCTGGACGACACGTGCAAGCTGGTCACCGCGCGGGGCAGTCTGATGCAGGCCTTGCCGGCCGGCGGGGTCATGGTGGCCGTGCAGGCGACCGAGGCTGAGGTCCGGCCGCTGCTGGTCGACGGTGTGGACATCGCGGCGGTCAACGGTCCGACGTCGGTGGTGGTTTCCGGTGTGGAGACGGCCGTCGAAGCGGTGCTGGCGAGGCTGGGGGAGCGGAAGACGACCCGGCTGCGGGTGTCGCACGCGTTCCACTCGCCGCTGATGGAGCCGATGCTCGACGGCTTCCGCGAGGTCGCCGGGTCGCTGACCTATTCGACGCCGGTGATCCCGGTGGTGTCGACGCTGACCGGTCGGCTCGCCGAGGCCGACGAGCTGACCGCCCCCGACTACTGGGTGCGGCACGTCCGGCACGCGGTCCGCTTCGCCGACGCGGTCACCACTTTGGCAGCCGCCGGGGTGACCCGGTTCGTCGAGATCGGCCCGGACGCCGTACTCACCGGCCTCGCCGCGCAAGCGGTGACGGGTGAGCAGGTCACGATCGCCACCCAGCGCCGCGACCGCGACGAGGCGGCCACCCTGACCGCCGCCGTCGGTCGGCTCTGGGCCACCGGCGTGCCGGTCGACCTGGCCGCCTGGTGCCCGACCGGGCGGCGAATCGAGCTGCCCACCTATCCGTTCCAGCGCGAACGGTACTGGGTGCACTCCGCGGCCTCCGTGGCCAGTGCGTCGGCGCTCGGACTGGAGGCGAGCGAGCACCCGTTGCTGACCGCGATGGTGCCGCTGCCGGACTCCGACGGGGTGCTGCTCACCGGCCGGCTGTCGCTGGACGCACAGCCGTGGCTGGCCGACCACGCCGTGCACGGCACGGTCCTGCTGCCCGGGACCGGGCTGGTCGAACTCGCCCTGCGGGCCGGTGAGGAGGTCGGCTGCGACACCGTCGAGGAACTCACCCTCCAGGCCCCGCTGATCCTCCCCGAGTCCGGCGGCGTCGCCGTCCAGGTCGTCGTCGGCGCCGCCGACGACACCGGCGGTCGTACCGTGGCGATCTGGTCCCGCGGCGACCAGCCGGACGCGGCGTCCACCCTGCACGCCGAGGGCCTGCTGATCGCTGCCCCCGCCGGCCCGACCGACGACCTCGACCAGTGGCCGCCGGCCGGCGCCACCGCCGTCGACATCGCCGACGCCTACCCGTACCTCGCCGATGGCGGGTACGGCTACGGACCCGCCTTCCAGGGGCTGCGGGCCGCCTGGCGGCGCGGCGACGAACTCTTCGCCGAGGTGTCGCTCCCCGAGCAGGCGGCGCAGGACGCCGGCCGGTTCGGGCTGCACCCCGCGCTGCTCGACGCCGCCATGCACGTCTCCCTCGTCGACGCCGGCGAGCGGTCCGAGGACGGGACCGTGCTGCCGTTCGCCTGGGGCGGCGTCACCCTGCACGCCGCCGGCGCGGCGCAGCTTCGCGTCCGGATGGCACCCAACGGCCCGCAGAGCACCTCCCTCGTCGTGGCGGACCCCACCGGCAGCCCCGTGCTGACCGTACGGTCGCTCACCTCCCGGCCGGTCTCCGCCGGCCAGCTGACCGCGACGAAGCAGGACTCGCTGTTCCGGGTCGACTGGACGCCGGTGACGCTGGCGACGACCGACCGCACCGACGACGCGATCGTGCACACCGTCGAACCGGGAACCGATGTCGCCGCCGTCCACCGGATCACCGGCGAGGCCCTGCTCGCGCTCCAGTCCTGGCTCGCCCGTGACGAGGAGACCGCACCGCGGCTGCTGGTGCTCACCCGGGGCGCGGTCGCGCTGCCCGGGGAGGACGTGACCGACCTGGCCGGCGCCGCCGTCTGGGGCCTGGTCCGCTCGGCCCAGCTCGAACACCCGGGCCGGATCGTCCTCGCCGACGTGGACACCGCCGCCCCGGACACCGCCGCCCTGCTCGCCGCCGACGAACCGCAGCTCGCCCTCCGTGGCGACGCGGCGTACGTGCCCCGGCTGGCCCGCGCCGCGACGACGGACACCGACGGCGCCCCGCCGTTCGACTCCGACAGCACCGTCCTGGTGACGGGTGCGGGTGGGATGTTGGGTCGCCTGGTGTCGCGGCATCTGGTGCGGCGGTACGGGGTGCGGCGGTTGGTGTTGGTGTCGCGCGGTGGCGCGGCGTCGATGGGTGATCTGGTCGGCGAGTTGGCCGGGGCGGGTGTCGAGGTCTCGGCGGAGGCGTGTGATGTGTCGGATCGGGTGGCGTTGGCGGGGGTGTTGTCGGCGTACCCGGTGACGGCGGTGGTGCACCTGGCGGGTGTGTTGGATGACGGTGCGGTGTCGTCGTTGTCGCGCGATCGGTTGTCGGGGGTGTTGCGGCCGAAGGTGGACGCGGCGGTGGCGTTGGACGAGCTGACGCGTGGGTTGCCGTTGACAGCGTTCGTGTTGTTCTCGTCGATCGCGGGTGCGTTCGGCAACGCGGGCCAGGGCGCCTACGCGGCGGCGAACGCGGCGCTGGATGCCGTGGCGATACGTCGTCGGGTGGCGGGGCTGCCGGGGTTGTCGTTGGCGTGGGGGTTGTGGGGTGACGAGGCGGGGATGGCCGCCGACCTCACCGACGCCGACGTCCGCCGCCTCGCCCGCGGCGGCATCCAACCGATCCACTCGGCGGAGGGCCTCGACCTCTTCGACCGGGCGCTGACCGTCGACGAGGCCGTCGTCGTACCCGTCAAGCTGGACCTCGCCGCCGTCGCGGCCGCCGGTGACGACGGGCCGCCCCTGCTGCGCGGCCTGGTCCGCCGTCCGGCGCGGCGCGGCGCCGCCGGCCGCTCCGGCACCGCGACCGGCCTCGAACGGCGGCTCGTCGGCCTCTCCCGCGAGGAGCGGGTGGCGCTGCTGCTCGATCTGGTCCGCGCCCAGGCCGCCGTCACGCTGGGCCACGCCGGCCCGGAGGCGATCGAGCCCGACCGGGCCTTCGACGAGCTGGGCTTCGACTCGCTCTCCTCCGTCGAGTTCCGCAACCGGATCGGCGAGGCCATCGGGCTGCGGTTGCCCGCCACCCTGGTCTTCGACTATCCCAACCCGTTCGTGCTCGCCGAACACCTGGTCGACGAGGTTTCCGGCCTCGTCTCCCGCGCGGTGGCGGCCGTGGCGACCAACGGCACGGACGAACCCATCGTCATCGTCGGAATGGCCTGCCGCTACCCCGGCGGCGTCACCTCACCGGAGGAACTGTGGCGGCTGGTCGCCGACGGCGTCGACGCGGTCAGCGGCTTCCCCACCGACCGGGGCTGGGACACCGCCGCGCTCTACGACCCCGAGCCCGGCCGCCCCGGGAAGACGTACACCCGGGAGGGCGGCTTCCTGCACGACGCCGCCGAGTTCGACGCCGGCTTCTTCAACATCAGCCCCAACGAGGCGCTCTGGATGGACCCGCAGCAGCGGTTGCTGCTGGAGGCCTCCTGGGAGGCCCTGGAGCGGGCCGGGATCGAGCCCGCCACGCTCAAGGGCACGCCCACCGGCGTCTTCGCCGGCATGATGTACCACGACTACGCGGCCAACAACAGCGCCGGCTCGATCGCCTCCGGCCGGATCTCGTACGCCTTCGGCCTCCACGGCCCGTCGGTCACCGTCGACACGGCCTGCTCCTCGTCGCTGGTCGCCATGCACCTCGCCGCGCAGGCGCTGCGCTCCGGCGAGTGCACGCTGGCGCTCGCCGGTGGCGTCGCCGTCATGGCCACCCCGGAGACGTTCGTCGAGTTCAGCCGGCAGCGCGGGCTGAGCCCCGACGGGCGGTGCCGCTCCTTCGCCGCCTCGGCCGGCGGGACCGGCTGGGCCGAGGGCGCCGGCGTGCTGCTCCTGGAACGGCTCTCCGACGCCCAGCGGCTCGGCCACCCGATCCTCGCCGTCGTCCGCGGCACCGCCGTCAACTCCGACGGCGCGTCGAACGGGCTGACCGCCCCGAACGGCCCCGCGCAGCAGCAGGTGATCCGGCAGGCGCTGGCCAACGCGGGTCTCGCGCCGGTCGAGGTGGACGCGGTGGAGGCGCACGGCACCGGCACCACGCTGGGCGACCCGATCGAGGCGCAGGCGCTGATCGCCACCTACGGGCAGGACCGGCCGGCCGACCAACCGCTCTGGCTCGGCTCGATCAAGTCGAACATGGGCCACACCCAGGCCGCCGCCGGCGTCGCGGGCGTGATCAAGATGGTGGAGGCGATGCGGCACGGCACCCTGCCCCGGACGCTGCACGTCGACGAGCCGTCGCCGCAGGTCGACTGGACGGCGGGCGCGGTCGAACTGCTCACCGAGGCCCAGCCGTGGCCGCAGACCGGCCGGCCCCGACGCGCCGCCGTGTCGTCCTTCGGCATCAGCGGCACCAACGCCCACGTCATCCTGGAACAGCCCCCCGTCACCGACGTGCCGCCCACCCCGGTGGCGCCCGTGGTGCCGTGGCTGCTCTCGGCGCGGACGCCGGACGCGGTGATCGACCAGGCCGGCCGGCTGCTCCGCACGGTGCGGGAACACGACGACTGGTCGGCGGCGGACGTCGGCGCGACGCTGGCCGGTCGCAGCGCCTTCGAGTACCGGGCGCTGGTGGTGGGCGCGGACCGGGAGGAGTTGCTGCGCCGGCTGGGCGAGGGCGTACTGCCCGTCACCCCCGTCGCGGGTGCGACCGCGTTGCTCTTCACCGGTCAGGGCGCGCAGCGCCTGGGGATGGGTCGTGCACTGTACGAGGCGTATCCGGTGTTCGCGGCGGCGTTCGACGCGGCGCTGGCGGGTTTCGACGGTGGGTTGCGGGCGGTGTTGTGGGGTGACGACGTTTCGGCGTTGAGCGCGACGGGGAATGCGCAGCGGGCGTTGTTCGCGTTTGAGGTGGCGTTGTTCCGGCTGTTGGAGTCGTGGGGGATCCGGCCGGATTTCGTGGCGGGTCATTCGATCGGTGAGCTGGCGGCCGCGCATGTGGCGGGGGTGTTCTCCCTGGACGACGCGTGCCGGCTGGTGGCCGCGCGGGGCAGTCTGATGCAGGCGTTGCCGGCCGGTGGCGTGATGGTCGCGGTGCAGGCGACTGAGGACGAGGTGCGTGCGCTGTTGGTCGACGGTGTGGACATCGCGGCGGTGAACGGTCCGACGTCGGTGGTGGTCTCCGGCGTGGAGTCGGCCGTGGAGGCGGTGCTGGCCGGGTTGGGGGAGCGGAAGACCTCCCGGCTGCGGGTGTCGCACGCGTTCCACTCGCCGCTGATGGAGCCGATGCTCGCCGACTTCCGCGAGGTGGCGGAATCCCTGGCCTACGCCGCGCCGACCGTCCCGGTGGTGTCCACGTTGACCGGCCGGCTCGCCGAGGCGGGCGAGTTGACCGATCCGGAGTACTGGGTGCGGCACGTTCGGCACGCGGTCCGCTTCGCCGACGCGGTGACCGCCCTGGAGGCCGCCGGGGTGACCCGGTTCGTCGAGGTCGGCCCCGATGCGGTGCTGAGCGGACTCGCCGAGGCGACTGTCACCGGGCCGCAGACGGTCACCGTCACCACCCAGCGCCGCGACCGCGACGAGGTGACCACCCTGGCCGCCGCCGTGGGCCGGCTCTGGACCGCCGGCGCGCCCGTCGACCCGACCGCCTGGTGCCCGAGCGGACGGCGGATCGACCTGCCCACCTACCCGTTCCAGCGCGAGCGGTACTGGATCCACTCGGCCGCAACGGGGACCGACGCCGCCGCGCTCGGCCTGGGAGCCAGCGAGCATCCGCTGCTGACCGCGGTGGTGCCGCTGCCGGACTCCGACGGGGTGCTGCTCACCGGCCGGCTGTCGCTGAACGCGCAGCCGTGGCTGGCCGATCACGCCGTGCACGGCACGGTCCTGCTGCCCGGTACCGGGCTGGTCGAGCTCGCCCTGCGGGCCGGTGAGGAGGTCGGCTGCGACAGCGTCGAGGAGCTCATCCTGCAGGCGCCGCTGATCCTGCCCGAGGAGGGCGGTGTCGCCGTCCAGGTCGTCGTCGGCGCCGCCGACGACACGGGTGCCCGGCCGGTGAGCATCCGCTCCCGTGGCGAGCACGACCCGGGGGCGCCCTGGACCACGCACGCCGAGGGCACCCTCACCGACGACACCACCGTCCCCGACGTGACCCCGCTGACGGTCTGGCCACCGGCGGGCGCGGAGGCGGTGCCGGTGGCGGGTGCGTACGAGATGCTGGCGGGGCTGGGGTACGGCTACGGGCCGGTGTTCCAGGGGTTGCGGGGGGCGTGGCGGCGCGGCGACGAGACATTCGTCGAGGTGGCGTTGGGTGATGCCGTCGCGGTCGACGGGTTCGGGGTGCATCCGGCGCTGCTGGACGCGGCGATGCACGGGTTGGTCGTGGCGGCCGAGGACGGTCGCGGGGATCGGGCGGTGCTGCCGTTCTCCTGGTCGGGTGTGTCGCTGGCGGCGGCGGGCGCGTCGGTGCTGCGGGTGCGCTTCGCGCCGGCCGGTGCGGACGCCGTCTCCGTGCTGGCAGCGGATCCGGCGGGCCGGCCGGTGCTGTCGGTGGGCTCGCTGGTGTCCCGTCCCGTCGCCGAGGAGGAGCTCGCCGCCCCCGCCTCCCGGGACCCGCTGTACCGGATCGACTGGACCCCCGCCACCGCCCGGGCCGACGACCGGCCCGCCACCGACGACGTGGTGGTGCTCGACGTGGAGTCGGGCACGGACGCGGCGGCGGTGCACCGGGTGACCGGGGACCTCCTGCTGGCCCTCCAGTCGTGGCTCGCCGGTGAGCAGGATGGACGGTTGCTGGTGGTCACCCGAAGCGCGGTCGCGCTGCCCGGGGAGGACGTGACCGACCTGGCCGGCGCCGCCGTCTGGGGCCTGGTCCGTTCGGCCCAGGCCGAACACCCGGGGCGCATCGTCCTCGCCGACGTCGACACCGCCGCGCCCGACACCGCCGCCCTGCTCGCCGTGGACGAGCCGCAGTTGCTCGTCCGCGCCGGCACCACGTACGTCGCCCGGCTGGTCCGGGTACCCGACACCGGGGGCTCCGACGTGCCCCGGATCGGCCCGGAGGCCACCGTGCTGGTGACGGGTGCGGGTGGGATGTTGGGTCGCCTGGTGTCGCGGCATCTGGTGCGGCGGTACGGGGTGCGGCGGTTGGTGTTGGTGTCGCGCGGTGGCGCGGCGTCGATGGGTGATCTGGTCGGCGAGTTGGCCGGGGCGGGTGTCGAGGTCTCGGCGGAGGCGTGTGATGTGTCGGATCGGGTGGCGTTGGCGGGGGTGTTGTCGGCGTACCCGGTGACGGCGGTGGTGCACCTGGCGGGTGTGTTGGATGACGGTGCGGTGTCGTCGTTGTCGCGCGATCGGTTGTCGGGGGTGTTGCGGCCGAAGGTGGACGCGGCGGTGGCGTTGGACGAGCTGACGCGTGGGTTGCCGTTGACAGCGTTCGTGTTGTTCTCGTCGATCGCGGGTGCGTTCGGCAACGCGGGCCAGGGCGCCTACGCGGCGGCGAACGCATGCCTGGACGCGGTGGCGATACGTCGTCGGGTGGCGGGGCTGCCGGGGTTGTCGTTGGCGTGGGGATTGTGGGCGGACGACAGCGGCATGGCCGCCGAACTCAGCGCCGCCGAACGCCAGCGCATCGCCCGGACCGGCATCGCCCCGCTCTCCGCGGCGCAGGGGCTGGCCCTGTTCGACGCCGCGCTGGGCCGCGACGAACCGGCCCTGGTCCCGGTACGCCTCGTCCCCGCCGCGCTCAGCGCCGCCGGCGACGAGCTCCCCCCGCTGTTCCACCGCCTCGTCCGGGTACGGACCCGGCGCAGCGCCACCGGCGGCGACCTGCGGCACCGCCTCGTCGGCCTCGACCGGGAGCGGTCCGCCGCCCTGATCCTCGACCTGGTGCGTACCCAGGCCGCCAGCACCCTCGGCCACGCCGGCCCCGAGGCCATCGAACCCGAGCGGGCCTTCGGCGAACTCGGGTTCGACTCGATCAGCGCCGTCGAGTTCCGCAACGGCCTCAACGCGGCCACCGGGCTGCGGCTCCCGGCCACCCTGGTCTTCGACTACCCGACCCCGCTCGCCCTGGTGGCGTACCTCCTCGACGAGGTCGCGGGGGACGGCCCGGCGGCCGTCGCCACCGCGACCACCACGGCGACCGACGAGCCGATCGTCATCGTCGGAATGGCCTGCCGCTACCCGGGTGGCGTCTCCTCACCTGAGGAGCTGTGGCGCCTCGTCGCCGACGGGGTCGACGCGGTCACCGAGTTCCCCGCCGACCGGGGTTGGGACGTCGCCGCGCTCTACGATCCGGAGCCCGGCCGCCCTGGCAGGTCGTACACCCGGGAGGGTGGCTTCCTGCACGACGCCGCCGAATTCGACGCCGGCTTCTTCGGCATCAGCCCCAACGAGGCCGTCTGGATGGACCCGCAGCAGCGGCTGCTGCTGGAGGCGTCGTGGGAGGCGATCGAGCGGGCCGGCATCGACCCGGGCACGCTGCGCGGCACCGCCACCGGCGTATTCGCCGGGATGATGTACCACGACTACGCCGAGAACCACAGCACCGGCTCGATCGCCTCCGGCCGGGTGTCGTACGTCTTCGGTCTGGAGGGCCCGTCGGTCACGGTGGACACGGCGTGCTCGTCGTCGCTGGTGGCGTTGCACCTCGCCGGCCAGGCGCTGCGGTCCGGGGAGTGCACGCTGGCCCTGGTGGGTGGCGTCGCGGTGATGGCGACCCCGGAGACGTTCGTGGAGTTCAGCCGGCAGCGCGGCCTGAGCGCGGACGGCCGATGCCGTTCCTTCGCCGCGTCGGCTGGCGGGACCGGCTGGGCGGAGGGTGTGGGGGTGCTGCTGGTGGAGCGGCTTTCCGACGCCCGCCGGCTCGGTCACCGGGTGCTGGCGGTGGTGCGGGGTACGGCGGTCAACCAGGACGGCGCGTCGAACGGGCTGACCGCGCCGAACGGTCCGGCGCAGCAGCGGGTGATCCGGCAGGCCCTCGCGAACGCGCAGCTCCAGCCCGGTGAGGTGGACGTGGTGGAGGCGCACGGCACCGGGACCACGCTGGGCGATCCGATCGAGGCGCAGGCGCTGCTGGCGACGTATGGGCAGGACCGGCCGGCGGACCGGCCGCTGTGGCTCGGCTCGATCAAGTCGAACATGGGTCACCCGCAGGCCGCCGCGGGTGTGGCCGGTGTGATCAAGATGGTGCAGGCGATGCGGCACGGGGTGCTGCCGCCGACGCTGCACGTGGATGAGCCGTCGCGGCAGGTGGACTGGTCGGCGGGCGCGGTGGAACTGCTGACCGAGGCGCGGGAGTGGCCGGAGACCGGCCGGCCGCGTCGGGCGGGGGTGTCGTCCTTCGGGATCAGCGGCACCAACGCCCACGTCATCCTCGAACAGGCGCCGGACGAGCCCGACCGGTCGGTCGAGGCCGCACCGGCCCCGATCGTGCCGTGGGTGCTCTCCGCCAGGACGCCGGAGGCGCTGGCCGACCAGGCGGCACGGCTGCGGACGCACCTGCTGGCGCAGCCGGACGTCCGGCCGGTCGACGTGGCCGCGGCGCTGGCGGCCCGCGCGGTCTTCGACCACCGGGCGGTGGCCTTCGGGACCGACCGGGAGGCCCTGCTGAGTGCCCTCGCGGACCTGCCCGGGGAGCGGACGGCAGCGGGTGCGACCGCCGCGCTCTTCACCGGTCAGGGCGCGCAGCGCCTCGGCATGGGGCGCGCGTTGTACGACACCTATCCGGTGTTCGCGGCGGCGTTCGACGCGGCGTTGGCCGGCTTCGGGCCGGCCGACCGGGACCCGGCTGCGGGCGGCGGTGGCGCGTCGGCGGGTGGCGGTGGCGACCGCGACGCTGGCCTGGTGGGCGGACCCGAAGAGCGGGGCCCTGACCTGCGGGCGGTGCTGTGGGGTGACGACGTCTCGGCGCTGAATGCGACGGGGAATGCGCAGCCGGCGTTGTTCGCGTTTGAGGTGGCGTTGTTCCGGCTCTTGGAGTCGTGGGGTGTGCGCCCAGATTTCGTGGCGGGTCATTCGATCGGTGAGCTGGCCGCCGCGCATGTGGCGGGGGTGTTCTCTCTGGCGGACGCGTGCCGGCTGGTGGCCGCGCGGGGCAGTCTGATGCAGGCGTTGCCGGCGGGCGGCGTGATGGTCGCGGTGCAGGCGTCCGAGGGCGAGGTGCGTGCGCTGTTGGTCGACGGTGTGGACATCGCGGCGGTGAACGGCCCGACCTCGGTCGTGGTCTCCGGCCTGGAGTCGGCCGTGGAGGCGGTGCTGGCCGGGTTGGGGGAGCGGAAGACCTCCCGGTTGGCGGTGTCGCATGCGTTCCACTCGCCGTTGATGGAGCCGATGCTTGACGGCTTCCGCCAGGTGGCGGGGTCGCTGACCTATGCGGCGCCGTCGATCCCGGTGGTGTCGACGTTGACCGGTCGGCTCGCCGAGGTCGGCGAGTTGACCGATCCGGAGTACTGGGTGCGGCATGTCCGGCACGCGGTCCGCTTCGCCGACGCGGTGAGCACTCTGGAGTCCGCCGGGGTGACCCGGTTCGTGGAGGTGGGACCGGACGCGGTGCTGACCGGCCTGGCCGCGCAGACGGTCGCCGGCGAGCAGACCGTCACGATTCCCACTCAGCGTCGCGACCGGGACGAGGTGGCCACCCTGGCCGCCGGCGTGGGTCGGCTCTGGGCCACCGGCGCGTCGGTCGACCTGGCCGCCTGGTGCCCCAACGGGCGGCGGGTCGACCTGCCCACGTACGCCTTCCAGCGGCAGCGGTACTGGTCGGTCTCCGCCACCGGGACCGGGGACGCCGCCGCCCTCGGGCTCGGCGCCACCGAGCATTCGTTGCTCACCGCCGTGGTCACCCTGCCCGACGACGGGGGTGCCGTCCTCACCGGCCGGCTCTCCCTCGACACCCAGCCGTGGCTCGCCGACCACGCGGTGCACGGCACCGTGCTGCTCCCCGGCACCGGCCTGGTCGAACTGGCCATCCGTGCCGGCGACGAAACCGGCTGCGGACGACTGGAGGAACTGACCCTCCAGGCCCCGCTGCTCATCCCGCCGCACGGCGGCGTCGCTGTCCAGGTCACCGTCGGCGCGGCCGACGACACCGGGATCCGGCCCGTCGCCGTCCACTCCCGCGACGAGGCCGACCCGGACGCCTCGTGGACCCGGCACGCCGAGGGATTCGTCGCGCCGACCAGCCCGGCGACGGTCGACGTGGACGCCCTGGCGGTGTGGCCGCCGGCCGACGCCGACGCGGTGCCGGTGGAGGGTGCGTACGAGGTGTTGGCGGGGTTGGGCTACGGCTACGGGCCGGTGTTCCAGGGGTTGCGGGGGGTGTGGCGGCGCGGCGACGAGACGTACGTCGAGGTGGCGTTGCCCGACGGGGTGGAGGTGGACGGCCTCGGGGTGCATCCGGCGCTGCTGGACGCGGCGATGCACGGGCTGATCGTGGCGGCCGAGGGCGGTCGTGGGGACCGGGCGGTGCTGCCGTTCTCCTGGTCGGGGGTGTCACTGGCGGCGGCGGGCGCCTCGGTGCTGCGGGTGCGCTTCGCCCCGGCCGGCGCCGACGCCGTATCGCTGCTCGTCACCGACCCCGCCGGTCAGCCGGTCCTGTCGGTCGACTCCCTGGTCTCCCGGGAGGTCAGCGAGGAACAGCTCGCCGCCTCCGGCACCGCCCGCCACCAGTCCCTGCTGGCCGTCGAATGGACCACCGCCCGCGTCTCCGCCGCGCCGACCGGCGCCACCCCGCCGCGCTGGGCCGACCTGCCCGCCGCCGGACCGGTGCCGGAGCTGGTGCTGCTCGACTGCGCGACCCCGCAGACCCCGGTGCCGGCGGCGGTCCGCGCGGTCCTCGACGAGGTGCTCACCGCCGTCCGCGCGTTCGTCGTGGAGGAACGCTTCGCCGCCGCCCGGCTCGTCGTGGTCACCCACGGCGCGGTCGACACCGGCCTGGACGCGGGCGTGGACGTCCGGGTCGCCCCGGTGTGGGGCCTGGTCCGCTCCGCGCAGGCGGAACAGCCCGGCCGCTTCGTCCTGGCCGATGTGGACGCCACCCTCGACGCCGTGCCACTGGCCCTCGCCACCGGCGAGGCCGAGGTGGCGGTCCGCGACGGCGCCGTGCTGGTGCCCCGACTGGCCCGGCTGCCGATCACCCCCGCCGACGAGGCGGAGCCGGCGCCGCGCTGGGAGGCCGGTGGCACGGTGCTGGTCACCGGCGGCACCGGCGGCCTCGGCGCCGTCCTCGCCCGGCACCTGGTGACCGGGCACGGGGTACGGCGGCTGGTGCTGGCCAGCCGCCGCGGCCCGGACGCCCCGGGCGCCGAGGAGCTCCGCGCCGAACTGCGCGACCTCGGCGCGGCCGAGGTCACCCTGGCCGCCTGCGAACTGGGCGACCCGGCCCAGGTGCGCGCCCTGGTGGCCGACATCCCGGCGCGGTGGCCGCTGACCGGCGTGCTGCACGCCGCCGGCGTCGCCGGCAACGGGGTGGTCGAGTCCCTCACCCCGCAACGGCTGGCGGAGAGCCTGGAACCCAAGGCGGACGCGGCCTGGCACCTGCACGAGGCCACCCGGCACCTGCCGCTGACCGCCTTCGTCGCGCTCTCCTCGGCCGGTGGCCTGGTGCTCGCCGCCGGGCAGGGCGGCTACGCCGCCGCCAACGTCTTCCTCGACGCGCTCATGCGGTACCGGCGGGCCGACGGCCTCCCCGGCACCGCGCTGGCCTACGGCCTCTGGACCGGCGCCGGCATGGGTCGGTACCTCGGCGAGGTCGACTTCGCCCGGGTGCGCCGCCAGGGCCTGCCGGCGCTGACCGTCGACGAGGGGGTGGCGCTCTTCGACGCCGGGGTGGCGGCGGACCGGGCGGCGGTCGTACCGCTGCGGGTGGACCTCGCGGCGCTGCGCAACCGCGAGGACCTGCCCCCGCTGCTGCGCGGGCTCGTCCCGCCGACCCGCCGGCGCAGCAGCGCCGGCCGGGTCGACCCGGCCGCGTTCCGCCGGCACCTGGCCACCCTGGACGAGGCCGGGCAGCTCGCCGAGCTGCGGGAGCTGGTGCTGACCAGCGCGGCCCAGCTGCTCGGGCACGCCGGCGCCGCCGACGTCGACCCCGCGCGGGACTTCCTGGAAGCGGGCTTCGACTCGCTCAGCGCGGTGGAACTGCGCAACGGGCTGAACGCGGCCACCGGCCTCCGGCTGCCGCCGATGATCGTGTTCGACAGCAAGAACCCCGCCGAGCTGGCCCGCAACGTGCACGCGGAACTCGTCGGCACGCTGGACCGCCCGGCCGACGGCGCGACCCCCGCCGCACCACGATGGGCGGACACCCTCAGCGACCTGTTCCGCAGCGCCGTGGAGGCCGGCAACTCGGCCCAGGGCTTCCAACTGCTGGCGGCGGTCGCCGCCATCCGGCCCCGGTTCACCTCGTCGGCGGACCTCGACCGGCCGCCGGTGGCCGTCCGGCTGGCGGGCGGGGAGCCGGGCACCGGCCGACCGCGACTGATCTGCATCAGTTCCCCCATCGCCACCGGCGGCGTGCACCAGTACGCCCGGGTGGCGTCCAGCCTCACCGCGCGCCGGCACGTGGCGGCGGTGCCGCTGCCCGGCTTCGCCCTCGGCGAGGCGCTGCCCGCCTCGCCGCCGGCCGCGGTCGCGGTGCTGGCCGACGCGGTCCTCGCCGCCGCCGAGGGGGAGCCGTTCGTGCTAATCGGCTACTCCTCCGGCGGGGTCATCGCGTACGCGGTGGCCGCCCACCTGGAGGCCGTCCGGGGGATCCGCCCGGCCGGGCTGGTGCAGCTCGACTCGTTCAAGCCCGGCCAGGACGCGAAGGGCGGCCCGCTGGACGACCTGATCCTCGGGCTGCTGGAGAAGGAGTCCGCCTTCGGCCGCTTCGACAGCGCCCGGCTCTCCGGCATGAGCGCCTACGGCGGCATGCTCGAGGAGTTCAGCCGGGCCCGGACCACCGTTCCGGTGTTGTTCGTGCAGTGCCTGGAATCGTTCCTGCCGCACGTCGGCGCGGACGACGACGGGAGCTGGCGGGCGCAACCGTGGGACGCCGGGCATCTCGTCCGGGGGGTGGCCGCCGACCACTTCACCATGGTCGAGGAGGAGGCCGGCGCCACGGCCCGGGTGGTCGAGGAATGGCTCGGCACCCTGCCTGGCGAGCGGCCGTGATAAGGGCCGAGCAGGGGCTCGGCTAGGGGTTCTCCCGGCCGCCGCGCGACGTATGTTGAGCGCGGCGGTCAGGTGGCCCAATCCGTCGTATGACGACAAGAGAACGCCTGTCACCAGGTGGTCAGGTCTCGCCGCGCCCGAGGGGCGGACAGCGCGAGTCGCCGATGCCGGACTCAGGCCGGCCTGCCCGAGACGCGAGGAACCTAGGCATGACAATACTGGCCCCCACGCTCGCCGGAACAGAGCGCTTCCGTGCGTTGGGCCCCCGTCAGGTGGACGAGGTCGCGAACCGCTACGGCATACCCGCGGAGCTCCGGGAGACCATCCGACTGGTCTCGATGGTGCTGCCGTTCCGGGTCAACGAATACGTTCTCGGCGAACTGATCGACTGGGAGCGCATCCCCGAGGACCCGATCTTCCAGCTCGTCTTCCCGCAACCGGGCATGCTGACCCCCGACGACGAGCGGCAGCTCGCCGACCTCTCCGCCCGGGGCGACCAGCCGGCGCTGCGGGCCGCCATCGGGCAGATCCGCGGCCGGCTCAACCCGCACCCCTCCGGGCAGATGGAGCACAACGTGCCGCTGCACGAGGGCGTCCCGCTGGCCGGCGTGCAGCACAAGTACCGCCGCACCGTCCTCTACTTCCCCGGGCACGGCCAGACCTGCCACTCCTACTGCACCTACTGCTTCCGCTGGGCGCAGTTCGTCGGCGACGCCGACCTGCGGTTCGCCGCGCCCGGCCCGGAGCAGCTGATCGAGTACCTGCGCCGGCACCCGTCCGTCACCGACGTGCTGGTCACCGGCGGCGACCCGATGGTGATGTCCACCGAGCGGCTGCGCAGCCACCTGGAACCGTTGCTGCGGGTGGAGACCCTGCGCACCATCCGGATCGGCACCAAGTCGGTCGCGTACTGGCCGCAGCGGTTCGTCACCGACTCCGACGCCGACGACGTGCTGCGGCTCTTCGAGGAGATCGTCGCCACCGGCCGCAACGTCGCCGTGATGGCGCACTTCAGCCACCCCCGCGAGCTGGCGCCCGAGCTGTCCCGCCGGGCGCTGGCCCGGATCCGGGCCACCGGCGCGCTGATCTACTGCCAGGCCCCGCTCATTGCGCACGTCAACGACAGCGCAGCGGTGTGGAGCGAACTCTGGCACGCCGAGATCGGCAACGGGGCGGTGCCGTACTACATGTTCGTCGAGCGGGACACCGGGCCGCACGAGTACTTCAAGGTGCCCCTGGAGCGGGCCGTGAACATCTTCCACGAGGCGTACCAGCAGCTGCCGGGACTGGCCCGGACGGTGCGCGGCCCGGTCATGTCCGCCACTCCCGGCAAGGTGGTGGTGGACGGGATGGTGGACACCCCGGAGGGCGAGTTCTTCCAGCTACGGCTGCTCCAGGCCCGCGACCCGTTGCTGGTCGGCCGCCCGTTCCGGGCCCGCCGGTCGGCCAGCGCCGCCTGGCTCGACGACCTGCGGCTGGACCCGTCCACCCCGGCGGACATCGTCGCCGCCATCGCCGGGGCGGGGGCGGACCGGTGAGCACCCGGCAGACGTCGCCGAACATGGCCCTCGACCAGCGGGTGGCCGCCCGGCAGGCGGCCGGCGAGTCCATCGTGCACCTCGGCTTCGGCGAGGCCCGGCTGCCGGTCTTCCCGCCCTTGGTCGACCGGCTGGTGGCCGGCGCCCGCCGCAACCGGTACGGCCCGGTCGCCGGGGACCTGGCCGTACGCGAGGCGGTGGCCGGCTACTTCGGCCGCCGCCGGCTGCGCACCGACCCCGAGCAGGTCGTGGTCGCCCCGGGCAGCAAGGCCCTGCTGATCGGGCTGCAACTCGTGCTCGCCGGCGACATCGTGCTGCCCCGCCCCTGCTGGAACACCTACGCGCCGCAGGCCGCCCTGGCCGGCAAGACCGCCATCCGGGTGCCCATCCCGGCCGACTGCGGCGGGGTGCCGGACCCGGACCTGCTCGACGACGCGCTGCGGGACGCCCGGCGGGCCGGCCACACGCCCCGCATCCTGCTGCTGACCCTGCCGGACAACCCCACCGGCACCCTCGCCCCGCCCGCGGTGGTCCACCGGCTCTGCGCGATCGCCGAGCGGGAGGACCTCTGGATCGTCTCCGACGAGATCTACCGGGACCTCGTGCACGACCCGGCGACCGAGTTCGTCAGCCCGGCCGAGCTGCTGCCGGAGCGGACGCTGGTCACCACCGGGCTGAGCAAGAACCTCGCCCTGGGCGGCTGGCGGATCGGCGCGGCCCGCTTCCCGGCCGGTGCCGCCGGCGACCGGCTCCGCGCCGACGTCGTCTCGGTGGCCAGCGAGGTGTGGTCGACGCTGGCACAGCCGATGCAGGAGGTCGCCGCGTACGCCTTCGCCGAGCCGCCGGAGATTCGGGCCTACCTGGCGGCCGCCGCCCGGCTGCACGGCGCCGTCGCCGGCGCGGTGCACCGGATCATGGTCGACGTCGGCGCCAGTTGCCGGCCGCCGACCGGCGGCTTCTACGTCTACCCGGACTTCGCGCCGCTGCGCGAGGTGCTGGCCGGCCGCGGAGTCACCGACTCGGCCTCGTTGCAGCACGAGCTGCTCGAGACGTACGGCGTGGCGGTCCTCGGCGGACACCACCAGGGCGACGACCCGTCGGCGCTGCGGTTCCGGGCCGCGACGAGTCTGCTCTACGGCGACACCGACGTCGAACGGGCCGCGGCGCTGGACGCCGCCGACCCGCTCGCACTGCCGCACGTCAGGGACGCACTCAGCAGGATCGAGGAACGCTTCGCCAAGCTCTGCCGGTAGCCGCGAGGCGGACCGGGCAGCGTGCGGCGCGGAGAGGACACGACATGGAGCACGACAGACCACCGGGTGAGGCGATCGTCTTCCCCGGCATGGGACCGGCCCGCTTCGCGGACGTCGCGCGGTTCATGATGATCAATCCGGCGGCCCGTCGGCTCGTCGCGGTCGCCGACGAGACGCTCGGCTACTCCCTCGTCGACCGCTACCGCGACACCGACGGTGACTACTCCGAGTACGCCCAGGTGGCGTTCCTGGTGAACTGCCTGGCGCTGGCCGAGTGGGCGGCGGAGAGCCACAACGTGGTGCCGGCGCTGGTGGCCAGCGCCAGCTTCGGCGGCAAGGCGGCCGCCGCGTACGCGGGCGCGGTCACCGCGTCCGACGCGATCGCGATGACCGCCCGGATCGCCCGCTGCGAGGAGGAGTACTTCGCCCGCGAGCACCGCGACGTGGCCACCCTGTCGTTCGCCCGTACCCCCGTCGAACGGCTCGACGAGGTGCTGGCCGAGCTGGCCGCCGACGGGGGCTGGTACGACGTCGCCTGCTACATCGACGACGACTTCCACATGGTGTCGCTGCGCCGGGAGCGGCTGGACTGGTTCTCCGACCGGTTGCGCGCGGCCGGCGGACTGCCTCTGTACGTGACCGAGCCGCCGATGCACTCGGCCGCGTTCGGCCCGCTGCGCGACCTCGTCGAGCGGGAGGTCTTCCCGGACGTCCGGTTCGTCGACCCGCAGGTGCCGGTCGTCGCCGACCAGGACGGCACGATCCGGCACAGCGGCGAGGGCGTGCGCCGGATGCTGCTGGACGGCCTGGTGTCGCCGGTGCGGTGGCCGGAGGTGGTCGCGACGATGCGCCGCAACGGGATCGGTCGGGTCTTCGTCGCCGGACCGGACCACCTGTTCGGCCGGGTGGGCTGCACGACCCGCAACTTCGACGTGGTGACCGCGAACCCCCGCCTGGCGCTGACCCCGCGCCGCCGGCAGGTGCCCGTCTGAACGCCGGCGGGTCCCGGCCGCCTCGGCGACCGGGACCCGCGGGGTCAGGCCGCGGTCGGGACGATGCGCGACAGCGCGGTCCACAGCACGCCGGGGGTGGCGAAGGTGTCCATGCTCAGCAGCTCGTCGGTGAACCGGACCTGGTACGCCTTCTCGAGGTGCGAGAGCAGTTCCACCGTACCCAGTGAATCGAGTCCGAGATTGCGCAGATCGGCGTCCGGATCGAGCTTTTCCCCGGCCGGAAGGAATGGCAGCGACCGACGCATGATTTCCTCGAACCTGTCATCCCACATCATTTTCTCCATCCTCCCGGACACTTCCTCGTCCATTTCGACAAAAGCCCACCGTCGGGCGGCGGACAACCCCTGCCGTCCCCCTAATCGCGGAGACCGATGATGGACGACACCGCACTGCCGCTGCCCTGGAGATTCCTGCGTGGACTTGCCCTCGGACCCGACCGCACCGCGCTGCGGGTCGGCGCCCGGGAGGTCTCCTACGCCGCCCTGCACGAGCTGGCGTCCCGCTGGGCCGGCGCGCTGGTGGCCGCCGACGGTGGGCCCCCCGCCGCGGTCGGGGTGCTGGCCGGCAAGAGCGTCGAGGGGTACGCCGGGGTGCTCGCCGCGCTCTGGGCCGGCGCCACCGTGGTGCCGCTGCACCCGGACTTCCCCGCGGTGCGGACCCGGCGGATGCTGGACGCCGCCGGGGTCACCGCGGTCGTCGCGGACCCGGCCGGCCGGGCCGCCCTGGACCAGTTGCGCGCCGGCGGGCCGGCGCTGCCGGTGCTCGGCGACGGGCCGGCCGGCGACCGGCACACCATCCCGGTGCACCCGGGCGACGCCCTGGCCGCGCCGCGGCCGGTGGCGCCGGACGCGGTGGCGTACACCCTGTTCACCTCCGGCTCGACGGGTCGGCCGAAGGGGGTGCCGATCAGCCACGCCAGCGTCGGGCACTACTTCACGCTGATGGACGCCCGGTACGACTTCAAACCCGACGACGTCTTCTCCCAGACCTTCGACCTGAACTTCGACTGCGCGATGTTCGACCTCTTCTGCGCCTGGGGGGCCGGGGCCGCCGTGCACCCGGTGCCGGCGCAGGCGTACCGCGACCTGCCGGCCTTCGTCGCCGAACGGCGGATGACCGTCTGGTTCTCCACCCCCAGCAGCATCGGGCTGGTCCGGCGGATGGGCGGCCTCGGGCCCGGCGCGCTGCCCGGGCTGCGGTGGAGCCTCTTCGCCGGCGAGGCGCTGCGCGCGGCCGACGCCGAGGACTGGCAGGGCGCCGCCGACCGGTCCACCCTGGAGAACATCTACGGCCCGACGGAGCTGACCATCACCGTCACCGGGCACCGCTGGTCGCCGGCCACCTCACCGGCGCGCTGCGTCAACGGGCTGACCCCGATCGGCACCGTGCACGCCGGCCACGACCACGTGCTGCTCGACGCCGACGGCCGGGAGTCGCCGACCGAGGGTGAACTCTGCATCACCGGCCCGCAGCTCACTGCGGGCTACCTCGACCCCGCCGACGACGAGGGCCGGTTCCTCGACCGGGACGGGCGCCGCTGGTACCGCACCGGTGACCGGGTCCGGCGGCTGGCCGACGGCGAGCTGGTCTACCTGGGGCGGCTGGACTCCCAGGTGCAGCTCCAGGGCTGGCGGGTCGAGCTGGCCGAGGTCGAGCACGCCCTGCGGGCCTGCGCCGGGGTGGAGGACGCGGTGGCGGTCACCCGGGCGAGCGACGACGGGCTGGAGCTGGTGGTCTTCTACACCGGCGAGGTGACCCCGGCGGCGGTGCTCGCCCGGCAGCTGCGCCAGCTCCTGCCGGCCGGCATGCTGCCGCGCACCTACCGGCACCTCGACGAGTTGCCGCTCAACCCGAACCGCAAGGTGGACCGGGGGCGGCTGGCCCGGGAGGCCGCGGCCGTACCCGCGTGACCGGCGCGACCGCGGCGGAGCGGGCGGCTCCGCCGCGGCGCGGTGGTCAGTCCCGGGCGGCGCGCCACTCGACCAGGGCCGCCTTGTCGACCTTGCCGTTCACGGTCACCGGCAGCTCGGTGAGCAGGTGCAGCTCCGCCGGGACCATGTAGTCGGGCAGCGTCTCCTTGCAGAACGCCCCGAGTCGCCCGCCGACGGCCTCCGCGCCCGGCGCGGTGGCCACGAACGCGCAGAGCCCGGGCTCGCCGTTCGGCTGCGGCAGCACCAGCACGGTCGCCGCGGTCACCCCGGCGCACTCCGACAGCCGCCGTTCCACCTCGCCCAGCTCGACCCGGTTGCCCCGGATCTTCACCTGCGAGTCGAGCCGGCTGCTGAAGTACAGCGCGCCGTCGCCGCCCCGGTAGGCCAGGTCGCCGGTGCGGAACACCCGCTGCCCGGAACGGGGCTCCACCGGATCGGGCACCAGCGCCGCCGCCGTGGCCTCGGGGTCGTCCCAGTACCCGGTGAACAGCGCCGGGCTGCGCAGGTAGAGCTGGCCGAGCACGCCGGGGGCGCGGACCGGTTCACCGGAGTCGTCCAGCAGCAGCAGCTCCGCGCCCGGGTGCGCGACGCCGATGGAGATCCGCTCGGCGTCGTCGGGCACCGGGTCGGGCACGTCGGTGAAGGAGCAGGCGATCGACTCGGTGCTGCCGTAGCAGTTGACGATCCGCAGCCCCGGCCGCAGCTTGCGCAGGTGCCGCAGCTCGGGCAGGGGGAAGCTCTCGCCGGAATAGAGGACGCCGCGCAGCCGCTCGAGGGTGGCGAGCTGGTCGGGCTCGTGCCGCAGCGCCGGCCGCCAGATCGACGGCACGCCGTTGACCTGGGTGGCGCCGGTGTCGGCGAGGAAGCCGAGGAAGCGGCGCGGCCAGCGCAGCAGGGCCCGGGGCACCGGCACCACGGTGGCGCCGCTGCCCAACGCCAGGCCGACGTCGAGCAGCGAGAAGTCGAACTGCAACGGCGAGGTGGTGGCCACCCGGTCGTCCGGGCCGACGATGCCGTGCGCGAGCATGCCCCGGTAGAACGCGAGCACCGCCCGGTGGCTCATCACCACGCCCTTGGGCCGGCCGGTGGTCCCCGAGGTGAAGACGATGTACGCCGGGTCGGTGGGGGTCGACGCCACCCGGCGGTGCGGCCGGCGCGCGGGTGCCCGCTGCACGGTCAGCCCGGCCGGGCCGAACCGGGCGGCGCCCAGCTCCGGCGGCAGGCCCTCGCGCCGGCCGTCGGGCGGCTGGAGGTGCAGCACCGCGCCGGCGGTCTCGGCCACCGTCAGCACCCGCCGGGTCGGTGACTCCGGGCTCACCGGGACGAAGGTGAGACCGCGCAGGGAACAGGCGATCACCAGCGCTATCGCCGACGCCGAGGTGTCGGAGTCCACCACCACCCGGTCACCGACGTCGAGCCCCAGCTCGGCCAGGGCCGCCGCGTACGTCTCGGCGCGATCCCGCAGCGCGCGGTAGGAGACAGTCTCGAGATCGCCGGATCCGGTCCGCTCGACGACGGCCGGATGATCCGGTCGGGTCGACGCGTGACACAACAGGAATTCGTGCAGTTTCTCCGGGCACCGTATTTCCGGGACGGTTGTTCGACTCATATTCCGGAGTGTAGGGAAAACCGGTCGCCCCGATCCGTCTTCTGTGGAGGAGCCGACTCCCGTTAGGGGTCCGTAGGGGTGGGGCGACCGCGATCGGCTGCGTACGGTTCCGATTCATGGGTCCCCCGTGGGTGACGCCTGTCGGAATTAGCGTTGATAAATGGAGTGTGCGTCGATGCGCGATTCTCGCGGCGCCGTCTCGGACGGCGACCACCTGGCGGAACGACGTGCGGCGCTGACGCGTCAGCTGACCGGCCTGCCGGGGCCCGAACAGGTCCGGCTGCTGCGCGAGCTGGTCGGCGGGCAGCTGCTCGCGGTGCTGCGACGGATCCGCCCCGACGAGGACGTCGTGGTGGCGGTCGAGTCGTCCTTCCGGGAGCAGGGCCTGGACTCGCTCGGCCTCGTCGAGCTGCACGCCCGGCTCAACGCGACCACCGGCCTGGCGTTGCCCGTCACCGTGGGCTTCGACCACCCGACCCCGGCGCTGCTCGCCGAGCACCTGCGCGCCGAACTGCTCGGCCTCGCCGACGGCGGGCCCGCCCCGGTGGCCACCACCGGCGCGACCGACGAGCCGGTCGCGATCATCGGCATCGGCTGTCACTACCCGGGCGGCGTCGACTCGCCGGAGCAGCTCTGGCGGCTGGTCGCCGACGGCGAACACGTGCTCAGCCCGTTCCCGACCGACCGGGGGTGGGACCTGGACAACCTCTACGACCCCGACCCGGACCGGCCGGGGACGACGTACGTGCGGCACGGGGGGTTCCTCGCCGACGCGGGCGGCTTCGACGCCGACTTCTTCGGCATCGGCCGGCGCGAGGCCGTCGCGATGGACCCGCAGCAGCGGCTCGTCCTGGAGACCGCCTGGGAGGCCCTGGAGCGGGCCGGCATCGACCCGACCGGGCTGCGCGGCGGCCGGACCGGCGTCTTCATCGGCGCGGAACCGCAGGAGTACGGGGTACGCCTGCACGAGGCGCCCGACGGCCTCGACGCGTACCTGCTGACCGGCAACACCACCAGTGTCCTGTCCGGACGGGTGGCCTACACGCTGGGCCTGGAGGGTCCGGCGCTCACCGTCGACACCGCCTGCTCGGGTTCCCTGGTCGCGCTGCACCTGGCGGTCGAGTCGTTGCGGCGCGGGGAGTCCGCGCTGGCGCTCGCCGGTGGGGTGGCGGTCATCGGCACCCCCGGTGTCTTCACCGCGTTCAGCCGGCAGCGTGGCCTCGCCCCGGATGGCGTCGCCAAGCCGTTCGCCGCCGCGGCCGACGGCACCGCGTTCGCCGAGGGGGTCGGGCTGCTCGTCCTCGAACGGCTCTCCGACGCGCGCCGGCTCGGCCATCCGGTGCTCGCCGTGGTCGCCGGGACCGCGATCAACTCCGACGGGGCCAGCAACGGGCTCACCGCGCCGAGCGGGGTCGCCCAGCGCCGGCTGATCCGGCAGGCGCTGGCCAACGCCGGGCTCACCGCCGCGCAGGTCGACGCCGTCGACGCGCACGGCACGGGCACGATGCTCGGTGACCCGATCGAGGCGCAGGCGCTGATCGCCGCGTACGGCCGGGACCGGCCGGCCGGCCGCCCGCTGCGGCTCGGTTCGGTGAAGTCGAACCTCGGGCACACCCAGGCAGCCGGCGGCGCCGCCAGCATCATCAAGATGATCATGGCGATGCGGCACGACACGCTGCCCCGCACGCTGCACGTCGACGCGCCGACGCCCAACGTGGACTGGACCGCCGGCAACGTCGCGCTGCTCACCGAGGCATTGCCCTGGCCCCGCACCGACGAGCCGCGCCGCGCTGGCGTGTCCGCCTTCGGCATCAGCGGCACCAACGCCCACGTCATCGTCGCTGAACCCACCGACGAGCCCGCCCCGCCGCCCCCCGCCCCGGCCGGGCCGGCGCCCGCCGTGGTCCCGCTCGCCCTCTCCGCCCGCAGCGACACGGCCCTGCGCGCGCAGGCCGAGCGGCTGCTGGCGGCCACCGACGACGAGGCCGCGCCCAGCCTGGCCGACCTCGGGCTGTCGCTGCTCACCGGTCGGGCGGCGCTGCCGCACCGGGCGGTCGTCCTGGCCGGCGACCCGGACGAGGCCCGCCGCGGCCTGCGGGCCGTGGCCGCCGGCGGCACCGACCCGGCGGTCGTCACCGACCTGGCCCGCGACGGCCTGCTCGCGTACCTCTTCACCGGCCAGGGCAGCCAGCGCCTGGGCGCCGGCCGGGCGCTGCACGCCGCGTACCCGGTCTTCGCGGAGGCCCTCGAGACCGCCATCGGGCACCTCGACCTCCAGCTCGACACCTCGCTGTGGGACGTGCTCTTCGCCGCCGAGGGCACGCCGGAGGCCGCGCTGCTGCACACCACCGGGTACGCGCAGCCCGCCCTGTTCGCGGTCGAGGTGGCGCTGTTCCGGCTCCTCGAGTCGTGGGGACTGCGCCCGGACTTCGTCGCCGGCCACTCGATCGGTGAGCTCGCCGCCGTGCACGCGGCCGGGGTGCTCTCGCTGCCCGACGCCGCCGCCCTGGTCGCCGCCCGCGGCCGGCTGATGCAGGAGCTGCCGGCCGGCGGCGCGATGGCCGCCGTCCAGGCCACCGAGGCGGAGCTGCGCCCGCTGCTCGACGAGCGGCTGGACCTCGCCGCGATCAACGGCCCCGAGCAGCTGGTGGTCTCCGGCGCGGGCGACGCCGTCGACGCCGTCGTCGCGCGCTTCGCCGCCCTCGGCCGGCGCGCCCGACGGCTCGACGTCAGCCACGCGTTCCACTCCCCGCTGATGGAGCCGATGCTGGCCGAGTTCGGCCGGGTCGCCTCGGTCCTCGACTACCGCCCGCCGACCGTCCCCGTGGTCTCCTCCGTCACCGGCCGGCTCGCCGCCACCGAGGAGCTCACCGACCCCGGCTACTGGGTGCGGCACGTGCGCGCGGCCGTCCGCTTCCACGACAGCCTGACCTGGCTGCTCGACCGCGACGTCGCCACCTTCCTGGAACTCGGACCCGACCCGGTGCTGTCGGCGCTGGGCCGCGAGGCGGCGGCCCGCCGATCCGGCGGGCCCGTCTTCGTACCCACGATGCGCCGGGACCGCGACGAACGGCGCGAGGCGGTCACCGCGGCGGCCGTCGCGCACACCCGCGGCGGCCGGCTCGACGCCGCCGGGCTGCTCGGCGGGCACGGCGCGCCGGTGCCCCTGCCGACGTACGCCTTCCAGCACCGTCACTTCTGGCTCTCCGGCGCGGCGGCCGGGCAGGGCGACGTCCCCGGCCTCGGCCAGATCGCGGCCCGGCACCCCTTCCTCGGCGCGGTGGTGCCGCTGGCCGGGGCCGACTCCACCGTGCTGACCGGCCGGATCGCGGTACGGGCGCACCCGTGGCTCGCCGACCACGTCGTCGCCGCGGCCAACCTGCTGCCCGGCACCGCCTTCCTCGAGCTGGCGCTGCGCGCCGGCGAGCAGGTGGGCTGCGGCACGGTCGAGGAGCTGACGCTGGCCGCGCCGCTGGTGCTGCCGGCCGACGGCGGCGTCGCCGTGCAGGCCGTGGTCGGCGTCCCCGACGCAACCGGGCGGCGCGGCATCGAGCTGCACTCCCGGGCCGAGGGCGCCGAGACCGAGGCCTGGACCCGGCACGCGGTGGGCTGGCTGGCCCCGCACCGCGCCCCCGCGACCGGTCTCGCGGTCTGGCCGCCCCCGGGCGCCACCCCGGTCGACGTGACCGACTTCTACCCGGAGCTGGTGGCCCAGGGCTACGGCTACGGGCCGGCGTTCCAGGGTCTGCGCGCCGTGTGGCGCCGCGGCGACGAGGTCTTCGCCGAGGTCGCGCTCCCCGACCCGGTGCGGGACACCGCCGCCGGCTTCGGCCTGCACCCGGCGCTGCTCGACGCGGTGCTCCAGGCCACCGACCACGCGAACCCGCCCGCCGACACCACCGGTGTCCGGGTCCCGTTCGCCTGGAGCGGGGTGTCACTGCACGCCGCCGGGGCCGCCGCGGTGCGGGTCCGGATCGTCGCGCTCGGCCCGGACGCGGTCTCGCTCACCCTGGCCGACGCCGCCGGCGCACCGGTCGCCACGATCGAGTCGTACGTGGTCCGCCCGCTCACCGCGACCCCGTCCGTCCCCGACCGGGCCGGCGCCCTGTACACGGTGGACTGGCGCCCGCTCGGCACGCCCGCCCCCGCACCGCCCGCCCCGCTCGCGCCGTACGACGCGCTGGCGGCGGGATCGGCGCCCGCCCTGGTGCTGGCCACGGTCGACCCGGCCGACGGCGACGTGCCCGCGGCGGCGCGGGCGGTCACCGCCCGCACCCTCGACCTGCTGCGCGACTGGCTCGCCGACGAGCGGACCGGGGACGCCCGGCTGGTGGTGGCGACCCGGCGGGCGCAGGCCGTCGCGGACGACCCGGCCGACCCGGCCCAGGCCCCGGTCTGGGGTCTGGTGCGGGCGGCCCAGGCCGAACACCCCGACCGCTTCCTCCTCGCCGATCTCGACGACGACGACCGGTCCGCCGCCGCGCTGCCCGGCGCGGTCGCCGCGGCGCTGGCCGCCGGGGAGCCGGAACTCGCCGTGCGGGCCGGGACGGTGCTGGTGCCGCGGCTGCGTCCGGCGCCCGAGCCGTCCGGCGCCTTCACCTGGAGCCCGACCGGCACCGTGCTGGTCACCGGCGGCACCGGCGGCGTCGGCGCTGAGGTGGCCCGGCACCTGGTCGCCGCGCGCGGGGTCCGGCACCTGCTGCTCGCCGGCCGGCGCGGCAGCGACACCCCGGGCGTCGCCGCGCTGACCGCCGAGCTGACCGCGCTCGGCGCCGACGTCACCGTGGCGGCCTGCGACGTGTCCGACAGGGCGGCGCTCGCCGCGCTGCTGGACGCCGTGCCGGCGACCCAGCCGCTCACCGCCGTGGTGCACGCCGCCGGGGTGCTCGACGACGGCGTCGTCACCACGCTCACCCCGGAACGGCTGGACACCGTCTTCCCCGCCAAGGCGGACGCGGCCTGGCACCTGCACGAGCTGACCCGCGACCGGCCGCTCGACGCGTTCGTCCTCTTCTCCTCCACCGCGACCCTGCTGGACGCCCCCGGGCAGGGCAACTACGCCGCCGCGAACCACTTCCTCGACGCGCTGGCGACCCGCCGCCGCGCCGAGGGCCTGCCGGCCACCTCGCTCGCCTGGGGCCTCTGGACCGGCACCGGCGGAATGGGCGCCCGGCTCGACCCGGCGGCGGTGCAGCGCATCGAACGGTCCGGCCTCGCGCCGCTGACCGGCGCGCAGAGCGTCGCGCTGCTCGACCGGGCCCTCGACGGCACGACGCCGACGGTCGTCCCGGTCCGGCTCGACGCCGCCGCGGCCGCCCGGCGGGCGGACGGCGTGCCGGCGCTGCTGCGCGACCTGGTCCGGGTGCCCGTGCGCCGGGCCGCCACCGCCGCGCCGGCCGCCGACCTGCCGCTCGCCGCCGAACTCGGTGGCCTCGACGAGGCGGGCCGGACCGAGGCGCTGCTCGACCTGGTCCGGGCCCAGGTCGCCGCCGTCCTCGGCCACGACGGCGCGCGGGACGTCGGACCGGACCGGGCCTTCAGCGAGATCGGGTTCGACTCCCTCGCCGCGGTGGAGCTGCGCAACCGGCTCGCCGGCCTGACCGGCCTGCGGCTGCCGGCCACCCTGACGTTCGACCACCCGACCTCCACCGCGCTCGCCCGGCACCTCGCCGAGCGGCTCTTCGCGGCGTCGGCCCCCGCCGCGCCGAGCGCGCCGGTCGCCGCGGTCCCGACCGACGAGCCGATCGCGATCGTCGGGATGGCCTGCCGCTACCCGGGCGGGGTCACCTCCCCGGAGGAGCTGTGGGAGCTGGTGCTGCGCGGCGACGACGCGATCTCCACCTTCCCCACCGACCGGGGCTGGGACCCCGAGGTGTACGACCCGGAGCGCGGCCGGCCCGGCCGGACGTACTCCAACGAGGGCGGATTCCTGCACGATGCCGCCGGGTTCGACGCGGACTTCTTCGGCATCAGCCCCCGCGAGGCCCAGGCGATGGACCCGCAGCAGCGACTGCTGCTCGAGGTCGCCTGGGAGACCTTCGAGCGCTCCGGCGTCGACCCGGCGACGCTGCGCGGCAGCGACACCGGCGTCTTCGCCGGCGTCATGTACCACGACTGGGGCCTGCGCCTCGGCCCGCTGCCCGAGGAGCTCGCCGGCTACCACGGCAACGGCAGCCTCGCCAGCATCGCGACCGGCCGGATCGCGTACACCTTCGGGCTGGAGGGGCCGGCCGTGACGGTCGACACCGCCTGCTCGTCGTCGCTGGTCGCGCTGCACCTCGCGGCGCAGGCGCTGCGCCGGGGCGAGTGCCGGCTGGCCCTCGCGGGCGGCGTCACGGTGATGTCCACGCCGGACACCTTCGTCGACATGAGCCGGCAGGGCGGCCTCTCCTCGGACGGCCGGTGCCGGTCCTTCGGCGCCGGCGCCGACGGGGTCGGCTGGGGCGAGGGCATCGGCCTGGTGCTGCTGGAACGGCTCTCCGACGCCCGACGCCGGGGGCACCGGGTGCTGGCGCTGGTGCGCGGCTCGGCGGTCAACTCCGACGGTGCGAGCAACGGGATGACCGCCCCGAACGGCCCCTCTCAGCAGCGGGTGATCCGGCAGGCGCTGGCCACCGCGGGGCTGCGCCCCGCTGACGTGGACGCGGTCGAGGGCCACGGCACCGGCACCACCCTGGGCGACCCGATCGAGGCACAGGCGCTGCTCGCCACGTACGGCGCCCAGCGGCCCGCCGACGGGCGTCCACTGCTGCTCGGCTCGGTCAAGTCGAACATCGGCCACGCCCAGGCCGCGGCCGGCGTCGCCGGAGTGATCAAGATGGTGCTGGCCATGCGGCACGGCACCCTGCCCCGAACCCTGCACGCCGACGCGCCGTCACCGCAGGTGGACTGGACCGACGGCGCGGTGGAGCTGCTCACCACCGAGCGCGACTGGCCCCGGTCGGAGCGGCCCCGACGCGCCGGTGTCTCCTCGTTCGGCATCAGCGGCACCAACGCGCACGTCGTCCTGGAGGAGCCGCCCGCCGACCCGACCCCGGTCGGCCCGGTCGTCGCCGCCGACGGCGGGCCGCTGCCCTGGGTGCTCTCGGCGACGACCGCGCCCGCGCTGCGGGAGCAGGCCCGGCTGCTGCACGCCCACCTCGACGGGCTGGCCGAGGAGGACCTGGCGAACGCCGGCCACGCGCTGGCGACCACCCGTGCCGCGCTCGCCCACCGGGCGGTCGTGGTCGGCGCCGATCGCGCCGAGCTGGCCGGCGCCCTGGCCGCGGTCGCGGCCGGCGGCGACGCCGACGAGGTGCGCGACGGCAAGGTGGCCGCGCTCTTCACCGGCCAGGGCGCCCAGCGCCTCGGCATGGGCCGCGAGCTGTACGACGCGTACCCGGTCTTCGCGGCGGCCTTCGACGCGGCCCTGGCCGGCTTCGACCCCGGGCTGCGCGACGTGCTCTGGGGCGACGACGTCGAGGCGCTCAACGCCACCGGCAACGCCCAGCCGGCGCTCTTCGCCTTCGAGGTGGCGCTCTTCCGACTCCTCGAATCCTGGGGAGTGCGCCCGGACTTCGTGGCCGGGCACTCCATCGGCGAGCTGGCCGCCGCGCACGTGGCCGGAGTGTTCTCCCTGGCGGACGCCGGCGCGTTGGTCGCCGCCCGGGGCAGCCTGATGCAGGCGCTGCCCGCCGGCGGCGTGATGGTCGCGGTCCAGGCCACCGAGGACGAGGTCCGGCCGCTGCTGGTCGACGGCGTCGACCTCGGGGCGGTCAACGGCCCGACCTCGGTGGTCGTCTCCGGCGCGGAGGCGGCCGTCCAGGCCGTGCTGGCCGGGCTGGGGGAGCGCCGGAGCAGCCGGCTACGGGTGTCGCACGCCTTCCACTCCCCGCTGATGGAACCGATGCTCGCCGACTTCCGGGCGGTCGCCGAGTCGCTGACCTACTCCGCGCCGTCGATCCCGCTGGTGTCGACCCTCACCGGCGAGCTGGCGGGCATCGGGGAGCTGACCGATCCGGAGTACTGGGTGCGGCACGTCCGGCACGCCGTCCGGTTCGCCGACGCCGTCACCACCCTCGCCGGGCGCGGCGTGTCGACCTGCCTGGAGATCGGCCCGGACGCCGTGCTCACCGCCCTCGCCGCCCAGGGCGACACCACCGTGCTGGCCACCCAGCGGCGCGACCGGGACGAGGTCCGCGAGCTGCTCACCGCCGCCGGCCGGGCCTGGTCGCGGGGCGTACCCGTCGACTGGGCCGCCCGGTACGCCGGCCGGTACGACCCCGCCCGCGTCCTCGACCTGCCCACCTACCCGTTCCAGCGCCGCCGGTACTGGCTGGACGTCACCCCGGCCACCGGCGACGTCGGCGCGGCCGGCCTGGAAGCCGTCGACCACCCGATGCTCAGCGCCGTGGTGGCCGCCGCCGACCGCGACGGACTCGTGCTCACCGGCCGGCTCACCGCCGCCGGCTGGCTGGCCGACCACGACGTCCTCGGCCGGGTCCTGCTCCCCGGCACCGGCTTCGTCGAGCTGGCCGTACGCGCCGGCGACCAGGTGGGCTGCGGCCGGATCGACGAGCTGACCCTGCAGGCGCCGCTGGTGCTCCCCGCGCACGGCGGGGTGGCGATCCAGGTGGCCGTCGGCGACCCCGACGCCACCGGCGCCCGCCCGGTGACCATCCACTCCCGCGCAGACGCCGACGCGCCCTGGCTGCGGCACGCCACCGGCACGCTCAGCCCCGAGCCGGCGGCACCCGCGTTCGACCTGGTGCAGTGGCCGCCGGCCGACGCCACCCCGGTCGACGTCACCGACGCGTACGACCGGCTGGGCGCGCGCGGCTACGGCTACGGACCGGCGTTCCAGGGCCTGCGGGCGGCCTGGCGTCGCGGCGACGAGGTGTACGCCGAGGTGGCCCTGCCCGAGTCGGCGCAGGCCGACGGCCGACGGTTCGGCCTGCACCCGGCCCTGCTGGACGCCGCGATGCACGCCGACCTGCTCGACGAGGACCCCGACGCGCCCACCCTGATGCCGTTCGACTGGACCGGCGTCACCCTCCACGCCGCCGGCGCGACCGCGCTGCGGGTCCGGCTGCGCCGGCTGCGCGGCGACGAGGTGTCGGCGATGTGGCTCGCCGACGAGGCCGGCCGGCCGGTGGCCACCGTCGAGACACTCGTCTCCCGGCCCGTCTCGGCGGCCCAGCTGCACGACGCCGAGACCCCCGCCGACGAGGCGATGTTCCGGATCGACTGGCAGCCCCGCCCGGTCACCCCGACCGGCGAACCGCTGCCCGAGACCGGCGACGGCACGCCGGTGCCGGCGCTGGTGGCGCTCACCGTCCAGGCCCCCGGGGAGCTCGACGTGCCCGGTGCCGCCCGCGCGGTCACCGGCGCCCTCGTGGCGCGGCTGCGCGCCTGGCTGGCCGACGAACGGCACACCGGCGCCCGGCTCGTGGTGGTCACCCGGGACGCCGTCGCGGTGCACGACGGCGACCAGGTCGACGCGCGGCTCGCGCCCGCCTGGGGGCTCGTCCGGGCCGTCCAGGCCGAGCAGCCGGGCCGGGTGCAGCTCGTCGACACCGACGGGACGCCGGAGTCCACCGCCGCGCTGGCCGCCGCCGCCGACACCGGCGAGCCCGAACTCGCCGTACGCGGGGGAGCGGTCCTCGCGCCCCGGCTGGCCCGGGCGGCCCCCGCGGCCGCCGGCGGGACCGCCGCGCCCTGGTCGTCCACCGGGACCGTGCTGGTCACCGGCGGCACCGGTGGCCTGGGCGCCCTCCTGGCCCGCCACCTCGTCGGCGCGCACGGCGTCCGGCACCTGCTGCTCACCAGCCGGCGCGGCCCGGACGCCCCGGGCGCCGCCGCGCTCGCCGCCGAGCTGCGCGCCGCCGGCGCCGAGGTGACCGTCGCGGCCTGCGACGTCACCGACCGCGCCGAGGTGGCCGCCCTGCTCGCCGGGATCCCCGCCGCGCAGCCGCTGACCGGGATCGTGCACGCGGCCGGCACCGCCGTCGGCGGCACCCTCGACTCGCTCACCGACGCCCAGCTCGACGTGGTGCTACCGCCCAAGGTCGACGGGGCCTGGCACCTGCACGAACTGACCCGCGACCGGCCGCTCGACGCGTTCGTGCTGGTCTCCTCGGCCGGCGGCCTGATCCTCGCCGCCGGGCAGGGCGACTACGCGGCCGCGAACGTCTTCCTCGACGCGCTCGCCGCGCACCGCCGGGCCGCCGGCCTGCCGGCCACCTCCCTGGCGTACGGGATGTGGGCGGTCGACAGTGGCCTCGGCGGCACGCTCACCGGGGCGGACCTCGACCGGATGCGCCGCCTCGGCCTGCCCGCCCTGCCCGCCGACGACGCCCTGGCACTCTTCGACGCGGCGCTGGCCGACCCGGCCACCACGCTGGTGCTCACCCGGGTCGACCGGGCCGCGCTGCGGGCCCGTACCGGGGAGTTGCCGGCGCTGCTGCGCGGGCTCGTCCCGACGCCGCCCCGGCGGCCCGTGCCCGGCGCGGCGACCGGCGGCGCGTTCGCCGACCGGCTGGCCGGGCTCGGCCCCGCCGACCTGCGCCGGTCCCTGGTCGAGCTGGTCCGCGGCCACGTCGCCGCGGTCCTCGGGCACGACGGGGCGGCGGCGATCGCCCCCGACCGAGCGTTCCGCGAGCTCGGCTTCGACTCCCTCGCGGCGGTGGAGCTGCGCAACGCGCTGAGCGGGGCGACCGGCCTGCGGCTCCCCGCCACGCTGGTCTTCGACCACCCGAACACCCGGGCCGTCGCCGAGGAACTGGCCACCGCGCTCACCGGCGCCACCGCCGGCGAGCCGACGCCCGTACCCGGCCGGGCCGCAGCGACCGACGACGACCCGGTGGCGATCGTCGGGATCAGCTGCCGCTTCCCCGGCGGCGTCCGCTCCGCCGAGGAGCTGTGGCAGCTCGTCGCCGACTCGGGCGACGCGATCGGTCCCTTCCCGACCGACCGGGGCTGGCCCGGCGACCGGATCTACGACCCCGAGCCCGGCACCCCCGGCAAGAGCTACACCCGGGCCGGCGGCTTCCTGCACGACGCCGCCGACTTCGACGCCGAGTTCTTCGGCATCATGCCGCGCGAGGCGCTGGCCATGGACCCGCAGCAGCGGCTGCTGCTGGAGGGCGCCTGGGAGGCGTTCGAGCGGGCCGGCATCGACCCGGTCGCCATGCGGGGCAGCCGCACCGGCATCTACGCCGGCGTGATGTACCACGACTACGCCAGCCGACTGCCGGAGATCCCGGCGGAGCTGTCCGGGTACGTCGGCAACGGCAGCGCGGCGAGCATCGCCTCCGGCCGGGTCGCGTACACCCTCGGGCTGGAGGGCCCGGCCGTCACCGTCGACACCGCCTGCTCCTCGTCGCTGGTGGCGCTGCACCTGGCCGCGCAGGCGCTGCGCAACGGCGAGGTCGCGATGGCGCTGGCCGGCGGCGTCACGGTGATGCCGACGCCGGAGATCTTCGTCGACTTCAGCCAGCAGCGCGGTCTCGCCGCCGACGGCCGGTGCAAGGCCTTCGCCGGCGCCGCCGACGGCACCGCCTGGGCCGAGGGGCTCGGCCTGCTGCTGCTGGAGCGCCTCTCCGACGCCCGCCGCAACGGGCACCCGGTGCTCGCCGTCATCCGTGGCTCGGCGATCAACCAGGACGGCGCGTCGAACGGCCTCACCGCGCCGAACGGCCCGTCCCAGCAGCGGGTCATCCGGGCGGCGCTCGCCGCCGCCGGGCTCACCGCCGCCGACGTGGACGCGGTCGAGGGGCACGGCACCGGCACCCGGCTGGGCGACCCGATCGAGGCGCAGGCCCTGCTCGCCACGTACGGCCAGGAACGCCCCGACGGACGCCCGCTCTGGCTCGGCTCGGTCAAGTCGAACATCGGGCACGCCCAGGCGGCGGCCGGGGTCAGCGGCGTCATCAAGATGGTGATGGCGCTGCGCCACGGGCTGCTGCCGCGCACGCTGCACGTCGACGAGCCGTCGCCGCAGGTGGACTGGTCCGCCGGGGACGTCCGGCTGCTCACCGACCCGGTCGAGTGGCGGCACGACGGCCGCCCCCGCCGCGCCGGTGTCTCCTCGTTCGGGCTCAGCGGCACCAACGCCCACATGATCATCGAGGAGGCGCCCGCAGCTCGGAGCGCACCGCCGGCGGCGCCCGCCGGAGCCGTCCCGGGCCCGGTCCCGCTGGTGCTCTCCGCCCGTACCGCGGCGGCGCTGCCCGGGCAGGCCGGCGCGCTGCACTCGCACCTGACCGCCCACCCGGACGCCGACCTGCCCGACGTCGCGTACTCGCTCGGCACCGCCCGCGCCGCGCTGCCGCACCGGGCCGTCGTACCGGCCGTCGACCGGGCGTCCGCGCTGGCCGACCTCGCCGCGCTCGCCGCCGGCACGCCCGCCCCGACCACCCTGACCGGCACCGCCGCCGAGGAGGGGCTGACCGCCTTCCTCTTCTCCGGACAGGGCGCCCAGCGCCCCGGCATGGGGCGCGAGCTGGCCGAGGCGTACCCGGTCTTCGCCGCGGCGCTGGACGACGTCTGCGCCCACCTGGACCCGCACCTGGACCGTCCACTGCGGGAGGTCCTGTTCGCCGCGCCGGACAGCGCGGAGGCGGCGGAACTCGACCGCACCGGCTGGACCCAGCCGGCCCTGTTCGCCCTGGAAGTGGCGCTGCACCGCCTGGTGGAGTCCTGGGGCGTACGCCCGGACCTGCTGGTGGGCCACTCCGTCGGCGAACTCGCCGCCGCGCACGTCGCCGGCGTGCTGTCGCTGGCCGACGCCTGCCGGCTGGTCGCCGCCCGCGGCCGGCTCATGCAGGACCTCCCGGCCGGCGGCGCGATGGTGGCGCTGCAGGCCACCGAGGCGGAGGTCCGGCCGCTGCTCACCGAGCGGGTCGGCATCGCCGCGGTCAACGGCCCGCACGCCGTCGTCATCTCCGGCGCCGAGGAGGAGGTCCGCGAGGTCGCCCGCCAGGTCGCGGAGACCGGGCGCAAGACCACCGGACTGCGGGTGTCGCACGCCTTCCATTCGGTGCTGATGGAGCCGATGCTCGCCGAGTTCCGCCGGGTGGCCGAGGAGCTGACGTACCACCCGCCGACGGTCCGGGTGGTCTCCAACGTGACCGGCGCGGTGGCCACCAGCGAGCAGCTCACCGACCCCGGCTACTGGGTACGCCACGTCCGCGACGCGGTTCGCTTCGCCGACGGGGTGACCACCGTGCTCGCCGAGGGCGCCACCCGGCTGCTCGAGATCGGGCCGGACGCCGTCCTCACCGCGCTGGCGCAGGCCGGCCTGGACGACCCGGCCGTGCTCGTCGTCCCGGCGCTGCGCCGCGACCGGCCCGAGGTGGCCACGCTCACCGAGGCGGTGGCCCGGCTGCACGTCGCCGGCCCGCCCGTCGACTGGTCCGGATTCTTCGCCGGCCGGCGCGTACGCCGGGTCGATCTGCCCACGTACGCGTTCGCGCGGCGCCGGTACTGGCTGGACGTGCCCGCCGCGCCGGCGGGGGACCCGGCCGGGCTCGGCCAGCACGCCGCCCGGCACCCGATGCTCGGCGCGGTGGTGGTGTCCCCGGATTCTCAGACGGTGACCATGACCGGCCGGTTGTCGGTGCAGACCCAGCCCTGGATCGGGGACCACTCGGTGCTCGGCACGGTGCTGCTCGCCGGCACCAGCTACGTCGAGCTGGCGCTGCGCGCCGCCGAGGAGGTCGGCTGCGACGTCGTCGAGGAGCTGACCATCGAGGCGATGATGCCGCTGCCGTCGGTGGGCGGCACCGCGCTGCAGGTGGTCGTCGCCGCGCCGGATGCGGCCGGCCGGCGCCCGTTCACCATCCACTCCCGGGTGGAGGACGCCCCCGCCGAGCTCGGCTGGACCCGGCACGTCTCCGGCTTCCTCGCCCCCGGGGCGCCGGCCGCCGGCGCCGCCGGGTTCGGGCTCACCGCCTGGCCGCCGCCGGGCGCGGAGCCGGTCGACATCAGCGACGTGTACGACTACCTGACCGGCCAGGGCTACCACTACGGTCCGATGTTCCGGGGCCTGCGCGCCGTCTGGCGACGCGACCGCGAGGTCTACGCCGAGGTGGCGCTCCCCGACGGCGCCCGGGAGGAGGCCGGCCGGTTCGGCCTGCACCCGTCGCTGCTGGACGCCGCGCTCAGCGCCACCGACTTCCTCGGCGGGCGCCGCCCGCAGGACGTCGGCGGCACCCAGCTCCCGTTCGCCTGGACCGGGGTGTCGCTGCACGCCGGCGGGGCGGCCCGGCTGCGGGTCCGGATCAACTGGGTCGACTCGGACCACGCGGTCGGCTCGGAGGCCGTCCGGCTGGAGCTCGCCGACCCGACCGGCGCGCCGGTGGCCACGGTCGAGTCGCTGGTCGTCCGCGCGGTGACGCCGGACCGGGTGGCCGCGGCCGCGGTCGCCGCCACCGGGGTACGCCGGTTGGAGTCGGTGTTCCGGCTGGACTGGCCGCACCTGCCGCTCGGCGCGGCGACCGGGGCGACGGTGGGACGCTGGGCGGTGCTCGGCGAGGACGCCTTCGGGCTCGGCGCCGGCGTGCCGGTGCTGCCCGACCTGGCCGCCCTGGGCGCGGCGATCGACGCCGGGGCGCCCGTACCCGAGGTGGTGCTGGTCGCCTGCGGCCCGGCCGACGGTGACGTGCCGGCCGCCACCCGGGCCGGGCTCGACGCGATGCTCCGGGTGAGTCGGGAGTGGACCGCCGACCGGCGGTACGCCGACTCCCGGCTGATGATCGTGACCACCGGCGCGGCGGACGTCGACGGCGCGGACGTCGACCTGACCCAGGCCCCGGTCTGGGGTCTGGTCCGCGCCGCGGAGCAGGAGTATCCGGGCCGGTTCCTGCTGGTCGACGTCGACGACCCGCGCGCCGCCGCGCCGCTGCTGGCGTCGATCGCCGCGGTGGGCGAACCGGAGGTGGCGGTGCGCGGCAGCGAGATCCGGGTGCCCAGGCTGGCCCGGGCCACCGCGCCCGACGCGCCGGCACCGCCGCCGTGGGACGCCGACGGCACGGTCCTGGTCACCGGCGGCACCGGCGGCCTCGGCGCGCTGGTCGCCCGGCACCTGGTCACCGCGCACGGCGTCCGGCACCTGCTGCTCACCAGCCGGCGCGGCGCCGAGGCGCCGGACTCCCGGGCGCTGAGCGCCGAACTGGCCGCGCTCGGCGCGGAGGTCACCGTGGTGGCCTGCGACGTGGCCGACCGGACCGCCGTCGCCGCCCTGCTGGCCGGGGTGCCGGCGGCCCACCCGCTGCGCGCCGTGGTGCACGCCGCCGGGGTGATGGAGAACGCCATGCTCGGCTCGCTGACCCCCGAGCAGGTCGACCGGGTGCTGCGCCCGAAGGTCGACGGCTCCTGGCACCTGCACGAGTTGACCCGGGAGCTCGACCTGGCCGCGTTCGTGCTCTTCTCGTCCACCTCGGGTCTGCTGATGGGGACCGGCCAGGCGAACTACGCGGCGGCCAACCGGTTCGTCGACGCGCTCGCGGCGCACCGCCGGTCGGCGGGGCTGCCCGCGACGGCCCTCGCCTTCGGCCTCTGGACGACGCTGACCGGGCTGGGCGGCGGCGCCTTCGACGCCGGCGCCGAGGAGCAGCGGATGGCCCGGCTGGGCATGCCGCCGTTCGACTCGGCGCAGGGGCTGGCGATGCTGGACGAGGCGCTGACGCTGCCCGACCCGGTGCTGGTGACGATGCGGATCGACCCGGCCGCGCTGGCCGAGGCCGCCGGTGGGGTGTCGGTGCTCTTCCGCGACGTGATGGGTGCGCCCCCGCCGCGCCGGACGCCCCGCGCCGCCGCCGACGGTGGCGCGTCCGCGCCGGCCGCGGAGGCGAGCCTGGAGCAGCGACTCGCCGGCCTCGCCGACGACGAGCGGGAACGGCTCCTGGTCGACCTGGTGGTGGCGCACGTGGCACAGGTACGGCACGACGAGCCGGAGGCGATCGACCGGACCCGGGGCTTCACCGAGCTGGGCCTCGACTCGCTCGCCGCCATCGAGCTGCGCAACCGGCTCAGCGCCGCGCTCGGCATGCGGCTGCCCGCCACGCTGATGTTCGACTACCCGAACCCGGCGGCGCTGGCGAAGTTCCTCCTCACCGAGCTGGAACCGAACCTGGCCCCGGCGGCCGCCCCGGTGACGGTCGACGACGAGCAGGTCCGGCGGGCGCTGGCCTCGGTCTCGCCGGCCCGGCTGCGCGAGGCCGGGCTGCTGGACGCACTGCTGGCGCTCACCGGCCCGCCGGCCGCCGACGCACCGCCGGCGGAGGACCGGAGCGGGACCATCCAGGACATGGCGATCGACGACCTGGTGCGCGCGGCCATGGCGACCGGCGACATCGGCTGAACGGGGCGGAAGATGACGGACACTTCGGTCGAGCAGATCGTCACGGCACTGCGCCGCTCCATGCTGGAGAACGAGCGGTTGCGCCAGCAGAACGAGCAGCTCAGCGCGGCGGCCGGCGAACAGATCGCGATCGTCGGGATGGCCTGCCGCTATCCCGGCGGCGTGACCGGCCCGGACGAGCTGTGGGAGCTGGTCGTCGAGGGCCGCGACGCCGTCGCCAGCTTCCCGACCGACCGGGGCTGGGACGTCGACGCGCTCTACGACCCCGAGCCCGGCGTCGAGGGCAGGAGCATCACCCGGGAGGGCGGCTTCCTCTACGACGCGGCCGACTTCGACGCCGAGTTCTTCGGGGTGTCCCCGCGCGAGGCGCTCTCCCTCGACCCCCAGCAGCGGCTGCTGCTGGAGACCAGCTGGGAGGCGGTGGAGAGCGCGGGCATCGACCCGTCGACCCTGCGCGGCAGCCGGACCGGCGTCTTCGCCGGCGTGATGTACCACGACTACGGCTTCGGCTCCAGCGACGGCAGCCTGGTCAGCGGCCGGGTGGCGTTCCACCTCGGGCTGGAGGGACCGGCGGTGACGGTGGACACCGCCTGCTCGTCGTCCCTGGTGGCCATGCACTGGGCCAGCCAGGCGCTGCGCCGGGGCGACTGCGCCCTCGCGCTGGCCGGCGGCGTCACCGTGATGACCACGCCGGACATGTTCGTCTACTTCAGCTCGCAGCGCGGGATGGCCGCCGACGGCCGCTGCAAGTCCTTCTCCGCCCGGGCCGACGGCACCGGCTGCTCGGAGGGGGTGGGCGTGCTGGTGCTGGAACGGCTCTCCGACGCCCGCCGGCTCGGCCACCCGGTGCTCGCCGTGCTGACCGGCAGCGCCGTCAACTCCGACGGCGCCTCCAGCGGCATCACCACCCCGAACGGGCCGTCCCAGCAGCGGGTCATCCGGCAGGCGCTCGCCGACGCCGGGCTGACGACCGCGGACGTCGACGCCGTCGAGGCGCACGGCACCGGCACCCGGCTGGGCGACCCGATCGAGGCGCAGGCGTTGCTGGCCACGTACGGGCGCGGCCGGCCGACCGACGGGCGGCCGCTGCTGCTCGGCTCGGTGAAGTCCAACCTCGGCCACACCCAGGCCGCGGCCGGTGTCGCCGGGGTGATCAAGATGGTGCTGGCGATGCGGCACGGCGTGCTACCGGGCGTCGTCCACCTCGACGAGCCCACGCCGCACGTCGACTGGACGGCCGGCGCGGTGGACCTGCTCACCGAGGCCCGGCCGTGGCCCGCCGTCGACCGGCCGCGCCGGGCGGGCGTCTCGTCGTTCGGGCTCAGCGGGACCAACGCACACGTGATCCTGGAAGCCCCGGCCCCAGCCCCGGCCCCGGAGCCGGATCCCGCGCCGGAGGTGCCGTCGGCGGTGCCGTGGCCGCTGTCGGGCCGTACCCCGGAGGCGCTCGCCGGGCAGGCCGGGAAGCTCCGGGCGTACCTGCGCGACCGCCCCGGGCAGCGACCGCTGGATGTCGGCTTCTCGCTGGCCACCGGCCGGTCCGCGTGGCCGTACCGGGCGGTGGTCGTCGGGTCGGAGCGCGACGCCGCGCTGGCCGCCCTGGCCGGCGGCACCCCGCACCCCGACCTGGTGACCGGCCGGGCGACCGGACGGCCCACGGCCGTGCTCTTCACCGGCCAGGGCGCGCAGCGCCTCGGCATGGGCCGCGAGCTGTACGACGCGTACCCGGTCTTCGCGGCGGCGTTCGACGCGGCGCTGGCCGGCTTCGACCCCGGGCTGCGGGACGTGCTGTGGGGCGACGACCCGGAGGCGCTGGACCGCACCGGCAACGCCCAGCCGGCCCTGTTCGCGATCGAGGTCGCCCTCTACCGCCTGGTGGAGTCCTGGGGGGTACGCCCGGACTTCGTGGCCGGGCACTCCATCGGCGAGTTGGCCGCGGCGCACGTGGCCGGGGTGTTCTCGCTCGCGGACGCGTGCAAGCTGGTCGCCGCCCGGGGCGGCCTGATGCAGGCGCTGCCGGCGGGCGGGGTCATGGTCGCGGTCCAGGCCACCGAGGCGGAGGTCCGGCCGCTGCTGGTCCCGGGCGCGGACCTCGCGGCCGTCAACGGGCCGACCTCGGTCGTCGTCTCCGGCGAGCAGGCCGCCGTCGAGGCCGTCCTGGACGGGCTGGGGGAGCGTAAGACCACCCGGCTGCGGGTGTCGCACGCCTTCCACTCGCCGCTGATGGAACCGATGCTGGCCCCGTTCGCCGCGGTCGCGCTGGGCGTCACGTACGCCCCGCCCCGGCTGCCGGTCGTCTCCACCCTGACCGGCCGGCCGGCCACCGCCGAGCAGCTCACCGACCCCGGCTACTGGGTACGGCAGGTCCGGCAGGCGGTCCGCTTCCACGACGCCGTCCGGCACCTGGCCGACGCGGGGGTCAGCACGTACCTCGAACTCGGCCCCGACGCGGTGCTCACCGCGCTGGCCCAGGGCTACCTGGACGGCGACGACCTGGCCTTCGCGCCGATGCTGCGCCGGGACCGGCCGGAGGTCGCCGAGGCGCTGCGGCTGCGCGCCGTGACCCACGTTCGAGGCCTCTCCGCCAGCTGGTCGGACCACTTCGCCGACCTCGGCGCCCGGCAGGTCCCGCTGCCCACCTACGCCTTCCAGCGCCGCCGGTTCTGGTCCGACGACCTGGCCGGCACCCGTGCCGACGTGGCCGGCCTCGGTCTCGCGTCCGCCGGTCATCCGCTGCTCGGCGCGGCCGTGCCGCAGCCGGAGACCGGCGGGCTGGTGTTCACCGGGCGGCTCGCCGTCGGGGTGCAGTCCTGGCTCGCCGACCACGCCGTCCTGGGCGAGGTGCTGCTGCCCGGCACGGCTCTCGTGGAGCTGGCCCTGCACGCCGGCCGGCGGGTGGACCGCCCCCGGCTCACCGAGCTGACGCTCCGCGCGCCGCTGCTGCTGCCCGCCAGCGGCGGCGTCACCGTGCAGGTGGTGGTCTCCGGCGACACCGGCACGGGCGGCCGCAGCCTGGGCATCTGGTCCCGGCCGGACGGCGAGGACGACCAGTGGCAGCTGCACGCCGAGGGCGCCCTGGCAGCGGAACCCGTCGCCGTGGCCCCGGACCTCGGGGAGTGGCCGCCTCCCGGTGCTGTTCCCGTCGATCTCGAGGGCGGCTACGAGCGGCTCGCCGACCGGGGTTACGCGTACGGGCCGGTCCTGCGGGGGCTGTGCGCCGCGTGGCGCCGCGGCGACGAGCTCTTCGCCGAGGTCGCGCTCCCGGAGGGCGTCGGCGGCGAGGCGTACGGCCTGCACCCGGCCCTGCTCGACGCGGCCCTGCACGTCGGCCTCCTCGACGACGAGCCGGACGCCGCGCCGGTCGTGCCCTTCGCCTGGACCGACGTCACGCTGCACCGCCCCGGCGCCACCGCGCTGCGGGTGCGGATCACCCCCACCGGCGCCGACGGCGTCGCGCTCACCGCCGCCGATCCGGCCGGCCGGCCGGTGCTCGACGTCGGCGCCCTGCTCTCCCGTCCCACGGTGCGGTCGGGATCCCGGCCGCACCGCGGGCCGCTGTACGGCGTCGACTGGACACCGGTCGACCCGGGCGTCTCCGCCGAGGGGGACGTCCCCGTCGGGTGGGAGGAGCTGCCGGCGGACGGCCCGGTGCCGGCGTCCGTCGTCCTCGACTGCGCCGCCGCGACCGGCGACACCCCGGTCGCGGTGCGGGCCCTGCTGCACCGGACCCTCGCCGCCGTCCAGGGCTGGCTCGCCGACGACCGGTTCGCCGCGGCGCGCCTGGTCGTCGTGACGCACGGCGCGGTCGCCGTCGGGGACACCACCGTGGACGTGCGGAGTGCGCCGGTCTGGGGCCTGATCCGCTCCGCCGAGGCGGAGCACCCGGGGCGGTTCCTCCTGGTCGACGTCGACGACGCCCCGGGCGCGGTCGCGGCCGGCGTACGCGCCGCCACCGCCGCCGCCGAACCGGAGGTGGCGGTCCGCGGCGGCACGGTCCTCGCGCCCCGGATCACCCGACTGCCGGCCGCCGCCGGCCCCGCGCCCGACTGGGACACCCCCGGCGCCGTGCTCGTCACCGGTGGCACCGGCGGCCTCGGCGCGCTGGTCGCCCGGCACCTCGCCGAACACCACGGGGTACGGCGGCTGCTGCTCGCCAGCCGCCGGGGACCGGACGCACCGGGCGCCGACGCGCTGCACGCCGAGCTGACGGCACTCGGCGTGGCGGTGACGATCGTCGCCTGCGACGTCGCCGACCGGGAGGCCCTCACCGCGCTCGTGGCCGGCCACCCGATCGGCGCCGTGGTGCACACCGCCGGGGTGCTCGACGACGGGGTGGTCAGCGCCCTCGACCCCGACCGCCTCGACACCGTGCTGGCCGCCAAGGCCGAGGCCGCCTGGCACCTGCACGAGCTGACCCGCGACCGCGACCTCAGCGCGTTCGTGCTCTTCTCGTCGATCGCCGGCACACTGAGCCCCACCGGCCAGGCGAACTACGCGGCCGCCAACGCCTTCCTCGACGCGCTCGCCCGGCACCGCCGGGCCGCCGGGCTGCCCGCCGTGGCCATGGCCTTCGGCCCCTGGGCCGGCGCCGGCATGGCGGCCGGGCTCGACGACGCCGACCTGGCCCGGATGCGGCGGCAGGGCCTGCCGGCGCTGACCCCGGCCGAGGGCCTGGCCCTCTTCGACGCCGCGCTGGCCGCCGGCCGGGCCGCGGTGCTGCCGGTCCGCATCGACGTGGCCGCCCTGCGCGCGGCCGAGGGCCTGCCGGCGGTGCTGCGCGCCCTGGCCGGCCCTGTCCGCCGTCCGGCGACCGACCCGGCCGCCCCGCTCCTCGCCGAGTTGACCACCGGACCTCAGGCCGGGGAACGGATGCTCGCGCACGTGCGGGCCCGGGTGGCCACGGTGCTCGGGCACGCGACACCGGCCGCCATCGAGCCGGACCGCGCCTTCCAGGAGTTGGGCTTCGACTCGCTGACCGCCCTGGAGTTCCGCAACGCGCTGGTCGCCGACACCGGCCTGCGGCTCCCGGCGACGCTGGTCTTCGACCACCCCAGCCCGGCGGCGCTGGCCACTCATCTGCTCGCCGAGGTCTCCGGCGCGGCCCGCCAGGAGCGGGCGACCACGACCGTCACGGCGGACGAGCCGGTCGTCATCGTGGGGATGGCCTGCCGCTACCCGGGTGGCGTCTCGTCACCTGAGGAGCTGTGGCGCCTCGTCGCCGACGGGGTCGACGCGGTGACCGGCTTCCCCACCGATCGGGGTTGGGACGTCGCCGCGCTCTACGACCCGGAACCAGGCCGCCCCGGCAGGTCGTACGCCCGGGAGGGTGGCTTCCTGCACGACGCCGCCGAGTTCGACGCCGGCTTCTTCGGCGTCGGCCCGAACGAGGCGTTGGCGATGGACCCGCAGCAGCGGTTGCTGCTGGAGGCGTCGTGGGAGGCGATCGAGCGCGCGGGGATCGATCCGGTGTCGCTGGGCGGCTCGGCCACCGGCGTGTTCGCCGGGATGATGTACCACGACTACGCGCTGAGCAGCGCGGCCGGCTCGATCACCTCGGGCCGGGTGTCGTACGTCTTCGGCCTGGAGGGCCCGTCGGTCACGGTGGACACGGCCTGCTCGTCGTCGCTGGTGGCGTTGCACCTCGCCGCGCAGGCGCTGCGCTCCGGCGAGTGCACGCTCGCGCTCGCCGGTGGTGTCACGGTGATGGCGACCCCGGAGACGTTCGTGGAGTTCAGCCGGCAGCGGGGGCTCAGTGCGGACGGGCGGTGCCGTTCCTTCGCGGCGTCGGCCGGCGGGACCGGCTGGGCGGAGGGTGTGGGGGTGCTGCTGGTGGAGCGGCTTTCCGACGCCCGCCGGCTCGGTCACCGGGTGCTGGCGGTGGTGCGGGGTACGGCGGTCAACCAGGACGGCGCGTCGAACGGGCTGACCGCGCCGAACGGTCCGGCGCAGCAGCGGGTGATCCGGCAGGCCCTCGCGAACGCGCAGCTCCAGCCCGGTGAGGTGGACGTGGTGGAGGCGCACGGCACCGGGACCACGCTGGGCGATCCGATCGAGGCGCAGGCGCTGCTGGCGACGTATGGGCAGGACCGGCCGGCGGACCGGCCGCTGTGGCTCGGCTCGATCAAGTCGAACATGGGTCACCCGCAGGCCGCCGCGGGTGTGGCCGGTGTGATCAAGATGGTGCAGGCGATGCGGCACGGTGTGCTGCCGCCGACGCTGCACGTCGACGAGCCGTCGCCGCAGGTGGACTGGTCGGCGGGCGCGGTGGAACTGCTGACCGAGGCGCGGGAGTGGCCGGAGACCGGCCGGCCGCGTCGGGCGGGGGTGTCGTCCTTCGGGATCAGCGGCACCAACGCCCACGTCATCCTCGAACAGGCGCCGGACGAGCCGGCCGTCGCCGAGCCCGCACCGGCGCCGGTGGTGCCGTTGCCGCTGTCGGCGAAGACGCCGCGGGCGCTGGCGGAGCAGGCCAGCAACCTGCGGGCGCACCTCGACGCCCGGCCCGACCTCGACCCGCGGGACGTGGCGTACTCGCTGGCCGTGGGCCGCAGCGCCTTCCCGTACCGCGCGGTCGTCGTCGGCGCCGACCGCGCCGACCTGACCGGCGGCCTGGCCGCGGTGGCCTCCGGTGACGGCGCGGACGAGGCCGGCGCCGGCCGCACGGCGGCGCTCTTCACCGGCCAGGGCGCGCAGCGCCTCGGCATGGGCCGCGACCTGTACGACGCGTACCCCGTCTTCGCGGCGGCGTTCGACGCGGCGCTGGCGGGTTTCGACCCGGGGCTGCGGGACGTGCTGTGGGGTGACGACGCGGAGGCGTTGCACGCCACCGGCAACGCGCAGCCGGCGTTGTTCGCCTTCGAGGTGGCCCTGTTCCGGTTGCTCGAGTCGTGGGGTGTGCGGCCGGACCTGGTGGCCGGTCACTCGATCGGTGAGCTGGCCGCCGCGCACGTGGCGGGGGTGTTCTCCCTCGATGACGCGTGCCGGCTGGTCGCCGCCCGGGGCAGTCTGATGCAGGCGTTGCCGGCCGGCGGCGTCATGGTCGCCGTGCAGGCGACTGAGGACGAGGTGCGTCCGCTGCTGGTCGACGGTGTGGACATCGCGGTGGTGAACGGTCCGACCTCGGTGGTGGTCTCCGGCGACGAAGCGGCCGTGGATGCGGTCGTCGCGGGGTTGGGGGAGCGGAAGACCACCCGACTCGCGGTGTCGCACGCCTTCCACTCGCCGCTGATGGAACCGATGCTCGCGGATTTCCGCAAGGTCGCCGAATCCCTGACCTACTCCGCGCCGACCCTCCCGGTGGTGTCCACCCTCACCGGACGGCTGGCCACCGCGGAGGAGCTGACCGACCCCGACTACTGGGTGCGACACGTCCGGCACGCCGTGCGCTTCGCCGACGCGGTCACCACCCTGGAGGCCGCCGGGGTGACCCGCTTCGTCGAGATCGGACCCGACGGTGTGCTGACCGGGCTGGCCGCGCAGAGCGCCACCGGCGACCGGACCGTCACGATCGCCACCCAGCGCCGCGACCGCGACGAGGTGGCCACCCTGGCCGCCGCCGTGGGCCGGCTCTGGGCCACCGGCGCGCCCGTCGACCTGACGGCCTGGTGCCCGACCGGCCGCCGGGTCGAGCTGCCCACCTACGCCTTCCAGCGCGAGCACCACTGGCTGCGGCAGGCCACCCCGGCCGGTGACGCCGCGGCGGTGGGTCTCGCCGCCGTGGAACACCCACTGCTCGGCGCGGCCGTGCCGCTGCCCGACGGCGGGGTCGTACTCACCGGCCGGCTCTGCCTCGACGCCCAGCCCTGGCTGGCCGACCACGCCGTGCACGGCACGATCCTGCTGCCCGGGACCGGCCTGGTCGAACTCGCCCTGCGGGCCGGCGACGAGGTCGGCTGCGACACCGTCGAGGAACTCACCCTGCTGGCGCCGCTCGTCCTCGCCGCCGGCCGGACCGTGCACGTGCAGGTGATCGTGGGACCGGCCGACGCGTCCGCCGCCCGTGCGCTGAGCATCCGGTCGCAGACCGTCGGGAGCGCCACGACGTGGACGACGCACGCCGAGGGCCTGCTCACACCGGGCCTCCCGACCCCCGCCCCCGTCCCGGCCGCCTGGCCGCCGCCGGGCGCGACCCCGCTCGACCTGGCCGGCGCGTACGCCCGGATGGCCGGGCAGGGGTACGCGTACGGGCCGGCCTTCCAGTGCCTGCACGCCGCCTGGCGCCGCGGTGACGACGTGTACGCCGAGGTCGCCCTGCCCGAGGCGGCCCGCGCCGACGGCGAGCGGTTCGGCCTGCACCCCGCGCTCTTCGACGCCGCCATGCACGCGGTGGTGCTCGGCGGCACCGACGGGGACACCGCCGCCCTGCCGTTCGCCTGGTCGGGGGTGACCCTGCACGCCGCCGGCGCGACGGCCGTCCGGGTCCACCTGACCCAGCCCGCGCCCGACACGCTGACCGTCACCGTCACCGACCCGGCCGGCGATCCCGTCGCGTCGGTCGGCTCGCTGGCCCTGCGACCCGTCTCCGCCGACCAGCTCGGCACCGCCGCCGACTCCACCCTGTACGCGGTCGACTGGGTCACCGCGCCCGCCCGCGCCACGCTGGCGGGGGAGTGGCTGACGCTGGCCGCGACGGACGACCGGCCCGACCTCGCGGCCACCGCGAGCGGTCCGCCGCCCGCCGCCGTGGTGCTGGAGTGCGCCGCCCCCGACACGGCGGTACCCGCCGCGGTCCGGTCCGTGCTGGACCGGACGCTGACCGCGCTGCGGTCCTGGCTGGCGGCCGATTGGCTCGCCGAGTCCCGGTTCGTCGTGCTGACCCGTGGCGCGGTACCCGTCGACGGCGAACCCGTGGACGTGCGGCTGGCCCCGGTGTGGGGCCTGGTCCGGGCCGCCCAGGCGGAGCATCCCGGCCGGATCACCCTGGTCGACGTCGACGCGACCGGTGGCCTCGACGACGTGCGCGCCGCCGTCGCCCTCGACGAGCCGGAGGTCGTCGTCCGCGGCGGCGTGGCCCGCGTACCCCGGCTCGTTCCGCTGCCGGCGGCGGCCGGGACCGGCGTGCGGTGGGAGGCCGGCGGAACCGTACTGGTGACCGGCGGCACCAGCGGTCTCGGCGCGGTCCTGGCCCGGCACCTGGTGACGGCGCACGGCGTACGCCGGCTGGTCCTGGCCAGCCGCCGGGGCCCTCAGGCGCCCGGCGCGGCGGTGCTGCGCGCGGAGCTGCTGGCCGCGGGCGCGACCGAGGTGACCGTGCTGGCCTGCGACCTGGCCGACCCGGCCCAGGTGACCGCTCTGGTCGACGGCGTACCCGGACAGTGGCCGCTGACCGGCGTGCTGCACGCGGCCGGGGTCGCCGACAACGCGGTCGTGGAGGCGTTGACCGCCGGCCAGCTCGCCGCGACGCTCGGCCCAAAGGCCGACGCGGCCTGGCTGCTGCACGAGGCCACCCGAGGGCTTCCGCTGACCGCGTTCGTGGCGCTCTCCTCCGCCGGGGGTCTGCTGCTGGCCGCCGGGCAGGGCGGGTACGCCGCGGCCAACGTCTTCCTCGACGCCCTGATGACCGAGCGGCGGCGCGCCGGCCTGCCCGGCGCCGCGCTGGCGTACGGGCTGTGGAGCGGGGCCGGGATGGGCCGCGACCTGACCGAGGTGGACCTGGCCCGGATGCGCCGCCAGGGCCTGCCCGCGCTGACCGTCGACGAGGGGGTCCGGCTCTTCGACGCCGGTGTCGGCGCCGGCCGGGCCGTACCGGTGCCGCTGCGGCTCGACGTGGCGGCCCTCGCCACCGGGGACGTCCCGCCGATGCTGCGGGCCCTGGTGCCGGTGACTTCCCGTCGGGCCCGGGCGGCGGCGGTCGGGCAGGACGGGACGACCGAGCTGCTGCGCCGGCTGACCGGCCTGCCCGGCGCGGACCGGGAACGGGCCCTGGTGGAGCTGGTCCGTGAGCACGCCGCGGCGGTCCTCGGCCACCCCGACGGGACCGGGATCGACGTGGACCGCGGCTTCCTCGACCTGGGCTTCGACTCGCTCAGCGGCCTGGAGCTGCGGGACCGGCTGGCCCGGGCCACCGGCCGCCGGCTGCCGTCGATGCTGGTCTTCGACCACCCGTCGGTGGCCGCGCTCGCCCGCCATCTCGGCACCGTGCTGTTCGACGCCGCGCCGCCCACCCCGGTGCCGCCGGCCGCGGAGGACCTCAGCGACGCCTCGGCGGCCGAGCTGTTCGACATCCTCGACCGGGAGCTGGACGCCGCCGACGCGGCGGAGTCGCGATAAGGGGAACGGCAGGGGTCCGGTTAGGGGATCCCGCCGCGCCCGGCCCGCATAGGTTCGGTGCCGGCACCGGATCCGCCGGTGCGACGCACCGCAGAGCCGTGGAGGTGGTCGACGTGTCGTACGCCGCGACGGCGAAGGGGACCGTGGAGTTCGGTCCACACCGGACCTGGTACCGGGTGACCGGTGACCTCCGCGCCGGCCGCCCGGCCCTGGTGGTCGTGCACGGCGGCCCGGGCATCACCCACGACTACCTGCTGAACCTCGCGGCGCTCGCCGGCGACGGCTGGCCGGTGGTGCACTACGACCAGCTCGGCAACGGCGGGTCGACGCACCTGCCGGACCGGGGGGCCGACTTCTGGACCCCGGAGCTCTTCCTCGCCGAGCTGGACAACCTGCTCGACAAGCTCGGCGTCGCCGACGACTACGTGCTCTTCGGGCACTCCTGGGGCGGCATGCTGGCCGCCCGGCACGCCGCCGCCCGACCCGCCGGGCTGCGCGGCCTGGTGATCGCCAACTCACCCGCGTCGTACCCGCTGTGGTTGTCGGAGATGAAGGTCCTGCGCGACCAGCTCCCGCCGGGCGTCAACGACACGCTGCTGCGGCACGAGGCCGCCGGCACCACCGACTCCACCGAGTACTTCGCGGCCACCCGGGTCTTCTACGACCGGCACGTCTGCCGCCGTACGCCGTGGCCCGGCGACTACATGGCCTCGTTCTACGAGCTCTACAACGACCCCACCGTCTACCACACCATGAACGGGCCGACCGAGTTCCACGTGGTCGGGTCGTTGCGCGACTGGTCCGTCGTCGACTGCCTGCCCGACATCGCGGTGCCGACCCTGCTGGTCTCCGGACGGCACGACGAGGCGACGCCGGTGACCCTGCAGCCGTACCGGGACCTCGTGCCGGACGTGCGGTGGGAGCTGTTCGAGGAGTCCAGCCACACCCCGCACCTGGAGGAGCCGGAGCGCTTCCGCTCGGCGCTCCACGGATACCTGGCCGGGCTCCCGCGCTGACGCGGCAGGGCCGGCCGAAGGAGGACCGATGACCGCAGGAGTGTCCGAACGGGCGGCGGACGACCGGGCCGTGGCCGGGTTCCGCGACGCGATGGCCTCGTTTCCGAGCGGCGTGACGATCGTGACGACCACCGACGAGCGCGGTCGCTGGTGCGGCTTCACCGCCACGTCCTTCTGCTCGCTCTCGCTGGATCCGCCGCTGACGCTGGTCTGTCTGGCGCGGACGGCCCGGTGCCATCCCGGCTTCCTCGCCGCCAGCTCCTGGGTGATCCACATGCTGACGCCCGAGCACGCCGGCCTGGCGATGCGCTTCGCCGACCGGGACGCGGACAAGTTCGGCGGTGGCGAGTTCGTGGCCAACGCCCAGGGCCACCCGGTGCTGCCGGGCGCCTGCGCGGTGCTCGAGTGCGAGGCGTTCGCCCGGTACGACGGCGGCGACCACACCATCCTGGTCGGCCGGGTGACCGCCGCCGCCGTGCGCCCCGTCGAACCCGCGGTGTACTTCCGCCGCGGCTTCCACGCCCTGCCCGCCTGACCGCCGTTGACGGCCGGGCGTTGTTGACGGCCGGGCGTTGTTGACGGCCGGGCGGCGTGGACGGCCGGGCGGCTCGTGGGCCGCCGGTCAGGACACGGCGCTGGGCAGCGTCATCATCACGGCGGTCGGGCCACCGGCCGGGCTGATCACCGTCAGCGTCCCGTCGAACGCCTCCAGCCGCCGTCGTACGCCGACGAGTCCGGTCCCGCCGTCCAGGCTCGCCCCGCCGACGCCGTCGTCGATGACCACCAGGGTGAGGCTCCCGTCCGCGTACGTCACGGTGACCGTCGCCTGCCCGGCCCCGCTGTGCTTGACCACATTGGCCAGCGCCTCGGCGATCGCGAAGTACGCGGCCGACTCGACCGGCGCGGGCGGCCGACCCGGCAGGTCCACCTGCACGGTCACCTCGGTCGGCAGGGCCAGCGCGAGGGCCTGCACCGCACCGGCCAGGCCGCGCTCGGCCAGCACCGGCGGGTGGATGCCGCGGACCAGGTTGCGCAGGTCCGCCTGGGCGTGGTCGCTGGTCTCCCGCGCCTCGTTGAGCAGCTGCTGGGCGGCGTCCGGGTCCCGGGCCAGCAGGTCCGCCGCCATGCCCAGGCTGATCGAGAGGGCGACCAGCCGGGCCTGGGCCCCGTCGTGCAGGTCGCGCTCGATGCGCCGCAGCTCCGCCGCCTGCGTGTCGACCGCCGCCGACCGGGTGTCGGTGAGGTGCCGCACCCGCAGCGCCATCGACGCCCCGTAGGTGGGGGCCAGCAGGACCTTGGCGAACCGGCCGTACACGGTCAGCAGCAGCGGCGCCAGCAGCGCTCCGCCCACCAGCAGCAGCACCCCCTGCGGCGGCGCGAGCAGCGCCTGCACGACGTTCGTGATCGGCCAGAAGACGCCGTAGCCGAAGCCGGGGACGGCGATGCCGAGGATGAACCCGAGCAGGACGCCCTCCAGCCCGTAGACCACCATCATCGCCGGCAGCAGGCCGAGCACCAGGCCGGCAGGGAAGCCGACGAGCAGCCACGCCATGTCCCGCCAGGTCGACGCGTTGCGCAACGCCCACAGGCAGCGCTGCCAGGCGGCGAGCAGCGCGTTGTCGGACCAGGCCGGCGGCTCGTGGTACGGCAGCTCGATCCGTATGCCGAGCCAGTCGCCGATCAGCCGTCGCTGCCACGTGGTCAGGTCCCGGACCGCGCCCATCGCGACCGGGGTGAGCACCACCCCGACGCCGGCCGCCGGGATCAGCAGGACCGACACCAGCCCGAGCACGAACAGCGCCAGCCCGAGGCAGCCGATGGTGGCCAGCCCCAGACCGCGGAGGCACCAGGTGCCGACCTGCCGGACCAGCTGCCCGACCGAGACCCGACCGGGCGTACCGAACGCCTCGTCGAGCGCCTGCCTGCCAGCTCCCATGCCGCACCCCCATCCGCCGAGGCCCGTCGCCGGCTGGTGATCCGCATCGGAGCTCACCCGGCCGGCGCCTCGCGCAAGGTCCATTCTCATCGACTCCGCGACGTCACCGAGTAGTGCTAGGCCTACTTCCGGCAGCCCTCTGACCCGCCTCTTCGCCGGGGCGGCGTGAGCGGTCGGGCACGCAGCGTGGCCCCTAACGCTGGCATTAGGGGTCCGGGCAGCGCCGCTAGTGGTTACCCGCGCCCACGCGGGCCGGTTAGCGTCACCTCGCGTCCAGCCGTCGACCGTCCCCGTCGAACCGCGGAGGTTCCCGCATGCCGGAGCACGGTTCCGAGCCCGCCAGCACCCCGGTCTTCGACCCGGCCCTGCCGTACCGCCGTTCGCCGCAGGTGGCGTTGCGGCCCGAGCCGTTCGGCGCGCTGGCGTACCACTTCGGCACCCGCCGGCTCTCCTTTCTCAAGACGCCGGTCCTGGTCACCGTCGTCGAGTCGCTCGCCGGCCACGCCGACGTGCACGACGCGCTGGACCGGGCCGACGTGCCGCCCGACCTGCGCCACAGCTATCTGGCCGCGCTCCGTGGCCTCGCCGAAGCCGGGACGATCGAGCCGCGCTGAGGGCGGGGCAGTGATGGAGGAAGAGCCGCGATGAAACTCGTCGACCACTTCGAGCGGGGGCTGGCCGCACCGATCTGCCTGACCTGGGAGCTCACCTACGCGTGCAACCTCGCGTGCGTGCACTGCCTGTCGTCGTCCGGCCGCCGCGACCCCGCCGAGCTCAGCTTCGACGAGTGCCGGTCGTTCCTCGACGAGCTCCAGCGCATGCAGGTCTTCTACGTCAACATCGGCGGCGGCGAACCGACCGTCCGCCCCGACTTCTGGGAACTGGTCGAGTACGCCACGGCGCACCAGGTCGGGGTGAAGTTCTCCACCAACGGCGTCCGGATCACCCCGGAGCGGGCCCGGTGGATCGCCGCCAGCGACTACCTGGACGTCCAGCTCTCGCTGGACGGCGCCACCGCCGAGGTGAACGACGCGGTCCGGGGCGCCGGCTCGTACGACACGGCCCGTACCGCGATGCGGTACCTGGCCGAGGCCGGCGTCCGCGACTTCAAGATCAGTGTGGTGGTGACCCGGGCCAACGCCGGCCAGCTCGACGCGTTCGCCGAGCTGGCCGACCAGCACGGCGCGCAGCTGCGGCTGACCCGGCTGCGGCCGGCCGGGCGGGGCGCCGACGTCTGGGACGAGCTGCACCCGACCGCCGCCCAGCAGGCCCAGCTCTACGACTGGCTGGTCGCCCGGGGCGAGCGGGTGCTGACCGGGGACTCCTTCTTCCACCTCAACCCGCTGGGCGCGAGCCCGCTGCCCGGCCTGAACCTGTGCGGCGCCGGGCGGGTGGTCTGCCTCGTCGACCCGGTCGGCGACGTCTACGCCTGCCCGTTCGCGATCCACGAGCGGTTCCGGGCGGGCAACGTCCGGTCGCCCGGCGGCTTCGCCCGGGTCTGGCGCGACTCGCCGCGCTTCGCCGAGTTCCGGTCGCCGGAGGCGGCCGGTGGCTGCACCGGCTGCGCCGCCGCCGACAGCTGCCGTGGCGGCTGCATGGCGGCGAAGTTCTTCACCGGCCTGCCACTGTCCGGCCCGGACCCGGAGTGCGCCCTTGGCCACGGCGAGGTCGCGCTGGCGGCGGTCACCGCCGGCTCCGCGCCGAGGCCCAGCGTCGACCACTCGCGCCGGCCGGTGCCGGTGCGGATCGGCGGCCGTACACCCGACGTCGCCGGGCGTGCCTGCGACAGCAGCCCGCTCGTCGGCTGCGGCGGATGACCACCGGGGGCATCGGCCTCGCCGACCCGGTGGAGCTGGCCGGGCGCCGGGCACCGAGCCGGGTGCTGTTCGGGCCGCACGAGACCAACCTCGGCCGGGGACGGGCGCTGTCCCCAGCGCACGTCGGCTACTACGCGCGCCGGGCCGCCGGTGGTGCCGGCGTGGTGGTGGTGGAGACGGCGAGCGTGCACGACAGCGACTGGCCGTACGAGCGGGCCCCGCTGGCCGCCGACTGCGGGCCCGGCTGGGCCGCCGTCGTGGCCGCCTGCCGTCCGCACGGGACGCTGGTCCTCGCCGGGCTCGGGCACGCCGGTGGGCAGGGCTCCTCCGCCTGGTCGCAGGGCGCGCTCTGGGCGCCGTCCGGGGTGCCGGACGTCATCACCCGCGAGATGCCGATGGCGATGGAACAGCCGGAGATCGACGCGCTGACCGTAGGCTTCGCGTCCGCGGCGGGGCTCGCGGTCCGCGCCGGGGCCGACGGCGTGGAGATCGACGCGGGGCAGCACAGCATCCTGCGTCAGTTCCTCTCCGCGCTCACCAACGTCCGCACCGACGGGTACGGCACCGACCGGTCCCGGCTGGTGCGGGAGGTGCTGTCGGCGGTCCGCACGGCGATCGGCGGGGACGCCGTCCTCGGCCTGCGGCTCTCCTGCGACGAGCTGGCCCCGTGGGCCGGCATCACCCCGCAGGCCGCCGCCGAGCTGGCCGTCGAGTTCGCCCCGGCGGTCGACTACCTGGCCGTGGTGCGGGGTTCCGCGTACGGCGTGCCGGCCACCTGGCCGGACCTGCACACCGAGCCGGGCTTCAACCGGGACCTCTGCGGCAGCGTCCGCAAGGCGGTGGCCGACGCCACCCCGGTGGTGTTCCAGGGCTCGGTGGTCGACCCGGCGCGGGCTCAGGAGGCGCTGCGCGACGGCACCGCCGACCTGGTCGAGATGACCCGCGCGCAGATCGCCGACCCGGACCTGGTCGCCAAGTGGCGGGCCGGCCGTCCGGAACGGATCCGACCCTGCGTGCTGTGCAACCAGCGGTGCCGGGTGCGGGACAGTCGCAACCCGGTGGTGAGCTGCCTGGCCGAACCGGCCAGCGGGTACGAGTCCGAGGACGCGCCGGTTACCGAGGGCCGCGACCGGACGCCCCGCGACGTGCTGGTCGTGGGCGGGGGGCCGGGCGGCCTGGAGGCGGCCCGGGTGCTGGCCACCCGCGGTCACCGGGTGGAGCTGGCCGAGCGCGCCGGACGGCTCGGCGGGGCGCTGCGGCACGCCGCGGCGGTCGGCGGCCGGTCCCGCCTCAGCGAGCTGGTCGACTGGTGGGAGCGGGAACTCGGCCGGCTCGGCGTGACCATGCGGACGGGCGTCACCGTCACCGCGACCGACCTGGACGCCGCCGTGGCGTCGGGACGCGCCGTCCTGATGGCCACCGGCGGTGTCCCGGGCCCCCGGGACTTCCCGGCCGCGGTCGACGTCGCGGACCTGCTCGTCGCGACACCCGACGGCGGCACCGTCGGCGCCGCGCTGCCGCCCGGCCCGGTGGTGGTCTCCGACGAGGTGGGCGACGCCGTCGGGGTGGGGGTGGCGGAGCTGCTCGCGGCGGCCGGCCGGCCCACCGCGCTGGTCACCCGGGACCCGGTGCCCGGCGTCCAGTTGGCGCTGACCGGCGACCTCGCCGACGCGAACGGCCGCCTCCAGCGGGCCGGCGTGCGGCTGCTGCGCCGTTCCCGGGTCCGCGCCGTCGAGTCCGGCCGGGCCGTCGTGGAGGACGTGTACACCGCCGAACGGACCACGCTCGACTGCGCCGTCCTGGTGCACTGGGGGCACCGGCTGCCGGAGCCCGAGCTGGCCGACGTGCACCCCGACGCGCCCCGGGCCGGCGACTGCGTCGCCCCGCGTACCGTGCACGAGGCCGTACGCGAGGGGCGCCGCGCCGCGCTCGCGCTCGTCGGGGCCGGCTGATGACCGCCCGGTTCCCGCACCTGTTCTCGCCGCTGCGCATCGGGCCGGTGGTGGTGACCAACCGGGTGGTCAGCTCCGCCCACCTGACCAACTACGCCGAGGACGGCCTGCCCAGCGCCCAGCACGCCGCCTACTACGCGGCCCGGGCGGCCGGTGGGGCGGGACTGGTCATCACCGAGGAGCAGTCCACCCACCCGACGGACTGGCCGTACGAGAAGCTGATCCACGGTTTCCGGCCCGAGGTGGTGCCCGGGTACCGGCGGATCACCGAGGCCGTGCACGCCCACGGCGTGCCGGTCTTCGCCCAGCTCAACCACAACGGCGGCCAGGGCACCGGGATGTACTCGCGGCGGCCGGTGTGGGCCCCGTCGGCGGTGCCGGACCCGCTGTTCCGGGAGGTGCCCAAGGCGGTCACCGGGGCGGAGATCCGCGAGGTGGTCGAGGGCTACGGGGTGGTCGCCGGGCACTGCGCCGAGGGCGGCTTCGACGGCGTGGAGCTGCAGTGCTCGCACTCGTCGATCGTCCGGGGCTTCCTCTCCCCGGCGACGAACCTGCGGACCGACCGCTACGGCGGCCCGCTGGCCAACCGGGCCCGGCTGCTGCTGGAGATCATCGACGCGGCCCGCGAGGCGCTCGGCCCCGACCGGGCGCTGGGGGTGCGGCTCTGCGGCGACGAACTCGTCGAGGGCGGCATCGTGCTGGACGAGGCGGTCGAGGTGGCCCGGATGGTGGAGGCGACCGGCAAGGTCGACTACATCAACACCTCGATCGGCGTCGCCACCGCCACCCTGTACATGATCGAGGCGTCGATGGCGGTTCCCCCCGGCTACGGCCTGTTCGTGGCGAACGCGCTGCGCCGGGCGGTCCGGCTGCCGGTCGTCGGGGTCGGCCGGATCAAGGACCCGGTGCAGGCCGAACGCGCCCTCGCCGCCGGCCACTGCGACCTGGTCGGTGTGGTACGCGGGCAGATCGCCGATCCCGGCTTCACCGCCAAGGCCCGCGCCGGGCGGTCGGCGGAGATCCGGGCCTGCCTCTCCTGCAACCAGGAGTGCGTCGGCCGGATGGGGCTGAACCGCTGGCTGGGCTGCGTGGTCAACCCGCGCGCCGGCCGCGAGTCGGTGCCGCTGCCCGCGCCGGGCCTCCCGGGCCGTCGGGTGCTGGTGGTGGGCGGGGGGCCGGCCGGGCTGCGGGCCGCGGCGACCGCCGCCGAGCGGGGCCACCGGGTGACCCTCTACGAGCGGGCGCCGGAGACCGGCGGGCAGGTCGGGGTGGCGGCCACCGCGCCGGGGCGCGCGGAGTTCGGTGACCTGGTCCGCAGCCTGCTCGCCGAGTGCCGACGGCACGGCGTGGAGATCCGCACCGGTGTCACGGCGACGGCGGCGACGCTGCGCGCGGCGCGGCCGGACGCGGTCGTGCTGGCCACGGGCGCCCGCCCGCAGCTGCCACCCTGGGCCACCGGACTCGACCGGGTCGCCGAGGTGCGCGACGTGCTGGAGGGCCGGGTCGCGCCGCACGGTGACGTGCTCGTCGTGGACGAACTGGGCTTCCACCAGGCCACCTCCGTGGCGGAGCTGCTCGCCGACCGGGGCTGCCGGGTCCGGGTGACGACGCCCGGGATGATCGTCGGCCAGGATCTCGGGATCACCCTGGACATGGAGATGTTCCTGGTCCGGGCGCACGCCCGGGGGATCCGGCTGGAGACCGACGAGGTGGTGCTGGCCGGCGCGGCGGTCTCCGACGGGCTGGAACTGCAGATGCTGCGGCACACCACCGGCGTCACCTCGCCGCTGCGGGTCGACTGGGTGGTCTGCGCGACCCACCCGACGCCGGAGGACGAGCTGTGGCGGGAGTTGCGCGACGTCCCGTTCGAGGTGCACCGGGTGGGGGACTGCGTGGCGCCCCGCCGGGCGCACGCCGCCGTGGTCGAGGGACACCGGGTGGGGGTGGCGCTGTGACGCCGGAGGCGGGGGCGCCGATCGCGGTGGTGGTGGCCCGGGCGGGCCGGCTGCCGCTCGGCGCGGCCGAGGCCGCGGCGGAGGCCGACGGCCGGGCACTGGTGATCGGCTCCGGCGCCGCCGAGGCGGCCGCCGCGCTCGCCGGCGCGCACACCGTCCACTGGACCGAGCAGGACGGCTTCCGGCCCGGGCACTGGTCCGCGCAGCTGGCCAGCGTCCTGGCCGGCAGCGGCCCGGTCCTGCTGCCCGCGTCCCCGGACGGCCGTGACCTCGCGCCCCGGCTCGCCGCCGCGTTGCGTCGGCCGCTGCTCGCCGGCGCGACCCGGCTGCTGCCCGACGGCGCCGAGGTGCTGCGCTGGGGTGCCCGGCTCGGCGTGGAGCTGGCGGTGGACGGCCCGTTCGTCGCCACCCTGCAGCCCGGCGTACGCGGCGTCGACGCGGACCACGGTCCCGGCCGCCTGCACCCGCTCACCCTGCCGCCGCCCCCGGCGACGCCCGAGGTGACCACGGTGTCCGTGGCGGATCCCGAACCGGCCACCGTGGCGCTCGCGGAGGCGCCCCGGATCCTCACCGCGGGGGCCGGGATCGGCCGGGGGGAGCTGACCGGCCCGCAGGCCGTCGCGCTGCTGGGCCGGGTCGCCGCCGGGCTGGGCGCCTCGCTGGGCGCCACCCGGGTGGTCACCGACGCCGGCTGGGTGCCGGCCGCCCGCCAGATCGGCACCACCGGCGTACTGGTCGACCCCGACCTCTGCGTCGCCTTCGGCGTCTCCGGCGCCGCCCAGCACCTCGGCGGCCTCGGCCAGCCACGGCACCTGGTCAGCGTCAACCCGGACGCGTCGTGCCCGATGACGACGGCCGCCGACCTCGCCCTGGTGACCGACGCGGCGGCCCTGCTGGCGGAGCTGGCGGCGCGACTCGACCCGGGCGTCCGGTCCGGAGCAAAGGAGCACGATGACTGACCAGCCCGCCGGTACGCCACCGCGGTTCGACGTGGTCGTGGTCGGCGCCGGACCGGCCGGCTCCGCCGCGGCGCTGGAGGCCGCCCGCGCCGGCCGGTCGGTCGCCCTGGTGGAGCGGGGACCGTTCCCGGGCGCCAAGAACGTGTACGGCGGGGTCGTCTATGGACGTGTCCTCGACGAGCTCGTGCCGCGCTGGTGGGAGCAGATGCCCGTGCAGCGCTGGGTGACCCGGCGCGCCACCATGGTGATGACCCCGACGCAGGCGATGACGGTCGACTTCCGGACCAGCGACTGGGGTCGCCCGCCGTACAACGGGGCGACCGTGCACCGGGCGGATCTCGACGGCTGGCTCGCCGGGCTCGCGGTCGCGGCCGGCGCCGTGCTCGTGCCGTCGACCGTGGTCACCGGGCTGCTGCGCGACGCCACCGGCGCGGTCGTCGGGGTCCGCACCGACCGGCCCGACGGTGACCTGCGCGCCGGCGTGGTGATCGCCTGCGACGGGGTCAACTCCTTCCTCGCCAAGGAGGCGGGGCTGTACCGCGAGGGCGCGGCCGGTCGGCACGTCGCGCTCGGCGTGAAGGAGACCCTGGCGCTGCCGCGCGAGGTCATCGACCAGCGGTTCGGGCTCAGCGGCCTGGAGGGTGCCGACATCGAGGTGCTCGGCTGCACCCGCGGCCTGCCCGGCGGCGGTTTCCTCTACACCCAGCGGGATTCGGTCAGCGTCGGCGTGGTCGTCGGCCTCTCCGGCCTGGCCACCGGCACGGTACGTCCCGAGGAGCTGATGGGCGACCTCAAGCGGCACGATGCCATCGCCCCCCTGCTGCGCGGCGGCACGCTGGTCGAGTACTCGGCCCACCTGCTGCCCGAGGGTGGCTACCGGAGCATGCCGGACCTGGTGGGCGACGGCATCCTGGTCGCCGGCGACGCCGCGGCGATGTGTCTCGCCGCCGGCGTCTGGCTGGAGGGGGTCAACTTCGCCATCGGTGCCGGCATGTACGCCGGACGCGCCGCCGCCGCCGCGGTGGCGGCCGGCGACGTGAGCCGGTCGGGGCTGGCCGGGTACCGGCGGATGCTGCGCGACTCGTTCGTCCTCGCCGATTTGCGCCGGCTGCGCCGGGTGCCGGATCTCGTCCTCTCCGACCGGGTGCAGCAGCAATATCCGGGCCTGCTCTGCGACCTCGTCCAAGGAGTGTTCCAGGTGGACAATCCCCGTCCGAAGCCCGGGCTGCGCCGGTTGCTGCGGCGCAGCGCGGCGACCCACCAGGTCCGGGTCCGCGATCTCGCCCGGGACGCGCTCGTGGCGCTGCGGGCGTTCCGGTGAGCCGGCCCGACCCGCCGGGTCCGCACCTGGAGACCGGCTTCGACGAGCGGATCGCGACCACCGAGTTCCGGGTCGGGGCCCGGGCGCACATCACGGTGGACACCCGGGTGTGCCGGTCCTGCACCACCCAGGCGTGCGTGCGCTGCTGCCCCGCCGACCTGTTCACGCCGACCGCCGACGGCGGGATCCTCTTCAGCTACGAGCAGTGCTTCGAGTGCGGCGCCTGCTACCAGGTCTGCAACACCGGGGGTGCCATCTCCTGGAGCTACCCGGACGGTGGCCAGGGCGTCGTCTTCCGGAAGGGGTGACCGGGATGCTGGTGGTGGCAGCGCTGCGCTGGGTCGACAACCGACCGGGCGTCGACCCGCTCACCGGTGCGGTCCGCACCGACGTGCGGACCAGCGGCCCGAGCGCGGCAGACCGCTGCGCCCTCGAGTACGCGCTGCGGCTCGCCGCGGCCGGCGGCGGCCGCTGCGTCGCGGTGAGCGTCGCACCGGAGGCGGCGGACGCCATGCTGCGGCAGGCGCTCGCCGCCGGCGCCGACGAGGCGCTGCGGGTGGCGGCACCCGAGGTCGGGCCGGACCTCGACGACGGCTCCGCCACGGCGGCGCTGCTGGCCGGGGCGCTGGGCGCGCGGTACGGCCGGGTCGACGTCGTGCTCTGCGGGGACCATTCGCTGGACCGTGGCACCGGCGCCACCCCGGCCTTCCTGGCCGACCGGCTCGGCGCCGCGCAGGCGCTGGGACTGCGTGATCTCACCCTGGACGGCGCCGACCGGCTGCGGGCGGTGCGCCGGCTCGACGGTGGGCGACAGGAGTTGCTGAGCGTGCCGCTGCCGGCCGTCTGCTCGGTGGAGGCCGGCGATTCCCGGCTGCGGACCGCCGCCCTGCCCGCGCTGCTGGCCAGCGGTAGCGCCCCCATCCCCTGGGTGCCCGGGGACACCGCGTCCGGTCCGGTGGTGCGGGTGCGGCGGTCGGGCCCGTACCGGCCGCGGCCGCGGGTGCTGGACGCGCCGGGCGGATCCGACCCGCGCGACCGGTGGATCGCGCTGACCGGGACGCTGACCGGCCATCGGGCGAGCCGGGTGGTCCGGCCGGCCGACGCCGGCGCGGCCGCCGACGAACTGCTGGCGTACCTGCGCGAGCGCGGCTACCTGGAGCGCCCCGGTGAGCGGTGAACGGGTGGCGGTGGTCACCGGCGCGGCCCGCGGGATCGGCGCGGCCGTCGTCGCGGGTCTCGCCGATCAGGGCTGGCGGGTGGTCGCCACCGACGTCTGCCGGGACCTGCCCGGGGTCGACTACCCGCTGGGCACCCGGGCGCAGCTGCGCGAGCTCGCGGACCGCTGGCCGGGCGCGGTGCGCGACGTGGTGGCCGACGTACGCGACCCGGCCGCCCTGGCCGAGGCGGTCGGGCTGGCCGAACGGGAGTTCGGTGGCCTCGACGCGGCAGTCGCCGCGGCGGCGGTGATCGCCGGCGGCCGACCGCTCTGGGAGTCCGACGGCGCCGAGTGGGACATCCTCTTCGGGGTCGGCGTGCACGGGGTGGCGAACCTGGCGCGGGCGGCCGTACCGGCGCTGCTGCGCCGTCCGCCGCCCCGGTCGGGCCGGTTCGTGGCCCTGGCCTCCGCCGCCGGGCACCGTGGCCTGTGGCAGCTGGCCGGCTACACGGCGGCCAAGCACGCGGTGGTGGGGCTGGTCCGCGGGCTCGCGGCCGACCTGCGCGGGACGGGGGTCACCGCGACCGCCGTCTCGCCCGGCTCGACCCGCACCGAGATGCTGGCGGCCAGCGCCGCGCTCTACGACCTGCCCGACGTGTCGGTCTTCGCCCGGCACCAGCTGGTCGACCGGTTGCTGGAGCCGGTCGAGGTGGCGGCGGCCGTGTGCTGGCTCTGCGGTGTCGGGTCGTCGGCGGTGACGGGCAGCGTCCTGCACGCCGACGGCGGCTTCGTCGGGTAAGGGCGGCCGTTTTTAGGGGTCGTCGTGCCCGAGGGCGGCCACTACAGTCGAGACAACGGATTGTCTTATTTGTCACCACAAGGGAGTATCGTGAGCGCCGACGGACGTTGGAATGTCGTGGTCAAGGCACCGGGAAGCAAGCAGGAGTTGACGGTCGTGCTGCAGTCGGACGGTCAGCAGCTCAACGGCACCATCACGCAGAACGGCAAGACCTCGGCGATCGTCGAGGGCACGGTGAACGGCGCGGAGCTCAAGTGGGCGCTGCCGGTCACCACGCCGGTGCCGATGAAGCTGCGCTTCACGGTGACGGTGGACGGCGACGAGATGAGCGGCAGGTTCAAGCCCGGCATCCTGCCGTCGTCCCCGGTGACCGGCCGACGCGCCTGACGGGTGCGGCCCGCCTTCCGAGGTGGAAGGCGGGCCGCCGGGTCCACCGGCCGCGGATCGTCCGTCGCCGGTGGACGATCAGTTGGCTTCCGCGACGTGCAGTTGCTGGAACACCGGCAGGTCGGCGCGCCGGCTGATGCTGAGCTTGCGGTAGACCCGGGTCAGGTGCTGCTCGACGGTGCTCACCGTGATGAACAGCGCCTTGGCCACCTCCCGGTTGGTGTGACCCAGCGAGACGAGTTCGGCGACCCGGCGCTCGGCCTCGCTGAGCACGGCCGCGTTGCCCGCGGCGGTCGCCTCCGGCTCGGCCGGCGCGGGCTTCTCCCGGGGCTGCGGATGTTGGCGCAGCAACGATTCGTGCAGGGCCGCCGCCCGGCACTCGTCGGCGAGCTGCAGCGCGTGGTGCGCCATCGCCCGGGACCGCCCCAGCTCGCCCAGCACCTGGTAGGCGTGGCTCATGTCCGCCACGGTGTGCGCCAGCTCGAACCGGTCGCCGCAGGCCTGGAGGCCCTCCATCGCCTTGCGCAGCAGACCGGGCCGGTGCCGGGCGTCGCTCGCCGCCGCGAGCAGCCGCAGCGAGGAACCGTACGTCCGCGGGTGCGTGCCGCCGGGGCGGGCCAGTTGCTCCTCGATCAGCTTGCGGGCCCGCTCCGGGTCACCGGCGCGCAGGTGCACGGCGGCGACCCCGCTGCGCCACGGCACCAGCGACGGGACGTCCATCCCCCAGTCGCGCATCCGCTGGCCGCAGGCCTGGAAGTCGGCCAGCGCCGGTTGCAGCCGGTTCTCGGCGAGCTGGTGGTGCCCCCGGGCGTTCAGGTAGAGCAGGCCGTGCCGGGTCCGGAACATCGCCTCGGGCACCGGCTGGGCGAGCTGGTCGGCCGCCTCCGCGTGCCGGCCGGTGGCGGTGAGGACGCGGACCAGCGTGGACCGCGGGGACCCGACCGCGACGCCCCAGCCGCGGGGCGGCAGCAGCTGCAGCGCCTCGCGCGCGGCGCGTTCCGCCCCGACCATGTCGCCGCCGCGCAGCGCCACCTCCGCCTGAAGGGCCAGCAGGCCGGTCCGTCGGGTGACGGCCTGCCCGGCGGAGATGCCCTCGATGATGCGCGCGCAGTGCGGGGCCGCCAGGTCGGGCCGGTCGGCGTACAGCAGGGTGAGCAGCGCCGCCTCGATCGACTCCAGGTCGGCGCGTTCCAGCGCCGCGTCGCGGAGCACCTCGGTGGCCACCGCGATCGACTCCTCGCCGGCCCCCCGGGTGAGCACCGCGGTGAGCGCCGACGCCGCGCGCAACTGCTGACCGAGGCGGGACCGGGGCGGCGTACGTCCCTGCAGGGCGGTGGGCAGCACCTCCGGGTACGTCGCCCGCAGTTGCTCGCGGACGACGTGCATGCGTACGGCGGCGTCGGCGCCGCCCTCCTCAGCGGCGACCGTCAGCACCTCCTGCGCGGCGTGGTGCTCGCCGTGCCAGAGCAGGGCGCGGGCCACCGTGCCGGCGTGGCCGCGGTCGAGGTCGCCGGCGCGCAGCGCGTCGACCAGGCCGTCGAAGTGCCGGGCCGCCGACGCGGGATTGCGCTGCCATTCCGCCCGGGCCAGTTGCAGAGTCACCGCGGACTCCTGGGCGCCCGCGCCGCAGGCCTGGGCGGCCAGTTCGAGGCAGGCGACGGCGAAGTCGACGTCCTGGGCGACCTCGGCGAGCTCGGCCGCCTCCCGCAACACGGAGACCGCCCAGGTCTCGTTCGCGTGCCCGGCGGCGACGAGGTGGCGGGCCACCACGGTGGTGGGTGGCCCGTCGAGATGCAGCAGCCGGGCCGCCTCGCGGTGGCCGGCCATGCGTTCGGCGCAGGGGATGTCCCGCAGCACGGCCGCCTCGGCCGCCGGGTGCCGGAAGCGACCGTCGCCGAGCAGGCCGGCGAGCTCCATCTCCCGGATGTCGTCGGTCACCGCGTCGACGTCGAGGTCGAGCAGTGCGCTGAGCCGCCGTGGCGAGGCGGCGTCGCCGAGCACCGCGATGCCCCGAGCGATGGCGAGCATGGCGGGCCTGACCCGGTGCAGGCAGGAGACGACCGCCTGGCCGTACGCCCGGCCGATCGCCGGTTCCTGGTCGTCGCGGGTCGCCCCGGGGCGGGCGGCCTGCCGGTGGTCGGCGAGCAGCGCCCGGACGAGCAGGGGATTTCCGCCGGTCGCGTCCACCACCGCCGGCGCCGCGCGGGAGTCCAGCTCCGGCCGGACCATCGCCGCGACACCGTCCGCGCTCAGCGGCCAGAGGTGCAGCCACCGGCAGCGGGACTGGCGCAGCAGCTCGGTCCGGAACCGGGGGTGCCGGTCGGCGGCGTGGTCGGACTCCGCGAAGATCAGCAGGATCCGGGTGGAGCGCAGGCTCTGCACGAAGTGGGTCAGGCAGTGCACCGACGCGGCGTCCGCGTAGTGGCAGTCGTCCACGGTGATCAGCAGGGGTCCCTGCGCGGCGAGGTCCTGGAGGAGTTCGGTCAGCCCGTGCATCAGGCGCGGCGGCGGCGTGGTGCCGGACTCGCCGAGGGCCCCCCCGGACCCCGCGTCGTCCAGCAGCTCCGCCACCCGCCGGGCCGCCTGACGCAGCTCGGTGGAGTGGAAGAGTTCGATCAGCACACCGAGCGGCACCAGCGCGTCGGCCTTCCGGCCGGTGGCCCGCAGGTGCAGGATCCCGGCCGACGCCGCCTTGTCGGCCAGGTCGTCGAGCAGCTCGGTCTTTCCGCTGCCCACCGGCCCGCTGACCACGGCGACGCCTCCGGTCCCGGAGTAGCAGCCGGCCAGCAGGGACTCCAGACTGGCCAGCTCGCCGTAACGTTCCTGTAATGTCATGCACTTTCCCCCGATGAACTTTCGAACAGCGGCGGCCCGCTGAAACACGCCTGAACCGTCCCGTCAACTGAAGCCGAGGATGTTGCAGTGCATAAAGCCATGCGCCGTTCAACCTTCCGAGCCCAATGCTCGCTACAGGTTGGGGCTTCCTGAGTGGAGCGTCAACCCCTCATCGTTTGAGCAAGTTAGGAACATAGCCGCCGGGGGCACTTCGGCATAGATGCTTCTGATCACGATGTTGTGTAGCCGGGTGGCATTTTGGTGATCACCCGGTGTCGAAGCGGAGACGCGCGGGGGCGGGCCCGTCCGATGATCGCCGACGGCCGTTCACCCGCCCCGGCCCGGCGCGGCCGGCGCTGCTCGCCGCGCGGCGGTGGCACCGCACGATGGACGCCGCGCTCGGGCCGTCCACCTGGGTCGACGCGGCTCTCGCCCGGGCCCGCGCAGCTCCCGGCGGTCTATCCGAAGGTGCCGGTCGGGCGGGTCGCCGGGTAGGGGTAGACCTACCTGGATGCGCGGAATAGGTCGGTTCTGCCCACCCGTTCGCCGCCCTAGTGTTCTCGGTGCGGTCGCGGGCGGCGTCACGGCCCGTGCACGTCGCTCCCCAGACCGACCGCCGAGAGGAGACGCCCGATGTTCCCGACCCGTGTGTGCGACCTGGTCGAGGCCCCGGAATCCCGGGAGCGGCTCGGCGAGCTGCGACCGGCGGCGTCCACGTCGGCGCTGCGCCTGCGGGGCCTGTGCAAGCAGTTCGGCGACCGGATCGTGGTCGACCACCTCTCGTCGTCCCTGCCGGCGGGCGGCGTGCTGGAGATCGTCGGCGGGCGGAGTGTGGGCAAGTCCACCCTGGTCGCCATGGTCGGTGGCCTGCTTCCTCCGGACGAGGGTGTGGTCGAGGTCTTCGGCATCGACATCTGGGCGGCGCCGGCGCCGCCCGCGGGCCTGGTGGGGCTGCTGCCCGACGACGCCGGGCTGCCCGGGGACGTGGTGGGCCGGGACTGGCTGAGGTGGATGGGGCTGTCCCGGGGGATGGCCGCCGCCACCCTGGCCCGCCGGATGGAGACCGTGGTGCGGCAGTGTGGCCTGCGCGGGTTCGACGGGGGAGTGGTCGGCCGGTACACCCCGGGCATGCGCAAGCGGCTCCAGTTGGCGGCGGCGCTGCTCGACGGGCCCCGGCTTCTTCTCCTCGACGAGCCGTTCGCGCAGGTGGACGCCCTGTCGGCGGCACTGATGCAGACCGTCCTGACCCGGTACCGCGCCGACGGCGGCACGGTCGTCCTCACCAGCCCGGCCGTCGCGGAGGTCGGGCCCCGGCTCGTCGCACCCCGCTCCGCGCCGGCCCGCCTGCTCACCCCGGACGCCATTCTGGACCTGGACGCGGCCGCGCGGGGTTAGCACGACCCGTGCGCCGGTGTCGAGCCCGCCGGGCCGGTGTGGCAACTTGCGGACAAGTTATATATCTGTATGGAACGTTCGTCTATGGTTTTCTGGAGGATCGGATGATGGGGTGGCGACAATGTGACCGGGCTCTTGCGGGCGGCCGGGGAAGTGTTCTAAAGGGCCAACCTGCCGTCTCCACAATTACTGTTCGGTAATAAGCGTTGACGAAATGGAAACATTGCGCCAAGCTTCGGCGGCGATCGATGGGTGATCACTGGAAAGTCCCATCGTCAACAATCCCTTGTCGGATCGGCGCCACCCGTCATCCCGGAGTGTGATCCCAGATTTCGGAATTGGGCCGGTCACCGCCGTTGTCGAGCAGCGGATCGGTAACGGAAAGTCACGGCCCCCGGGCGGCAGGTCCGCAACGGCGCGGGCCGGGGTTGTCCTCCGCACCGGCGAGCGCACCATCATCCACCGCAGGACGTACCAAGGAGGACCATCATGCGCGAATTCGACACCCCGCACCCGATCTCCGTCTCACTCGATCTGCCGGCCGGCGACGCCCGGTTCGTCGCGGGCAGCCGTCGGGACACCGTCGTCGAGGTGGCGCCGGCCCTGTTCCTGAGCCCGGCCGACCAGCGCACCGCGAAGCAGACCGAGGTGAGCTTCGCCGACGGGGTGCTCACGGTGCGGGTCCCCCGGGAGTCCGGCCTGTTCGGGCGCAACGGCGCCGTCCACGTGACGATCTCCCTACCGGCCGGCTCGCACGTGACCGGCCGCACCTCCTCGGGTGACTTCCAGGCCGAGGGAAGGTTGGGCGACTGCACCTTCCGGGCCGGCTCCGGCAACGTCAAGCTGCACGACACCGGCACGTTGAACGTCGAGGCGTCCAGCGGTGACGTCACCGTCCGGAACGCGTACGGCGACGTGGACGTGACCGCCCGTTCCGGGAACGTGCGGATCGGCGACATCGACGGGTCGGCGGCCGTCGAGATCAGCTCGGGCGACGTCCGGCTCGGCGAGGTGGCGGGCCCGCTGCGGATCGACGGTGCCAACGGCAACGTCTCCGTCGAGCAGGCCGCCGACGACGTCACGGTGAAGGTCCGCAGCGGCAACATCGACGTCGGCGAGGTCGTCGGCGGCTCGGTACGGATCGAGTCCACTTCCGGTGACCTCCAGGTCGGTGTCCGGGAGGGCTCGGCCGCCCGGGTCGACGCCTCGACCCGCTCGGGCAACGTCCGCAACGCCTTCACGGACTCCGGCGACGGTGACCGCTCGGGCGCGACCGTCGCGGTGTACGCCCGCACCACCTCCGGCGACATCCGGGTTCGACGGTCCGGAAAGGTCGGTGCGCGACCCGAGGCCCGCTGAGCGGTCCCGAGCCCGGGCGGCGCGAGGCTCCTCAGCCGAGGGGCCTCGCCCCGTCCCGGGGGTGGCGGCGAGGCCCGGGCTGCCCGGGGAGGCCGGAGACCGGGTCGGAGGTGGCGGTTCGCCCGGACGGCGGGAAGTGCCAGGCGGCGATGATGCGCAGCGCCCGGGTGATCCGGGCACCGTCGGGGGAGTTGTCCGGGTCGACCATCCACTGCACCATCAGGCCGGTGAGCAGGGCCTGGTAGAACGAGCCGACGGCCTGCGCGGTCGCGGGGTCGTCGTCGGCGCCGGTCTCGGACAGGGCCCGGAAGAGGTACGCCAGCCCCTGGCGACCCTGTTGCATGCCGGTGGCCAGCGCGGCGCGCACCTCCGGCGCGCGGTCGGACTGGGCGAACACCTCGAAGCTGGCCCGGTAGAGCTGGCGGTGGGTGTTGAACTGCTCGATGATCCGGGTCCAGATCAGCTCGAAGCGCTCGATCGGCGCGGCGCCGGGCTCGACGTCGTTGACCAGCGTGGCGGCCAACTCCTCGCCGATGTCCTGGAAGGCGCTGATCAGGGCCTCGTTGAGCAGGGCCTCCTTGGAGCCGTAGTGGTAGCCGATGGAGGCGAGGTTCGTGCCGGACGCGGCGACGATGTCCCGGCTCGTCGTCCGGGCGTAGCCCTTCTCGACAAGGCAACGCTTGGCCCCGACCAGCAGTTCCGCACGGTGTCCCATGGGCCGCAGCCTACACGTCCACGATGTACAAACGTATAGGACGATCGTCAAACCAGTTCCGTGCCGGCCGGCGGGCGGGTGCGCCGGAGGGTCAGGCGGCCGGCCGGATCAGCCCGGCGTCCCAGAGCTCCGCCGCCCAGCTCCGCAGCTCGGCGCGGACGTCGGCCGGGTCTGCCTCCCAGATCCGGGCGAGCATGTCGGCCGCGGCATCGCAGTGCCCGTCGTGCTGCCGCAGCGCCAGCCACATTGCGGCACCGGCGCCGCGGCACCGGAACCGGTCCCCGGTCGGTCCGGAGCGCAGCACGAGCTCGCCGTCCTCCCGCAGGGACGCGGTCACCTCGGGCCAGGGTCGCATTCGCACGGTGCACATCCACTTCTGGCGTCTGCCGGTCACGGGCCGGGGCCCAGATCGCCCCGGGTGCCGGCCGGTGGCCGACAGGATGGGATCGGTCGTCCCTGGGGTTGCTACGGAGGAGCCGATCTGCCGGCCGAATGGAGCCGAACGGCCGATCAACGGTGACTCCGGATCCACTATGGCGGACGCGCGACGTCGGTGGAAGGGCTCGACCCCTACCGACGGGCGATTAGGGGTGCGGCGCGGCCGTCCGGAGCCGATACCGTCGGGACGTCGCCGGCCGGCGTACCGGCCGCGGGACCAGGGAGAGGACGGCCGCCATGACCGAGATCCGTACCGCCGCCGGCACCGAGGGCGTCGTTGACACCGCCGCGCCGGAGGCTGACCCGCACCCCGACGTCGACGAGGACCTGCTCGTCGAGGAGGTCTCGATCGACGGGATGTGTGGCGTCTACTGAGGACGGTCGCTCCCGCCGCACCCCCGACGGAGGGAGTCGTCAGATGACCGGGGACATCCTGTACCTCGACGCCGACCCGGGGGTGCGCCGCCTCGGCGACGGTCGGGTGCTGCTCGGTGGCTCGCCGTTGCGGGTGCTGCGGCTGTCCGACCCGGCGGCGCGGCTGGTCCACGGCTGGTGGGCCGGCGACCCGGTCGGCCCGGCACCCCGGCACCGCGCGCTGGCCGACCGGCTGGTCGACGCCGGCCTGGCACACCCGCGCCGGGAGTCGGGGGGTCCGACGGCCGCCGACGTGACGGCGGTCGTCCCGGTACGCGACCACGCCGCCGCCCTCGCCCGGCTGCTGCCCGCGCTTGACGGGCTGGCCACCGTGGTGGTGGACGACGGCTCCCGGACCCGGCTGCCCGGGGCGACGGTACGACACGACCGGCCGCGCGGCGCGGCGGCGGCCCGCAACACCGGCTGGCGGCTGGCCGGTACCGACCTGGTGGCCTTCCTGGACGCCGACGTCACCCCCGAGCCGGGCTGGCTCGACCCGCTCCTGCGGCACTTCGCCGACCCGCGGGTGGTCGCGGTCGCCCCGCGGGTCTGCAGCATCGCCGGCCCGACCCTCCTGGAGCGGTACGAACAGGCCCGGCCCTCCCTCGACATGGGCGAGGTCGGCGCGGTGGTGCGGCCGTGGAGCCGGGTGCCCTACCTGCCCACGGCCACCCTGCTGGTACGCGTGTCGGCGCTGAAGGAGCTCGACGGCTTCGCCGAGGACATGCTGGTCGGTGAGGACGTCGACCTGGTCTGGCGGTTGGTCGCCGGTGGTGGCCGGGTGCGTTACGAACCCGCCTCCCGGGTCCGGCACGCCACCCGCCCGGACTGGCGGGCCTGGGCCCGGCAACGGTTCACCTACGGCAGTTCCACCGCGCCGCTGGCGCTGCGGCACGGGACCGCGGTCACCCCGGTGAAGGTGTCGGCGTGGAGCGGGGTCGCCTGGGCGGCGGTCGCGCTGGGCCGTCCGCGTGCCGGGCTGGCCGTGGCGGGTGTCACGGCGGCGCTGCTGCCCCGCAAGCTGGCGGCGGTCGGCGTACCGGCCGGGGAGTCGCTGCGCCTGGCGGTCCTCGGCCACCTCGGCGCCGGCCGACTCCTCGCCGACGCCCTGGTCCGGGCGTGGGGGCCGGTGGCGGTGCCGGGCCTGCTGGCCAGCCGCCGCGGCCGGCTCGTGCTCGCCGCGGTGCTCGCCCGGCACGTTTGCGACTGGCAGCGGCAGCGCCCCGACGTCGACCTGCTCCGCTGGGTGGCGCTGCGGCTGGCCGACGACCTGACCCACGGCGCGGGCGTGTGCTGGGGCGCGCTGCGGCACCGGACCCTCGCCCCGCTCCTGCCGGACGTCGCCGGCTGGCCGGGCCGCGACGGTGTGGACGAGCGCGCGGCCGATCCCCGCGCCGCCGGCGAGCCGGGCCGGTGAGCGGCACCGGTCCGGCGGGCCGGGACGCCGAGGGCCCGAACCACCTGGCGGACCTGGCCTGGCCCGAGGTGGCGCGGCGGGCGGCCGGCAGCCTGCTGGTGGTGCCCCTGGGGGCGACCGAACAGCACGGACCGCATCTGCCCGGCACGGTGGACACCGAGGTCGCGGTCGCGCTCGCGGTCGGGCTCGCCGCCGCGCGCCCCGGGGTGACGGTGGCGCCCGCCCTGCCGTACGGGTCGAGCGGGGAGCACGCCGGATTCCCGGGCACCCTGTCCATCGGCCCGGAGGCGGTGGAGCTGGTGCTGGTGGAGCTGGCCCGCTCCGCCGACGCGTTCGCCGGCGTGCTGGTGGTCTCCGGCCACGGCGGCAACGCCGTCCCGCTGCGCCGGGCAGTGGGCCGGCTGCGCCGGGAGGGGCGCCGGGCGTACGCCTGGGCGCCGGCCGGCACCGGGCACGACAGCCATGCCGGACGAACCGAGACCTCGGTGATGCTGGCCCTGCGCCCGGCGAGCGTGCGCCGCGCCGCGCTGCGCCCCGGCGACCGGCGACCGCTCGCCGAGCTGATGCCGGTGCTGCGCCGCGACGGGGTGCGCGCGGTGAGCCCGAGCGGGGTGCTGGGCGATCCGACCGGCGCCAGCGCCGACGAGGGGCGGCGGTTGCTGCGGCAGTGGACCGGGCAGCTCGTCGCGGCCGTCGACGGGTGGTGGCCCGGCCCCGCCCCGGACCGATCCGCCCCCGCGACGCCCGTCGTCGGGCGCGGCGCCTAGGGGTGCGTCTAAGGGTATCCAGGCACCTGTGACATGGATAACGTTCCCCGCAGATGAGGAGCGCTTATCGAAGAGCGTAGATCTCGCCCCGGATCCGCCGGCGATCGTCCGTGCGGTGTCACCGGACCTGCCGGGTGCGCCTCATCGTCGACAAGGGAAGGGAGGCGAGCGATGGGTTCGGGGGGAGTCCCGTCATGCCACCGGCTGTCGGTACCCGACAGCGCGGCGGCGATCGCGTTCTACGCCGACGTCTTCGGTGCCACCGAGACACGCCGCGAGTGCCTGCTCGACGGCCACGTCCTCGACGCCGAGCTGCGGCTCGGCCCGTACCGCCTGGAAGTGACCGAGACCGTCGACGCGGCCCCGGACGACGCGGTGCTGCTCACCCTGCGCTGCGACGACCCGGACGCCGTGCTGGCCCGGGCGGTCGCCGCCGGCGGCACGGTCGAGCGGTGGGGCGACACCCGGCCGACCGCCGGGATCAGCGGTGTGGTCCGTGACCCGGCCGGCCACCGGTTCGCCCTGGTGGGTGTCGAGACCGACGCCACGGTACCGGCCCACACCCGGGCGGTGCCGGCATGACCACCGTGGAGCCGGTGACCCGGCCCGGCTGGCCCAGCTCGCCCTTCGGCGGCGGGGAGGACGACTGGCTGCGCTGCGCGGGCTGCGGCGAACTCCAGTACCGGCTGCGCTGGGAGAACAACCTGCGGGTCTGCCCCGACTGCCAGCACCACGCCCGGCTGGACCTGCCCACCCGGCTGAACATGCTGCTCGACCCGGGCAGCTTGGCGGAGTTCGGCACCGAGGTGGAACCCCGCGACATCCTCGGCTTCGTCGACGCGAAGCCGTACCCCCGACGGTTGGCCGAGGCCCGGGCGCGCACCGGCCGGGCCGACGCCGTGGTGGCCGGCACCGCCCGGATCGAGGGCCTGCCCCTGGTCGTGGCGGCGCTCGACTTCGCCTTCATGGGCGGCAGCGTCGGCAGCGTGGCCGGTGAGCTGATCGCCCGGGCCGCCCGGCGGGCGCTGGCCGACCGGGTGCCGCTCCTGCTGATCTCCACCTCCGGCGGGGCCCGGATGCAGGAGGGCGCGGTCTCGCTGATGCAGCTCGCCAAGACCAGCCAGGAGCTGCGCCGGCTGCACGACGCCGGCGTGCTCACCGTCAACCTGAACACCGACCCCACGTACGGCGGGGCGACCGCGTCGTTCTCGATGCTCGGCGACGTGATCGTCGCCGAGCCCGGCGCCCGGATCGGCTTCGCCGGGCCGGAAGTGGTCCGCCAGACGATCCGGGTGGAGCTGCCGGCCGGGTTCCAGAGCGCCGAGTTCCTCGCCGAGCACGGTCAGGTCGACCTGGTCGTACCCCGGGAGAGCCTCCGGGCGACGCTGGCCCGGCTGGTCCGGCTGCACACCCCGGCCGCCCCGGCGGCCCCGGCGGCGCGCTCCCCGCACCTGCTCACCGAGCCGGCCCGGGTGCCGGCGGTCGAACCGACCGCGTTGGTGACCACCGCGCGCAACCTCGACCGGCCGACCACCCTGGACTACTGCCGGGGCGCGTTCGACGAGTTCGTCGAGCTGCACGGCGACCGGCTCGGCGGCGGCGACGACCCGGCGCTGGTCGGCGGGCTGGCCCGGATCGGCGACCGGACGGTGGTGGTGCTCGGGCACCAGAAGGGGCACGACACCGCCGAGCTCGTCCGGCGCAACTTCGGCATGCCGCAGCCCTGGGGCTACCACAAGGCGCACCGGTTGATGACCCACGCCGCCCGCTTCGGCCTGCCGCTGGTGACCCTCATCGACACCCCGGGCGCCTACCCCGGCATCGAGGCCGAGCGGCGCGGGCAGGGCTACGCCATCGCCCGCAGCATCGAGCACATGTCGGGCCTGCCGGTGCCCGTGGTGTCGGTGGTCACCGGCGAGGGCGGCAGCGGCGGGGCGCTCGCGATCGGGGTGGCCAACCGGGTGCTGATCCTGGAGAACGCGTACTTCTCGGTAATCAGCCCGGAGGGCTGCGCCACGATCCTGTTCAAGAACGCCGCGCTCGCCCCCCGGGCCGCCGCCCAGCTCGGGATCACCCCGGGCGACCTGCTGCGGCTCGGCGTGGTCGACGGGGTGGTGGCCGAACCGCCCGGCGGCGCGCACGCCGACCGGCCGGGCACGGTGCAGCGGGTCCGCTCGGTGCTCGCGGCGACCCTCGACGAGTTGGCGGCGCTGTCGCCGGAGGAGCTCGTCGCCCAGCGCTACGCGCGCTTCGCGGCCTTCGGCGACGCGGAACGGCAGGCGGTCCTGACGGTAGGGGAGAAGCGGTGACGACAGTGGCGAAGGACGGCGGGTGGAACGCCGGCGAGCTGGGCTCGGCCATCCAGGCGGTGGTGAGCCGGCTGCCCGGGCCGCTGAGCCGGGTGATGGTGCAGCTCGACGGCGCCACCATCGAGGTCGAGTGGCACGCCGCCGGGGAACCGGCGGTCGCCGTGGTGGCGACGCCGGTCGGCGAGCCGGTGGACCGGGTGGACGAGGGCCGCAGCGCGATCGTCGCCGACCTGGTCGGCACCTTCTACGGACGGCCGTCGCCGGACGCCGCGCCGTTCGTGGAGGTCGGCGACCTGGTCGAGGGCGGCCAGCAGGTCGGGATCATCGAGACGATGAAGCTCTTCACGCCGGTCGTGGCCGACCGGGCGGGCCGGATCGCGGCCTTCAACGTGAAGGACGGGGAAATGGTGGAGTTCGGGCAGCCCCTGCTCGACCTGGTGACGGAGAGCTGAGACCGTCGAGGACGGATGGCGCAATGTTCGGAAAGATTCTGGTCGCCAACCGCGGTGAGATCGCGGTGCGGGTCATCCGCGCCTGCCGCGAGTTGGGCATCCGCACGGTGGCCGTCCACTCGACGGCCGACGCCGACTCGCTGCACGTCGCCCTGGCCGACGAGGCGGTCTGCGTGGGGCCCGCCCCCGCCCGGCAGAGCTACCTGCGCATCCCCAATGTGGTCGGGGCGGCGCTGCGCAGCGGCGCCGACGCCATCCATCCCGGCTACGGGTTCCTCTCGGAGGACCCTTACTTCGCCCGGATCTGTGCGGAGAACGGCATCACCTTCATCGGGCCGACGCCCGAGGTGATGAGCGCGGTCGGCGACAAGACCACCGCCCGGCACCTGATGGCCGCGGCGGGGCTGCCCCTGCTGCCCGGCACCACCGCGCCGGTCGCCTCGTTCGAGGAGGCGGCGACGGTCGCCCAGGAGATCGGCTACCCGGTCATCATCAAGGCGGTGGCCGGTGGCGGCGGCCGCGGGATCGCCGCCGTGCACGAGCCGGGCCAGCTGCTCTCCGCGTACCACGAGGTGCGGGCCAGCGCCCAGGCCGTGCTCGGTGACAACCGGGTCTACCTGGAGCGGTACCTGCCGTCGGTGCGGCACATCGAGATCCAGGTGCTCGCCGACGCGTACGGCAACGCGGTGCACCTGGGGGAGCGGGACTGCTCCGTCCAGCGGCGGCACCAGAAGCTGGTCGAGGAGGCCCCCTCGCCGGCGCTCGACGAGGCGCTGCGCGACGAGATGGGCGAGGTGGCCCTGCGCGGGGTCAAGGCGCTCGGCTACCGGGGCGCCGGCACGGTGGAGTTCCTGCTCGACGACGACGGCGCGTTCTGGTTCATGGAGATGAACGCCCGGATCCAGGTCGAACACCCGGTCACCGAGCTGGTCACCGGGATCGACGTGGTCCGCGAGCAGATCCTGGTGGCGGCGGGCGAGCGGCTCGGCCTGGAGCAGGCCGACATCACCCTCACCGGCCACGCGATCGAGTGCCGGGTCAACGCCGAGGACCCCGAGCGTGACTTCGCGCCGACGCCCGGCCGCCTCGACGTCTACCGCCCGCCCGGCGGCCCGGGCATCCGGGTCGACTCGCACTGCCTGCCCGGCGCGGTCATCCCGCCGCACTACGACTCGATGATCGCCAAGCTGATCGCCTGGGCCCCGGACCGGCCGCGCGCCCTGGCCCGGATGCGGAGCGCCCTCGACGAGCTGCGGATCAGCGGCCGCGGCATGCGGACCACCGCCGAGTTCCACCGCGAGATCCTCGACGACCCGGACTTCATCGCCGGTGAGGTGCGCACCAACTTCCTGGCCCGGCGCGGCGGCGCGGCGGGGTGATCGAGCGGATCCTGCCGTCCGGCGTGGCCGTCGCCGAGGCGTTCGACGACCCGGCCGGGGCCGTCCTGCACCCCGAGGAGGCGGCCCTGGTCGCCCGGTCCGTCGACAAGCGACGGCGGGAGTTCACCACCGTGCGGCACTGCGCGCGCCGGGCGCTGGGCGACCTCGGGTACGCCCCGGCGCCCATCCTGCCCGGCCCGCGCGGCGCGCCGCGTTGGCCGGCCGGAGTGGTCGGCAGCATGACTCACTGCGACGGCTACCGGGCCGCGGTGCTCGGCCGGGTCGACGCCTTCGCCACCATCGGGGTGGACGCCGAGCCGCACGCCCCGCTGCCCGACGGGGTGCTCGACGCGGTCGCGCTCCCCGCCGAGCGGGTCCGCACCGCCCGGTTCGCGGCCGAGCGCCCCGGGGTGTGCTGGGATCGGCTGCTGTTCAGCGCCAAGGAGGCCGTCTACAAGGCGTGGTTCCCGCTGACCCGGCGCTGGCTGGACTTCGCCGAGGCCGACATCACCTTCGACCCCCGCGACGGGGTGTTCGCCGCCCGACTGCTGGTGCCCGGTCCGCTGGTCGCCGGCCGCCCGGTCGCCACCTTCCACGGTAGGTACACAGTGGACGGTGGGCTGGCGCTGACCGCGATCGCCCTGCGCCACGAGCAGCGCTGACCGCCGCCGGGTCAGCCGTCCGTGGCGTCCAGCAGCTCGCGGATCGCGCCGGCGAGCACCGGATGCACGGCGAAGCGCTGCTCGAGCCAGGCCAGGGTGACCGCCGCCGCGGCCCGGTTCCCCACGTACCCGGGGACCATCGCGGCCAGCGGCAGCAGCTCCGGCGGGTACGCCTGCTCGACCCGGCGACTCGGGTCGAACGGGTCCCGCCGGTGCGCCCCGCCCTCCCCGGTGAGCCGCAGCAGGTTGATCACCCGGTCGACGGCGTACGACTGGATGAACCGCGCCGCGGTGAGCCGCTCGCCGCGCAGCTCCCGGTGCAGGCCGACGTAGAGGTTGGTCAGCGCCTCGTTCAGGTGGAACTCGACGGTGTCGTACGGCGGGCTCGCCGGGGGCAGCCCGCGGTCGGCCAGCCCGGGCGGGGCGTCGTCGCGCTGCCAGACGACCCGCGCGCCGGTGAACGGCAGCCGGGCCAACTCGGCGACGGTGAAGACGGCGTACTCGACGAAGATCCCGTCGACGTAGCGCGCCTTGCGGCCGTTGCGCTCGTTGGCGAAGCTGTACGCCACCGGGCAGGGGGCCTCCAGCCAGTCGATCGACTCCACGTACCGGTGCGTCGCGCCGTCGGCGACGACCAGGAAGAAATCCAGGTCGGAGTGCGCGTCCAGCCGGTCGAACGCGACGCCGGCCGAGCCGAGGCCGAGCAGCGCCACGGTGTCGGGCCGGGTGGACAGGTGGGCGGCGAGCGCGTCGAGCCGCCGCAACAGGGGATGCACGGACGTCGTCCTCTCGGTCAAGAGTCGACGTTTCAGCCCGCACGGCCCGCTCGCCGCCGGGGTCGCGACACCGGTCGGAGGTGATTGTGCCCGCCGGTGGCCACCACCGGAAGACCTGCTCCGGACCGGGGAGGCAACTTCCCCGCCGAGGGGAGGCCCGGCCCGGCCGCCGTTCCTAGCGTCGACGGCATGGACACCGCCCGCAGCGCGCCCGACGACCTCCGTACCCCGGTCGTGGCCGCGGCCGTGGCGTCGCTGCCGACCGCGCTCCTCGGCGCCCTCTGGCTCGCCCGGCCGGCCAGCTACCCGTTCGGGGCCGCCGACCGGGTCACCGTGTCGGTCACCCACCTGATCGGCCACCGGACGGCCGGCACGCTGCTGATCCTCGCCGCGCTGGCCGGGCTGGCGGCGGCCGTCGCCGCCTCGGTCGGTGGTCGCCGGGTCGCCGGCGCCGTCGCGGCGGCCGTGGCGCTCTTCTTCGCCCTGGTGATGGCCGACGCCTCGCTGATGAGTGCCCTCGGCTACGCGCTGGGCCTCACCGGACCGGTCCTCGTGGTGGGAGCCGTCGGTCTCGCCTGCGCCCGGGGGCGCCGGACCGGTTGGCTCGCCGCCGCCGCGCTGTCGTCGGCGCTGGCCGTGGCGGTGAGGGTGGGCTTCCTTGAACCGGCGACCGTCGCGCGCCTCGGCCGCGCCGTGCTCGGCGCCTTCGCCGACTACGGCGGACGGCTGCTCTGGGGCTCGGCATGGCCGCCCTCGCCGCGGTCTGGGCGTGGATCGGGTACCGGCTGCTCCGGCTCGACGGCCGTCCGGCCTGGACCCGGCCCGAGCGGGCCGCCCGCTGGGGGCGGCCGGTCACCCTCGCCGCCGCGCTCTGCCCCCTGCCGTACGCCTTCCTGCGAATGACCTGGCTGACTCCGTGGGCGCTGAACCTGCAGCCCGGATACGACACTCCCGCCGTGCGGATGCAGGGCGCGATGCTCGGCGGCGCGGCGCTCGTCGGGTCGGTGCTGACCCTCGGACTGGTCCGCGACTGGGGTGCGGTGGTGCCCGGCTGGGTGCCGGGGTACGGCGGCCGGCCCGTGCCGCCCGCGCTCGCCGTGGTGCCCGGTGGGCTGGTCGCCCTCGCGGCCTGCGTCGCGTCGCCCGGTTTCCTGGTCAACGCCGTCGAGGGGAACGGCGGCGCCGGAGCGGTCGCCCTGCTCCTGCTGGTCTTCCCGTTCCCGGTCTGGGGTCCGCTGCTGGCCGCGGCGGTGCTGGCGTACCGGCTGCGTCGAGCGTGAACCGGCGCGTCGTACGGACGCGCGGTGTGGAGTTACGGTACGGCGATGACGATCACCGTACGGCCGCTGACCGAGGGCGACTGGCCGGCGCTGTGGCCGATGCTGCGCGACATGGGCGTCACCGACGAGCCGCCCGAGGTGCACCGCGGCCGGTACGCCACCCTGCTCGCCGACCCGCGCTGGGTGATCCTCGGCGCGGAGGCCGGTGGCGAGCTGCTCGGCTACGCGGCTGCCCAGGATCACGGCCCGCACCTGCGCGGCGGCGACGACCACCGGACGGCCCGGCTGCACGACCTCTATGTCCGGCCGGAGCTGCGCCGGGGCGGGGTGGGCCGGGCGCTGCTGGCGGCGGTGCGGCAGTGGGCCGGCGAGCGGGTACGGCACCTGGAGTGGCAGGCGCACCACGAGCGGGCGGCGCCCTTCTACGAGCGGCTCGGCCACCGCGGCGACCCCTGCCCCCAGCCCGACTACCCCACCTTCCAACTCGACCTCGCCCCCACTGACCCCTGACCCGCCCCACTGCCTCGGTTCCGCCTCGTTGATCAAGAGGTTTCGGTCCCTTTCGGGGCCTGATCCGTGCCCAAACTCCTTGGT